>SFFH01000086.1 GCA_004557905.1 Clostridiales bacterium | reverse complement strand
ACAAGCGACAGCTTGAACATCACATGGAAAATCTGACTGGCGGCACCCCTCCCGTCAGATACCTACCCTGTGTAGTCCCTTGTAAACTGTACTTTAGGGAGATTAAGGGCACAAAGGACCTCATCCGTCTTGCCTGCGGCAAGCCACCTTCCCCAAAGGGGAAGGCTGGTTTACTGCGTAGCTGCTCAAGAAACTTGCCTTCCCCTATGGGGAAGGTGGCCGAGCGGAGCGAGGGGATGAGGTCTTCGCTTACATTCGCTCCCTTAATATGATCTGGTATAAGTATCCGTCAGTAATTCGCCTCTCCCGCGAACGCCCGGATGGCCTCGCTCCTGTTTGCGCCGAGCACCTCCTGTGCGGGGCCGTCCTCGACGACCAATCCATTCTCCATGTAGATGACGCGGTCGGCAACGTCGCGGGCGAAGTTCATCTCATGCGTGACGACGACCATCGTGCGCTTCTCCTCGGCCAGGGCGCGGATGACGGAGAGCACCTCCTGCGTCAGCTGCGGGTCCAGCGCGCTGGTCGGCTCGTCAAAGCACAGGATCTCGGGGTCCATGCACAGCGCGCGCGCGATGGCCACGCGCTGGCACTGGCCGCCGGAGAGGTTGCAGGGATACTCGTTCGCCTTTTCCTCCAGGCCCACCTTGGCAAGCAGCGCCATCGCCTTCTCCCGGGCCTCCTTCGCGCTGCGCTTTAGGACCAGCATCTGCGGTGCGGTGAGGTTTTTGAGGACGGAGTAGTGCGGAAAGAGGTTGTAGTCCTGGAACACCATGCCCATTTTGAGCATCAGCGCGCGCAGCTCCCCGTCCTTCTTGTAGACGGGCCTGCCGTCCGGGCCGGGGGAGACGAGCGCCTCGCCGCCGATACGGATTTCGCCGCCGTCCACGGTTTCCAGATTGTTCATGCAGCGCAGCAGAGTGGACTTGCCCGAGCCGCTGCGGCCGATAATCGCGACGACCTCGCCGCGGGAGACGCGCACGGACACGCCCTTGAGGACGCCGGTTTTGCCGAATGACTTGTGAACGTTGATCGCCTGAAGCATGGGAAACCTCCTTCCTCAGTCCTTGTAGTAGTCCATGCGGCGGGTCAGGTAGCTGAACACGAGCGTGACCACGCCGTTCATCAGCAGATAGAACAGGCCCGCGACGAACAGCGGCTCCACCGACGCGGTGCGGCTGGCCTCGTTCTTGGCTGCGCGGAACAGTTCGCCCACGGCGATGATGTTGGCCAGGGACGTATCCTTGACCAGCGTGATGACCTCATTGGAGACGGGCAGCAGCACGCGCTTGACCACCTGCGGCAGCACGACGTGGAAGAACGTCTGCATCTTCGTGAAGCCCAGCACCTGACAGGCCTCGTGCTGGCCGACGGGAATCGCCATGATGCCGCCGCGGAAGATCTCCGCGAAGTACGCCGCATAGTTGAGCGAAAACGCGAGGATCGTCGCCGTCATGCGGTTCAGATTCGTGCCGGTGAGCATGGGGATGGCGAAGTAGATGGCGAAGATCTGCAGCATCAGCGGCGTGCCGCGCATCACCAGGATGTACAGCGACACGGGCACGCTGATGATCCTGCGCCGGTTCATGCGCAGCAGCGCGATGACCATGCCCAGCGGGATGGAGAAGATGAGCGTCGCAAAGAAGATGGTGAGCGTGGCCACGATGCCGCTCTGCATGGAGGCCATGAGCTTCATGAACGCCTCGGGATTGTTGAAATACCGCATGAATACCTCTCAGCTGCTGACTCCTTCCGGCATCTTGGGCAAACCGGAGGAGTGAAATGATGAAACGCGGAATGAGGCTGTAACAACCATTACAGCCTCATTCATATGGGAGGAAATTACTTCTTGTACTCGGCCGCGTACTTGGCGACGGTGGTCACATCGTTGGCGAACCATGCCGCGCGGATGGTATCGAGCGTGCCGTCCTCCTGGATGGCGATGAGCTGCTGGTTGATCGCGTCGGCCAGCGTCTGCTCGCCCTTGCGCACGGCGATACCGTATTCCTCCGCCTGCAGCACCTCGGGCAGCACGGCGAACGCGGACGGATCGTCCTGCTGGGCGATGTAGTAGTTGCCAACGACGGAGTCGATCAGCAGCACGTCGATGCCGCCGAGCTTGAGGTCCATCAGCGCCGCGACGAAGTCGTCGCTCAGCGCGATCTCAGCCAGGGAAGCCTTGAGCTCCGGGTTGGCCTCCAGCACGTCCACGGACGCGGAGCCGGCCTGCGTGCCCAGCACCTTGCCCGCCAGATCGGCCATAGAGGCGATGCCGGAATCGGCCATGACGACCATGATCTGCTCGTTGGCCAGGTACGGCATGGTGAAGAGCATCTGCTCCTTGCGCTCGTCAGTGATGGTCAGGCCGGACCAGATGCAGTCGATGTTGCCGCCGCTGAGCTCCAGCTCCTTGGCGTCCCAGGAGATCGGCTGCAGCACGAGCTCGACGCCCATGCGCTTGCAGACCTCGCGGGCCAGGTCGATGTCAAAGCCGACGTGCACGCCGTTCTCATCCACAAAGCCCATCGGCGGATAGGCCTCGTCAAAGCCCATGATCAGCTTGCCCTTGGCCATCACATTGGCCAGACCGTCGTCCTCCGCCAGGGCGGAGCAGGTGAGCAGTAGCATGGCGGCGAGCAGCAGCGCGAAAATCTTCTTCATAAACGGTACCCCTCTCGAGTTGCTTTATTGTGTTAGCGCTTTAACGTAATGAAGTATAGCACAGCCAGGAGAGCATGTCAATCGGTTTTGCAAAATTTTTCCGGCGGAATGAACGAAAACAGCGGGCCCGAGCGTCTATAGGGATGAACACGAAAGAACGCGCGCAGAGAAGAAGGTCCGGTCGGAGGAAGAAGGGATGAGCGGCTTGAACATCGAGGAGATGATCGCCTGCTATGGCGACGATATCCTGAGGCTATGTCTGCTGTACCTGGGCGACAGGCAGCTGGCAGAGGACGCCTTTCAGGAGACGTTTGTCAAGGCGTGGAAGGGCCGCGATGCCTTCCGGGGAGAAAGCAGCGAAAAGACGTGGCTATCCCGCATCGCGGTCAACACCTGCCGGGACATGCTGCGCAGCGGCTGGTTCCGCCTGATGAAAAGAAGCGAGCCGGTCGAGGCGCTCTTTGACCTGGCCGCGCCGCAGGAGCCGGACGCCGTGCCGGTGCGCGACGCGGTGCTCGCGCTGCCGGGCAAGTACCGCGAGGTGATCGTGCTGTATTACGACCGGGACATGAAGCTGGGGGAGATCGCCGAAACGCTGCATCTCCCTGTCAATACCGTATCGACCAGGCTGCGCCGGGCAAGGGCGCTGCTGAAGAAGGCGCTAGGCGAGGAGGTGGACGCATGACGCGAAGGGAGCTTGCCGAAAGGCTGCGCAGGGAAACGGACGGCGTTCACGCCTCTGCGGCGCTCATGCAGCGCACGCTGCGCGCAGCACAGGGAAAGGAAGAGAATCAACCTGTCATGATAAAGAAGATGACTTTGGCGGTCGCATTTGCACTGATCGCCGTCACACTCTGCGCCGCGGCCATCGCGGCGGCCAACCGCTGGGGCATGCTCGACTTTGTCGATCGCTATGCGGTGGATCACTACATTCCGGAGGACGCGCAGACGTATGTGCAGACGGACGTCGCGCAGCTTGAAAACGAATGGGTCACCGTCAGCATCCGTGAGCTGTACTACGACGGACGCACCTCCCGCATGACGGTGGACGTGACGCCGAAGGCGGAGCACGTCCTGCTGGTGGGCGAGGACACCTGTCTGTCCGATCCGTTTATCAACCTGACCCATGAATATGTGATGGACGGTGATAACGACATGCGCACGGTGTATCAGGTGATCGGGGAGGAAGGATACGAAGCCGTCTATGCCGCCACCTCCTGTACGTTCGACGCAGAGCAGGGCATCACCGGCGGCTCGATGGACTACATCCTCGGCGAGGACGGCACGCTGACGATCTTCCAGCAGGAGGAATACGCGGACGACCGTCCGCATCGAGAGGTCACGTTCCAGGCCATCCTCATGCCGTATGATATGCCGCTCGATCCGGACGGGTACGCCAACTACGCCGCGCGCAAGACCCTGGAGACGACGATCACGATGATGGCCTCTGTGACTTCCACGGACGCTCCGGTTGTGGAAGGCGAAATTCCAAACGTCTATGTGAGCTGTGAGCCAATCGAGTATCCGAGCGTCGGCGTGCGCGTCGACCGGCTGACGATTGAGGTCAAGCCGCAGGACATCTACGCGATCATCGATTTCACCGTCACAGACAGAGAGGCCTTTGCGAAGACCGACGACGGACTCTGGTTTGAGTTCATCGATCCCGACAAGGCGACTGAGCAGCCCGCGGAGGGCCAATACGCCCAACAGCGGCTGACCTCCGGCCTCTCCGGCGGCGGCATGGTGATGCCGCTTGACGACGAGCAGTCCGAACCGACGATGTACCGGCAGACGGAGACGCTGGGCAAGAATGAGCTGAACGACGCCTACACACTGCGCGCCTTCAACTGCTGGGAGAAGGAGCGCTATGAAACGCACACCTTCACCATGCGCCCGGCAACCGCGGAGGACCTTGC
>SFFH01000085.1 GCA_004557905.1 Clostridiales bacterium | reverse complement strand
CGCTGCTGCGCCGCTGCGCAGGCGAGGCGGAGCTGACCATTGCGGCGGACAGGGGCCTTGAAGCGTTTGAGGCGGCGGGCGTTCTGCCGGATCTGCTGCTGGGCGACATGGACTCCGTCAGCGCCGGGACGCTTGCGCGCCGGGAGGGCAGCACCGAGATGGAGCGCCTGCCCTGCGAGAAGGACGACACCGACGGCGGGCACGCCATGGAGGTCGCGCTCTCGCGCGGCGCGACGGAGATCACCATCCTCGGCGCGCTGGGCGGACGCATGGATCACGCCCTGGCCAACCTCATGCTGCTCATGCGTGCGCACGAGGGCGGCGCGTTCGCGCAGATTCTCGACGAGCGCGTGCGCATCGTGCGCATCGACGGCGAAATCACGCTGCGCGGCGCGAAGGG
Organism: Clostridiales bacterium; assembly: GCA_004557905.1. GTDB lineage: Bacteria > Bacillota > Clostridia > Christensenellales > Aristaeellaceae > Ventricola. The sequence goes on along the minus strand of SFFH01000085.1, from coordinate 4,013 downwards.
CGATACGATCTCCCTGATCCCCATCAGCGAGGCGCACGGCGTGACGCTCACGGGCTTCTACTATCATTCCCGGGAGGCGCTGTCCTTTGACTTCGTGCATCCGCTGGGCGTGAGCAACGTGGTGACGGATGACGAGGCGAGGATCACCGTCAAGGCGGGCGACCTGCTGCTGTTTCATCACTACGGCGGAATCTGAAATCATCTGCAAAGATAAACGTCCCGCTTTGACTCCAAAAAGTTGAAGCGGGGATTTTTTGCGCTGCGATAGGTTTTTGTCCGCCGGTGTCGAATTATGCTTCCATATAGCAACAATTCGGATCAAAGCGCGAAGCGAAGAAGGGTCAAGGGACAATGTCCCTTGCGGGGGTTGGGGCAGAACCCCAATCGTTCCCCCGATGTGGTGCTAACAAGAAGGGAGGCGGCGCAGATGACCATCAAGGCGATGCTTGAGCAGCGGGAGCGCGATACGCTCAGCCCGTTCGCGACGCTCTCGAGTGAGAGCCGCGGCCGGGAAAGGCCCGTGACGACGGACGACATGCGCACGGAGTTCCAGCGCGACCGGGACAGGATTCTGCACTGCAAGTCCTTCCGGCGCCTGAAGGGCAAGACGCAGGTGTTTCTTTCTCCTCAGGGCGATCATTACCGCACGCGCCTGACACATACACTGGAGGTTACGCAGGTGGCGCGCACGCTGGCGCGGGCGCTGCGGCTGAACGAGGACCTCGCCGAGGCCATCGCCATGGGCCACGACCTGGGGCATACGCCCTTCGGCCACGCGGGCGAGGACGCGCTTGACAAAATCATCGAGGGTGGATTTGAGCACAGGGAACAGAGCCGGCGCGTGGTGGAGGTGCTGGAAAACGGGGGCCGCGGCCTCAACCTCACCTGGGAGGTGCGCGACGGCATCGAGCATCACTCCGGCAAGGTGAAGCCCCGGACGCTGGAGGGCTGCTGCGTGCACCTGGCGGACCGTATCGCCTACATCAACCACGATATCGACGACGCGGTGCGCGCGGGCCTTTTGAGCGTGGAGGATCTGCCCAGACATGCGATTCACACGCTGGGCGCGACCCACGGCGAGCGCATCGACACGATGATCCGCAGCGTCGTGCGCTACAGCGAGGGCAAAAACGAGACGGCGATGGAGCCGGAGATCTGGGATGCGCTGCTGGAGCTGCGCACGTTCATGTTCGAGCGCGTGTATTCCCGCGATTGGGCGAACAACGAGTGCCGCAAGACGCATCACATCGTCACCGAGCTGGTGGGCTATTATATGGAGCACCCGGGACAGATGCCCAACGAGTACATGGAGATCGTCTATCGCGAGGGCACCCAGCGCGGCGTGTGCGACTTTGTCGCCTGCATGACCGACGCGTATGCAGTGAAAACCTATCAGAAGCTGTTTATTCCGCCGTTTTTTGACGGAATTGGATGAAAGTAAGGACTTTTTCCCGAAAAAAGTGCAGATCGCTTGCAGGAATGCGCCGCGCTGCGGCGAAAAAGATAGGACGGCATTTGGGCCGTTTGGCTTCGGCGAAAGGAGAGGACGGTGAAGGACGTTGAGGTTTCCGCAGGCGTGGCTTGACGAGCTGCGCGAACGCTCCGACATCGTCTCTGTGGTCTCCCGGTATGTGCACCTGACCCCCAAGGGCGGGCGCTACTGGGGGCTGTGTCCCTTCCATGGGGAGAAGACGGCGTCCTTTTCCGTCAATCCGCAGCGCCAGATGTACTACTGCTTCGGCTGCCACGCAGGCGGCAGCGCCATCACCTTTGTGATGGAGATGGAGCATCTGGAGTTTGCCGACGCGGTGAAGCTGCTGGCCGAGCAGAACCACATGGAGCTGCCGGAGATGATCGCCGGCCGCGAGGACGCGGCGAGCCGCAGCGAAAAGGAGCGGCTTTACGAGGCGAACAGGCAGTGCGCGCGCTATTTTCACAGCGAGCTCTGGAAGAAGGAAAACGCGCAGATCCTCTCGTATCTGTATGGCCGCGGGCTGGACGATCAGACGATCCGCATGTTCGGCCTGGGCTCCACGCCCGCAAGGTCGGACGGCGCGACGCAGGCCATGCGTGCGCTGGGCTTTACAGACGACGAGCTGGTGCGCGCGGGCATCTCGGTGCGGCGCGACGGGCGGGTCTACGACATGTTCCGCCAGCGCGCGATCTTCCCGATCATCGACGCGCAGGGGCGCGTGCTGGGCTTCGGCGGGCGCGCGCTGGGCGACATCAAACCGAAATACCTCAACACGGGCGATACGCCGGTGTTCAACAAGCGGCTGGGTGTGTTTGCGGCCAACCTGCTCAAGAAGCAGCGGGGCCTGAAGCGCGTGATCCTGGTCGAGGGCTATATGGACGTGATCGCGCTGACGCAGGCGGGCGTGCCGGGCGTCTGCGCGACGCTGGGCACCGCGCTGACGATCGAGCAGGCGAGAATGCTCAAGCGCTATGCGCCGGAAATCTGGGTATCCTACGACGGCGACGCTGCGGGCCAGAAGGCGATCCTGCGCGCGCTGGAGATCTTCGACGAGGAAAACGTGAAGGCGCGCGTGCTCGTGTTTCCCGACGGGCTGGACCCGGACGAATACATCCGCCAGCGCGGGCCGCAGGCCATGGACAGCCTGGACCCGATGGACGCGACGACCTACCGCATGAAGCAGGAAGCGCAGCATCACGACCTGTCCACCCAGGAGGGACGTACTGCGTACGCCATCGCCTGCGCCAAATACCTGGCGAAGGTGAAGGAGCCTGTTGAGCTGGAAAACTATGTGAAGGAGCTCATGGTGGCCACCGGCTTTCCGCGCGACGTGCTGCTGGCGCAGATCGGCCGCACGGAGCTGCTCAGCCAGGAGCAGCAGCGGACGTACCGCCACGCGGCCCGGCCGCTGGAGGAAAAGCTCGAAGGCGTGGACACCGAGACGGCCGCCGCGGAGCGGCAGCTCCTTCTGCTGCTGGCGGAAAAGCGCATCGAGCCGGGAACGGTGACGGCGGACGACTTTATCTCCGAAGAGCGGCGCGCGATGGCACAAAAGCTCATCGACGGCATGACGCCGGGTGCGATCCTCGAGGAGATTGACGACGAAAACGAACGCGCGCGCGCGGCCAGACTGCTTGAAAAGGACAGCGGCGCGGGCGAGGAAGGGCAGCTGCGCATGGCAGGCGACTGTCTGCGCATCCTGCACAGGAAGCGCATTGAGGAGAAGATCGCGGCGCTTCAGCAGGAGCTTGGCCATCAGACGGGCGAAGACAAGCGCAGAACGCTTTTGAAGATACAGGAACTGACGAAGGAAAGACAGACGGCCGGAAGAAAGGAATGACTTCTTATGGCACTGACACGTGAACAGGCGCAGCAGAAGGTCAAGGAGATCCTCGATCTCGCGCGCAATGAAAAGAAGACGATCTCTTATCAGGAAGTGATGAACAAGCTCAGCGAGCTGGATATCGATGCAGATGCGATTGACGCGGTCTTTGAAACGCTGGAGGCCGAGGGCGTCAGCATCGTGAGCAGCTCCGAGGACGAGGCGATTGCCGCCGCGCAGGAGACCGTGGAGCCGGAGCTTGACCTGTCCGTGCCGGAGGGCATCAGCATTGACGACCCGGTGCGCATGTACCTCAAGGAGATCGGCAAGGTGCCGCTGCTCACCGCGGACGAGGAGATCGAGATCGCCAAGAAGATGCTCGAGGGCGGCCCGGACGCCGAGGCGGCGAAGAAGAAGCTGGCCGAGGCGAATCTGCGCCTGGTCGTCTCCATCGCCAAGCGCTATGTCGGCCGCGGCATGCTGTTCCTGGACCTGATTCAGGAGGGCAACCTGGGCCTGATCAAGGCCGTGGAGAAGTTTGACTACACCAAGGGCTTCAAGTTCTCCACCTATGCGACCTGGTGGATCCGCCAGGCGATCACCCGCGCGATTGCCGATCAGGCGCGCACCATCCGCATTCCGGTGCACATGGTCGAGACGATCAACAAGCTCATCCGCGTCAGCCGCCAGCTCCTGCAGGAGAAGGGCCGCGAGCCG
>SFFH01000028.1 GCA_004557905.1 Clostridiales bacterium | reverse complement strand
GATCACCCCGATCGCCATGGAAGAGAAGCTGCGCTTCGCTATCCGTGAGGGCGGCCGTACGGTCGGCTCCGGCGTCGTCACCAAGATCTTCGAGTAATTGACCACAGATTATTCACATAGATCGCGGCAGAAACGCTCACAAGCAAAACAAAGCGAGTCCCTTTGCGGGGCTCGTTTTTTATTGATTTACGGGGCGTTTTATGCTATGCTGATGGCGTAGGCAGGTGGTGCTGCCGGCGGGCCTCCTTCACAGCCGCGTACAAATGTGAAAGGGGGCGTTCATATGACGGATTATGAGCTGATCATGATCATTCTGACGTTCCTTACGCTGCTTGTCGCAGTGGATAAGAAGAACCGCGGATAATATGAAACCACCGGACAGATGCCGCTGCCCGGTGGTCAATCGATTTTAGCCCAGATCGGCTGAGATAGAGCTCCCACGCAAACGGCTCTCTACCTGCCTACATTGTACGCTGTTTTCCGATGTCTGTCAATGAAAAACTGCGGTCGGCGCGAGGGCGCCGGCCGCTTTTGCGCACTGCCGGTGTGCGCAGAATGAATGGCTTGCCAAACCGCAAAACGAACACGATACAGAATCGAGGCTTATGAGATGGGCAGGCTTTCCTATATGATGAAGCGCGCCGCGAAAATGGACTATGGCGCGATGCTCAAAACGGCGAATATGCTGCACAAGAAGACCGGCAAGAGCCGCATCTGGCTGCTTTCCGACATGGCCAAGTGCGCGGCCCGGTACAATGCGGGCTACATCGACTACAAGATCGCGGAGATGTACCGTTTGAACGATGCACAGCGCGCGACGCAGATCACCCGCGGCATCTCCAACAGCATCGTGGCGAGGATGAACGACAAGAAGTTCTGGCACTTCTTTGACAACAAGACCGAGTTCAACCAGCTCTTTAGCGCGCAGGTGAAGCGCGGCTGGCTGAACCTTCTGGAGGCCAGCGAGGAGGACTTTGCCAAGTTTCTCGAAGGCCGCGGCGACATCATCTGCAAGCCGATCGACGGCTCCAGCGGGCAGGGTATCCTCAAGTGCACGCCGGAGGAGTATGGCGATCCCAAGGCGCTCTATCAGCGCCTGAGGGAAGCCGGCATCGGCATCGTGGAGGACAAGGTCATCCAGCATCCGGCCATCGCGGCGCTGTGCCCCACCTCGGTCAACACCATCCGCGTGGCGACGCTGCTGGGCGACAAGAAGGAGGGCATCGTCTACGCGTATATCCGCATCGGCAACGGCAAGGTGATGGACAACGTGGACTGCGGCGGCATGGCCGCGCCGGTCGACATTGAGACCGGCGTGATCACCGGCGTGGGCGCGAACAAGGCGGGCGAGACCTACGAAATCCACCCGATGACCGGCACGAAAATTCCCGGCACGCAGATTCCCTACTGGGAGGACGTCAAGACGATGTGCCTGAACGCGATGCACGTGGTGCCGCAGGTGCGCTTCGTCGCCTGGGACGTGGCCATCACGGAGGACGGCCCGGTGTTCATCGAGGGCAACTCCTTCCCGAGCCACGCGATTCCGCAGTTCGCCGCGCACTTCCCGGACGGCATCGGCATTCTGCCGCGCTTTGAGGAGTTCATCGACCTATGAGCATTCAGGGCTGCACGCTCTGTCCGAGAGGCTGCGGCGTCGAGCGCGGGGAGACCGAGGGACACGGCGTATGCGGCGTGGGCACGCTGCCCAAAATCGCACGCGCGGGCCTGCACATGTGGGAGGAGCCGTGCATCAGCGGTACGCGCGGCAGCGGCGCGGTGTTCTTCTCCGGCTGCGGGCTCAAGTGCATCTTCTGCCAGAACGAGGCGATCAGCCACGGCGGCGCGGGCGAATACGTGACCGTGCAGCGTCTGGCGGAGATCTTCCGCGAGCTGGAAATGCAGGGCGCGCACAACATCAATCTGGTGACGGCGGCACAGTTCGTACCGCAGGTGATCCGGGCGCTTGAGCTCTACCGCCCGAAGATTCCCATCGTGTACAACTCCAGCGGCTACGAGACGATTAAGACGCTGCGGATGCTCGAGGGCTATGTCGATATCTATCTGCCGGAGCAGATGGCGAAGCTGCTCTCCGGCGCGCCGGACTATCCTGAGGTCGCGCAGGCGGCCATTGCCGAGATGCTGCGCCAGACGGGCCCGGCGGTGTACGACGCGGACGGCATGATGCTGCGCGGCACGCAGATCCGGCATCTGGTGCTGCCGGGGCTGACCAGCGACAGCATGCGGATTCTGAGCCTGATCGCGGACGAGTACCCCGGCGCGGCGGTGTCGCTGATGGGGCAGTATGTGCCCTTCGGCAAGGCGCTTCAGATGCCGGGCATGAACCGTCGGCTGAAAAAGAAGGAATACGAGCGGGTGCTGGCCCATATGGAGCTGATCGGGCTGACGGGCTACCGGCAGGAGCTCAGCTCCGCCAGCGAGGCGTTCGTGCCGGCGTTCGACGGGACGGGGGTATGAGGAACGTTGGGCTGCCGCCCAAACCTGCTCGGGGACATTGTCCCCGAACCCCTTCTACGCTTCGCGCAGAATGAAAGAAAATATCAACAATACAGAGGAGATGCGTATCATGTTTACCGCAACCAAGGGAATCTACGAGGGCCAGGGGTATGAGATCGTGACGATGGCGGGCGCGGGCCACGAGATACGCATCCTGCCGGTGAACGGCTTCAACCTGTATTTCTGGACGTACGAGGGGAAGGAAATCTTCATGGAGCCGGCGGACATCACCGTCTTTGGCACCAAGTACGGCAACCCGATCCTCTTCCCGACGCCCAACCGCGTCAAGGACGCGACCTACACCTGGGCGGGCGAAACGCACACGATGAAGAAGCGCGGCGAGCCCGTGCTGATTCACGGCCTGGTGAAGGACGAGCCGTTCACCGTGACGGAGCTGTACGCCGGTGAGGACTGCGCGCGCTGCTCGGCGAAGATCGAGATCCGCAAGGAGGGCTCCATCTTCGAGGGCTGGCCGTGGGACTGCACGCTCTGCGTCACCTACACACTGGACAGCGCGGGCGTGCACATGGACGTGAAGGCCGTGAACGAGGACAGCACCGGCATGCCGTTCGGCTTCGCGGTGCATCCGTACTTCTCCAAGCGCGGCGACGCCAGCCGCTGCTTCATCAGGGTGCCCGTCAGGCGCTACTATGAGGCGGATGAGAACATGATCCCCAGCGGCCGCATCCTGCCCTCGGGTGAGGGCACGACGATCTGGGACGACTTCCACAGCGTGGAAAGCCTGTACCTGGACACCGTGTTCCGCGGCATGACGGCGGACAGCGAGGCGCAGATCCTGTATGACGACGTGATCGTGCACATCGGCGGCTCGGACTGCCTGCGCAACGCGGTTGTCTTCACCCCGCACAACCGCAACGGCTTCTGCATCGAGCCGCAGACCTGCGCCACCAACTTCATCAACATGCACGCGCAGGGGCTGATCGACGAGAGCGGCCTGATGGTGCTGCCCGCAGGCAGGACGTTTGCCTGCCAGGTGCACATGACGGTGACCAAACGATAACGGCAATCCCCGCCGTAAGCGGCGGGCTACACGATAGGATATCAACATAAAAAGCATAACATGAGGAGGTACTCCCCAATGATCAGGAAGACGAAGATCGTCTGCACGCTGGGCCCGGCGAGCGACAACGACGAAATGGTGAGCAGGCTGATGGACGAGGGCATGAACGTCTGCCGCCTGAACATGTCCCACGGCAGCTACGAGGAGCAGGCGGAGCGCATCCAGCGCATCAAGCGCCTGCGCGAGGAAAAGGGCATCCCAGTGGGCATCCTGCTGGACACCAAGGGCCCGGAGGTGCGCACCAAGACGCTGGCGGCGGGCAAGGTGGAGCTGGAGGCCGGTCAGGAATTCGTGCTGACCAGCCGCGAGGTCGAGGGCAACGAGCACGAGGTCTCCATCACCTATCCGAGGATGGCGGAGCTGGTCAGGCCCGGCGTCCGCGTACTGATTGACGACGGCCTGCTGGCGATGAACGTCGTGCGCGTGGAGAACGGCACGGACATCGTCTGCTGCGTGATTAACGGCGGCACGCTCGGCGGCCGCAAGGGCATCTCCGTGCCGGACGTCGATCTGCAGATGCCGTCCATCGGCGAAAAGGACCGCGCGGATATCCTGTTCGGCATCGAGCAGGGCATCGACATGATCGCCGCGTCCTTCGTCTGCCGCGCCAGCGACGTGCTGACCATCCGCAAGCTGTGCGACGACAACAACGGCAGCCATGTGAAGATCTATTCCAAGATCGAGAACCGCATGGGCGTGGACAATTTCGACGACATCCTCAAGGTGTCCGACGGCATCATGGTCGCCCGCGGCGACCTGGGCGTGGAGGTGGACATGGAGGAGGTGCCGGTGCTGCAGAAGGCGTTCATCAAGCGCTGCAACGTGGCGGGAAAGCCGGTCATCACCGCGACGCAGATGCTCGATTCCATGATCCGTAACCCGCGCCCGACCCGCGCGGAGGCCAGCGACGTCGCCAACGCGATCATCGACGGCACCGACGCCATCATGCTCTCCGGCGAGACAGCGGCGGGCAAGTACCCGCTGGAGGCCGTGAAGACCATGGTGCGCATCGCGACGTACATCGAGGGCCAGAAGAACCGCGATTTCAAGGCGGTCACGCAGGAGGCCATCCGCGACGCCACGGCCCACACCGTCGCCAACGCGGTGTCCTTCGCCTGCTGCCAGATGGCCGAGCAGCTCCATGCCTCCGCGATCATCACGCCGAGCAACTCCGGCTCCACGGCCCGCATGGTCGCGCGCTTCCATCCGGACTGCCCGATCATCGCGCCGACCCCGAGCGAGCACGCCTATCATCAGCTGGGCCTCTCCCGCGGCGTGATCCCGGCGCACATGCAGATGCAGGAGAACTCCGATCAGATGATCGACGCGGCGGTCGAGGTCGCGCACAGCGCGGGCTTGGTCAAGACCGGCGACGTGGTTATCGTGGTCGCGGGCGTTCCGGCGGGCGTCTCCGGCACGACCAACCTCATCAAGGCGCACATCGTCGGCAACGTGCTGCTGCGCGGCATCGGCGTGGGCGAGGGCAAGGTCAGCGGCCATGTCTGCAACGTGACCACGCTGGCTGACCTGGAGAGCGACTTCAAGGAGGGCGACATCATCGTCACCAAGATGACCGCCCGCGAGATGCTGCCCTACATGCGCAAGGCCGCGGCTGTCATCGTGGAGAGCACAGACGAGAACTGCCACGCCTGCGTGACCTGCCAGGCGCTGGGCATCCCGCTGTTCATGGACCGCACGGGCCTGTCGGTGCACATGCTCAAGTCCGGCATGGTCATCACCGTTGACGCGGACGCGGGCTTCGTCCTCAACGGCATCGTGCATTAAGGAAAAGGCAAATAGCAGGAAGGCGGCTTCCTGCTATTTTTGCCATGGGGGGAGAATGCGTCGGGGACGCAGAACCCCTCTTCGCTTTGCGCAGTGCAATAAGTTGAATTGGAGCAAATGACGATGGATAAATTTGTTGTCCCCATGAGCCGTCAGACCAGGCGGGCCATGCTGTATACGCTGGCGTTCCTGCTGATCATGCACGGCTTCCGCTTTGTATCGCTGGGCTTTTCCCATGACGCGCTGGCCTTTGCTGCGCCGACGGATTTCGAGTGGAAGGTCTCGCTCGGGCGATACATGCAGCCGGTATACTGGAAGCTGCGCGGGTATGTCGCCGCGCCGTACCTGGTCGGCCTGATGACCTGGCTGTGGCTGGGAATTTCCGTGGTCCTGGTGCTGCGCATGACGCGGGTGACGGGCAATCTGGCGACGCTGCTCATCGCGGGCGTGATGACCTCGAGCCAGGCGATCATCAGCGCAAACACGGGCTTCATCCACGAGACGGACACGTTCATGCTGGCGCTGCTGCTGGCGGTCGGCGCGGCGTATCTGTGCCTGAACACGCGCTATGCCGGACTGGCGGCCAGCCCGCTGCTGCTGGCAGCCTCCGCGGGCCTGTATCAGAGCTTCATTCAGGCGTACATCGCGCTGGTGATGATCGTCGCGCTGCTGGATCTGCTGCGGGGCGAGCGCGTGCTGCCGGTTGCGCTGCGGTGCGCAAAGTGCGCGCTGGCGCTCGGCGTGGGCATGGCGCTGTACCTTGCCGGCTACAGGCTCGCATTGGCGGTGACGGGGGTTGAGGCCTCCAATTCGCACAACGGCCTGATGCACATGGCTGACTACGGCGAGGCGACATTTGCGCAGATGCTCTGGCAGACCTATGTGCAGCCCTTTGGTTTTCTGCGGGATCTTCAGAGCCGGAACGCCGCGGTCGTCAAGCTCGCGCAGGCGTGTGTGCTGCTGCTGGCGCTGGGCGCGACGGCGGCGGTGATGATCAAAAAACGGCTGCGCCCGCTGGAAACGGCGGCGGCGCTGGTCATCCTGCTGCTGCTGCCGCTGGGCATCAACTGCATTTTTATGATCTACCGGGGCGGCTATCATGAGCTGATGCTCTACTCCTACTGTCTGGTCAACGTCTACGCTGTCGCCGTCACGGAGCAGGCGCTTTCGCTCCTGGGACCCGAGGGTGCGGGCTCGGCCCGTCTGCCCATCCGGCGTGGCGCGGCGATGGCGCTGCCGCTGCTGCTCGCGCTGATTTTCTTTGACAAGACGGTGTTTGCCAATCAGCTCTACCTCAAGAAGGAGCTCGAGATCGATTCCACGCTCTCGGTGATGACGCGTGTGCTGGACCGGCTGGAGCAGACGGAGGGCTATGTGGTCGGGGAGACGCCCGTGGCGTTCGCGGGCAGCCTCGACGCGTCGCAGCTCAACCAGGACAAGCCGGCGTTCGCGTACACGAAGCGCTTCAACGGCTCGGAGGAAAACTACGCGATCACGTTCAGCGATACGTTCTGGATGTACCTGAGGGACGTGCTGGGCTATCCGATCGTGCAGGCGGAGGAGGCGGAGCACATCGCGCGGCAGGAGGCGGTTGCGGCCATGCCGTCCTTCCCGGAGAAGGGCTCGGTCGCCCTCGTGGACGGCGTGGCCGTGGTGAAGCTGTCCGACTGAATCAATGAGACGGCAAATCCGGGTTTTCGGACATTTCCTCTTGCCCGGCAGCCTGAAATCGGGTATCCTAGGAATAAGCTGAAACGCTTGGATTTGGAGGAAAAAAGGCAATGTTCTACTACTATGATCCGACCTATCTGCTGCTGATCCCGGGCCTGCTCCTGGCGCTGTACGCGCAGTTCAAGGTGTCGTCGACATACAGCCACTGGAAGCAGGTGCCCTCGCGCATCCACATGACGGGCGCGGAAATTGCGCGCGCGATTCTTGACAGCAACGGCTGCGGCGACGTGGCAATCGAGCGCGTGTCCGGCAGCCTGACGGATCACTACGACCCGGAGAACGGCGTGCTGCGCCTGTCCTCGGAGGTGTACGGCTCCACGTCCATCGCGGCGCTGGGCGTGGCGGCGCACGAGGCGGGCCACGCGATCCAGGACGCGCAGGACTACAAGCCCATGCGCATCCGCGCGAATCTGGTGCCGGTGGCGAACATCGGCAGCGGCATGGCGATTCCGCTGTTCATGCTGGGCCTCATCATGAGCTGGGAGCCGCTGACGAAGATCGGCATCTTCTGCTTTGCGTTCTCCGTGCTGTTTTACCTGGTGACGCTGCCGGTGGAATTCAACGCCAGCAGCCGCGCGGTGACGGTGCTCGCCGGCGGCTATCTGCCGGACGACGAGGTCAAGGGCGTGAAGGCGGTGCTCTCCGCCGCGGCGCTGACGTATGTGGCGGCCGCGCTGCAGGCGGTTCTGCAGCTTCTGCGCCTGGTGCTGCTCTCCGGCAGCAGAAGAAGGGACGACTGAAACCTCATCCGTCCCGCCTGCGGCGGGCCACCTTCCCCAGAGGGGAAGGTTGGATGACTGTGTCCTCCCCTTTGGCGAGGAGCCCGAAGGGCGGGTGAGGCCCCTGCAGAAAGCATCACAACATGGAAGAGGAACAGGAAATGTCCTATTCATCGGATACCAAGGAGGAGCTGTGCCGGCTGGAGCCGGAGAGCGTGTGCTGCCTGCTTGCGGAGCTCTCGGGCATCGTGTCCTCAGCCGGCTCGGTGATCTACCGCGGCGGCGGCCAGAAGCGGCTGTCCATTGAGACGGAGAACGCGGCGGTCGCGCGGCGGGCGTTCCGGCTCCTGCGCGACGTGTTTGACGTGCAGCCGGAGCTCATCACCCTGCAGCGCGCGCGCCTGGGCGGACGCAGCGCGCACCGCATCGAGATCAGTGGCGACGAGGCGTCGTTCGTGCTGGAGGGCTGCGGCATTTCGGTGGCGCAGCGGCGCGGCGTGCCGCGCGAGGTCACGGTGCGCAAGTGCTGCCGGATGGCGTTCCTGCGCGGCGTGTTCCTGGCCTGCGGCTCGGTGACCGATCCGCAGAAGGAATACCATCTGGAGTTCGTGCTGGGCGACGAGGCGTTCGCCGCGGCGCTGCAGAGGCTGATCGCCCGATTTGACCTGGAGGCGCACCATACGAAGCGGCGGCAGATGTCGCTCGTGTACCTCAAGGGGCAGAGCGCAATCACGGACATGCTGAGCATCATCGGCGCGCAGAGCGCGCGCTTTGCGATGGAGGACGCGTTCATCCGCAAGGAGCTGCGCAACAACGCCAACCGCGCGACAAACTGCGACAGCGCGAACATGGAGCGCGCGGTGATCGCGGCCTCGCGCCAGACACAGGCGATTGAGCGGCTGATTGGCGCGGTGGGCGAAAGCAGCCTGCCGCCGGCGCTTTTGCAGACGGCGAAGCTGCGGCTTTTAAACCCGGAGGTCTCCCTGGAGGAGCTGGGAAAGATGTGCGACCCGCCGGTGGGCAAGAGCGGCGTGAACCACCGGCTCAGACGGCTGGAGCAGATGGCGCAGGCATTGGATAAAACGGACCGGTCATGACGGCGGCATGTCCGGCCATGAGGAGAAAGCTTATGCGTTGTGTATTTCCGCGGCTTATCCGCAGATGGATCGACGATGCGAAAGGCGTATGCACGGGCCTTCGGAGCGAGCGCTCGATGATGCGGCTGCGGTATTCGCTGCTGGGCGCGTTCGTGTTCTGCATGGCGGCGCATGCGTTTGCATACTTTAATTTTGCGCCGATTCATGACGGTGTGAACTATGTGTCGAGCTTTGCCGGGATCTGGGAGGTCTCGCTGGGGCGGTTCATGCAGCCGACCTATGGCAAGCTGCACGGCGAATACACCATGCCGTGGTTCAGCGGCATGCTCAGCATGCTGTATATCGGCATCGCGGCATTTCTGGTCAACGATCTGTTCGAGGTGGACAATCGGTGGCTGGCGCTGATGACGGCGGGCTTTCTGTCGGCAAACGCGACGATGACCTGCATGACCATGGTCTTCCCGTATGTGTCGGATGCGTTGGCCATGGCGCTGCTGCTCGCCTGTGCCGGCGCGTATGCGGTGATCCGGATGCCGAATCCGGTGGGCATGCTGCTGGCCGGCGGATGCTTTGCCGCGGCCATGGGGCTGTATCAGAGCTATGCGCTTGTGGGCGGATTGCTGCTGGTGCTGTATGCCATGCTGCAGGCGGTGAGCGACCGGAAGGCTTTTGCGCATCAGGCGCGCAGCTGGCTGTACTATGCGGGGGCTGTGGTGCTGACGGCGGTGCTCTATGGTGCGGCGTTCCGGCTGCTTCTGATCCATTATCAGGCAGAGGTAGCGCCGGTGACCAGCTACAACAGCCCGGCCAGGCTGGCCTCCCTGGACTGGCGGAGCTTTCCGGAGCAAATCCGGAAGGCGTACGAGAGCTTTGCCGGTTATTTCTTTGGCGAGCATGGCGTGAGGCTGACGCCGATACAGCAGGGCGATATCGGGCTGTTCGCCCTGAGCGGCGTGCTGTTTGTGGCGTATGCCGTGAAAGAGCGGCTGCCGGTGCCCAACGTGCTCCTGATTGCAGCGGGCGCTCTTCTCTTTCCGGGCGCGGCGCTGGCGGTCAGCATACTGACGCAGGACGAGAAGATCTATTTTCTGACGGCGCATGCGCTGTTTCTGATGTACCCGGCGCTGCTGTCCATGCTCGAGCGGCTCAGGTTTTCTGCGAAGGATGGGCAGAGTATTCGCCTGTTTGCGCGCAGCCGGGTGCTCAGAGCGTGCGTGTTTGTGCTGTGCGGCTGCATCCTCTTTGGCAATATCCGTTACAGCAATGAAATGTACACCTACCGCTCGGCGCAGTATGACAAGACGATCTCCTTCATCACGCGCCTGATGGAGCGCATCGACAGCGTGCCGGAGTATGAGCGCAATGAGACAGAGGTGGTCCTGGTGGGGTATACATCGGCCGGGCTGAGCAATCTGAAGGCGCCGAAGGGCTGGGAATGGATGGGCGGCCTGTACATCACGTCCATCACATATCCGCAGGTGCTGCGTTCGTTCGCCCATATGATGGGTGAGCAGATGAACATCTCTCTGGATGATTCGGAGGAGATGCGTTACGCCTCCATGGAGGCGGTGAAAGCCATGCCGTGCTTCCCCTCGCCGGAATGCTGCAGGATGATTGACGGCAAACTGGTGGTCAAGCTGACAGAGTACTGAGTATGATGCGCTCCCCAAAAAAACAGGGGCGGCAGGACGGAAAGGATGGGAACGGATGGAACTGACGGTGCATGTGAAGCTGAACGGCGTTCCGACGGCGCGCAAGACCGCGGAGGTGGCGGCGAGGATGTCCGGCTATCAGGCGCAGGTGCTGCTGCGCAGGGAGGATGTGACGGTCAACGCCAAGTCCCTGATGGGCCTGCTGTCCCTGAAGCTTGCGGACGGCATGGGCGTGACCATCATCGCGCACGGCGAGGACGAGGCGCAGGCCGTCTGCGAGATGAGCCGCCTGCTGGGCAGCTGAGCTGCCTCCCCTTGACAGCGCGGCCTGAATTGCTTATAATGACAGCAAACCGGCATGCTGCCGGCGGCATCACCGACAAAGTTTCGTAAATCATGAAGCTCTGTGCCTGAGAACGACACTGTGCGGATAGATTTGCACAACAGCATATGGCGCTCCGCACCAGGCAACCGTGCGGGGCGCATTTTGACATTCGGGGGAAGAACATGAAGCAGAAGAGGAAAGGCGCGGCCATTGCCGCCGTTTGGGTCATCTGCGCGCTGGCCGTCGCGGCCGTGTTTGCCACGGGCGTGCTGGACAGGCAGAAGGTCTGGGAGGACATGCCGTACCTGCTGATGCGCTTTGACGGCGGCCTGCAGCGCGACGTGCAGGCGGGCGGTGCATACGGCGCGATGAACGACGGGCCGGGGCTTGACCTGCCGGCGGGCACCTATCGCCTCAAATGGGCGATTGAGGGAGACGGCAACAACCGGCTGGTGATCACGACGCAGAACGGCGTGCAGGCCGTTCCGGGCGAGATCCCGCTCCCCGCGGGCGAGACGGCGGGCGAGGCGGTCTTCACGCTTGACAATGCCGCGCAGGGCGTGGACATCGTCGTGATGTTTGAGGACGGCACGCGCATTGATGTGGCTGACATGCGCCTGTACAGCCCGCTGTACCGGGACCATGCGTTCACGTTTGCGCTGATCGCGATCGTGCTGTGCGCGCTGTATACGGCGCTCCGGCGCGGATGGCTGACGCCCGCGCGCAGGGGAAAGCTGATTCTGATTGGCCTGGCGGTGCTCATCGCCAGCGGCCCGGCGCTCAAGGATACGGTCTGCATCGGCCACGACACGACGTTCCACCTCGTGCGCCTGTGCAACCTGGCGGACGGGCTGGCGGCGGGCCAGCTCCCGGTGCGCATCGGCGGCTTCTCCTACAACGGCTACGGCGCGATCACGTCGGTGTTCTATCCGGACATCTTCCTCTACGGGCCGGCGCTGCTGATGAATGGCGGCGCGTCGCTCCAGTACGCGGTGAACCTGTTCTTTATCGCGGTGAACGCAGCGTCCGCCTGGGCGATGTACGCCGCGGCCAAACAGATGTTTAGGGACGAGTGGGCGGCGGTCTGCGCGTCGATCCTCTACACGCTGTCGATCTACCGCGTCTCCGACGTGTTCACGCGCTATGCCTTTGGCGAGATGACGGCGATGGTCTTCCTGCCGCTGTTCCTGCTGGGGCTGTACGAGGTGGTGCTGGGCGACAGACGCCGCTGGGTGTTGCTCGGCGTGAGCGCGGCGTGCATCGCGCTGTCGCACATGCTCTCCACGCTCATCTGCGCGCTGGCGGCTGCGGGCATGTGCGTGCTGTTCATCGTGCGGATTGTGCGTGAGCGCAGGCTGGGCGCGATCCTCAAGGCCGCTGCGCTTGCGCTTGCGCTGTGCGCGTTCCAGCTCGTGCCGTTCGTGATGTACAGCATGCAGGGCATCGGCGCGCAGGAGCTGGCAAAGGATCCCGCGTTCTTTGCGCTCTCCCCGGCGCAGCTGTTTTTGCTGGGCGCGGGCGAGCTGAGCCTGGACCCCAGGGACACGACGCTGGCCACGTTTGCGCTGGAGATCGGGCTGCCGCTGCTGCTGGGCGCGGCGCTGGCGCTGTATGGCGCGGCGACGGCGGAGAAGAGGGACAGCAAAGACAGCCTGGCCGTGCTGCTGACGGCGGCGGGCGCGGCGTTTGCGTTCATGGCGACGACGCTGTTCCCCTGGGGGTATGTGCGCGTGCTGACGCGCGGGCTGTCGGATTACCTGCAGTTCCCGTGGCGGTTCCTGATGATGACGGCGGCGCTGCTGGCGTTTGCGGGCGGCCACGGCTGCGCGCGGTTTGCGCGCGGGCATGGCGAGCAGATGGCGGCGGCCGTGCTGGCGGTGGCGGCGCTGTGCGCACTGCCGACGCTGACCGACGAGGCGCGCAACCCGGAGTACATCGCCTTCGGCGAGACGGTGAGCCCGAACCTGCAATACACCGAGTACACGATTCCCGGCACGCAGACGGCGATCACGCTGGAGCAGGACGTGCAGGTGGACGGCGATGCGGCGGTGACGGAATACCGGAAGGAGAGCACAACGGTCACGGCGCAGGTGGACGCGCAGACGGATGCGGTGATTTCCCTGCCGCTTTTTGGCTACGACGGCTACCGCGCGACGGTGGACGGACGGGAGATGGAAACCGGCCTGGGCGAAAACAACCGCCTGACGGTGCGGCTTCATGCGGGCACGAGCGGCGAGCTGCGCGTGTGGTTCGCGGGGAAGACGGTCTGGCGCATCGCGGACGCGGTGTCACTGGGCACGCTGCTGGGCCTGTGCCTGCACAGACGGCGGAACGCCCGCGCATGCGGCGCGCGGAAATGCCCGCAGATGTGAGCGAAAAGCACGGACAAGGGATATATGGGTGAACAAGATTCATCATATCATGCAAATTTGCTCACTTTTTGCCGGAAAAACGCTTGACACAAAATTCCTGTCGTGATAAGATAGTCGCACATACTTTCCGCGATGAAGAGGAAGGGCCCGCAGGGAAGCGCCAAGCGAGGGAGCGACGGTGGAAGGCTCCTGCGAAAGAAGCGCGGGCTTGTCGCCTCGGAGCTGCCAGCTGAACTGCAAGTAGGCTGGCCGGAGGCCCCCCGTTACAGGGGAGAGGGCATGGTTTGTGCCCGATGAGCGTGCGCAGGCACGGAATTTAGGTGGTACCGCGAAACAGCCTTTCGCCCTAAACGAGGGAGGAAGGCTGTTTTTACACGATAGGGAGTTGCACAAAGAATCGTGCAACGGGCACCGGGCGGCTTGATTCCATCAAGCTGTTCGGAAGAGGGAGCGGGCACGGCCCGCTTTATCGGATTGACCGGCTAAGCGTCGGGAATTTCGCAGAGGAGCGGATGAAACGGATGAAACTCAACGGAGCGGCCATCCTGATCGAATGTCTGATCGAGCAGGAGGTGGGCACGGTGTTCGGCTTTCCGGGCGGCGCCGTGCTGCCGATTTACGACGAGCTGTACAAGCGCGCCGACAGGATCAACCACGTCCTGACCGCGCATGAGCAGCATGCCGGTCACGCGGCCGACGGCTACGCGCGCGCCAGCGGCAAAACCGGCGTGTGCCTGGCCACCAGCGGCCCCGGCGCGACGAACCTCGTGACGCCGATTGCGACGGCGTATATGGACTCCAGCCCGGTCGTGTTCATCACCGGCAACGTGCCCCAGAGCCTGATGGGCACAGACTCCTTCCAGGAGGCGGACATCTCCGGCATGACGATGCCGGTCACCAAGCACAACTACCTGGTGACGAGCGTGGAAAAGCTGGCGGATACCATCCGCGAGGCGTTCTACATCGCCCGCTCCGGCCGCCCCGGCCCGGTGCTGGTGGACATTCCCAAGGACGTGCAGTTGGCGGAGACGGAGTACATTCCGCTCAGCGGCGATGCGCTGATCCCGCGCCTTTCCAAGAAAAAGCCGCTCTCCCAGCTTCGCCCCGAGGGCGAGGCGCTGGAGCTGTACAAGACGAAGGCGGAGCCGCGGCTGGAAAAGGCGGCGCAGCTGATCGCCGAGGCGCACAGACCGCTGATCTACTGCGGCGGCGGCGTGACGATCTCCGGTGCGCAGGACGAGCTGATGCAGCTGGCGAACCGCGTGGACGCGCCGATCGTCTCCACGCTGATGGGTCTGGGCGCTGCGCCGGCCTCGAGCGACAGGATGCTCGGCATGCTGGGCATGCACGGCACGCATGCGGCGAACATCGCGATGCAGCGCTGCGACCTGCTCATCGCCGTGGGCGTCCGCTTCTCCGACCGCGCGCTGGGCGACGCGAAGGCGTTCGCGCCCAACGCGAAGGTGCTGCACATCGACATCGACCGCGCGGAGATCAACAAGAACGTGTCCACCGCGCTGCACATCACCGGCGACGCGAAGATCGTGCTGGAGCTGCTGCTCACCCGCGTGTCCCAGAAGCAGCACGCGCAGTGGATGCAGCAGGCACGCAGCATGGCGGAGGACTACCTGAGCGACGAGCTCTTTGAGCCGCGCAAGATCCTGAAGGCCATGGCCGCCGTCGCGCCGGAAATGACGGTGGCGACGGACGTGGGCCAGCACCAGATGTGGACCGCGCAGCACTTCCCGTTCGTGCATGCGCGCCAGATGATCTCCAGCGGCGGCCTGGGCACGATGGGCTTCGGCCTGGGCGCCGCGATGGGCGCGGCCAAGAGCGACCCGCAGGGCAGGCCGGTGGCGCTGGTCACCGGCGACGGCTCCTTCCGCATGAACCTGACCGAGCTGTCCACGATTGCCTACTATGATATCCCGGTGATCGTCGTGATCTTCAACAACGGCACGCTGGGCATGGTCCGCCAGTGGCAGACGCTGTTCTTCGGCCATCGCTACAGCCAGACGACGCTTGACCGCGGGCCGGACTTCATGAAGCTGGCCGACGCGTACGGGCTGGCGGGCACGCGGGTGGACAATCTCGCGGACTTCTCGGCGGCGTTTGCCAAAGCGTATGCGGACGGCAAGCCCTGCATCATCGAGTGCCTGCTGGACATTGACGAGATGGTCGCGCCGATGGTGGCCCCGGGCTCCCCGATCGACTCGTTCTGCCTGAACTGACGGAGGTGCGGCATGTATATGAGCAAGGACAATCTGCAGCGCTACACCGTCGGCGTTCTGGTGGACAATGAGCCGGGCGTACTCTCCCGCGTCTCGGGCCTGTTCTTCAGAAGGGGCTTCAACATCGACTCCCTGGCCGTGGGCACGACCCACGATCCGGAGGTCTCCCGCATCACCATCGTCATCAAGGGCGACGAGCAGAAGGTGGAGCAGCTGGTGCAGCAGCTCTACAAGCTGATCTGCGTGCAGAAGGTGCAGGTCATGCAGGCGCGCAACTCCGTGGAGCGCCAGCTGCTGCTGGTGAAGGTGAAGGCGGACGTGAGCGAGCGCGAGGGCCTCATGCGCCTGGTGGACATCTTCAAGGCGAAGGTGCTCGACGTGACGAAGCACTCCATGGTGCTCCAGATCACCGGTGACAACGACAAGATCGACGCGCTGATGAGCCTGCTGGAGGACTACGGCATCCTCGAGCTGGTGCGGACCGGCGTGGTCGCGCTCGAGCGCGGCGACGGCGTGATGACGTCCGATATCTTTGAGTGATTGCGAACCGGGTCACCGGTCACATAAATTGACTTCATGCGTGCAAAATGCACGGACGAGTAGGAGGAAACAAAAATGGCACAGATGTTTTACGCGCAGGACTGCAATCTCGACATGCTCAGCGGCAAGAAGATTGCCATCGTCGGCTACGGCTCCCAGGGCCACGCACACGCGCTGAACCTCAGGGACTCCGGCTGCGACGTCGTCGTCGCGCTGTACGAGGGCTCCAAGAGCTGGGCGAAGGCTGAGGCCGCCGGCCTGACCGTCATGACCACCGCCGAGGCCGCGAAGGTCGCCGACATGATCATGATCCTCATCAACGACGAGAAGCAGGCCGCGATGTATGAGAAGGACATCAAGCCCTACCTGCGCCCGGGCATGATCCTCGCCTTCGCGCACGGCTTCAACATCCACTTCGGCTGCATCAAGCCGCCGGCAGACGTCGACGTCGTGATGATCGCGCCGAAGGGCCCGGGCCACACCGTGCGCAGCCAGTACCTGGAGGGCAAGGGCGTGCCGGACCTCATCGCCGTGTATCAGGACGCCTCCGGCAAGGCGCAGGACTATGCGCTGGCCTACGCCGCGGGCATCGGCGGCGCGCGCGCCGGCATCCTGAAGACCACCTTCCGCGAGGAGACCGAGACCGACCTGTTCGGCGAGCAGGCTGTCCTGTGCGGCGGCGTGACCGCCCTGATGAAGGCCGGCTTTGACACGCTGGTCGAGGCGGGCTATCAGCCGGAGAACGCGTACTTCGAGTGCATCCACGAGATGAAGCTGATCGTCGACTTGATCTTTGAGCACGGCTTCGCCGGCATGCGCTACTCCATCTCCAACACCGCCGAGTACGGCGATTACGAGGTCGGCAAGCGCCTGATCACCGAGGAGACCAAGAAGGAAATGAAGAAGGTCCTCACCGAGATCCAGGACGGCACCTTCGCCCGCAACTGGCTGCTGGAGAACCAGAGCGGCTGCGTGCACTTCCTGGCCAAGCGCCGCATCGAGGCGAACAGCCAGCTGGAGGCCGTCGGCAAGGACCTGCGCAGCAAGATGAGCTGGGGCAACAAGGTGGAGGAACTGTAAGATGGCTATTTCTGATCGCGTCAAGACGGGCCCGGAGAAGGCCCCACACCGCAGCCTCTGGAAGGCACTCGGCCTGACCGACGAGGAGCTCACCCGCCCGCTGATCGGCGTCGTCTCCGCGAAGAGCGAGTGCGTGCCGGGTCACAATCACCTCAATAACATCGCCCAGGCCGTCAAGGACGGCATCCGCCTGGCGGGCGGCGTGCCGGTCGAGTTCCCGGCCATCGGCGTGTGCGACGGCATCGCGATGGGCCACATCGGCATGAAGTACTCCCTGGCCTCCCGCGAGCTGATCGCGGACAGCTGCGAGTCCATGGCGCTGGCCCACGGCTTTGACGGCATGGTCTTCATCCCCAACTGCGACAAGATCGTGCCCGGCATGCTCATGGCGGCCCGCCGCCTGAACCTCCCGGCGATGGTCATCTCCGGCGGCCCGATGCTGCCCGGCAAGATGCCCGGCGAGGCGCGCGACTACGACCTCAACTCCGTGTTTGAGGCGGTCGGCGCGTACAAGGCCGGCAAGATCGACGACGACGGCCTCAACGCGGTCGAGTCCTCCGCCTGCCCGGGCTGCGGCTCCTGCTCCGGCATGTTCACCGCGAACTCCATGAACTGCATCACCGAGGTCATCGGCATGGCGCTGCCGGGCAACGGCACGATCTCCGCGGTCGACGCGGCGCGTATCCGCCTGGCGAAGAAGACCGGCATGCGCATCGTGGAGATGGTGAAGGAGAACCTGACCCCGGACAAGATCATGACCGAGGCGGCGTTCCGCAACGCGCTGTGCCTGGACATGGCGCTGGGCTGCTCCACCAACACCGTGCTGCATCTGCCGGCCATCGCGCACGAGAGCGGCATCGAGTTTAACCTCGACTGGGTCAACGAGACCAGCGCGAAGGTGCCCAACCTCTGCCACCTGGCCCCCGCCGGCCATCACCATGTCGTCGACCTGCACCTGGCGGGCGGCGTGATGGGCGTGCTCTCCGAGCTTGCGGGCCGCGGCCTGCTGGCCGAGGACGCCATGACCGTCTCCGGCGAGACGCTGGGCGAGGAGATCGCCAAGGCGAAGAACTACAATCACGACGTCATCCGTCCGTTCGACGATCCGTATTCCCCGACCGGCGGCCTGATGATCCTGCGCGGCAACCTCGCGCCCGATGGCGGCGTCGTCAAGCGCAGCGCCGTGGCGGCGGAAATGCTGGTGCACGAGGGCCCGGCCCGCGTGTTCAACAGTGAGGAGGAGGCCATTGCGGCCATCTACGCCAGCCAGATTCATCCGGGTGACGTGGTCGTCATCCGCTACGAGGGCCCCAAGGGCGGCCCGGGCATGCGCGAGATGCTCAGCCCGACCAGCGCGATCTGCGGCATGGGTCTGGACAAGGAAGTGGCGCTCATCACCGACGGCCGCTTCTCCGGCGCGACCCGCGGCGCGGCCATCGGCCATGTGTCTCCGGAGGCTGCCTCCGGCGGCATGATCGGCCTGGTGGAGGAGGGCGACACCATCGCCATCGACATCCCGAACGGCAAGCTGGAGCTGAAGGTCAGCGACGAGGTGCTCGCTGAGCGCAAGGCCAAGTGGGTCTGCCCGCCGCCGAACGTCACCAAGGGCTACCTCGCGCGCTACGCCAAGCTGGTGTCCAGCGCGAACAAGGGCGCGATCGTCGAGTAATCGCATAAATACATAGCACCTGTCAAGAAGATTTGAAATGATGCATGGCAAATTGAAGTATTCCGTTGAAAACGGACATTGAAAAAAGCACCTCCAGTTGTAGGATAACGACTGGAGGTGCTTTTGCATGAAGATCAATCAGTATGGACCCAGGATGGAAGAACTGAAGCGAGAAGGCGAGACATATCGGGAGATAGCAGCAGATGTAGGAAGGCATATGAATATCGCGGTATTTGACACGAATTCTGAGAATCGGGGCAGGATCAGGAATTGCATTACAAAGTAATCATTTTCCATGAATAAGCCGGCCAATCCGCTGTCTCTGCTCGCCGTCAGACCCATGACGTATTTCCTCTGGGAATGGGGCGAGGCGTCATTTGTTCAGAAGCTGGATTTGATGGTGAAGGACCTGCTTCATTCTGACAGCGTATTTCGCTATGAAACCAAGAGAATGCTCTATTGCGAATACTTCAGAAATATCGTCTATTTTCAGAGCAATCTGAAATACGTCCGCATACAGCTTCAAGGACGGCAAAACCGAAAGCATTTTTCCTTCGGGAGAGGGCTCGTATTTTGTGTCCTGCGCGCATATACATGCCCCGAGGTGGGGCGGATGATTCAGATGCTGATGATTGAGAGCGGCGTGCGCGGCCTGCTGACGGTGAACGGACAGTTCTGCGGGCCGGTGGACGGCGAGGGGCAGGCGTTTCCCGCGGGACAAAGCACGGAAATCTATATGCAGCTCTTCCCCTTTGACGAATCCGCCGCGCCGCTGACGGCCGAGCTGCGGCTGCGGGAGGGCCGGATCGAGCGCCTGGAGCCGCGGACGCGGTGCTTTGCGCTGGTCTGGCCGGACGGCGTGATTCAGCTGGAGCTTCGCCCGCAGACGCAGCAGGAGGAGAAGCCTGCCGAAGCGCAGCATGCTGTGTCCGGCACGCTGCTGCGGTATCTGACGATGCGGCTGGCGGGCGAGACACAGGCGCAGATGCTCTGGATGCGCCCGCAGGACGAGGCGCAGGCGCCGGATCTGTCGGGCTATCATGCGGCGGTGCCGCTGCGCTTTGCGCCGCCGGTGGCCAGCGAGCGCTTTGACGAGCGCGCGGGCCTCGTGCGCCGCACGGCGGACAATGTCGCGCAGGTGGACGCGGCGCTGGCGATCACCTCGCCCGCGGGCCAGGGACGCCGGCTCATCGAGCGCATGGAGATTCTGCCAGCGATGCCGTGACGGCAGGATGAACCTCATCCGCCCTGTGGGCACCTTCCCCAAAGGGGAAGGCAGGCTGCTTCAAGCCGCCGCGAAGCGAAGAAGGGAGTCTGAGGGATGCATCCCTCAGGCAGGTTTCAGGGCGGCAGCCCTGACGTTTCCCAACGCGAAGCGAAAAAAGGGTGCTCCCGAGAGGCGGAAGCACCCTGTATTCAGTTGACGAGAACCTGTATTCAGTTGACGAGAACGTTATACGCCCTGCGCGCAGTTCTTGCCGGCGATGTAGCCGTAGTAGACGCACAGGGAATGGCTGATGCCGCGGAAGCAGATCGGATACTCGACCGCGTAGCGGCTGCCCTGCACGTTGCCGCAGACATACAGGCCCGGAATCTGGTCGCGGGTCGGATTCTCGGCTGTGCCGGTGAAGGTGTGGCAGTTCTCGTCGGACTCCAGGCCGCCGACGCACACGAGCATCGCGGTCGTGCTCCAGGTGCAGGCGTAGAACGGGCCGTTCTCCAGCGGGAACATGCGGCTGGCGTCCTTGCCGAAGTCGGCGTCATAGCCCTCGCGGCAGAGCTGGTTGTAGCGCTCCACGCTCGCGCGCGCGTTCTCCAGCGCCTCGCCGGTGTAGCCCAGCTGCGCGAAGAGCTCGTCGAGGGTATCCGCCTTGAAGTTGTAGGCGTTGGCCTTCGCGGAAACCTTCGTGTACTGGCGGTCGGTGAAGTTGGGGTTGCTCTCGTCCTCGTCCTCCGGGATGATGTAGCACAGGCCGCCGTGGTTGGCCGGCATGTAGGGGATCTGCTCCGGCCACTTGCTGTCGTAGATCTGGAAGGAGGTCTGATCCGGCTGCAGCTCGATCTGGTTTTCCAGCTGCTGGCCCGGGATGGACTCGTTCATGAAGCGCTTGCCGTGCTTGTTGAGCTGCAGGAACGGCGTCACGCCCATGCCGCCGCCCATGTGATGGGTCATCGGGGCGTGGAAATCCTGCACCTTCGCGCCGATCCACGCGCCCATGCGCAGGCCGTCGCCGGTGGGGCAGGGCTTGCCCTCCACGTCCATGCCCATCATGCCCAGCGCGCCCAGGTTCGTGATCTTCTTCTCCACGATTTCCGGCGCGAAGTGCTTCATGATGCGCTCGTCGGCGCCGTTGTCGCCGGTGGCCAGGATGACGCCCTTGGCCGCGTTGAACTGGATATAGCGGTTGCCGTTCTGCGCATCGCGCACGATGATGCCGGTCACGCGGCCCGCGTCGTCCTTGAGCAGCTTGGTGGCGAAGCAGCCGAAGAAGGTCTGCGCGCCCAGCTCGACGGCCTTGTTCAGGTTGGCCTCCACGACGAAGCCCTGCTGATCCTTGCGGCTGGAGCGGAACTCCATGGAGGACGGGAAGGTCGGGAACTCCTCGTTCCTGTAATCGTAGTGCTCCGGCTGCGGCCAGGCCAGCGGCACGAGAATGCCCTTGTCAAACTGCTCCTGCGTGACCGCCTGACGGGTGGAATCGCAGATCGTCAGCTCCGGATACGCGCCGATGAACCAGTCGATGGCTTCCCAGGCGTGGTCGGCCCAGCGCTTGATGATGGCGCGCTTGTTGCGGTAGGTGCACTCGCGCATCAGGCGGTTGACGACGACGTCGGTGTCCACGATGTTCGTGCGGCCCCAGCGCTCGTTCAGCGGGCCGTTGAGCACGGCGTACTCGCCGGAGCGGCAGTTGAAGGACGCACACTTCTCGATGACGGCGACGCGGGCGCCCTCCTCAGCCGCTGCGCGCGCGGCGCACACGCCGGACAGGCCCGCGCCCACGACGACGACGTCCACGTCGATCACCTGATCGACCGCCGGGGTCTCCGGCTCCTCGCCGAGCCAGTCGCCCTCGTCTGCCGCAGCGCCCTCCACGACCGGCGCGATCTCCACCGTCTCGCCCTTGGCCTGCGCGATACAGGCCTTCGCAGCGTCGATGACCGCCTGGCTGGTGACCGTCACGCCGGACACGGCGTCGATCTCCGCACTCTGCGCGGCTAGAATGCGCTCGGCGAACTCGCCGCCCTTTTCAAGGCCGAAGCCGGTGGTCTCCTTGGAGGTGTCCACCACGACGTTCGTAATGGCGTTGGCGTCGAAGGTCATGGTGACGGTGACGTCGCCCATGCCGGTGGCCGTCGCGGAGTAGGTGCCCGGCGTATACAGGCCCTTTTCTTCCGCCAGGGCGGGGATGCCCATGCTGGCGATGGGCTGCGGCGTGCAGCTGCGCGGATATGGCTTTACCATGCAGGAGACGGGAGAATTGTTTGGCGGCACGGATGAGAGCGGCCAGCTGCACGCGCTCGAGGCGCGCGAGGAGGCGCTCACCGGGGAAATCGAGCGTCTGCTGCGCGTGCGCAAGAGCCTGCGCACGCAGGTTGCGCGTATCCGCCAGGCGGAGTGCCTGCTGGACGCCTGCACCCTGGAGGAAAAGCCGGCGATGTATTTTCTGGGCACGCTGCGCGGCGACAGCCCGGTGGACGAAAGCATGATCGACACGCTCTCCCGGTGGGTGGAAGCCTATGCCCCACACCTGTCCGCTGCGCTGCTGCTGGACGGCCCGTATCTGACCCGGACGGACTATCATGAGCCGCCGCTGCAGGGCGTCGCCGTCGATGCGGACGTCGCGCTGGAGCTGGGGCTGCGCGCCAGCCGCCAGATGCTGTACCTGCCGCCCAAGCCCTGCGTCGTCACCGCCGTGCGCTATGCCGTGGGCGACAGCCTCGAGCCTGCCTTTGATCGCGTGGAGGCGGTACGCGCAGGAAAACGGGCACCGCCTCCACGCGGGCGCGCTGATCCGACAGGTGCAGTGCGTGCGGCGCGGGGAGCACAACGTGCAGACCGGCCTTATGTACGCGCCGCTGGACGGGGACGAGCGGCAGTTCGGCACGATCCGGTGAGCCTTGCTGCATCGCATTTCATAAGAAAAAGGCCCGGTGGGCCTTTTTAAATTTCCAGAATGTAATACCCGAACGCATTGATGGCCTGTGTTTCCCCGCGCTGGCGGATGCGCTTGAAGTCGTGCTGGTAGCTCTGGTGCACATGCCCGTGCACGAGAAAGCGCGGCTGATATTTGTCGATCAGGTCGAGGAACACCTGAAAGCCTGTGTGCGCCAGATCGGTGTCGTCGCCCAGCTGATAGGCGGGTGCGTGCGTGAGCAGGATGTCAAAGCCCTTGCTCTTCCAGAGCTTGAAGCGCAGCCTGTCCACGCGCCTCTTCATCTCGTGCTCGGTGTACATGTGCGGCCCCTGACGATAGCGCATGCTGCCGCCCAGCCCCAGAATGCGCAGGCCGTTGTGCGTGTAAACGGTGTCCTCGATGCAGATGCAGCCCTCCGGCGGTTTTTTTGCATAGCGGCCGTCGTGATTGCCGTGCACATAGAGGATGGGCGCGGCGGTGAAGCAGGTGAGGAAGGACAGGTATTCCGCGGGCAGATCGCCGCAGGAGAGCACAAGCTCCACGCCTTCGAGCTTGCGCCGGTCCAGATGCTCCCAGAGCGAGGGCTCGGCCTGATCGGCCAGTAGCAGGATCTTCATATGTGTTCACCCTTCGATGTCCGCAGGCAGCTTGGCCTTGGTCGGGTTCGCGGCGGATATGCCCTGCAGGGAGACGATGACCTTCGCCACATCGGTCAGCTCGTCGATCTCCGGAATGCGGCCGATGACGTTCTGTGCCAGATAGTCCATGCGGATGATCTCCTGCGGGGTGAGCGCCATGTCGGCCTCGACGCGGAGGTTCCCCTCCTGATCGAGGATCGGGCCGATGAACGGCAGAAATGCGCCGGCACGGATGCGCTCGTGCAGCAGATCCACCAGCCTGCGCACGCGCGCGGGCACGCGCTGGGAACACAGCAGGTCGATGGCGTCGGTGGACATGCCCATGTAATAGCTCATGGCGCGGTCGGCGTTGCTGTTGGCCTCGTCCGTCCAGGCGCCGGAGAGGATGCTGCGCACGATGCCCTGATAGAGCTTTTCCCAGTTCCACACCGGCATGGCCAGGTTGTGGATGAAGCCGTCGCTCTCGTGATACAGGCCGAACGCGCGCGATTCCATGTTCGGCGCGCTGATGTCCCGGTTGGAGATGATGTGTACGCCCTGCTGCGCGAGCTTTTCCTCGGGGTTGCTCTCCGCGATCGTGGACCATTCCAGCACGATCCTGGCGCGCGGGTTGGTCATCTGCGCGCCGAGGGCAAAGGCGTTGATGGAGGCGGGCACGCCGTAAATCGGATAGTCCGCGATGTAGCCGATGAGGTTGTTGTCGGCCATCGCGCCGGCGACCGCGCCGAGGATGAACTTGGCCTCGTAGATGCGCAGATAGTACGAGCGCACGTTGTGGTAGCTGGCCAGCAGCGAGCAGTTGAGGATTTTCACGTCCGGATGCGCGACGGACTGGCGGATGCAGGCGTCCAGGAACACCGGGGACGTGGCGAAGATGACGTGATAGCCCTCCGCAGCCAGGCTGTCGATGACGGCCTCTGCCTGCTTCTGCTTGACGTTTTCGCGGAACGTGGTCTCCACGCGTGCGCCGAATTCCTTTTCCAGCGCCTTGCGGCCCAGCTCGTGCCAGTAGGTCCAGGCAGAGCTTTGCGGCGAGCGGTTGTAGAGGAAGGCGCAGCGCAACACCTGCGGCGGACGATGCAGCATGGAGGAGAGGAACGTCTGCTGCTTTTCACCCGGCTGGTTGAGCAGCACGGCGGGCTTGTTGGCGGCGGCCACGACGAATTCCGGCCAGACCTTGCCGATATCCTTCTCAAAATCCGAAGGCGTCTTGCCGATGCTGTCCGCATAGCCGAACACGTCCAGGTAGACGAGGAACGCGTCGCCCACGGGCAGGGGCGGCTTTCCGCCGGTGCGCGCGTCGTATGCCTGGGAGAAGCGGTGATAGCAGGATTCCAGATCGCTGATCTCATCAGCGGTCCACTTGTCGCCGGGCTGTTTGTCAAGCAGCGCGTACAGGCGCTCAAAGCTGCCCTCGCGGCCAAAGTTGATGAAGTTGATGCCGCTGTCGGCATAGAACCTGAGAAACTCCTGATACACGCGGTACCGCTCGGAGTCCTCCGGCTCCGGCAGAATCCGGGTGACGTTGGCCTCGATCGTCACCGCGTCGAGCGTGCGCATGACGCTGACGCGCTTGTTGCCCTCGATAATATAGAAGCGATTGTAGTACTCATAGGCGAGCACCGGATCGCGCAGGCCGTTTTCCACGACGTCGTCGTAGAGGATGCCCCATTTGAGCGCGAATTCAGAATCGACGTCCAGCAGCGGCATGAAATTGCGCGCGAAGGCGGTGGTGCGGCCGCGGGTAGCGGTTCCCTCGATCTGATCGAGCGAAATCTGAATCAGGCCCAGCGGCACCTGCGTCAGCCGGTTGAGCTCGGGCACAATCTCGCTGAGCACGGGCAGCGTCGGATCCTCGCCGCGGGACTGCAGGGCATGCGTCAGCCGCAGTCCCTTTTTCTGTGCCTGCAAATAGTCTTCGGTGGACATGCGCAGCGCTCCTTTCCAACTTCAAGGCTGTTGTATCTTCATTATAGCATTGCGCGCTTCATCCTGCAATTCGGGTGAATCGAAAAGAAGTGCAAAAAGACGTCGAAAAAAGTGAAAAAAGGTGTTGACAAGGATCGTCAAGGCGTGTATAATACATCAAGTCGCCACGAGCGAGGCACCTCGAAAGAGGACCGCTGAAGGC
>SFFH01000027.1 GCA_004557905.1 Clostridiales bacterium | reverse complement strand
GCAAAGCCGCGGCCCAGCAGCTGCACGTCCAGCGCTCTGTCCTCCAGATACATCGCATTGAGCGTCGTGATTTCCAGCTCGCCGCGCGCGGACGGCTTCACATCCTTCGCCCGCCCGCTGACGCCGGCGGGATAGAAGTACAGTCCGGTAACCGCGTAATTGCTCTTGGGGCTCTTCGGCTTCTCCTCCACGGAGATCACATGGCCGTTCCCGTCAAATTCCACCACGCCGAAGCGCTCCGGATCGTTGACGTAGTAGCCGAACACCGTCGCGCGGGCGTTCTCCTCCGCGTTGGCCACCGCCGCGCGCAGGATCTTTGAAAAGCCGTTGCCGTAGAAGATGTTGTCGCCCAGCACCATCGCGCAGGCGTCGCCGCCGATGAATTCCGTGTCCTCCGGCGTGGAGATGATGAGGATATCCTTGATGCCCGCCAGCATGAGCGTGGAGAGCGGATAATAGATCATGGGCTTGTCGTAGACAGGCAGAAGCTGCTTGCTCGTCACCATCGTCAGCGGATATAAACGGGTGCCGGCGCCGCCGGCCAGAATGATGCCTTTCATATGCTCACGAATTCCTTTCCGTACGCAAGTTCTATCTCCATTATACACAAATCCCATGATTCTTCAACAGAAAAAACGCTGCGCGCCGTTTTTCATGCCCCGTCGGATGCGATTCCGCCCCTTCTGCATCCATCAGAAAAAGGACCGCCGCTGCGATCCTTTCATATTATGATGTACTTATTGCTCCATCTGCCGCCCGACGATGCTGGCCGTCGTCTCCGCAACCTTGAGCTCCGTGTCGCCCATTTTGGCCGCAGGCTCGCGCGACAGGAGCACCACCGCGCCGATCGACTCGCCGTCCGCGATGATCGGGCAGATGACCTGCGCCGTGTACGCCTGCGCGTCCTCCTCATTGGTCACCGGCACCAGACGCGTGCCGCTGCCGCGGTTGGCCGTGACGACCTGACGGCTCTGGATCGCCTGCTCCAGGTCCCGGCTGATCGGCTTCTCCCAGAGCTCCTTTCGCGAAACGCCGCTGGCCGAGACGATCATGTCCTTGTCCGTGATGCACGCGATGTGCCCCAGCGACCGGAACAGCGATTCGGTGTAATCCTTTGCAAAGTTTGAAATCTCCCCAATCGGCGAATACTTCTTGAGGATCACTTCACCGTCCTTATCCGTGTAAATCTCCAGCGGGTCGCCCTCCCGAATTCGGAGGGTCCGCCGTATTTCCTTGGGAATCACCACTCTGCCCAGTTCGTCGATGCGACGAACAATGCCCGTTGCCCGCACGAATTGCCGCCTCCTTCTGATCTGCTTTGTGTCGGCTCTCCTAGTATGATTCGTGCAAATGGGAATATTCGCTTGAGCGGGTGGCAATGGTTGTCATTGTCCGGCTGCTTCTTGCATCATGCCCTTTGGGCGCGCGCTCACGCTTCAAACGGATACTTCATGCCCCACTGCGCGCGCAGCGCATCCATGAGCTCCATCACGCGGATGGTCTCGGCATGGGGCATCTGCGGGCACTCAAGCTCGCCGTTTTCAAGCGCCTTCAGGCAGGCGCGGACCTCGTACTCATAGCCCGTGATCTGCCCGGGCACCGGGAAAACCTTCGGCTGCGTGAAACCGTCGGCGTCGGTATACAGCTCGATCCGCTGAATGTTGTTGACATTGTCGGTGACGATGTAGCCCCTGCTGCCGCTGATGAGGCAGCGGCGGTCGCAGCGCGAACCGATGCCCGCCGAGAGCACCGCCATGCGCCCGCCGGCATAGTGCAGGGTGAAGCTCTCCTGGTAGTCCACGCCCGCCTCCGTCATCTGCACGCTGCTGTCCATGCGGACAGGATCGCTGCCGAAGATCATGCAGGCGAAGTTGAGCGGATACACGCCCACATCCAGCAGCGCGCCGCCTGCGAGCCAGGGGTCCATGATGCGCTCCACATGCTCAATGGGATAGAACAGGCTGGCGGACAGCATCCGGATATCGCCCAGCGCGCCGCTGTCGATGATCTCCCGCAGAATCCCCACCGAGGGCATGTAGCGCGTCCAGATGGCCTCGGTGACGAGCACGCCCCGCTGCTTCGCCAGCGCCAGCACCTCGCGCGCCTGCTGCGCATTGGCCGTAAAGCTCTTTTCGCACAGGACGGCCTTTCCGTGCTCAATGCACAGCTTCATCTGCTCCGCGTGGTGAGAGTGCGGCGTGGCGATATACACCAGATCCACCTTCGGGTCGCGGAGCATCTCCTCGTAGGAGCCATAGGCCACCTCAAAGCCCTCCTGTGCGCAGAAGGCCTGCGCCCGGGACAGCTCTCTTGCCGCAACGGCGTACAGGCAGACCGGCTCGCCCTGCGCCTTCATGCCGCGCAGCGTTTTGGCCATCGCCAGCGCAATCTTTCCTGCGCCGAGAATCGCGATACGGGTCATGCGGATTCCTCCTTTACGTTTGCACCTGATGCACGCAGATCTGTGCGTCCTTCTGCCGCCATTGTACAGGCAATCGCCGCGTTCGTCAACGTCTTTGCGTCATGCCCGCACCGCCGCCTCCAGCACCGTCAGCGAACACGCGTCCGCGTCCATGCGGCAGCGCACGCCGAGCGGCAGCGTCAGCTTGGGCGTGCAGTGGCCGCTCTGCAGGCCGGTGAAGACGGGCTTGCCGCACGGCGCGACGACGTCGTGGATGATCTCCTCGATCGTCAGGCCGAACTGCGCGTACTCGATTTCGCAGTTGTTGAAATCCCCGAAGACCACGCCCGCGCAGTCCTCAAACTTGCCGGCCAGGCGCAGCTGCGTCAGCAGCCGGTCCACACAGTAGGTGTGCTCGCCGATCTCCTCGATAAACAGGATGCGGCCCTTCGTATCCAGCTCATACGGCGTGCCCAGCAGGCTGGCGATCAGCGTCAGGTTGCCGCCGACCAGCTGTCCCTCGGCGCAGCCCGGATTCACCGTTCTGCGCGCGGGATAGTCCGGCGCGTTTTGGAGCACGCCCATCGGCTCCGCCGTCCCGATCGCCCGCATCATCGACGCGAAGCTGAAGGGATGCATTTCCTCCGTCCAGTCCGACGTTGCCATCGGGCCGTGGAACGTCGCCAGCTCCGCCTTTTGGAGCATGGCAATATGCATCGCCGTGATGTCGCTGAAGCCCATGAAGATTTTCGGATGCGCGGCGATGGCCCCGTAATCGAGCAGATCCAGCATGCGCGTGGTGCCGTAGCCGCCGCGCACACACATGATCGCGTCCACCTCATCGTCGAGGAACATGCGGTTCACGTCGCGCGCGCGCACTTCATCCGTGCCGGAGAGATAGCCGTATTTCTGGCCGCAGCTCTCGCCCAGCTTCACGCGGAAGCCCGCCCTTTCCGCCTCGGCCACAGCGCGCTCGATGGCGCCCTCCGTACGCACCGCGCCGGACGGCGCGATAAAGCCAATGGTATCGCCTGGTTTCAGTCGCCTGCCGTAACGCATAGCTGCCTCCTCACTGGCCGTCCAGCACGAGCGCAACGTGCATCATCGCGCCTACGGTCAGACAGTCCTCGTCAAGATGAAAGTCCCGGCTGTGCAGAAGCGGCGCGGGCATGTCCTCCTTCTTCACGCAGCCTAGGTGGAAGAACGCACCCGGCACGCGCTCGCAGAAGAAGGAAAAGTCCTCGCCGCCCATGCTCGGCGCGGCCTTGCGCACCACGTTCTTTTCGCCCAGCAGGCGCGCGCCCACGCGCATCACGCGGCCGGCCTCCGCCTCGTCGTTCACCAGCGCCGCATAGCCGGAGGTAATGCACACCTCCGCCGTGCAGCCCATGGCCGCCGCCACGCCGCTGGCCACCTCCGCGATGCGCCGCTTCATCATGGCGCGAATCTCGCCGTTCGCCGTGCGCAGCGTGCCGCGCAGGCTCACCCTGTCGCAGATGATGTTGCCCGCCGTGCCGCCGGAGATCATGCCCAGGCTGAGCACCGCGCTGGCCAGCGGCGAAACGTTGCGCGAGACCAGCGTCTGCAGGCTCGTGATCACCTGCGCCGCGCAGACAATCGCGTCCGCGCCGCTCTCGGGATACGCGCCGTGGCTCGAGCGGCCGTGAATTGTCAGCTCCACGTCGTCGGTCGAGGCGTTCAGCGTGCCCGCGCGCGTCTCGATGACGCCCACCGGCAGATACGGCTGCACATGCAGGCCGTACACGCGGTCGACGTGCGGATTTTCCATCACGCCGCGCTGCACCATCGGCTCCGCGCCGCCGTCCGTCTCCTCCGCCGGCTGAAACAGCAGCTTCACCGTGCCCGGCAGACGGTCGCGCATGCCCATGAGCACCTTCGCCGCGCCCAGCACCATCGTCATGTGCGCATCGTGGCCGCAGGCGTGCATCATGCCCGGATGCTCCGAGCGGAATGGCAGCCCCTCCGGCTCCTCGAGCGGCAGCGCGTCCATGTCCGCGCGCAGGGCGACCACCTGGCCCGGCAACGCTCCCTCGATCACGCCGACGACCCAGGTGCGCTCTGTCGTGTATGGAATGCCCAGCGCATCCAGCGTCTCCATGATGACCTGCTGCGTCTTCACCTCCGCAAAGCCCCGCTCGGGAATCCTGTGAAGCCTGCGGCGGATGTCCACCATCCAGTTCTTCTGCGCCTCCACCAGCGCTCTCAGTTCGCAATCGTCCATCTTTTATCCTCCACACAGATCCGTTATACAGGCGCGAAGCGAAGAAGGGGTCTGGGGATTGCATCCCCAGATAGGGTTTGGGGCGATAGCCCCAACGTTTCCCCTTCACTCCATCGCTTCCGTCACGCCGACAACCTGTCCGTTCTCCAGATACACCCTCGGCACACGCTTTCCCGTGCGGGCCAGGGACTCGTTTCGGTTGAGGCCTGCCCACTCGGCGTACTCGTCCACGCCGATGGAGCCGCCCAGCAGGACCACCTCGTCGCCCTCCCGCGCCCCGGGGATGTCCGTCACGTCCACCATCATCTGATCCATGCACACCAGGCCCACGACCGGCGCACGCCTGCCGCAAACCTCGACCTCGCCCCGGCTGTTCTGGCGCGGATAGCCGTCGATGTAGCCTGCTGAGAGCGTGGCCACCACGCTGTCGCGCGCGACGGGATGCGTCTCGTCGTAGCCCAGGCACTCGCCCGCCTTCACGCAGTGCAGCTGCGCGATGCGCGTCTTCACCGTCATCGCCAGCCGGCTCTCCTCCGGATGCGCATAGCCGCGCGGGTAGACGCCGTACAGCCACGCGCCGGTGCGTACCGCGTCCATCTGGTCGTCGGGATAGCGCACCATGCCGATGCTGTCCAGCGCGTGCACCATCGGGATACGGATGCCGCGTGCGGCCAGCGCATCGCGCACGCCGGTCAGGCGGTCAAGCTGTGCCCGGTCGCTCGCCGTGTCGCGCAGCGCCAGGTGCGTGAACAGTCCCTCAATCCTGACAACGCCGCTTGCCTGCATGGCCTGCACGACATCCGGCGCGTCCTGCGGCAGCAGACCGATGCGGTTGAGGCCGGTCTCGATCTTCACATGCACGCGCGCCGGTCTGCCCGCCTCCTTCGCCGCGGCGATGACGCTTTGGGCATACGCCGCCGTGAACACCGTGAGCAGCAGACCGCTTTCAATCGCCTTCTTCAGCTGCGCCTGGCCGCACAGGCCGAGGATCAGCACCTCGGCGTCGGGCAGCGCGCGGCGAAGCTGCGCCGCCTCGTTGTAGGAGGCCACGGCAAACAGCCGCTGCCCCTCCTGCCAGAGCCTTTGGGCGACCGCCTTGGCGCCCAAGCCATAGGCGTCCGCCTTGAGCACGCAGATGAGCTGCGCGCCTGAATGCAGGTGCGAAAGCGCGTTGTGATAGTTTTGCACCAGCCGCGACAGATCGACCTCCGCCCAGCAGCGGGAAATGGCTTCTTCATAGGATATCTGCAAGTGAATTCCTCCAAACAAGGGCAAATCAAAGAGCTGCCGCTGTCGCAAGCGGCAGCTCTCTGACATTACGCCCTGAGCATTTCGCGATACTTCCCAATTTCCTTTTCGTTGCCCCAGATCATGTGGCCTTCCTCGATCTCCACCCAGGAGGGCTTGTCCACGGAATAATCATGCTGCGTGGGATCGTAGACCTCGAGCTTCTTGTTCTTCTCGCGGGCCGGGTCCGGCAGCGGAATGGCCGAGAGCAGCGCGCGGGTATACGGATGCAGCGGATGCGCAAAGAGCTTCTCCGTCTCGGCCAGCTCCACCAGCACGCCCTTGTGGATGACCGCAATGCGGTCGCAGATGAAGCGCATGACCGACAGATCGTGCGAGATGAACAGGTAGGTCAGGCCGCGCTCCTGCTGCAGATCGCTGAGCAGGTTGAGCACCTGCGCGCGGATGGACACGTCCAGTGCGGAGATCGGCTCGTCCGCGATGACGAAGTCCGGCTGCATGATGAGCGCACGCGCCACGCCGATGCGCTGGCGCTGGCCGCCCGAGAACTCATGCGGGAAACGGCTGGCAAACTCCGGCAGCAGGCCGACCTCGGAGAGCGCCTTTTCCACGCGCGCCCTGCGCTCCGCCTCCGGCAGCTTCTCGCCGCTGCTCAGCAGGCCCTCGGAGACGATGTAGTCGACCTTCGCGCGCTCGTTCAGGGACGCCATCGGGTCCTGGAAGATCATCTGAATCTCGCGGGTGACGCGGCGGTCAAGCTCGCGGCTGATCTTTCCGTTGATCTTCTCGCCTTTGAAGAAGATTTCGCCGGACGTCGTCGGGTTGATGCGGATGATCGTGCGGCCGATGGTCGTCTTGCCGGAGCCGGACTCGCCAACCAGGCCAAACGTCTCGCCCTCGTAGATGTCAAAGCTCACGTTGTCCACAGCCTTGAACAGGTGCTTGCCCTTGCCAAAGCAGACGGACATGTTCTTGACCGAGAGAAGGACCTCTCTGTTGTCAGGCATGGCCCTTCACTCCTTCCGATGCCAGCTTGCGAACGGCCTCCGGCGGCTCGATCTTCGGCGCGCGCGGGTCCAGCAGCCAGGTGCGCGCCTTGTGCGTGGGAGAAACCTCGAAGTACGGCGGACGCTTGACGAAGTCGATCTTAAGCGCCTGCGGGTTGCGCGGGGCGAACGCGTCGCCCTTCACCTCGTTAAAGAGGTTGGGCGGCGTGCCGTGGATGGAATACAGCGGCTCACCCTTCACGCCCAGCTGCGGCAGAGAGCTGAGCAGCGCCCAGGTATACGGGTGCTTGGGCTGATAGAAGACCTCCTCGCACAGGCCGATCTCCACGATGTCGCCCGCGTACATGACCGCGATGCGGTCCGCCACGTTGGCGACGACGCCCAGGTCGTGCGTGATGTAGACGGTGGTCAGGTCGTACTTCTGCTTGAGGCTGCGGATCAGGTCGAGGATCTGCGCCTGGATGGTCACGTCCAGCGCGGTCGTCGGCTCGTCGCAGATGAGGATCTGCGGACGGCAGGCCACGGCGATGGCGATGACCACGCGCTGGCGCATGCCGCCGGAGAATTCGTGCGGATACTGCTTCGCGCGGCGCTCCGGCTCGGTGATGCCCACGTCGGTGAGGACGGAAAGCATCTCCCTGCGCGCGGCCTCGCCGTGCAGGTTCTGGTGCAGCTCGATGGCCTCCATGATCTGCGCGCCGATGGTCTTGAGCGGGTTGAGGCTCGTCATCGGGTCCTGCAGCACCATGGCGATCTGCTTGCCGCGCACCCTCAGCCACTGCTTTTCGGTGGTGAACTTCGTCAGGTCCTCGCCATTGTAGAGGATTTCGCCGCTGTCCACCCAGCCGTTCGCGTCGAGCAGGCCCATGAAGCTCTTGACAAAGACGGACTTGCCGGAGCCGGACTCGCCGACGATCGCCAAGCTCTCGCCCTTATACAGGTCCAGCGACACGTCGCGGATGGCGTGCAGCGTGCGGCCACGCAGGCTGAATTTGATGTTCAGATCGCGGACCGAAAGGATGGTCTCCCTTTCTTCCATGTCATTCAGCCTCCCTTCAGGACTTGTACATGTGGTTCTTGGGATCGGCGGCGTCCGCGAAGGCATTGCCGATGATGTAGAAGGAGATGGTCACGACGGACAGCACGATGGCCGGGAAGATGAGCTGGTAGCGCAGCGTCTCGGAGGTGACGAGCTTGCGGCCCTCGTTGATCAGGTTGCCCAGGGACGGCATGTCCACCGGCAGGCCCAGACCGATATAGGTGATGAACACCTCGTTGCCGATGGCGCTGGGGATGGACAGCGCCAGGCGCAGCATGATGACCGACACCAGGTACGGCAGCAGGTTTTTCATGATGATGCGCGCAGTGCCCGTGCCCAGGCAGCGGGAGGCGAGGTTGTAGTCGCGGTCGCGGATGATGACGATCTGGTTGCGGATAAAGCGCGCCATGCCCAGCCAGCAGGTCAGGCTCATGGCGAACACCAGCGTGCCGAAGCCCGGGCGCAGGATGTAGGAGATCAGGATCAGGATGATCGTCTGGGGAATGTTGTCCACCACGTTGTAGATCTCGGTGAGGATGCGGTCAAGGCTGCGCACATAGCCCCAGAGCACGCCGACGGTGATGCCGATCACCGCCTCCACCAGCGCGACGATGAAGCCGATGATCAGGCTGGTGCGGGTGCCGCTCCACACGCGGGCCCAGAGGTCCTGACCGATGTTGTTGGTGCCGAACCAGAAGGCGTGCTCGCTGGGCAGCACGCGCAGCTCCGCCTCGGCGTTGGTGACCGCCGTGCCGTCCTGCGCGGGCGTCAGCAGCTGCTCCTCCACATAGAGCGCGGTGCCGTTGTTGGTGTAGTCCTGCGGCTCCATGTACATCTCGAGCTTGAAGTTGGAGCGGCTCTCGTACGGCGTGGCCGTCGGGTCATCCGGCAGCTTGAGCTTCGTCTGGAAGTTGTTCTTAACGTAGCCGGTCTTGCCCTTGTACTCGACCTTGCACCACGCTTCGCCGTACTCGATCACCGTGAACTTCGTGCGGGCCTGAAGGGTATCCAGCACGTTGTGCACCGCGTACCAGCCCTCGCTGTCCTTGACGGGCGCGGCGCTCAGCGTCGTGCCCTCCGGCACGGTGACCAGCACGGTCGTCAGGCTCGGCGAGAGGTTGGACAGCTGCTTGCCGGTCTGCGGGTTGTTGTTGATCTGGTTGGCCGGGTACTGGCCCGGCAGGTACGGCTGAATGAACGTGAACAGCAGCAGGCCTGCCAGCACGAACAGCAGGAACACCGCCACCTTGTTCTTGAAAAAGACCTTGACCGTGGAGCGCCAGTAGGAGTAGTTGGAGTAGCCGGTCTTCTCGCCCGCCGCCTCGTCGTACTGCGCCAGCACGAACAGCTCGTCCTCGTTGATCTCCTGCTCCCCGGTCCGCGCTGCATCCAGCTCCTTCGTGAGCTGCGCTTCCAGCGCGGCCTCCAGCTTCTTGCTCTTGTTTTCCTTGATGCTCAGCATATCAGCGCGCACCTTCCTTCTTCACAAAGCTGATGCGCGGATCGATCAGGCCCATGAGCAGATCGCCCAGCAGCAGGCCCACAATGCCGATACAGCTGTAAATCATGACGATGGCCTGCACCATCGGGTTGTCCTGCCGGCCGATGACGTCCACCAGCAGGCCGCCCATGCCCGGGATGGAGTAGAGCGACTCGATGTAGATGGAGCCGCAGACGGTATAGAGCAGCGAGGTCGGGATGTACTGGATCATCGGCACGAACGCGTTGCGCAGCACGTGCTTCATCATGATGCTCTTGCCGGAGACGCCCTTGGCGCGCGCCAGGCGGACGTAGTCCTTGTTCAGCTCGTCCACCATGTAGCGGCGCAGCCACATCGCGTAATACGCCGTATTGCCCAGGGACATGGAGAACACCGGCAGAATCCAGGTGACCGGATTGGCCTCGTCAAAGAGCATGGGAATGCCCAGAAAGCTGGTGCCGTAGAGCTGGATGAAGATGTAATACACCGCCGCAGGCACCGCGTTGATGAAGACGATGTAGACCGTGCCGAATTTGTCCCAGAAGCGTCCCTTTCCCTTGGCCATGGCCGCGCCCAGCGGGATGCCCAGCACCAGCGAGAGCGCCATGGAGAGCACGCCCATTTTGATGGACAGCGGCGCCTTCTTGGCGATGATGCCGGAGATGGGCGCGCCCACGCTGTAGCGGGCGGAGGTGCCCAGATCCCCGTGCACCAGGCCCTTCAGGAAGTTCCAAAGCTGTACAGGGATGGGATCGTTGAGGCCCAGCTGGTTGAGCTTGGCCTGGATCATCGCCTCGTCCGCCTTCTCAAAATTATCAAAATAGCCCTCGATCGGCATCTGGCGCAGCAGAACAAAGACCACCGAAATGATGATCAGCAGCGTCAGAAACGAGGAGGACAGCCTCTTCAGGGAGTATTTCAGCATGCTCTTTTCACAACCTTTTTCATTTTCGCATGAGCACGGCCTTCTTCGGCGCCGCGCGCAATGGGTTTTTCTTCATTTTGACTGCCGCCAAAGTGAATTCTGGAGAAAAACCCATTCCGCCAATGTGCAACGACAGCCCGGACGGCGCCAACGGCGCCGCCCGGGCGAATTGCAATCGACCGAAGGGACAGGAAAAACGGGGTCAGCGGATTACTTGCCCGCCAGCGCGGCGCGATCCTCTTCCCACTGATCATAGGCCTCGAAGTACTCGTCGGTATTCATCGGCTTCTCCATCACGCTCTGACCCTTGTAGCGCTCTCTGGAAATGCCGAACGGCGCGAACTGGGACTCGAACGGATTCAGGCGGGAAGCGTCATAGCCGCCGGTGCCGTAGCCAAACGGGATCAGGAACGCCTTGTTGATGAGGAACGCCTCCGCCTCGGCAAACGCCTCGTAGCGGGCGGACAGGTCGTTGGTGATCGCACGGGCGGCGTCCACCAGGTTGTAATATTGGCTGCGGCCGTTCTCGTCGTTATATCCCTGCGCCAGCTCCGGCCAGTTGTAGGAGCCGTCGTAGAACGGATCGGTATAGGTATTCGGATCGGCGTAGTCCGGGCCCCAGTTGCACTTGAGCAGCGCGTACTTGCCGCTGCGGCGGATCTCCTTGAGGAAGCCGGAGGACGGGCCGGCCTCGACGATCACGTCGATGTAATCGCTGCCCAGCAGAGCCTCAAGCTGCTGCTCGACCACCACGCACTCCTCGGCCCAGCCGGTGGAGGACGGGTTGTAGCACATGAGCACCTTGACCGGGAAGGTCGCGCCCGCGGCGGTCAGCTCGCTGACGGCAGCGGCCTTGTACTCAAGGGCCAGCGCCTCGTCGAAGGTATCCACGCCCTTGGCGGTGATCTCCGCCAGCGCGCCCATCTCCGTGTAGTCCACGCCGTCGATGGAGACGAACTCCGGCGGGGTGACGGTGTTGAAGATCAGCGCCTCCGGGTTGTCCGGATCGGTGATGAGCATCGCCTTCACGCGGTCAAGGCCCGCGGCGATGGACAGGCGGAAGTTCTCGTTGTTGACCGCGAGCTTCCAGTTCTCCGGCTCGTACGCCGCATCGAAGTTCGGGTCGAAGTTGAATGCGTAGAAATAGGTATAGAAGCCGGTCTGACGAAGCGGATGGATCAGATCGGCCGTCGTCTCGTCCGCCAGCCACTCGGCGGCGATGGTCGAATCGATGTCCGCCTGATCGATATCGCCGCGCTTGTACAGCTCCGGCGCGATGGTGGTCGCTTCCTTGTTGTAGGTCTGCTCGATGGTCTCAATCAGGACGTTGTCCGCATCCCAGTTGGAGGCGTTCTTGGTGTACACGCGCTTCTGCTGCGGCTCGAAGGTGGAGAGCACATAGGCGCCGTTGTACAGGATGTTCTCGTTGCTGGTGGCCACGCCGAAGTCCGCGCCCTTCTCCGCGAGGAAATCCGCGTTCACCGGCATGAAGCACACATAGGTCACCATGGACAGGAAGTAGGGAACCGGCTCGACCAGCGTGTACTGCAGGGTGTAGTCATCCAGCGCCTTCACGCCGACGGTGTCCCAGTCCATCACCGGATAAGGCTCCTTGCCCTCCTCCGGGGTGCTGGTGCCCAGGTAGTACGCCTCGGCGCCGGCGATGACGGAGTAGAAGATGTTGGCGGTCGAGGAGGCGTTGTTCGCATCCAGGATGTACTTCGCGGCGGTCACGAAGTCGTTGGCCGTCACCTTGGCATACTCGGTGCCGTCGGCCTTCACCCAGGTCGCGTCCTCACGGAGCTTGAAGGTGTAGGTCAGGTTCGCCTCGTCATATTCCCAGCTTTCCGCCAGGGACGGCTGCACCTGGCCGTACTTGTCGTACTCCACCAGGGTGTCGATGACATTGGCGGCCATCGCGAACTCGTTGGTCGTCGCGGTGATCAGATAGTTGAGCGAAGTGAATTCACCAGAATACAGCGTGCGGTAAGCGGTGCTTTCCGCAGCGGCCGGCATCACGGCCATGCTCAGGGCAACGGCCAGGCACAGCGCAAGCGCCATCAGTTTCTTCATGTGAGTTCCCCCTTTTCAAGATTCTTCCAGCACATTGGCCAGTATTGTGCTACATTATCACATTTTGGACAAAATTGCAATCTTTGCCGTACAAGAATTTCATTTTTTCCAACACATTTCGGAATGCTGGCCCTTATTCCGTCGATTTTATAAGGCTTTTCGGGCCGCCGCGCACGGGATCCGGTTTTTTACAGCGTCTGGCATGCAAGAAGCTCCACGTCGCAGTCCATCTGCCGCATGGTGAAGGGCTGCGCGGCCCCGATGCGCTCGATCTCGCCGGACTGGTTGTCAAACGGATCGACGCGCAGCTGGGTCTTTGGGGGCGTCAGCTCCGCCTGATACACGCGGTTGGCCGCCATGCGCATGGGATCGAGGTTGCCGAAGTAGAACCGGTGGCGCGTCTCGCTGCCCGCGCGGTAGGCGCTGCCGCCGTAGCTGGGGTCCGCAAAGAGCCAGCCCCAGCCCGGGAGGTAGAACTGCGCCCAGTCGTGGCTGCCGACGTAGTCCTCGTCGATGGACAAACCGCTCTGCCAGCGCGCCGGAATTCCACTGATCCTGCACAGGAGGATGAACAGCAGCGCCTGCAGGCCGCAGTCGCCCTTGAGGTTCACCGCGCAGTATTCGCCCTGATCGTCCAGCTGGAAGTAATCGCGCACGAAGGAATAGGTGACCTGCGTCGTCACAAACTCATAGACGCGCCACGCCTTCATCACGTCGCTGCTCTCCCCCGCCGTCAGCCTCTGCGCCAGATCGCGCAGATACGGCGTGAAGCGCATATACGCGCCGCGCTCGCCGAGGTCCTCCGCGCAGGGCGATGCGCAGGTGGGATACAGCGGCGCATCGGGCGCGGGCCTGCCCAGCGGATCGGCATAGCGGATATGGGTGACGTAGCTGTATGTCGCCTCAAACGGCCGCCAGGCGTCGAGCGTCCGCCGCCAGTACGCCGTGCGCGCCGGCGCTCGCGCGTCGCCAAGGCCGTCCGGATCGCCTTCAAGCAGCCGGACCTCGCTCTGCTGCGCGTCCTCGATGGGCAGCGGCAGATGCGCCAGGTACTCGCCGGGGACAAACGCCTCACGGTCGACGTACAGACTGGCCTTGAGCGTGATGCGTCGCCTGGCCTCGCCCTTCTCCATGATCTCCGCGATCATCGGGTCCAGGTACGCGTTTTCGGGCTTCTTCTTCTGCCCGGTCAAATGCTCAAGCGCGCCGTTGTGAAGCATGCTGCGGTGGAAGCGGACGAAGTAGCGCTTTTCGCCGTTGATATAGATGAAGTCTATCCACCCGGCCAGCTCCAGGCGGTCGAATTCTGCCTCGCTGACCGCCTGACCGATCAGCCCGCTCAGCTTCTCCATCGCCTCGTCGCGCGTGAACGGATACTGCGTGGGCAGGCGGCGGATGCGCTCCTTTTCGCATACCAGGCGCGCGCGCAGCATCTCGGGCAGCGGCGCAGCCAAGCGCATGTCGATCGCCTTCACCGCGCCGCTAAGATCGCCCGCCCACTTGCGCTTCATGATATCCTCCGGCAGCGGCATGCTCAGGGAAGAAACACACTGTTCAATGTTCATCGCTTTTCGCCTCCCAAAATGGCATCATATGTTTACAGTATAGCATACTTTCCGTGTCCGCAACAGCGCCGTTTCGCATCCCACTGCATTTTTGCGCCGTTCAGACGTTTCTTGTCCCAATTTTACAATTCCCCGCGCAGTTCAGCATCGTTTTTTCACAGGGAAATCAAGTTCACCCCTTGTCATTTTGTCTAGAATGTGGTATTCTTACAAACAAGAGGCAGACAGGAGAGAATGTCTGCTGCAAACGGAACTCAAAACAGAATAGGAGGCAAATCTTATGAAGAAGTTCCTTACCCTCGCT
Source organism: Clostridiales bacterium (assembly GCA_004557905.1). Lineage (GTDB taxonomy): Bacteria > Bacillota > Clostridia > Christensenellales > Aristaeellaceae > Ventricola. The sequence continues at coordinate 23,970 of SFFH01000027.1, read as the reverse complement.
CTGGCCCTTGTGCTCGTGATCGGCTGCGTCGCCAATGCGTCCGCGCTGACCATCGGCTTCTCCCAGGTCGGCCAGGAGTCCGACTGGCGCACCGCCAACACCGACAGCCTGAAGGCCATGGCCGAGAAGGAAGGCTGGAAGATGGTGTATGACGACGCGCAGCAGAAGCAGGAGAACCAGGTCAAGGCCCTGCGCAACTTCATCACCCAGGGCGTGGACTACATCCTCTTCACCGGCGTCGTGACCACCGGCTGGGACGAGGTCCTCAAGGAAGTCAACGATGCGGAGATCCCGCTGCTGCTGATCGACCGCATGGCCGCCGCATGGCCCGCTGGACCGTCAACTACTTCGCCTCCAAGGGCCGCGGTGAGGAAGAGATCAACGTCGCGATCCTGGAAGGCACCACCGGCGCCGCTGCTGCGACCGACCGTACCACCGGCATCAACGAGATCCTCGCTGCCCATCCGAACTTCAAGGTCATCGCTTCCCAGACCGGCAACTTCACCCGTGCTGAAGGCCAGGCCGTCATGGAGAGCTTCCTGAAGGCGCATGACAAGATCGACGTCCTCCTCGCGGAGAACGACGACATGGCCCTGGGCGCCATCGACGCCATCAAGGCCGCCGGCAAGGTTCCGGGCAAGGACATCATCATCGTTGGCTGCGACTCCGTCAAGGCTGCGTTTGACGCCATCGTTGCCGGCGACATGAACGCCACCATCGAGTGCAACCCGCTGTACGGCGACGCCGTGGCTGAGCTGATCAAGAAGCTCGAAGCCGGCGAGCCGGGCACCCGCGAGCTGCTGCATCCGGCCGAGGGCGTGTTCTGCGCCGAGGGCGGCATTGCGTACGACGAGGCTGGCGAGCTGCTGTCTGTGAAGGCTGCGGACGTCATCGCTGAGCGCAAGTACTAAGAAACCCATCCGTTGACCGTTGACGGATAAGTAACTAAACCCTTGCAGCGGATGGGAGCCAGGCTCCCATCCGCTTCTTCAGTGGTTGCGAAGGGATGATGAACATTGGATCGAGACGTGATCCTGACCATGAAAGGCATTGAAATCCAGTTCCCGGGCGTCAAGGCGCTCGACGGCGTGGATTTCTCGCTCCGGCGCGGCGAGGTGCACGCGCTGCTGGGCGAAAACGGCGCGGGCAAATCCACGCTGATCAAGTGCCTGACCGGCGTCAACAAGATGGACGCCGGTACGATCACACTTGAAGGCAAGGAGATCCGCCCCACCGATCCCAAGAATGCCATGGACCTTGGCATTTCTACCGTTTTCCAGGAGATCAACCTGTGCGACAACCTGTCCGTCGCCGAGAACATCTTTATCGGCCGCCAGCCCATCCGCCGCGGCCAGATCGACTGGAAGGAAATCAACCGGCGCTCCCAGGAGCTGCTTGAGCGCTTCAAGATTCACATCGACGTCACGCGCCCGCTCTCCCAGTATTCCACCGCCATTCAGCAGATGGTCTCCATCGCCCGCGCCGTGGACGTGGACGCGAAGGTGCTCATCCTCGACGAGCCGACCTCTTCCCTGGACAACGAGGAGGTCAAGCGCCTGTTCGACGTCATGCGCGACCTGAAGGCCCAGGGCATGGGCATCATCTTCATCACACACTTCCTGGATCAGGTGTTTGAGATGAGCGACCGCCTGACCGTGCTGCGCAACGGCCATCTCATCGGCGTGTACAATGCCAACGAGATCACCAAGCTGGAGCTCGTTTCCAGCATGATCGGCAAGGACCTCGACGAGATCTTCGACCTCAAGCGCGCCACGCAGAAGCCGAACGCGAAGATGATGCTCGAGGCCGATCACATCGGCGTTCCCGGCAAGGTGGAGGACATCTCCTTCAATCAGAAGCATGGCGAGCTGCTCGGCTTTGCCGGCCTGCTCGGCTCCGGCCGCACGGAGACCGCCGAGATGCTCTTCGGCGTGACGAAGATGGCAAACGGCGACCTCAAGATCGCCGGCATCCCCGTCAAAATCGGCGAGCCGATGGACGCGATCAACCACAAGATCGCCTTCTGTCCGGAGGACCGCAAGCGCGACGGCATCATCGGCGACCTGACCATCCGCGAGAACATCGCCCTGGCCCTGCAGGCCCGCCGCGGCATGATGAAGCCCATGAGCCGCAAGGAGCAGGACGAGCTGGCAGACAAGTACATCAAGATGCTCTCCATCGCCACCCCGGACGCCGAGAAGAAGATCCGCGAGCTCTCCGGCGGCAACCAGCAGAAGGTCATCCTCGCCCGCTGGATGGCAACCGAGCCGGATTTGCTGATTCTCGACGAGCCGACCCGCGGCATCGACGTCGGCGCGAAGGCGGAAATCCAGCGCCTGATGCTTGAGATGTGCGAAGAGGGCATGTCCATCATCTTCATCAGCTCCGAGCTTGATGAGATCATCCGCTGCTCCAACCGCATCATCGTCATGCGCGACGGCAAGAAGGCCGGCGAGCTTTCCGGCGAGAACTGCACGCAGGCGGACATCATGCGCATCATTGCAGGCGAAAAGGACGGTGAGACCGCGTGAAGAAGAGCAAGGAATCCATCTTTAAGAACAAACTCGCGTGGGCGGTCGTCGCCGAGCTCCTGATCCTCCTGGTTGCCGGCATCCTCGAACCGAACTTCTTCCACATCGAGTACAACGCGACGACCGGCATGTTCTACGGCTCGCTGATCGACATTGTGAACCGCAGCGCGGAAATCACGATCATTGCTATGGGCATGACGATGGTCATCGCGCTGGGCGGCACGGACATTTCCGTCGGCGCGCTGGTCGCCGTGGCGGGCGCGTTCGCGCTCAAGCTGCTGCGCTGGGACGTGACGATGTACCCCACCCCGGGCGACTACACCGTCAAGCCGTTCATCCTGGTCATCCTCGTTCCGCTGCTCATCTGTACGGCCATGGGCCTGTTCAACGGCGTGCTGATCGGCAAGTTCAAGCTTCAGCCGATCATCGCGACCCTGATCCTGATGGTGGCGGGTCGCGGCATCGCGCAGATCGCCACCAACGGCAAGCAGTTTACCACCGGCTATACCCCGTTCCGCTTCATCGGCCAGGGCAGCCTCTTCGGCCTGCCGTTCCCGATCATCGTCACCATCGTCGTCTGCGCGTCGGTCATGATCTTCGTGCGCAAGACCGCGTTCGGCACCTTCGTCGAGTCCGTCGGCGTCAACCCGAACGCCAGCCGCGTCACGGGCCTCAAGTCCGACAAGATCATCATGATCGTCTACACCCTCACCGGCTTCCTCTCCGGCGTGGCGGGCCTGATCTACTCCAGCCGCATTTCCTCCTGCGACTCCAACAACGCGGGCGTGAACTACGAGATGGACGCGATTCTCGCCGTCGTTCTGGGCGGCACGAGCATGACCGGCGGCAAGTTCTCCCTGACCGGCACGATCATCGGCTCGCTCATCATCCGCACCATCACGACGCTGGTGTACTACTTCGGCATCACGTCCGAATCCATCATGGCGTTCAAGGCCGTCATCATCCTGATCGTCATCGTCATCCAGTCTGAGCCGGTCGGCAAGTGGCTGGCCACGCGCCAGGCCCGCAGGCAGAAGGTAGGTGAGCTCCGTGGATAAGAAGAAAAGCAGCAAGCTGGTGAACTTTGTCACCAACCCGAAGTACCTCATGGTGCTCGCCACCATCGGCATCTTCCTGGTCATTTACGGCGCGGGCATCATCATGTACGGCGACCGCGGCTTCTCCAAGCTGCGCACGTTCATGATGCTGTTCGTGGACAACGCCTACATCGGCATTTCCGCTGTGGGCATGACGATGGTGCTCATCACCGGCGGCATCGATCTGTCTGTCGCGGCGGTCGCCTCCCTCACCGGCATGTTCATCGCCTACGGCACCACCGTGCTGGGTCTTGATCCGGTGCTGTGCATGGCGTTCTCCATCCTGGTCGGCGTGCTGCTGGGCCTGGGCATGGGCGCGCTGGTCACCTACCTCAAGATTCCGCCGTTTGTCGCAACGCTGACGGGCATGTTCCTGGCGCGCGGCGTGTGCTCCCTCATCAGCCGCGAGTCCATCTCCATCAACAACGAGCTGATTGACAAAATGGCCGGCTGGAAGATGTACTTCATGAAGTACTCCGGCGGTGAATGGGTCAAGATCAAGCCCGTCGCCTACATCAACCTGAACGTCGTGATCTTCATCGTCATGATCATCATCGGCACCATCATCCTGCAGAAGACCCGCTTTGGCCGCAACGTCTACGCCGTCGGCGGCAACGAGCAGTCCGCGCGCCTGATGGGCCTGCCGGTCGATAAGACGAAGATGATGGTCTACGGCTTCAACGGCTTCTGCTCCGCGCTGGCGGGCATCGCGTACGCGCTGTACGTCAAGTCCGGCTGGAACCTGGCGCTGCAGGGCGGCGAGCTGGACGTCATCTCTGCCGCGGTCATCGGCGGCGTGCTCCTCTCCGGCGGCGTCGGCTACATGATCGGCACGTTCTTCGGCGTGCTGCTCAAGGCCGTCATCCCGTCCCTGATCACCTTCAACGGCACGCTCTCCTCCTGGTGGGGCAAGATCATCACCGGCGCGCTGGTGCTGCTCTTCGTGGCGCTGCAGCAGATCGTCATGCACGGCAAGATCTTCAAGAAGAAGTCCGGTCCGTCGCACAAAAAGGAATAAGCCATCATCCCTTTTCCTGGCGGAAGACCGCTGCGACACGCTTCGGCGCTCGCCCGGCCTTCCGTCATCTTTCAGGGCCAAAGAAGGAGTCTATATGAACAACATCGCCTCTGTCATTCAGTCCGGCCGCGCGGTGCTGGGCCTCGAGCTCGGCTCCACGCGCATCAAGTGCGTGCTCATCGGCGAGGATCACGCGCCCATCGCCTCCGGCGATCACACCTGGGAAAACCGCCTGGAAAACGGCGTGTGGACCTACCACATGGACGACGTCTGGGCCGGCATTCAGGATGCCTATGCCGCGCTCAAGGCCGATGTGGAGAGCAGGTACGGCGTGAAGCTGACCCACCTCGCCGCCTTGGGCGTCTCCGCGATGATGCACGGCTATCTCCCCTTCGACAAGGACGGCAAGCAGTTGTGCGAATTCCGCACCTGGCGCAACACCATGACCGCCGATGCGGCCGAAGCGCTGACCAGCCTGTTTGACTTCAACATTCCCCAGCGCTGGAGCATCGCGCACCTGTATCAGGCGATCCTGAACGGCGAGAGTCACCTGCCGAGCCTCGCCCGCCTGACCACGCTCGCCGGCCATGTGCACTATATGCTCACCGGCAGGCACGTCATGGGCGTGGGCGAGGCCTCCGGCATGTTCCCCATCGACAGCCAGACCGGCACCTATGACGCGCGCATGGTGCGCCTGTTTGACGAGGCCATCGCCTCCAAGGGCTATGGCTGGAAGCTGCTCGACATTCTGCCCGCCGTGCTGAATGCGGGCGAGGACGCGGGCAGCCTGACGGCCGAGGGCGCGAAGCTGCTCGACCCGACCGGCGTGCTGGAAGCCGGCGCGCTCGTCGCGCCGCCCGAGGGCGACGCGGGCACCGGCATGACCGCCACGAACGCCGTCGCCGTGCGCACGGGCAACGTCTCCGCGGGCACGAGTGTGTTCGCGATGGTCGTGCTGGAGAAGCCGCTGAGCAAGGTGTATCCGGAGATCGACATGGTGACCACGCCCACCGGCAAGCCCGTCGCCATGGTGCACTGCAACAACTGCACCAGCGACATCAACGCCTGGGCGGGCATGCTCAAGGGCTTCTGTGAGGCCGCAGGCAAGAGCGTCTCCATGGGCGAGATCTACACCGCGCTGTTCACCTCCGCCCTCACGGGCGACAAGGACTGCGGCGGCGTGGTCAACCTGCCGCTGTTCTCCGGCGAGCCGGTCGTGGGCCTCAATGAGGGCCGTCCGATGATGGTGCGCACGCCGGACGCCGCGCTGACCTTCGCCAACTTCTCCCGCAGCCTCGTCGCGGGCGCCATGAGCAGCCTCAAGCTGGGCATGGACATCCTCGCCCGGGAGAACGTGAAGATCGACTCCCTGCTCGGCCACGGCGGCTACTTCAAGACGCCGGTCGCCGGCCAGACGATTCTCGCCGCCAGCCTGAACACTCCGATCTCCGTCATGGAGACCGCCGGCGAGGGCGGCCCGTGGGGTATGGCGCTTCTGGCGGCTTATCGCGCGAACAGGCAGGAAAACCAGACCCTGGAAGCGTATTTAAGTGATCAGGTTTTCGCCCATGCCAAGAGCGTGTCCATTTCCCCGGATGCGGCGGACGCGGCAGGGCTTGAGGCATACACCCAGCGGTTCTCCGCGTGCCTGGACGCGCAGAAGGCCGCGATTGCGAAGCTTTCTTGAGTTCATTTGAAAAGGAGAGATCACCCATGAGCATGAAGCAGTACGAATTCTGGTTCGTCGTCGGCAGCCAGTTCCTCTACGGCCCGCAGGTCCTTGAGACCGTCGCTAAGCGCGCCGCGGAGATGGCCGACGCGCTGAACGCCTCCGGCAACCTGCCCTGCAAGCTGGTCTACAAGGTCACCGCGAAGACCAACAAGGAGATCACCGACATCGTCCGCGAGGCGAACTACGACGAGAAGTGCGCCGGCATCATCACCTGGTGCCACACCTTCTCCCCGAGCAAGATGTGGATCAACGGCTTCGCCAACCTGCAGAAGCCCTACTGCCACTTTGCCACGCAGTACAACCTGGAGATCCCCAACGAAGAGATCGACATGGACTTCATGAACCTGAACCAGGCCGCCCATGGCGACCGCGAGCACGGCTTCATCGCCGCGCGCCTGCGCATGCCGCGCAAGGTCATCGCCGGCTACTGGAAGGACGAGACCGTTCAGAAGCGCCTGGGCAGCTGGATGCGCGCCGCCGTCGGCGTGGCCTTCTCCAAGGGCCTCAAGGTCATGCGCTTTGGCGACAACATGCGCGAGGTGGCCGTCACCGAGGGCGACAAGGTCGAGGTGCAGACCAAGCTGGGCTGGCAGGTGAATACCTGGGCCACCGGCGATCTGGTCAAGGTGATGAACGCCGTGACCGAGGAAGAGATCGACGCGATGATGGCGGTCTATACCGAAGCGTACGACATCGCCACCGAGAACGTGGACGCGATCCGCTATCAGGCGCGCGAGGAGATTGCCATCCGCAAGATGCTCGACGCCGAGGGCTGCAAGGCGTTCTCCAACACGTTCCAGGATCTCTACGGCATGGAGCAGCTGCCAGGTCTGGCTTCCCAGCACCTGATGGCCGAGGGCTACGGCTACGGCGGCGAGGGCGACTGGAAGGTCTCCGCGATGACCTCGATCCTCAAGGCGATTTCCGAGGGCCAGACCGGCGGCACCACCTTCATGGAGGACTACACCTATCACCTCGTTCCGGGCCAGGAATACAGCCTGGGCGCGCACATGCTCGAGGTCTGCCCGAGCGTGGCCAGCGCGAAGCCGCGCATTGAAACGCATCACCTGGGCATCGGCATGAACGAGAAGGACCCGGCGCGCCTGGTGTTCGAGGGCCGCGAGGGCGACGCGATTGTCGTCAGCCTGATCGATATGGGCGGCCGTCTGCGCCTGATCTGCCAGGACATCAAGTGCGTCAAGCCGATCATGGAGATGCCGAACCTGCCGGTCGCCCGCGTCATGTGGCGCGCGATGCCGGACCTGACCACCGGCCTGGAGTGCTGGATCACCGCGGGCGGCGCGCATCACACCGTGCTCTCCTACGACGTGACCGCCGAGCAGATGAAGGACTGGGCGAACATGATGGGCATCGAGTTCGTGCACATCACCAAGGACACCACGGTCGAGAAGCTGGAGCAGGATCTGTTCCTCGCCGATCTCGCCTGGAAGCTGAAGTAACCGGGCAGTGCCCGGCCCCACATCCGAACAGCTTTGCAAAAAATCAATCATGTCTGCGGGCGGCTTCGCGCCCCCGCGGCATGATTTGGGATTTGAGGTACAATATGCTGGAACAACTCAAACAAGTGGTTTACGACGCGAACATGGAGCTGCCGCGCCGCGGCCTGGTCACCTACACCTGGGGTAACGTCTCGGGCATCGACCGCGAAAGCGGGCTGGTCGTCATCAAGCCGTCCGGCGTGAGCTATGAGGACCTGAAGCCCAAGGATCTGGTCGTGGTCAGCCTGGACAACAAAGTCGTCGAAGGCAAGCTGAATCCGTCCTCTGACACGAAGACGCATCTGGAGCTGTACAAGGCGTTCCCGCAGCTGGGCGGCATCGTGCACACGCACAGCCCGTATGCCGTCGGCTGGGCGCAGGCCGGCGAGGACATCCCCTGCTACGGCACCACGCACGCCGACTACTTCTACGGCCCCGTCCCCTGCGCGCGCCATCTGACGCCGGCGGAGCTGGACGAGGACTACGAAAAAGGCACCGGCACCGTCATCATCGAGGAATTCACGAAGCGCCGGCTCGATCCGGTTGCCGTACCGGGCGTGATCTGCCACAGCCACGGCCCGTTTGCCTGGGGCAAGGACGCCGTGCAGGCGGTGTATCACGCCGTCGTGCTCGAGGAGGTTGCCAAGATGGCCACCTTCACGCGCATGGTGAACCCGAACGCCGCGCCCGCCCCGCAGCATGTGGTCAACAAGCACTACATGCGCAAGCACGGCCCGAACGCGTACTACGGACAGAAGTGATGGATAAACCGCATCAAGCGGAAAAGGGAGTCTGAGGCACAAGAACCTCAGGCTCCCTTCTTTGTTGGCTCCGATGCGGGCTCAGTGGGAAAGGCTATCCCCTTTCCTCGCTTCATCATGCCGTCCCAGGCGATTCCCCGCCAGCCGCGCCGCACAATCGAGCGCAAAGCGGCATGCCTCGACGAGCTGCCCGCGCCGGACGAGCCTGCACAGCACGTCCTTCGCCAGCGTCATGCCCGTCCCCATCTCCTGCACATGGCAAAAGCGATCCTCATAGCGCTTCATCGTCCGACCGACGATATAATTGCGCCGGAATTGCTGTCTGAACGTCAGGTTGTGGGCATGCTGCACGCGCGCGTCGCCTGCGTAGGCAATCCGATATCCCGCAGCGAGCAGCTTCTGCGCCATGAGCATATCCTCATTGGTCATGATCGGATGATCGAACCCGCCGACCCGAAGATACGCCTCCCGCCGGTACGCCGCAAACACGTCGGAGATCATGAACGCGCGGACGCCCATCGTGTCCACCGCCTCCGCGCCCCAGACGCGGCTCTCCTCAGGGTAGTTGTGCAGGCGCACGAGCGTCTCGAAGGGGCGCGTATCCGCCTTGGGCACCTGCCGTCCTCCGACCGCCGCGATCTGCGGGTCAGCAAGCGGCGCCAGCAGGTGCTCAATCGCCAGCGCGTCAGCGGGCATCGCGTCCTGGGTCATGAAGATCACCACGTCGCCGGTGCTGCGCATGAGCGCCATATGCCGCGTGCCGCCGTGGTCAAAGTCCTTTCGTGCAATGGGAATGAATATTGCCTCCGCTGCCTCCGCGACAGAACGCGTGTCGTCCTCGGACGCGGAGTCCACGACGATGATCTCGTCGGGCGGCACCGTCTGCGCGCGAAGGGCAGCCAGCAGTGCCCCGAGCTCCTTCCCGGCGTTCAGCGTGGGAATGATCAGCGAAATTCTCATCGTTTCTCCTGTTCGTCCTCTCGAGATTCAAACCGTCCGCGGCACACTCTGCGCTTTACAGCATGTGCACGCAGCCCTCACGGAAGCTCAGATACGCCGTGTCGCCAACCTGATAGACCTTGCGGCCGACCGGGCAGTAATCCGCCAGCTTCACCAGCGTGTCGCCGACCATCACATGATAGTTCTGATACGCGCCCATGAAGCAGGACAGCACCACCCTGCACGGCAGCGCGCCCTCGTCCGCCAGAATGCCCGCCTCCGGACGCAGCACGAGCTTACAGGTCTTGCCCACGTCGAAGCCGTCCGGATTGTCCACCGTCACGTCGTGGCCGCTGATGCGCATGGTGCACTGGCCGCCGTTTCTGCTGACCAGCTCGCCCGTCAGGAAGTTGACCTCGCCGATGAAATCCGCGACGAACTCGCTCTTGGGATGGTGATAAATCTCCTCCGGAGAGCCCATCTGCGCGATGACGCCCTTGTTCATGATGATGATGTTGTCGGAGATCGCCATCGCCTCGGCCTGGTCGTGCGTGACGTACACCGCCGTGATGCCCAGCGTCTGCTGGATGCGGCGGATCTCCGTGCGCATGGACACGCGCAGCTTCGCGTCGAGGTTGGACAGCGGCTCGTCGAACAGCAGCACGCTTGGCTCCACGACCATCGCGCGGGCCAGCGCCACGCGCTGCTGCTGGCCGCCGGAGAGCTGGTTGGTCATGCGGGTTTCCATGCCGGTCAGCTCCACCAGATCGAGAATCCGGGCGATGCGCTCGTCCATCTCCTTCTTGGACACCTTGCGCAGCTTCAGGCCGTAGGCCACGTTGTCGTACACGTTGTAGTGCGGGAACAGGGCGTAGTTCTGGAAAACCATCGCCGTATCGCGCTTGTTGGGCGTCAGCGCGTTGATCGCCTCGTCGCCCAGGTAGATTTCGCCCGCATCCGGGCTTTCAAAGCCCGCAATCATGCGCAGCGTCGTCGTCTTGCCGCAGCCGGACGGGCCCAGCAGCGTCACAAAGCTGCCCGGCTCGATGGTCAGGGACACGTCGTTGACCGCGTAAAACTCCTTGCCGGTCTTCGGGTCGTTGTAGATCTTGGAGATATGCTCCAGGCGAACGCCTTTTTTCTCTTTCTGCGCCATGTTAATCCTCCTTCAGGCGAACCGCCTTGCTCGTTCCGAAATGCGCAATCACCCAGTTCATCAGCATGATCGCCGCGTAGGTGATGATGATCAGAATCGTCGCATACGCGCAGGCCACACCGTACGCGCCCTTCTCCGCAAACTCGTTGATGCGGCAGGTGATGAGCAGATAGCGCGGGGTCACCAGCAGGATGATCGCGCTGATGGCGGTGATGGAGCGCACGAACGTCGTCACCAGGCCGCTGAGGAACGAATCCTTGATCAGCGGCAGCGTCACCGTGACGAACACCTTCGCGCTGCCCGCGCCCAGGTCGTACGCCGATTCCTCAATCGACTTGTCGATCTGCCGCAGCGCGGAAATGCCGCTGCGCGTGCCGACCGGCAGCGAGCGCACGACGAACACGATCACCAGGATGATGCCCGTGCCGTAGATACCCTGCAGGAAGCCCGTGCGGAAGACGCCGCCCGCGAAGCCGCGGATGTAGCCCACGCCCAGCACCGTGCCCGGCACGGCCATGGCCAGCATGGAGACGAACTCGATGAACGCCTTGCTGCGGAACTTCTTCTTGACCACCAGATAGGAGATGATCATGGACAGCAACGCTGTGATCGGGCTGGCGATCAGGGAGAGCATGAAGCTGTCGGCGAACGCCTTGAAGCCGTCGTCGCGGAAGAGCTGGTTGAACCACTTGAGGCTCAGGCTGTAATCGCGGCCCCAGAGCTTGAACAGCGCGCCGAACGGAATGGCGATGTACATCAGGATGACGAACGCGGAGAGTGCCGAGCAGATCGCCGTCAGCGGCACGCGCACGCTCCTGTCGTCGATCAGCGCGCGGGCGCGGCTGGCCTTGCCGGTCAGCGTCGCGGCGGTCTTCGCCTCCAGGTAATACTTCTGGATGAGGAACAGCACCAGCGTGATGCACAGCAGCACGACGGCCATCGCGGCCGCGCCGTTGGTGTCGTAGCTGCCGCCGGTGATGCGCAGGTAGATCGTCGTGGCCAGCGTGTCATAGCTGCCGCCGATCATCATCGGGTTGGCAAAGTCTGCAACGGACTCGATGAACGTGACCAGGAACGCATTGCCCAGGCCCGGCAGCATCAGCGGCAGGGTCACGGTGGTGAACACCTTCATGCGGCCCGCGCCCATGTTGCGCGCCGCCTCCTCCATGGAGGGATCGATGTTCTTGAGCAGGCCCTTGAGCATCATGTAGCACACCGGGAAGAATGTGAGCGTCTGCACGATGGCGATACCCCACATGCCGTACACGTCGCTGTCGTAGATGTGCAGCAGCTCGCGGGTGATCAGGCCGCCGCGGCCGAAGAGCAGGATCATCGAGAGCGACAGCACGAACGGCGGGGAGACGACCGGCAGGGTCGACACCACGTCGAACATCTTCTTCACCGTGCGGCTGCGCACGTTGACATAGCAGTCGACGTACGCGAACAGCAGGCCGATGATCACCGAGCCGAAGCTGGTGATCATGCCCAGCCGGAGCGTGTTGAAGAACGCGGTGTTAAACGTGTAGTCGGCGAAAATACGCGGGAACGCGTCGAAGGTGACGTAGCTCCTGCTCACCTTGACGTAGCAGTTGGCCGGGTCGATCGCGTCGCCCTCCTTGAGCACGCGTCCGTTCTTGGCGAACAGATAGCCCCAGGCGGAATCCAGCTCATCGACGGCGAACTTCGCCGCCTCGCCCTTTTTGTTGAGCACCTGAATCGTGCCGTCCCTGACCTCTGCGTCGGCTGTTCCGGCCTGGACGTCGGTGACGAGCACGAGGTTGGTCTCGCGCACATACACACTGTCCAGCAGCAGCATCGCCAGCGGATAGAGGATAAACAGCGCAAGCAGCACAGTCAGCAGCACGATGGTGACGACCATCACCGGATCGGCGAAAAACTTCTTGCGCTCCAGCGCCGCGCCTTGGCGTGTTTTCACGGGCATTCACCCCTCTTTGTCGATACAGAAAGAGGGATGGGGCTTCACCCCATCCCCCGTGGAGAGTCGGTTGGAAAACGTCAGGGCTGCCGCCCTGAGACCCGCTCGGGGACCAGTCCCCGAACCCCTTCTTCGCTTCGCGACGAACAAGAAGCAAGGCGAAGCGTACCGGGTGCGGGCACCGCCCGCAAGGCTTTAGGAAGCCAACACCCTGTCTCCTTGCTTGGCAAGGTGCCGGAGCGCCTTTCGCGCGTGCGGCACCCTTAGAAGCAAGGCGAAGCGTATCGGGTGCGGGCACCGCCCGCTTACTCGGTCTTGAAGCGGCTGTCAGCAGCATCGCCCAGCGCGTTGAAGTAGTCCGTCACATACTGGGTGGTGTTGTTCTTCGCATCCTCGAAGTCATAGTCGATGACGTTGTTCGGGTCGAGGCCGAACGGCTCCACCGCGGCAGGCTGCTTGGCGCTGTTGATGACCAGGAACTGATAGCTCTCGGCGTCGTCCGCCAGCTCCACGCACTCCGGAGAGAGCGCATACTCGATCCACAGCTTCGCGGCATTCTCGTGCGCGCAGCCGTCAAAGATCGCCGTGGCGCCGATCTCAAAGGAGGTGCCCTCCTCCGGGATGATCAGCGCGATGTTGTCATAGCCCTGCAGGATCTGCGCGATGCCGTCATGCAGGAATCCGATGCCGATCACGCACTCGCCGATGCCGACCTTCTTGGACGGGCCGGAGCCGGACTTCGTGTACTGTGCGATGTTCTTGTCCAGCTCCACGAAGTACTTCATGGCCTCGTCGTGGCCCTTGAGCTGCACCATCGTGTTGATGATCAGCTTCGCGGTGCCGGCGGTGTTCGGGTTGGACATCCAGATCAGGCCCTTGTATTCCGGCTTGAGCAGGTCGTCCCAGCCCTTGGGGGCCTCAAGGCCCAGGCGCTGCAGCTCCTCGGTGTTGACCATGAAGCCCAGGATACCCTTGTAGATGCCGTACCAGTAGCCGTCCGCATCGCGGTACATGTCGGACGCCAGATCGGCGGCATTGGCCGCCTCATAGCTCATCAGCAGGCCGGCCTTGGCGCTCTCGTTGTACGGGTCGGTCGTGCCGCCGAACCAGACGTCGCCGGACGGGTTGCCCGCTTCCTCGGTGATCTTCGCCTGCACCTCGCCGGTGGACAGACGCTGATAGTAGGTCTTGATGCCATAAAGCTCCTCAAAGTGCTTGGCGGCGGCGGCCAGATACGGCTCCTCGCAGGAACCATAGACGACCAGCTCGCCATCCTCCTGCGCAGCGGCGATCAGGGCCGGGTCGATCTCGGCGCTGGCGACGCACGCAAGGGACAGCATGAGCACGGCAGCCATCAGGAGCGCAAACAGTTTCTTCATAGTCAGATCTCCTTTTCAGTTTATTTACACAAACCATCGCACGGTTTGTGCAGGCTTTTTGCCTATTTCTCCCTATATTATATGATTTCGTTCATCCGATGTCAACAGCTTTGTGAAGGAAAACGCATATGGTCAGCCCAGCTGCAAAAAAGCAAGCCCGCTCAGCAGGCTTGCTTTTCTGTTCTCACTTTTTCAGCGCGTCCAGCGCGGCACGCAGGCTCGCGGTATCCTCCACCGCATGGCAGGCGATGGCGCTGCCCACGGTCTTGGCCACAAAGCCGGAGAGCGCCCTGCCCGGGCCGATCTCCACCACCGTGTCCACGCCCAGTGCGGCCAGCTTGCGGATGGTGTCCTCCATGTACACGCTCTCCTTCACCTGACGGCAGAGCAGCGCGGGAATCGTGTCGCCCTCGCCCTTCACGTCGCCCAGGCAGTTGAAGAGCACCGGAAAGTTCATCTGCCCGAAGGTCTCCGTCTCAAACCGGGCCTTCAGCGCTTCGCTGGCAGGCTGCATCAGCGGCGTGTGGAACGGGCCGCTCACGCGCAGCGGCAGCAGCCTTCTCGCGCCAGCGGCCTTGGCCAGCTCGCCAGCCTTGGCCACCGCCGCCTTCTCGCCGCCGATGACGAGCTGACCGGGGCAGTTGTAGTTGCAGATCTTCACCACACCCAGAGAGGCGGCCTCCGCGCAGCAGCGCTCGAGCGCCTCGCGGTCGAGGTTCAGCACGGCGGTCATCGCGCTTTCGATACCTTCCGCCGCCTTCGCCATCGCCGTGCCGCGGTACGCGACCAGCTCAACAGCCTGCGCGGCCGTGAACACGCCGGCGCAGTGCAGCGCGCTGTACTCGCCCAGGCTCAGGCCCGCGGCGTACGCGGGGACGATGCCGTTCTCCGCCAGCACGGCGTTCACGCCCGCGGCGAACGCGACCATGCACGGCTGGGTGTACTGGGTCTGGTTGATGACGCCGTCCGGGTCCTCAAAGCAGACCTTCTTCAGGTCAAAGTCGAGCGCCGCCGCGTCAAACGCCGCTCGGAACGCCGGATATTCCTCATACAGATCGCGGCCCATGCCGGCCTTCTGGCTGCCCTGGCCCGCAAACAGAAATGCAAGTTTCATTCGAGTTCTCCTTTTGGGGCTCTGCCCCAAACCCCGCAAGGGACATTGTCCCTTGACCCTTCTTCGCTTCGCGGCGGTTTCAAGATGCTGCGCAGAGGCGAACTCCGTTCGCCTTTCGCAGGAGACATCTTCCGCTTCGCACATTATCCGCCTCCAAGCGCGTATCAGACCCTGAGCATGACGCCCGCCCAGGTCAGGCCGCCGCCGAAGCCCACCAGAATCACGCGCTGGCCGCTCGTCAGTTTGCCGCTCTCCTTCATCTCCGCCAGCGCCAGCGGGATGCTGGCCGCGCTGGTGTTGGCGTAGCGGTCCAGGTTCTTGTAGAACTTCTCCGCCGGCACGCCCAGCCTGCGCACGCTCGCGTCGATGATACGCTGATTCGCCTGATGGCAGATCACCCAATCGACCTCATCGAGCGTCTTGCCGGTCTTCTCAAGCAGCTCGTCCACCGTCGAGGGAATCGTGGAGACGGCGAAGCGGAACACGTTCTGGCCCTCCATGGTCATCGGCAGGGTGCGGCGCGGGCCGCCGACCTGAATGGCCATGTCGCCGCGCGTGCCGCAGACATAGGCGTACTCCGCGTCCTCATCCAGCGCAAACACTGCCGCGCCCGCCGCGTCGCCAAAGAGCACGCAGGTGTTGCGGTCCGCCATGTCCAGCAGCTGGCTCATCTGCTCTGCGCCGATCACCAGCGCGGCCCTGCTGCCGTGTGCAAGCAGCATCGCGCGCGCCGCATCCACCGCATACAAAAAGCCTGCGCACGCCGCGCCCAGGTCGAACACCGGGATGTCCTCGCGAAGCGCCAGCGCCTTGTGCACCAGACAGGCGGTGCTGGGCATCACATATTCGCCGGAGGAGGTCGCCACGATCACGCAGCCGATCTCCGATTTGTCCAGGCCGCTGTCATCCAGTGCCTTCCTCGCCGCCTCAATCGCCAGCGTGGTGGTGCTTTCGCCCTCGCCGCAGAAATGGCGCTGGCGGATGCCCGTGCGGGTCGTAATCCACTCGTCGCTCGTCTCCACATAGGCCGTCATCGCGTCGTTGTCAAGCACACGCGTGGGCAGCGCATAGCCCGTGCCCAGCAGTTTCAATCCGTTCATACATGCCTCTCTTTGTCATGTGAATCCTTTTGCAAAGCGCAGCTTCGGGCGCAGCGCAGCAGGATTCATTTTTTGTTCAATCTTTTAACTAATCGTATGAAGGTTCAGGCTGCCTTACGCCAGCCCGATCCTTCTGTACTTTGCATAGCGTTCGCGCACGAGCGTGTCCGCATCCTTTCCGTCAAGCGCATGGAGCGCCTGCAAAAGCTCCCGGTCGATCCGCTCAAACAGTGTCTTCGTGTCCCGCTGCGCGCCGCCGACGGCCTCCGGAATGATCCCGTCAATCACGCCGAAGCCCAGCAGATCCTGCGCGGTCAGCTTGAGCGCCAGGCAGGCCTCGTCGCGCTTCTTGGGGTCCTTCCACAGGATGCTCGCGCAGCCCTCCGGTGTGACGACCGAGTAGTACGCGTTTTCCAGCATCAGGATTCGGTCGGCCAGCCCGAGCGCCAGCGCGCCGCCGCTGCTGCCCTCGCCCGTGACGATGGAAATCACCGGCACGCGCAGCCTGCTCATCTCCGCCAGGTTCCTGGCGATGGCCTCGCCCTGGCCGCGCTCCTCGGCCTCCATGCCAGGATACGCGCCCGGCGTGTCGATGAAGGTGATCACCGGACGGCCGAACTTTTCCGCCTGCTTCATCAGGCGCAGCGCCTTGCGGTAGCCCTCCGGGCCCGGCATGCCGAAGTTGCACGCCAGATTCTCCTCAAGGTTGCTGCCCTTCAGGTGGCCCAGCACCGTCACCGGGCGGCCGTGGAAGAGCGCGATTCCGCCCAGAATGCTCCTGTCCTCGCGGCACTGTCTGTCGCCGCGCTGCACGAAGAAATCCGTGAACAGCGCGGAGAGGTACTGCCCGATCTTCGGGCGCTTTGGATAGCGCGCCATGAGCACCTTCTGCTCCGGCGTGAGGTCGGAGAGCTGATGAAGCAGCGCCTCGCGACGCGCGGCGAACTGCGCAAGCTCCGCGCCCTGCGCCGTGCGCATCGCGTTCTCGATCTCCTCGAGCTCGCGGATCATCTCCTTGATCATGCGCGCTTCACCCCGCCTTCATGGAGCCTGAGCAGCTGGGACAGCACCGCGCGCATCTGCGCGCGCGGCACGATCTGGTCGATAAAGCCGTGCTCCTGCTGGAACTCGCTGCGCTGAAAGCCCTCCGGCAGCCGCTGGCCGATCGTCTGCTCGATCACGCGCGGGCCAGCAAAGCCGATGAGCGCATCCGGCTCGGCGAGCATGATGTCGCCCAAGGAGGCGAAGCTCGCCGTCACGCCGCCGGTCGTCGGGTTGGTGAGCACGCTGATGTACAGCCCGCCCTTGTCGGAAAAGTCCGCGATCGCGGCGCTGGTCTTGGCCATCTGCATGAGCGAAAAGAAGCCCTCCTGCATGCGCGCGCCGCCGCTGGCGGAGAACATGATGAGCGGCAGGTGTGCGTCCCGCGCGTACTCGATTGCCCGCGTGATCTTTTCGCCCACGCCGGTGCCCATGCTGCCCATGAAGAACAGCGCGTCCAGCACGGCCAGCACCGCCGGATGTCCGTCGATGCGGCCAGTCGCCGTCATCACAGCCTCCTGCATCCCGTTCTTCTCGCGCTGCGCCGCCAGCTTCTTTTCATAGCCGGGGAACGAGAGCGGATTGCCGCCGACGAGCTGCGCGTCCATCTCCTGCAGTGTGCCCGCATCGCACAGCGCCGTCAGCCGGTCCCTCGCGGGAATCATCTGATGCGCGCCGCAGGCCGGGCACACGCACAGGCTTGCACGCCAAACAGCCTGCGTCGTTTCACGTCCGCAGGCCAGGCAGGTCACCATCGTCTCAGGCGCCCTGTTCATTGAGGTACGCAAGCAGATCGTTCAGGGTGCGGAAGGTCGCCATCAGGTCGTCCGGCACGTTCACGCCAGTCTTGTCCTCCAGCGCCATCGCCAGCTCCACGGTATCCAGGCTGTCCGCGCACACGTCCGGCACCAGCTTCGCGTCCGGTTCCACCTTCTCCTCGCCGCAGCCCACGGTGGCGAGGATGATCTCCTTCAGGCTGTCAAACGTCATAGGATGAATCTCCTTCAAGTCGTATTCAGGATGCGCACATCTGCGCATCTTCATTGTATCAGAGCGGACCGATTTGTCAAGAGGGACTTACTTCCCCGTCCAGTTTTCGGCCCTGTATGCCTCGTAGCGGGCAAGGTTGTCGTCCCAATGGGCGTAGGCGCTGTCGCCGCGCCTGTCGGGCAGATCGTAGTGCGCCTTCAGCCACGCGCCCAGGAAGGCGGTCGCCTTGCTCGCACCGTCCGGGTTGAGATGGCCCTGCCAGTCATAGCAATCCGTCTGGTTATCCACAATATCCATGCGCACCATATTGACAAACGGCACGCCTAGCTCGTCCGCCACGTGCTGCACGCTGTTCATGTCCATCTGCTCCTGCCCGGACGCGTGGCCCGGCAGCGCCATGAACACCGGCTCAATCCCCCGCGCCCGGCACAGCGCCGCGATCTCGCGCAGCGCCTGATGGCCCGGCAGCTCCTCCTGCGTCATCTCATCCGTGAAGGCGTAGTTGTCGCGGGGCATGCGGCTCATGCGCATCTCGCTGCCCATCATATACGGCTCGCATTCTACCAGCCGCTCCTCCCGGCCCGAGAGGAGCTCCTCCCAGCGGCCGTGATACAGTGAGAACGGCATCAGGAACTCGAGCCTGCCGTCCTCCGGCTGCGTGGCGCAGACCGCCCGGATCTTCGCCCGGGACAGCGGCAGCGCATCGTAGAACAGGTGCCGGAACGAGTACGTCCAGTCCTCGTCCGTCGCGTGCGCCACATAGAACATATCGATCACCGCGACCCGGGGCGTATGGTATTCAAGCGCCGTCTCCAGCACCCAGCGCGTCACGCCCAGCGGCTCGGAGTTGTTGCCCATGTTGTAGCTGGTCAGCCCGTAATCGCGCCACAGCTCCATCGGGGAGACGCCGTCGAGCACGCGGCTCGTGCCCAGGAACAGCACGTCAAAGTCCTGCTTTTCTTCAAAAAACGCGCCGTACTTGCGCTCGGAATCGTCGCGGCGCATGCCCCGGTCAAGCAGCGCCAGGCAGCAGACCAGCGCCGTCAGCCAGATCGCGGTCATCGCAATTTTTTTCTTCATCTTCAACATCCTTTTTGGGGCTGCCGCCCCAAACCCCGCCTGAGGGACATTGTCCCTCAGACTCCCAATTTCGCTTCGCGGCGCTTGACCGCAGACTGCGCGTCAGATCCGCTCAGCCACGCTCGACCGCGTGCTGCGCATCAGATCCGCTTCGCGGCGCCTGACCGCAGACTGCGCGTCATATTCGTTTCGCGGCGCTTGACCGTTAGTCTGCGCGCACATCAGAACTGGAAATAGATAAACGCCTGCGCCGCGTAGCCCGGGCCCCACACGCCGAACACGATGATCGCCAGCACAGCCAGCAGGTACAACAGGCCGCGCGCTGCGGCAGGCAGCCTGTCCGTGAGCTCGGTGAGCGTCCTGCGCTTCTCGTGAATCAGCTCGATGACAAACAGGATCACGAAGCACACGCCTGTGCACAGCGCCTGCATGGCGGAAAACCCGCTCTCGATGCCCGGCGCGCCCCATGCCGTCGGGATGCGCAGCAGCATGCCCAGCGCCGAGGACAGCGAACCCGCCCGGAAGATGAGCATGGTGATGAGGATCAAAAAGTCCGTGAGCAGGATGTGGAGCAGCAGGTCGACTTTGGGGAACCTCGGCTTGTGCTTCGGCGGAGGCAGCAGGCCCTCGACGACCTGCAGCGCGCCGTTGAGCATGCCCCAGGCGACGTACTTGAGCGCCGCGCCGTGCCACAGGCCCGAGACGGTGTAGACGATCATCAGGTTTCGGGCCTGCTTGAGCTTGCCGCCGCGGCCCGCGCCCAGCGGGAAGTAGATGTAATCGCGGAACCAGGTCGACAGGCTGATGTGCCATCTGGCCCAGAAGTTCTGCACGGAGTGAGCGAAGTACGGCTGGCGGAAGTTGGTCATCAGCTCCACACCCAGCACCTTCGCCGCGCCGATGGCGATGTGGCTGTAGCCCGCGAAATCGCACAGGTCCTGCACGGCGAACACGAACGTCGCCAGCGCGATCTGCGCGCCGGATGCGTCGATCCAGCCGCCGTAAATCGCATCGACGTACATGCACGCGCGGTCCGCGATGACCACCTTCTCAAAGAAGCCCAGCAGCATGATCAGAAGGCCCTGCCGCGCGCGTTCCCAGTCAAAGCGGTGCTCCGCCGTCACCTGCCGGAGCAGGCGGCTGCTGCGCTCGATCGGGCCGGCGACCAGCTGCGGAAAGAACGACACGAACAGCGCGTATTTGAACAGGTTACGTTCAGCCTTCACGCGTCCCTTGTACACGTCGATCACATAGGACAGCGCCTGGAAGATGTAGAAGCTGATGCCCACCGGCAGAAGAATCGATACCCTCGGCGTGGTCACAGGGATGGAGAGCGCATCGCACACGCGCTGCACCACGTCCAGAAAAAAGCCTGTATACTTGAAGTACCCCAGCAGGCCGATGTTGAAGACGATGCCGGCGAGCATCGCAAGCTTCTTGTGCTTCTTCTCCGGAAGCGCCGTGATGATGCGCCCGCACGCATACGTTACGACCGTGCATGCCGCCATCAGCAGCGCATATTCCGCATGCCAGTTCATGTAGAAGAAGTAGCTCATCACCAGCAGCCAGATCCACTGGATTTTTCCGGGCAGCAGGAAGTAGACCGCCGTGACGACCGGGAAGAAAATCAGGAACTCAAATGAATTAAACAGCATATGTCCACCTGTACAGTGCAGTTCTTCACATAGATATACAGTTTATATTATAATCGATGCCCCGCCGTCTGGCTAGTCCCGATTTGCGCAAATCCGCCGCGCTCAAAGCACTTTCTCCCCTGCACGCAAAAGGAGCCGCCCGGACAGCGTCCGGACAGCTCCGTGAAAGGCAGATTACAGCGGTTTGGCGTCCTTCAGGAACGTGCAGTAGCAGCGGTAGGCCTCGTACAGGTCCACCTTGGAGATGACCTCGTAGGGGGCGTGCATGGAGAGCACGGCCACGCCCGCGTCGATCACGTTCATGCCGTACTTGGCGCACATGTAGGCGATGGTGCCGCCGCCGCCCAGGTCCACACGGCCCAGCTCGCAGGTCTGGAACGCGACGTCCGCGTCGTCGAGAATCCGGCGCAGCTGCGCGACGTACTCGGCGTTCGCATCGTTGGAGCCAGACTTGCCGCGGCTGCCGGTGTACTTGTTGAAGCACACGCCGCGGCCCAGGAACGCAGCGTTCTTCTTTTCAAACGCGCCGGCGAAATTCGGATCAAAGCCTGCGGAGACGTCGCTGGAGAGCATGCGGCTGTTGGCGAGCACACGGCGCAGCGCCAGGTCGCCCTTGGCGCCGGCCAGGTCGGCGAACTCCGCGACGACGTTCTCAAAGAACCGGCTGTTCATGCCCGTCGCGCCGACGGAGCCGATCTCCTCCTTGTCGGTGAGGATCGCGCAGACGGTGTACGCCGGCACGCCCTCAAAGTCGAGCACGGCCTGCATGGACGGATACGCGCACACGCGGTCGTCATGGCCATAGGAAATGATCATGCTGCGGTCAAAGCCCACGTCGCGCGCCTTGCCCGCCGGGACGATCTCCAGCTCCGCGCTGAGGAAGTCCTCCTCCTCCACGCCGTACCTGTCCTTCAGGATGGCGAGCACGCCAGCGGTCACGCTGGCCTTGTCCTCATCCCCGTCCTTCACCGGCATGCCGCCGATGACCAGATTGAGCTCCTCGCCCTCGATCACCTTCGCCGCGGTCTTGGTCATCTGCTCCTGTGCCAGATGCGGCAGCAGGTCGGTGATGTAGAACACCGGATCGGCCGCGTCCTCGCCGATGGCGACGGTCACGGTGCTGCCGTCCTTCTTGCAGAGCACGCCGTGCAGCGCCAGCGGCTGCGCGACCCACTGATACTTCTTGATGCCGCCGTAGTAATGCGTATCCAGGTACGCCAGATCGGCCTCCTCGTACAGCGGATTCTGCTTCACGTCCAGGCGCGGGGAATCGATGTGCGCGCCCAGGATGTTCATGCCCGTCTCCAGCGGCTCACGGCCCACGATGAAGGACATGAACGACTTGTTCATCCAGTTGACGTACACCCTGTCGCCCGCAACGAGCTGTCGGCCTTCCTTCGTCGCCTGCCTAAGGTCCATAAAGCCCGCGTCCTGCGCCGCCTTCACGGCCTGCGCAACGCACTCGCGCTCAGTCTTGCCGTGGTCGAGGAACGCGCAGTACTTCTTTGCAAACGCCTCAATCTTCTCCATGCCGGCCTCGTCGTATTTGGCCCAGGCATTCTTTCTCTCCATGCTTGGTCAGTCTCCTTTCGCAATAGCTGCCTCTATTATAATGCAAGCCCGGCCCCCGCGCAAGGGAGAAGGCCATTCGTCTCCCCCGCGCGATGCAGCTTACAGGTTGATGTTCGCCCTGCGCGCCTGCGCGCACAGATCCCTGACCTGCAGCGTGTACATCCGGCCATCCTTGATGAAGTGCGTGCCGCACTGGCGGAATTCAAAGTGCGTGCCCGCCCGGCGGCACTGCTCGCGCAAATCGAGCACCCAGTCGTAGTCAAGCGGCCGCGCTTCGCGGTCCGATTCGCCGCCCGCGACCACCAGCTCCACGCCCGGCAGATACCGCTCGATGTCCACACGCTCGAGCATCGGCTGGCAGATGATGTTCCTGTGCCGGATGGGCAGGCGCGCAAAGCAGGACAGCCGCTCGTCCGCGTTCTTCTGGTTTTCCACCGTGCAGCCGACAATCACGTTGTCATATCCCTCGCCCCAGTCCGGCGGGACGCAGTCCATGAACCGCCCGATGCGCTTGGTGAGGAACAGGAACGTCAGGTCGCTGCGCTCGCGGATGATGTCCCAGCACGCACCGCGCCAGGCGTCCGCCTCCTCGATCAGGAAATCCGTCTGGAAGCACAGATACACCAGTTGTCCACCGGCCATCCGGTATTCGCCGTTCCTTTTGCGGGCGATGGGCGCGTCGAATTTCTCACTGCGCACAATGCTGTCCGTATCCACGCCGCGCCTGGCGTCGCCCTTGTGAATATAGCAATACCGGCAGCCCTCGCTGCAGCGGTGACAGCCGCGCCACGGGCTCCACATCGCCATGCCGTCTCACCTCACGCCTCTCCAAAAATCTCGCGCTGCATCTTCTTGCTCAGCCCCCCGAGCACCAGCGCGTAGGACTTGTCCAGCATGTCCCGGAGGATGTCGTCCGGCACCTGACCGTCCGGGCTGATGGAGTTCCAGTGCGTCTTGTTCATGTAGTATCCGGGGATCACGTCCTCGTACTGCCCGCGCCAGAACTCGCCCTCCTCCGGCCTGAGCTTCAGGGTGATGTAGACCGGCGTATTCTCATCATTCAGGCACAGCGCCGCGAACATCTTCCCGCCGATCTGGTAGCGGATCCAGTTCCAGTCGGCCTGCAGGTCCTTCGTCACGCCCTTTTTGGCGAGCAGGTATTCGTCCATCCAGGTGTATCGCATCAGCATTCCCTCCTTTGTGCATTGTATCATATCAGGCAGAACCTGACAACGGTACGGCATATTCTGCAAAAGAAAAAGCCCGGCAGGCGCAATGTCATTAAGTTAATGCCAGTAACAGAATAAACGAAGATCCAGAACGAGAGGGAAAACTCGGCCTGGATCTTTTTTCATACTTTTTTGCAGAAA
>SFFH01000026.1 GCA_004557905.1 Clostridiales bacterium | reverse complement strand
CTGCAAGGCCTGCCGCATCGCCCGCAAGAACAGCCGCCCGGCTACCGGTGAGGCTCAGCAGCGCGAAATGTACGAGACCACCTGTGCGCAGTGTGGCGCCCCGACTCGCGTGCCTTTCATCCCGAAGAACGACCGACCGATCTATTGCAGCGAGTGCTACGCTTCCCGCCGCGCTCCCCGCTATTAATAGATAATGAAGGCCCCTGCACTGCGCAGGGGCTTTTTATAATGCCGATCTTTCTGCAGAGCAGCGGTCCGGGATACAGCGCCTGAGGGCTTACGGCGCTTTGACGGCATGCTGCGCAAAGGATTTGCACTCCCGTTTCCTGCCCGTCACATTTCTGCCACGGTGTTCCTTTACAATGACCGCGTTGCAGAACCAACAGAGAATGCAATCGGAGCGGAGGAATATCGATGAGCGAAACCAAACAGAAGAAGCGCCGGGGCAGGGCCGGACGCAGCATCAAAAAGTGGATCAAGCGGCTGATCCTGTTGGCGGTCGTGCTGGCGGCCATTCTCTTTGGCCTGAAGGCCTATATCAAGAACCAAGCGGCCAACTCCGATACGGAGAGCAGCTACAGCCAGACGCAGGTGATGCGCGGCGCGATGTCGGAAACCGTGTACGGCACGGGCACGACCTCCGCGCGCAATCAGCCCAATGTGCTGGCTGAGGCGGACGGCACGCTGACCGATCTGCGCGTTTCCGTCGGCGACGAGGTGAAGGCGGGCGATATTCTCGCCGTGCTCACCAACGACGAGATCGACGACACCATCACCGACCTGGAGTTCGCGCTGTGGGATCTGGACGCGCAGATCACCGAGACCCGCGCAGGCTCCAAGGTCTCCAGCATCGAAGCGCCGGTGGCTGGCCGCGTCGTGGCCATCTACGCCAAGGCGGGCGACGACGCGCTGGCGGTCTTCCGCCGCGAGGGCGCGCTGGCGGTCATCTCCACCGATGAGCGCATGAAGGTGGAGCTGACCAGCGCGGAGGGCGCGCTCGGCCTGGCACTTGACGAGAAGGTGACCGTCATCGGCGAGCACATCTACGCCGAGGGCACGGTCGTGGAGCTGACGCGCCAGGGCACGCAGGCGACCATCACCGTCATGGAGGACGACCTGCCGATGAACAAGGACTATGACGGCGACGGCAAGGCGGACATGATCATGGGCAGGACCGTCGAGGTGCGCAACGCCGACAACCAGATCATCGGCGAGGGCACGCTGGAGCCGAACAAGCCGATGGCGGTCTCCGCATTCGGCGGCACCATCACCTATGTGGACGCGATCCTCGGCTCGAAGGTCGGCCGTACCGAGCGCATGTTCCGCCTGACGGATTCCCCGCTCACGCTGACGATCGAGGAGCTGCGCCTGCAGCGCGAGGCGTCCGCCAAGGAGCTGGAGGAGGCCAAGGAGCAGCGCGAAAACCTGATCATCGTCGCGCCCTGCGACGGCACGGTGGCCACGCTTGACGTGGAGGAGGGCGACGAGATCACCAGCGGCACGCTGATCGGCTCGATCCTCCAGGGCGAGGACATGAACCTGACCATCGCGGTCGATGAGCTGGACGTCGTGCAGGTCGAGATCGGCCAGCCGGTTTCCATCACCATCGACGCGCTCAGCAGCCTGGAGCTCACCGGCGAGGTCTACAAGATCGCCCCGGTCGGCAACAACTCCGGCGGCGTGACCACCTATGACGTGGAGCTGACCTTCGACGCGGCGGGCACGGGCGTGCGCTCGGGCATGAACGCGACGGGTGAAATCGAGGTGGCTTCTGCGGACGACGTGCTCTATGTGCCGGTGGAGGCGCTGATGACCATCAAGAACCAGACCTATGTGATGGTCGCGGACGGCGGTACCACCGTGCTGGCCGACGCGGCGCAGAGCGCAGCTTCCGGCAGCCAGCGCGGCAGCCGCGGTCAGGGCATGCAGGGCGGCATGCCGTCCGGCGGGCAGATGCCGGATATGGGCGGCATGCCCAATGCGGGCGGAATGCCCGAGGGGATGACTCCGGGCGGAGAACCTGCGCAGACTGAGGAAGAGACCGGTCTTGCGGCCAGGGCGAAGAGCCTGGTTTCCGGCGTGGTGGGCAAGGTGCGCGCCTGGCTGTATGAGGGCGTGGAGACCACCAGCGCCGCGCAGGTGACCGGCTCTCTGGTGAAGGTGGAGGTTGGCATGCAGAACGACGACTATGCCCAGATTACCTCCGGCCTGAGTGAGGGCGACGTCGTGCTCTACACCGCAAGCGACGATGACAACAGCAGTTCCATGTTCGGCGGCATGATGATGGGCGGCATGGGCGGCGGCAGCATGGGCGGCGGCATGGGCGGCATGCGGTAAGGAGGGACGAACATGATTGTCATGCAGGGCATCCGAAAGGAATACCG
Organism: Clostridiales bacterium; assembly: GCA_004557905.1. GTDB lineage: Bacteria > Bacillota > Clostridia > Christensenellales > Aristaeellaceae > Ventricola. The sequence goes on along the minus strand of SFFH01000026.1, from coordinate 24,275 downwards.
CATGGGCGACAACGTCGTGGCGGCGCTGGGCGGCGTGGACATTCACATCAAGCCGCACGAGTTCGTCTCCATTATCGGCCCCTCCGGCTCCGGCAAATCGACCCTGATGAACATCATTGGCTGTCTGGACACAGCCGATGATGGAATCTACCGTTTTGACGGGCTGGACATCACCGACTACACCGAGGATGAGCTGGCGACGATCCGCGGCAAAAAGATCGCCTGCTGCCCAAGCTGACGGCACAGGAGAATGTGGAGCTGCCGCTGATCTATCAGGGCATGAGCGCGGGCAAGCGCCACAAGCGCAGCCGCGAGGTGCTGGGCCGCGTCGGGCTGCTCGATCGCATGCACCATAAGCCGACCGAGCTCTCCGGCGGCCAGCAGCAGCGCGTGGCCATCGCCCGCGCGCTGGCTGGTGATCCCTCCCTGATCCTGGCCGACGAGCCGACGGGCAACCTCGATTCCAAGACCGGCGCGGATGTGATGAAGCTCTTCCACGAGCTGCACGAGGCGGGCAACACCATCGTGCTCATCACGCACGACGCGAAGATCGCGGCGCAGACGCCGCGCGCCATTCACATTCACGACGGCAAGGTGCTCGAGCCGATGGACGAGAGCGAGGTGGTCATCTGATGAACCCGATTGAAACCGTCAAGATGGCCTTCAAGGCGATCTGGGGCAACAAGGTCCGCTCCTTTCTGACCATGCTGGGCGTCATCATCGGCGTGATGAGCGTGACCGTGCTGATGGCCATCGGCCAGGGCACGACCTCCTCCGTCACGGATTCCATCTCCTCGATGGGCACGAACATGATCAGCGTCACGATTCAGACCCGCCGCTTCGGCTTCGGCATGAACAAGAGCTCCCGCAGCTCCAGCGCGAAGGGCACCGTCATCCTGAAGGCGGAGGATGTGCTTGCGCTCAAGGACAACGAATACATTCAGTATGTCTCCCCGACGGTGTCCGGCAGCCTGACCGTCAAGGCCGGCAGCACGAACACCACAGCGTCGATCATGGGTGTGTATCCGGATTATGCGAACATTGTCAGCACCGAGCTGGCCTCCGGACGATACATCATCGATGCGGACGTGGAAAACCGCAGTGCGGTCTGCGTCATCGGCCCCGATCTGGCGGAGGATCTTTTCGGCAACACGAACGTGGTGGGCAACACGCTGCATGTGAACGGACGCATGTTCAAGATCGTCGGCGTGCTGGACGGCACGAGCTCCACGCTGGTGCTGCCCTTCACGCTGGCTCAGCGCATGCTCGAGTCCACGTCGATCACCTCGTTCTACGTCGCTGCGACGGATTCCACGATGGTCAGCGCGGCGCAGACGGCGGTGGAGAGCTTCCTCTATAAGAAGTATCAGGACGACAGCACCTATTCCATCATGAACCAGGAGGAGATGCTGGCGGCCATGGAGGAGACGGCGGGCACGCTGTCGCTGATGCTGGGCGGCATCGCAGGCATCTCGCTGCTGGTCGGCGGCATCGGCATCATGAATATCATGCTCGTCTCCGTCACGGAGCGCACGCGTGAGATCGGCATCCGCAAGGCCATCGGCGCCAAGCGGCGCAACATCCTGCTGCAGTTCCTCATCGAGTCCGTCGTGCTCTCGGGCATGGGCGGTCTGCTGGGCCTGCTGCTGGGCTACGGCCTGATGCACCTGCTGGAAAGCTATATGGGCATGTCGGTGACAGCCAGCGCCGGCGTGGCGCAGCTGGCCAGGGGCTTCTCGATGTTCGTCGGCGTGGTGTTCGGCCTGTATCCGGCGAACAAGGCCTCCAAGCTCAAGCCGATCGACGCGCTGCACTACAGCTAAGCGGCGGAGGTGCGGCCATGAAAAAGAAATTGAGGATTCTGCTCGCGGCGGCCACGCTGTGTCTGGCCGCCGGCGCGCAGGCGGAGACGGCCCGCGTGACCAGCGGAAACATCTCCACAACGGTGTTTGGCACCGGCGAGATCCTGCCGGCCAGCCAGCCCGGCGTCTACGCGGAAATCGATGCGGAGGTGGTGGAGTGGTATGTCGAGATGGGCGATACGGTCAGGGCCGGCGACGTACTGATGAAGCTCGAGAACGATGATCTGGCGGACGAGGTCGCACAGCTCGAATACGAGATCCAGCTGGCCCAGAGCGACGTGCTCTACACGAAGACGCACACACAGTACAACTACAAGCAGGCCACCTACGAGGATGGCAGCCTTCGCTTCGACGTGAACACCGGCGAACCGCTGATGGAGAAATACTCCGACGAGATCACCATCCGTGCGCCCAGCGACGGCCGCGTGATGGCGGTGTACATCGAGCCGGGCGACGACGCACTGGCGGTGTACAGGGAGCACGGCTGCGTGGTGATGCTCTCCACGGACGGGCGCATGAAGGTCGAGCTTGAAGGCATTGAAGGCGTGGACCTGGCGTACGACCAGGAGGTGTGCGTGCTGGGCGAGGGCATTGACACGACGGGCAACGTGATCAGCCTGACGCGCCGCGGCACTGAGGCGGTCATCCAGGTCAATAGCGATGAATTCCCGATGGACGCCCCCGTGACGGTGACGACGCTGGACGGCGAGCCCATCGGCGAGGGCATTCTTGAGATCAACAAGCCGATGGCGGTTTCCGCCTACGGCGGCACGGTGAAGGGGCTGTCCTGGAACGTCAAGGTGGGCAAGATGCTCAAGCGCTACGACGTGATCGCGCGCATCGAGTGGGATGAGATCCCGCTGTACTACGACAACGACCGAGTGCTGCACGAATACACGAAGACCAAGGTCGAACTGGAAAAGGCGATGGAGAAGCAGGAGCAGCTGGCCATCGTCGCGCCGTGCGACGGCAAGGTCGTCTCCGTGGACGTGGAGAAGGGCGACAGCGTTTCCGCCGGCACGAAGCTGATGACCCTCGTGGAGAGCGGCGCGGGCATGCAGCTGATTCTTGAAATCGACGAGCTGGACATCCCGATGGTCGAAGCGGGTCAGAAAGCCACGCTGTCCGTGGACGCGCTGCCGGATATCACGCTGACCGGCGTGGTGCAGAAGATCGCGCCGCTGGGCAATACGGAGACGAGCGTGACGACGTACGACGTGTACATCGAGCTGACCGGCGAGGTGGACAGCCGCGTGCTGGGCGGCATGAACGTCTCCGGCGAAATCCAGGTGTCCAGCGCTTCAAACGCCCTGCTGCTGACCAGCGAGGCGCTCAAAAAGGACGGCGATCACTGGTTTGTGCAGATGCAGAGCGGCGAATACCGCCAGGTGGAGATCGGCATGATGACGGACAGCCAGGTGCAGATTCTCTCCGGCCTGTCCGAGGGCGAGATCGTGGTCTATTGAGAAAGCGGGCTTCGGCCCGCTTTTTGCTTGCGCTTGGCTGCGTTTTGCGATACAATACTTGTATTGCACAGTTTGAGGGAGGCGGCAGGGCGCATGAAGGAGATCACGAGCGTTCACAATCCGCAGGTGCAGAGGCTGCGCGAGCTGCAGAAGGCGAAGGGCCGCCGGGAGGCGGGCCTCTTTCTGGCGGAGAGCGTCAAGATGGTGCGCGAGGCGATCGCGCTCGGGCTTTGCCGCACGCTGATTGTGGACGAAAGCCGCCGGGAGGTGCTTGCGGAGCTGATCGGGGCGGCACAGGCGGCCGGCTGCGAGGTGCTGCTGGTAACGGCGGCGGTCATGCAGGCGATCAGCGAGCAGAAGACCCCGCAGGGCGTCTGCTGCACGGTGCGGATTCCGGAGGAGCCGGAGCGCCTTTCCGGCAGCCTGATCGTGGCGATGGACGGCGTGCAGGACCCCGGCAACGTGGGCACCATCCTGCGCACGGCGGACGCAGCGGGCTTTGACGGCGCGCTGCTGTCGAGCGCGTGCGCTGATCTCTACGGCGCCAAGACGCTGCGCGCGACGATGGGCTCCGTCTTCCGCGTGCCGGTCAGGCGCACGGCTGATCTGCCCGCGGCGCTGGAGGAGATGAAGGCGCGGGGCTACGCGATTGTGGCGACGGAGCTGGGCGGCGCGGATTTCTACGCACACTGCCCGCACGAAAGGGCGGTGCTGGTCATCGGCAGCGAGGGGAACGGCGTGTCCGCTGCGGTGCGAGAGGTGGCGACGCATCATCTGGCGCTGCCCATGCGCGGCGGCGCGGAGTCGCTCAACGCGGCGGTGGCGGCCGGCATCATGATCTACGAGATGGCGCGTGCTGTGCCGCTTCATCAAACCGAATGACGCATTCAAATGCTTTTTATCCGCGCGAAGCGAAGAAGGGAGTCCGAGGGACGAGGTCCCTCGGGCGGGTTTGGGCGGCAGCCCAACGTTTCCTGCACGGGTTTTGCGAGGAAGATACGAAAGGAAGTTAACTATGTCTGTTACGCTTGGTATGATTCTGGAGGCGCGCGAACGCCTCAAGGGTGTGGCGCAGAGGACGGGCCTTGTGCAGTTCAAGGCGCTCTCGGACGAGCGCACGCAGGTGTACCTCAAGACTGAGGACCTGCAGAACACCGGCTCTTTCAAGGTGCGCGGCGCGTATATCAAGATCGCGAGCCTGAGCGAGGAAGAGCGCGCGTGCGGCGTGATCGCGTCCTCCGCGGGCAACCACGCGCAGGGCGTGGCGCTTGCGGCGAAGGCGTTCGGCATCCCGGCGACGATCGTCATGCCGGCGGGCGCGCCGCTCTCCAAGGTGATGGCCACGCGCGAGCTGGGCGCAAAGGTGGTGCTGCACGGCGCGGTGTACGACGACGCCTATGCCATGGCCTGCACCCTGCAGAAGGAGACCGGCGCGACGTTCATCCATCCGTTCAACGACCCGATGGTCATCGCGGGCCAGGGCACGATCGGCCTGGAGATCATGGACGACCTGCCGGACGTCGACACCATCGTGGTGCCCATCGGCGGCGGCGGACTGGCCTCCGGTGTGGCGGCGGCGGTGAAGATGCTGCACCCGAACGTGCGCATCGTCGGCGTGCAGGCAGCGGGCGCGGCGGGCATGAAGGCGTCGCTGGAGGCGGGGCACGTCGTGGCGCTCGAGAGCGCGAAGACCATCGCCGACGGCATCGCGGTCAAGCAGCCGGGCGAGCTGACGTTTGAAATGTGCCAAAAATACGTCGACGAGGTCGTGACGGTCGACGACGACGAGATCGCGCAGGCAATCCTGTTCCTGATGGAGCGCGGCAAGATGGTTGCCGAGGGCGCGGGCGCGTCCGCGGTGGCGGCAATCATGGGCAAAAAGTTTGACACGAGCGGCAAGGTCGTCGCGGTCATCTCCGGCGGCAACATCGACGTGACGATGATCTCCCGCATCATCGAGAAGGGCCTGCTGCGCGCGGGCCGCGTGAGCAAGCTGCGCATCCTGATGCAGGACCGTCCGGGCCAGCTGGAGATGGTGTCCCACATCATCGGCGCGGCCGGCGCGAACGTCATGGCCGTGCATCACGACCGCACGGACGTGGATCTCGATATCCGGGACGCGATTCTGGAAATCACCATGGAGACGCAGGACCGCGATCACGCACAGCGCATCATCGAGGCGCTGCGCGAGGCGGGCTTCACCGTATTTTGAATCATTTGCGCAGGGCTTGGCCCTGCGCTTTTGTGTCGCTGCGTAAAACCGCCGCGAAGCGAAGAAGGGGTCTGGGGACTGCGTCCCCAGGCGGGGTTTGGGGCCTGCGGCCCCAACGTTTCCCTAAACGTACATCATCACAGCGTACGGCGCGGCAACCGGAGAGCGCAGCAGCAGCGCATGGAAGGGATGATCGAGCGCCGCGGCAGCCAGCGCCAGAAAGCGCGCAAGCGAATCGCCCGTCGGGTTCCCGTCGGGCAGAAGATGCTTGAGGTAGGTGTGCGGATGCGTCAGCGGCAGGGTAATCGCATGCTGCGCCGTGCGCCCGGCGGGGCCGAGCGGCAGAAACAGCGCGGCAAGCGGATCGTCCTGCGACGCGCCGGGAAAGGGCGGCTGCGTCCTGGCCTTTTTGCGCGCGTATTCCTCCAGCTGTGCGGGCAGGGCGCGCAGCGCGGCATCGCAGTCCGCCATGCGCTCGCGCAGAAACTGCGCGCAGACCAGGAGCGCCGCGTTCTCCACGGGAGAATCCACGGCGGGCTCGGCCGTAAGCAGGACCTGCGTCTGCCGCGCGGCCTCGTCCGGCTCGAGCACGCCGAGCATGCAGCCCGCGCAGGCGGCGAGCATCCGCAGGGCGGCCGGCGCATGGACGTCCTGCGCCGCGTCAAAGTACGCGCTCTCCGCCATCGTGCGCAGCTGGGCGCGCTGATCCTCCGCCAGCGGAATGCGCTCGAGCGTCGGCGAGGCGAGCGCGGGAAGCAGCAGCGGCGCGCCGAGCCACAGCAGCAGGATGGGCAGCAGGAAAACGAGCGCCTGCACGCTGGCGATGGCGAGCGGCAGAAGCACCGCACCCGTGAGCATGCAGCCCTGCGCGGAGACGAGGCTGTCCGGCAGGCGAAGGCGAAACCACCGGGAACGGGCAAACAGGCGGCACAGCAGCGCGTCAAGCGAGACGGCGGCGGTGAGCGGCAGCAGCGCCGTGCGCAGCAGCGCGCCTGGCAAAAGACGCGGATGCAGAAGGGCCAGCGCCTCCGGCAGGAGGGCCAGCGCCGTGAGCAGCGGCACGCCGGTCAGCGCGCTCGTCACAAGCAGCGCGAGCTGGACGAGCGGCAGGAACGAGACGGCATCGGTGCGGCGCAGCACGTGCAGCCGGTGCGCGGAAAAGCATGCCGCAAGGGTGAGCGGCGCGCGGCGCATGAAGAAGCAGCCCTCCGCTTTGGGCGAGGCGGTGACGGGCGCGTCAAGCGAGGCGATCAGCGCTCCGGCGGTAAACAGCGTGGGCTGATACGCGGGCAGCAGGCCGTCGCGGGCAAGCAGCGTTTCCCGCGCGGCGCAGACGGGCGAGAGCGAGAAGCCGCAGGTGCGGACCAGCCGCGCAAACACGGTTTCCGGATAGGCGCGGGGATGGCGGATTGGCGCGGCGACGCGGCCGCACGGGGCATGGTCAAGCGCGGCGAGCATGCGCGTGGGCGTATCGGGCGTGCAGGAAAGCTCCATGCCGGAAAAGAGCACGGCGTCAAAGCGGCCCTTCAGCGAGGCGGGCGAGACGGTGGCTGCGTCGAAGACGGCGGAGGTCTGGCCGGACGAGAGCAGCTGGGCGAGCACCTCGCGGCAGGCGAGCGGCTGCTCCCAGCCTAGGTACTGCCTGCTGGCGTCGTCCCAGACGCGCCGGCGCGCCAGCAGCAGAAACCGGCCGGGACGGCGGGCATTCATCGCCATCACGCCGGACTGGAGGCGGCGCAGCAGCGGCGCGTCATCCGGAAGACTTGCGGCGTTGGCCGCATGAAAATCCGCAAAGAGGAGCAGGGTATGGGCAGCATCGCCCGCGCTCAGGCGGCGAAGCTGACGAAGCGCGTCGTCCGCGTCCGCCTGCGTGCGCAGGACGCAGCTGACGACGTGCAGAAGCGAACGATCCATAAAAGCCCTCCTCACGCGCAAGCTGGCCTCAGTGTGCGCCAATCGCGCCGAGCTTATGTGAAAACACTGCACTGACCCGGCATAAAAACAGACCGGGGCGCATAAGGATGGCCAATGGCGGCAAAAATCGCCCGTCAATCCGGTGAAAACCAGAAAAAATGAGCATTTGCCCGCTTTTTTGGGATTGATCTTCTTTTATCGGTGTGCTACAATATCGGATAGCGTTTTCGGTTTTCCGGGATGCTGTGAACAGAAAGCAGAACAACATCATCCATGATTGATATTCAGGAGGAGCAAAAGCACATGAGCACCACCGTAGAGAAGATTGCCAGCAACAAGGTCAAGCTGTCCTTTGACATCGACAGCGCGAAGTTCGATGAGGCGATGGGCAAGGCGTACCTCAAGGTCCGCAACCAGGTCACCATCCCGGGCTTCCGCAAGGGCAAGGCCCCGCGCAAGATGATCGAGAACATGTACGGCGAGGGCGTCTTCTACGACGAAGCCTTTGAGCTGATCTTCGACGAAGTGTACGGCCCGGCCGTGGACGAGAACAAGATTGAGGTTGTCGACCGTCCGGAGATCGAGATTCAGGAGATCGGCGCGGGCAAGAACCTCAAGTTCACCTGCGAGGTCTTCGTCAAGCCGGACGTGACCCTGGGCGAGTACAAGGGCGTGTCCGTGAAGAAGGAGACCACCGTCGTGACTGACGTCGAGGTCGACGCGCGCGTGGAGGAAGAGCGCAACAAGCAGGCGACCGAGATCCAGGTCGAGGACCGCGCGGTTGCCGAGGGCGACACCGTGAACCTTGACTATGCCGGCACCGTGGACGGCGTGGCTTTTGCCGGCGGCACCGCGCAGGATCAGACCCTCAAGATCGGCTCCGGCAGCTTCATCCCGGGCTTTGAGGAGCAGATGATCGGCATGAACATCGGCGAGGAGAAGGACCTGCAGGTCACCTTCCCGGAGAAGTACCATGCCGAGGAGCTGGCGGGCAAGGCCGCTGTGTTCCATGTCAAGGTGAACTCCATCACCGAGACCCAGCTGCCGGCGCTTGACGACGATTTTGCCAAGGATATCTCCGAGTTTGACACCCTGGAGGAATACAAGGCGGACATCCGTGCCAAACTGGAAGCTCAGGCTGCTGAGCGCGACAACAACAATTTCACCAACGCGGTGATCGAGAAGGTGCTGGAGAACGCGACCGTGGAGATCCCGGAGGCGATGATCGAGCGCCAGATCGACTCCATGATGCGCGACTTCGAGTACCGCCTCATGGGCAACGGCCTGAAGCTGGATGACTTCCTCAAGTACACCGGCTCCGACATGAAGGCCTTCCGTGAGAACTACCGCGGCCAGGCCGAGAAGAGCGTGAAGGCGCACCTGGTGCTCGAGGCGATTGAGAAGGCCGAGGCCATCGATGCCACCCAGGAGCAGATCGACAAGCAGCTGGAGGCGTTCGCCGCCCAGACCGGCAAGACCGTCGAGGAGTTCAAGGCGTCCCTGTCTGAGAGCGATATCGAGTACTTCAAGGCCGATGCGATCCGCGACAACTGCGTGAAGTTCCTCGCCGACAACGCGAAGATCGAGGCCTGATTGGCTTAGCCAATCGCGCCTGCCGATTCGCATGTGATGAGGAGGCATTCCTATGACCAACAATTACTATATGGAGCCGAGCGTCATCGAGAAGACGCCGTACGGCGAGCGCTCGTATGACGTGTACTCCCGCCTGCTCAAGGACCGCGTCGTGTTCCTGCGCGGCGAGGTGAACGAGCAGCTGGCCAACAGCATCGTCGCCCAGCTTCTGTTTCTGGAGATGGAGGACCCGGACGCGGAAATCTCCATGTACATCAACAGCCCGGGCGGCAGCGTCACCGACGGCATGGCGATCTTTGACACCATGCGCTACATCAAGCCGAAGGTCCGCACGGTGTGCCTGGGCATGGCCGCGTCGATGGGCGCGTTCCTGCTGATGGCCGGCGAGCCGGGCATGCGTCTGGCCCTGCCCAACAGCGAGGTCATGATCCATCAGCCCAGCGGCGGCGCGAGCGGCCAGGCGACGGACGTGCAGCTGCACGCCGAGTGGCTGCTGCGCACCAAGAACAAGATGAACGGCCTGATGGCCGAGATGACCGGCCAGCCGCTGGAGAAGATCCAGCGGGACGTGGAGCGCGATTACTTCATGACTGCCGAGGAGGCGCTGAAGTACGGCATCATCGACGAGATTTATCAGCCGCGCAAAAAGTAAGACCTTTGCATGATTTCTCCTCCCGGGCGGGGGAGAAATCATTCTCTATCGATCAATCAGAATCTGAGGTGCGACATGCCAAGAGATAAGGACGAAACCAGGCAGCCGCGCGTGGCGCGCTGCTCCTTCTGCGACAAAACGCAGGATCAGGTTCGCCGCATCATCGCGGGCAACGGCGTGTATATCTGCGACGAGTGCGTCGCGCTGTGCCAGGAGATCATCTCCGATGATCTGGGCACCGCGCCCAGCCAGGAGCCGCAGAATCTGCCCAAGCCGGCGGAAATCAAGGCGGTGCTCGACGAGTACGTTGTGGGCCAGGAGAAGGCCAAGCGCGCGCTCGCCGTGGCCGTCTACAACCACTATAAGCGCATCAACGCGCCCAAAAAGCGCGGCGATGTCGAATTGCAGAAGAGCAACATCGTGATGATCGGCCCGACCGGCTGCGGCAAGACGTTCCTGGCGCAGTCCCTGGCCAAGATCCTCAAGGTGCCCTTCGCCATCGCGGACGCGACCAGCCTCACCGAGGCGGGCTACGTCGGCGAGGACGTGGAGAACATCCTGCTGCGCCTGATTCAGAACGCCGATTACGACATTCAGGCGGCGCAGCGCGGCATCATCTACATTGATGAGATCGACAAGATCGCCCGCAAGAGCGAGAACCCGTCGATCACCCGCGACGTCTCCGGCGAGGGCGTGCAGCAGGCGCTGCTCAAGATCATCGAGGGCACTGTGGCCAGCGTGCCGCCGCAGGGCGGCCGCAAGCACCCACATCAGGAGTTCATCCAGATTGACACGACGAACATCCTGTTCATCTGCGGCGGCGCGTTCGACGGCATCGACAAGATCATCGAAAAGCGCAACGGCGCGGGCTCCATGGGCTTCGGCGCGGAAGTCAAGAGCCGCGACACGAAGAAGAACGTGGGTGAAATCCTCGCGGACATCCGCCCGGAGGACCTGCTCAAGTTCGGCCTGATTCCGGAGTTTGTGGGCCGTCTGCCCATCCTGGTGACGCTGGACAGCCTGGACGAGGAGGCGCTGGTGCGCATCCTGACCGAGCCGCGCAACGCGCTGGTGAAGCAGTACAAGAAGCTCGTGGAGCTGGACGGCGTGGAGCTCGATTTCGAGGACGCGGCGCTCAAGGCGATTGCGAAGAAGGCAATCACCAGAAAGAGCGGCGCGCGCGGCCTGCGCGCGATCATTGAGGACGCGCTGATGGGCACGATGTTCGAGTTGCCCAGCCGCTGCGACGTGGAGCGCGTGATCGTGACCGAGGACGTCATCACGAAAAACGTCGAGCCGACGCTGGTGCCCGGCGAGCCCAAGCGCAAGATCGGCGCGGGCAAGGCCAGGCGCGAGGGCGCGACGGACAGACGCCCGTCGGTGTCCTGAAACAATACATAAAGAGCATCCGTATGGGAGACCGTGCGGATGCTTTGCTGTGTGATGCAGTTTCGGTGCGCGCCTTGAGCGGATTCACGCGGGAAAAGAACGTTATGGCTCGGCTACCAGCAGGCGATCCCGGGTCCTGTCCATGAGGATGGCGCCCAGAGGAGCGGTGATGAGGATGGCGAGCACGGAGACGGAGAGGACGAGGCTGCCGCAGGGCAGACCCATGGCCAGCGGCACGGAGCCGATGGCGGCCTGCACGGTGGCTTTGGGCAGATAGGCGATGACACAGTACAGCCGTTCCCGCCGGTTGAGTGGGGTGCCGGGCAGGCAGAGCAGCACGCCGGCGGAGCGGAAGAGAAGCGCGAGCGCGATCAGCACAACAGCGCCCGGACCGGCGCTCAGCGTATAGCGGATATCCACCGCTGCGCCGACAAGCACAAACAGGATGGCTTCCGCTGCAAGCCAGAGCTTGCCGAATTTGGCCTTGAGGCGATCGACGACGCACGGTGCGCTGCGCATGGCCAGTGTGATCGACGTGCTCATGACCGCCAGCAGGCCGGAGAGCGGAACGATACCCTCAAGTGCTTCCTCCGCAGCCAGAAGCAGAAAGGAAACGGCGAGCAGGAGAATGACCTTCACGCTGCTGCGGATGCCCTTGCCGCGAGCATGCCGGCAGGCAAAGAACCATGCAAGCAAAGCGCCGGTCAGCATGCCGAGCAGCGTGCCGGATACCATGGAAACGGGAATCCCCAGCAATGCGGAAACACCAACGCGTCCTCCCTGCGCCATGGTCGTGAAGGAGGAAAACAGGACGATGACAAACACGTCATCCAGCGACGCGCCAGCCAGGATCAGCTGCGGAATCGCCTTGCCCGTGCCGCGCTTCTCCTCAATCAGCGCGACCATCCTCGGCACGACGACGGCGGGCGACACGGCACTGAGCACAGCCCCGAGGATTGCAGCTTCCAAAACCGTGACGCCAAATATACGCGGAGCGAGGAGAACAACCGCCAGCAGCTCAAAGAGAGCGGGCAGGAAGGACATCAGCAGCGCCGGACGGCCGATTTTGCGGAGATCATCGATGCTCAGCGAGAGCCCGGCCTTGATCAGGATGATGACCAGCGCCATGCGCCGAAGATCGGCGGAGATGCTCAGGATGGACGGGTCAAGCAGGCCGAGCACATGGGGTCCAAGCAGCATGCCGGCGAGCAGCATGCCGATGATGCGCGGCAGACCGATGCGCGCACAGAGCGCGGCTGCGGCCAGACCGACAAGAAAGATGAGCGCAAGCGAAGTCAGCATAAGGGATACCTCCGGGCAAAAATAAAGCCGACAGCTCTGCCGAAAAAACAGCAGAAGCCATCAGCTTGAAAAGCGGTTCAGGCATATGCCTTGGGAGAGCTTCATTCCCAAACCGGAGTATAGCACAAAAGCCCGGCGGAGGCAAGAGGAAGAAGCCAGGAAGCCATTTGATGACAGGCGACAGTTGGTCAGGCTGTATCGGTTGCAAATTGCGCATCATTCAGGTATAATAAGAAAACATCGGTCCGAGCCTTACGAATACGGACCGACATGCAAGGAGGAACTGAATTTGGCCAAGCCGAAAAAGAAACGCACGCAGCCGGTGACCCTGCCGATGCTGCCGCTGCGCGGGCTGATGGTCTTTCCGCATATGGTGCTCCACTTTGACGTGGGCAGAAAGAAGTCCATCGCCGCGCTTGAGCGCGCCATGATGGAGGATCAGCGCATCTTCCTCGTCGCGCAGCGGGATATCGACGTGGATGACCCCGGCATCGACGACATCTACCATGTGGGCACGATCGCCGCGATCAAGCAGGTGATCAAGCTCCCGGGCGACAACATCCGGTTGCTTGTGGAGGGCAAGAGCCGCGCCAGCCTGCGCGCCGTGACCCAGGAGGACCCGTACTTCGAGGGGGCGCTGGACGAGCTGCTCCCGCAGGATACGCCGGCCTCCATCGAGACGGATGCGCTGCTGCGCACAGCGCACAACTACTTTGAGGACTACTGCAAGATGAGCGGGCGCATCTCCACGGAGACCATGCAGGCTGTCATGGAGATCGAGGATCCGGGCCAGTTGGCCGACATGATCGCCGCAAACGTCCTGCAGAAGGTGGACGACCGCCAGCAGGTGCTCGAGGAATTCGACGATCTGACGAGGCTGGAGAGCGTCTGTGCCATTCTCGTGCGCGAGACGGAGCTCGCGGGCGTGGAGAAAAAGGTGCAGGCGCGCGTGCGCAAGCAGATCGAGCAGAACCAGAAGGACTACTTCCTGCGCGAGCAGATCAAGGCGATCCAGACGGAGCTGGGCGACAAGGACGCGACCGACGTGGAGGACCTGCGCGAGCGCCTGGGCAAAACGCCCATGAACGACGAGGCGAGGGAGAAGACCCAGCGCGAGCTGGACCGCCTCTCCCGTATGGCGCCGGGCAGCCCGGAGATCGGCGTGAGCCGCACCTACGTCGAGTGGATGCTCGACCTGCCGTGGGGCAAGAGCACGCCGGACAACCTCGACCTGAAGCGCGCCCGCCGCGTGCTGGCGGAGGATCACTACGGCCTTGAGGAGGTCAAGGAGCGCGTCATCGAGTACCTGGCCGTCTGCCGCATCAAGAACAACATGAAGGGGCCTGTGCTCTGCTTCGTCGGCCCGCCCGGCGTGGGCAAGACCTCGATTGCCAAATCCATTGCCCGGGCGCTGGGCCGCAAGTTCGTGCAGATGTCGCTGGGCGGTGTGCGCGACGAGGCCGAGATCCGCGGCCACCGGCGCACCTACATCGGCGCGATTCCGGGCCGGATCATCACCTCGATCAAGCAGGCGGGCACACTCAACCCCGTGTTCCTGCTCGACGAGATCGACAAGATGGCCTCCGATGTGCGCGGCGATCCGGCGAGCGCGATGCTCGAGGTGCTCGACAGCGCGCAGAACAACGCCTTCCGCGATCACTACCTGGAGTGCCCGTTCGACCTGTCCGGCGTGATGTTCATCACCACGGCGAACTCGGTCGATACGATCCCGCGGCCGCTGCTGGACCGCATGGAGCTCATCGAGGTCAGCGGCTACACGGAGGACGAGAAGCTGAACATCGCCAAGCGCCACCTGCTGCCGGGGCAGATTGCGGAGCACGGCCTTGCGCCCAAGAGCGTGAAGATGAGCGATAAGGTGCTGCGCAGCCTGATTCAGGGCTACACCCGCGAGGCCGGCGTGCGCCGTCTGCAGCGGACGATCGGCAAGGTGGTGCGCAAGAGCGCCGTGCAGATGATCGACGAGGGCCTGGAGAGCGTGAACGTCACGCAGGAGACGCTGGAAAAGTACCTCGGCGCGCCGCGCTATCACTACGAAAAGGCGGGCAGGAAGCCGGAGGTCGGCGTGGTCAACGGCCTGGCGTACACCGTCGTGGGCGGCGACACGCTTCAAATCGAGACGACGACCATGCCGGGCACCGGCCAGCTTGAGCTGACCGGCAGTCTGGGCGACGTGATGAAGGAGAGCGCCCGCGCGGCGAAATCCTACGTTCGCGCGCATGCGGCCGAGCTGGGCATCGCCGACGACTTCTACAAGACGCTGGACATCCACATCCATGTGCCGGAGGGCGCAGTGCCCAAGGACGGCCCGAGCGCCGGCGTGACGATGACCACGGCGCTGGTTTCCGCGCTGACGGGCATTCCCGTGCGCCAGAACGTCGCCATGACCGGCGAGATCACGCTGCGCGGCCGCGTGCTGCCCATCGGCGGCCTGAAGGAAAAGCTGCTGGCCGCGCACCGCGCGGGCATCGACACGGTGCTCATCCCGAAGGAGAACCTCAAGGACCTGGAGGAGGTACCGGAGAACGTGCGCAAGGCGATCACGATCATCCCGGCAGAGACGGTCGATACGGTGCTGGAGACGGCGCTGTGCGAAAAGCCGCGCGCCCGCAAGGCGGAAAAAACCACCAAAGAGCGCATGTCTGACGTCCTGCCTGCGGCGGGCACGGATCAGGCGGCCGGACTGCACGCATAAGCAAAGGAGAAGACCATGCAAGTCAAACGCGCAGACTTCATCACCTCGATGAAGGACTACGGCGAATTCGCAACCAAAGGCTGTCCGGAGGTGGCCTTCGCGGGGAAGAGCAACGTGGGAAAATCCTCGATGATCAACAAGCTGACCAACCGCGG
The DNA here is from genome assembly GCA_004557905.1 of Clostridiales bacterium. Lineage (GTDB taxonomy): Bacteria > Bacillota > Clostridia > Christensenellales > Aristaeellaceae > Ventricola. The sequence continues at coordinate 9,017 of SFFH01000026.1, read as the reverse complement.
CAAGCTGGCGCGCACCAGCGCCACGCCCGGCAAGACGCGGCTGATCAACGTCTTCCAGATCAACCAGGAGATCAACTTCATCGACCTGCCCGGCTACGGCTTTGCCAAGGTGAGCAAGGCGGAGAAGGAATCCTGGGGCAAAATGATGCAGAACTACTTTGCCACGACGGAGGATCTGTGCCATGTGTTCCATCTGGTGGACATCCGCCACGAGCCGACGAGCGAGGACCGGGAGATGAACCTGTTCCTGCGGCAGGCGGGCATCCCATTTACGGTGATCGCCACGAAGGCGGACAAGATCAGCCGCGGCGCGCGCATGAAGCACATCGCGCCGATCTGCCGCGCGCTGGCCGTGCAGCCCTGGCAGGTGATTCCGTTCTCCAGCGAAGACGGCTCCGGTCGGGAGGAAATCCTCGCGAAGATCGAGGAGGTCTGCTATGCCGAGGTTGAGGTGGAAGAGGACGGAAAATAATCCAGCCCCAAAGTGATAACTATGCCATATTGACAGGCAACCGGAATCCGGGAGAGCGCGGCTCTTCCGGATTTTTTGCGGTTGCTGGAAGTCATCTGTGGTTTTAGCGGCGTGCGTCTGTCTGCTCAAGCTTCAGGGCATAAGCCTTGAGCTGTTCGCGGTACTGATCCAGAAGAATCAGTGCGTACTCAGCGCAGCCCTTTGGTTGATCGGCCGCTGCTTCCAATACCGAAGCGACGTTTTCCTGATCTAGAATACAGTCGGCCAGGAGCGCTTCAAAGGGCGTCCCCAGCGCCGTCCCGATTCTGGCAAGCTGCTTCAGGGAAACCTGCCGCTGCCCGCGCTCAATCCGCCCGTAATGCAGTGCAGAAAGCCCGACCCGCTCGGCAGCTTGTTCCTGCGTGAGGTGGGCAGCCTTGCGCGCCTGCTTGATGTTCCGGCCGATGATATTAAATGAAACGTACATGTATCCCCCTGTTTGAAGATTATCATCCTATTTAATAATATTTATCTAATAAAGCATTATAACTAAAAATTGACATAAAGTCAATTGATATTTGACAAAACGTATTTTTTGAGATAGGAGGGATTTGAATAGAATAGGCATATCAACGGAGCGGGTGGGATGATTATATGTTTGGAGAGCGATTGAAAGAGCTTCGCACATCAAAAGGGATCAGTCAGGAAGAACTGGGAAAACGCTTGGGTGTAACCAAGCAAACCGTATCGAATTGGGAGATTGAAAATGTTACGCCTTCTCTGGATATGTTTCTGAACATTGTTCGTTCCTTTAACACGACGCCCAATCATATGCTGGGCTATGAAACGTATGTGGGTCTGGATGTATCGGGTCTTTCGGAACGGGAGATCGCTCATCTGTCGATGATTATCGACGATCTGAAGGCCCATCACAAAAAATGAACAATGAAAAAACACAGGACGCTCGCGAATCCTGTGTTTTTCTTTGCGTGGTTTCAGCGCAGATACCGCTTTTTGACCGGCGCGAACTTCGGCGCCTTTGGGCGCTTTTTGCGATGCCTGCGCAGGAAGCGGATCAGCCAGAGGAGGGCAAGCAGCAGCGCGGCGGGCGGGACCAGCAGATCCCAGGAAAAGCGCGGCCAGGGGTTCTCGTCCGCGGCGGTGTACGCCTCAATCTGCTCGAGCGTCGGGGGCGCGTCCTCGCGCATGGCGATGGAGCGCGTGGCGACCAGCTCGTACTCGGCGGTGCCGTTTGATTCGGAGTAGAAGGTGAGAATGCCCATCACGTCGCCGACATTGATCGGCGCGCGGAAATCGCGCGTCCAGCGGATGGCGGAGACCTCGCTGAAATTCTCGCGCAGCAGGTCGATCTTCGCGCTGTTGCCGACGATGGTCATGTCCTTCGTCTCGTCCACGGCGCGGATGCCCAGCGTCAGCTCGCCGTGCTTCTCGTCGTCCAGCGCGAAGCCGGTGATGTCGATGACGCGCGGCTCCTCGGCGTAAAGCGATTCGGGGCTGATGGATTCCACCTGCGTGAAGCCGTATTCCATCAGCTTTTTGGTGTCCGTCCAGCGTCCCCGCTTGGAGGAGTAGAACACCACGGAGATCAGCTCGATGCCGCCGCGCTTGGCGGCGCCGACGAAGCAGTAGCCCGCGGCGTTGGTGAAGCCGGTCTTCACGCCGATGGCGTCCGGGTAGAAGTAGTCGTTTTCCGGATTGAGGATGTGCGTGCCGCCCACCAGCGTGCGCTGCGGATGGCCTGCGCCGCTGACGCTCTCCGTGGCCGGCATCGCATAGGTGTTGCTGGAGACGATCTCGCGGAAGCGCTCGTTCGTCATGGCCGCGCGGGCGATGATGGACATGTCGCGCACGGTGGTGTAGTGGTTCTCGTCATGGATGCCGGATGGGTTGGTGAAGTGCGTGTCCTGCGAGCAGCCGAGCATCTGCGCCGTCTGGTTCATCAGATCGGCGAAGGAGGAAATGCTGCCGCTCATGTACTCGGCGATGGCGTTGGCGCCCTCGTTGCCGGAGCGCACCAGCGTCGCGGCGACCAGGTCGCCCATGGGCACCTTTTCACCGGCGCTGACGGGGATGGTCGCATAGGTCGGCGGGACGAGGTCGACGGCGTTTTGCGAGATGGTGACCACGTCATTTTCAAGGTCGGCCATCTGCAGGGCGATGTAGCAGGTCAGAATCTTTGTGGTCGATGCGGGATACATGATCTCGTCGGCGTTCTTTTCAAAGAGCACCTCGCCGGTGGACGCCTCGATGAGGATGGCGCTGCGGGCGTAGAGCATGCTGGGGTCCAGCAGCTCGGGATGCTTGCTGTCCCAGGGAATGGCGTTGGGGGAGAGCACCGGATCCGTGAAGCCCTCTTCCTCAGGGGTTGAGGCGGGCTCTGCGGCACAGACCGCAGGGGGAAAGCCGGTTATCAAAAGCGCCGCTGTCAGCAGCAGCGCGAGCAGTCGACGGGACAAGAAATTCCCTCCATATTTTTGACGTAAACAACTGTGCGCATATCGTCTTTGATGCGGTTTTGAGCGCGGCGCAAAGATGCTTTTTGCATAAATGCGCTTTCTACTATACCACTTTTGCCCTCAAATGTACAGCGTCAGATTGCCGCAAACCAGGCCCTGATGGATAGAAATGTTGCAAAACTATGACTTGCCTATTGAAATGTTACAAAAAGTGCGAAAAAGTGTTGCTGATGTCTTGATTTTATCGGCGGTTTTGCGTTACAATGGGATATGGAATGCAGACCTGACGGAACGAGGATGATGAAACGATGCCAAAGAAGATTTTGCTTGTGGACGACGAGCCCCTGATTCTCAAGGGCCTTAAATACAGCCTGGAGCAGGACGGATACGTGACGGAATCCGCCATGGACGGCGAGGAGGCGCTCACCAAGTTTTTCGACGGCCATTATGACCTGATTCTGCTGGACGTGATGCTGCCGGGCGTGGACGGCATCGAGGTGTGCCAGCGCGTGCGCGAGCGCTCCAATGTGCCCATCATCATGCTGACGGCCAAGGGCGAGGACATGGACAAGATCCTGGGCCTGGAGTACGGTGCGGATGACTACATGACCAAGCCGTTCAACATCCTGGAGGTCAAGGCGCGCATCAAGTCCATCTTCCGCCGCAGCCAGCCGGTGATGGAGACGGTGGAGGAAAAGCGCGTGGTGCGCGTGCACGATCTGGAGGTCAACTGCCAGAGCCGCACGGTGACGCTCGCGGGCCAGCCCGTGCGCCTGACGGCGAAGGAATTTGACCTGCTGCAGCTGCTCATCACTCATCGCGGCAAGGTGTACAGCCGCGAGGCGCTGCTGGAAACCGTCTGGAAATACGACTACATGGGCGATATGCGCACGGTGGACGTGCACATCCGCCGTCTGCGCGAGAAGATCGAGCGCGACAACTCCGGCCCTGAATTCATCCTGACGAAGTGGGGAGTGGGTTACTATTTCACCGACAAGGATTAACCCGCTGCACTCGGTAAGGACCAAAATACTGATCGCCTTCCTGCTGGTCATCGGCGTGTCGTTCTATCTGGTGACGACCTCGACGATCCGCCTGGTCGGCGATTCCCTTTTTGAGGACGCAGTCAGGGCGGGCATGACGGGCGTGTCCGAGCTTTCCGCCGCGCTGGGCGAAAAAATCGGGCAGGAATCGGCGGATGCGTTTTATCAGCGGCTTTTGCAGGCGGCCCGCTCCGGCGGCGGCCGTCTTTTGGTCGTGGACATGGACGGCAAGGTCCAGGCGGATACGTTCGACGAGCGCTGCGGCACGCGCCTGGCGCTCTCGGAGGTGCACACCGTGCTGCGCGGCGAAAAGGAGAGCGACTACGGCTTTCACCAGATCGAGGATGGTACGCAGCAGGCGCCCTCCGTGCTCGACCCGCTGTCGGGCCGGGATGTGAACAGGACGTGGGTTGGCTGCTTTGTCTCGGCGCTGGTCTCGGGCGACAGGCGCGTGGGCGCGCTGGTGATGATCGCGTCGGTGCAGGACACAGTCGACTCGCTCACGTCCATGCAGGACCGGATGCTGGCCATCTTCGGCATCGCGCTGGCGGTCGTGCTGGTGCTGGCCGGCTTCATCTCCAGAATCGTGACCCGGCCGGTGGCGGAGCTCTCCGCGGGCATCGAGCGCATGAGCAAGGGCGATTACAGCCACCGTGTGCATGTGCCGGGCAAGGGCGAGATGGCGCAGCTGGCCGCTGCCTTCAACCAGATGAGCGAGCAGGTGCACAACCTCGACGAGGCGCGCAACCAGTTCGTCTCCAACGCATCGCATGAGCTCAAGACGCCGCTGGCGACGATCAAGATCCTGGTGGAATCGATGCTCTACCAGGACGACATGCCGCCCGAGCTGCGTCAGGAATTTCTGACGGACATCAACCGGGAGATCGACCGGCTGTCCTCGGTCGTTGGCGACCTGCTGACGCTGGTGCACATCGACAGCCACAAGCTGCGCCTGCGCCGGGAGATGATGGTGTTCGCCGAGACCGTGCGCGAGAGCGTCAAGCGCCTGCAGCCGCTGGCCAAAAAGCGCGGGCAGGAGATCTCGGTGGAGATCACCGATCCGTGCGAGATGTTTGCCGATCCCGGCAAGCTGGCGCAGGTGTGCTACAACATCATTGAAAACGCGATCAAGTACACGCCGGACGGCGGGAAGATCACCGTGCGCCTGCGCAGGATGGGCCGCGACGCGGTGCTGGACATCAGCGATACCGGCGTGGGCATCCCCGAGGAGGATCTGGCGCACGTGTTTGACCGCTTCTACCGTGTGGACAAGGCGCGCTCGCGCGACACGGGCGGCACGGGCCTGGGCCTGTCCATCGTGCAGCAGATTGTGCGCCTGCACGCGGGCTCGGTGACGGTGCAGTCCAAACGCGGCGAGGGCACGACGTTCACCGTGCAGCTGCCGGTGAAATAATGCCGTGCGATGAGGGAAGTGAGAAGATGAAAAAGACGCTGATCTGCCTGCTGCTTGCGCTCGCGCTGGTGGCGGCGCTTGAGCCGCATGTGCGCGGAAAAATCATGGAGACGGCCTCGGGGCTGCTTGCGCAGCGCGAGGAGCGCGCGCAGACGGCCGACGTGCCCACCTTCTCTCAGCAGCTTGGCGGCGCTTCCCGCACGGATATGCTCGATGTGACGCTCTACTTCCGCTTTGCGGATACGGGGCTGCTCGGTGCGCAGCAGGCGCAGCTGGACATCCGGCGGGAGGAAACCGTCGCCACCAGCATCGTGCAGAGGCTGATCGAGGGACCGGACATCGCGCATGAGCACCTGAGCGGCGTGTTCCCGCAGGGAACGCGCGTGATCTCCGTGACGGGCGAGGGAGCCATCGCGTTTGTGACGCTCTCCGGCAGCTTCCTGGGCAGGCCGGACGGCGCGCCGGCGGACTGGGAGGACCTGCCCGAGTGGCAGGAGGAGGCGGCGCTGCGCAGGCGGCTGGCCGTTCAGTCGATTGCGCTGTCGCTGACGGAGGGCGGGCGCTTCCAGCGCGTGCAGCTCTACGTCGCAGAAAACGACGACGAGATTCCACAGCGCATCCCCATGGCCCTGCTGGACACGAATGTGACCGATCCGGCGCTGGTGCTGGCGGCATGCCCGCGCGACGAGCAGGCGATGCTCACGCCGGGCCGCGCGCTGGAGATGGCGATGGAGGCCTGGCAGGCGCAGGACTGGGCCGCGCTGTATCCGCTGATGGCGGACGCGCAGGACGATCCGCTGCCGACGCTGTCCGTCTTTGAGACGGAGATGGCCGAGCCGGGGATCTCGCTGCTGACATACAGCGTATCGGCGGGCACGGTGTCCTTTGACGGACAGACCGCGACGCTGGTGCTCGACGCCGAGATCCGCTCGCGGGACGGCGGCGACGCGCAGATCGTGCGCGAATCGGTGCCGCTGCGCCGCGTGCAGGACAACTGGGCGATGGACATCGGGACGCTGCGCTCCCTCATGATCCGCGACTGAGGGGAGACGACCGGGGAAGGACGGATGACGATGAAGCATGTGAGGCGCGCGGCGCTGGCGGCCGGACTGACGGCGCTCCTGCTGCTGCTGGGCGGATGCGTGAGCCAGGTGAGCGAGCGCGAGCTGGCCGATCTGTCCGCCGCGGAGATCAAAGCGGACGTGCCTGCACCGACGCAGGACGGCGAACAGGGCTATACGATGCGCTGCACGCTGTATTTTCTCAGCGAGGATGGCGGAAGGCTCATCCCCGTGACGCGCAGCGTGACGGTGGAGGGAGGAAAGAGCAGCGCGCAGGCGGCGCTGGATGCGCTGCTGGCCGGCCCGGAAGCGGGAGAAGACGGCGCGGCCTGGCCCGATCTGGGCACGGTGCGCGGGGAACGGCTGCTGGAGGTCTCCTGCGGCGTGGCGACGGTTGATCTGCCGGCGCGCGTGAGGACGCTCTCCCAGGAGATGCTCTACGCGGTGCGCATGGCGATTGCCAACACGCTGACCGAGTTTGCGGAGATATCCTATGTGAATGTCCTGATCGGCGGGCGCGAAGAGGGACTGGACCTGGGCGCGACGCTGCCGGTGGGCACGATCACGCGCGTGGATGACCTGGATGTGGGCGCACGCTACAGCCGGCTGCACGAGCAGCGCCTTTCCCCGGGCGGCGTGACGCTGCTGACGACGCTGTACTTCCCTGCGGCACAAGGCGGACTGCTCCTGCCGGAGGTGCGCTCCATCGCCTACGCGCAGGTATCGCCGATCGAGTACCTGTATACGCTGCTGGAGGAGCTGGGCAAGGGCGCGGGCCTGACGCTGTGCGCGCAGGACGTGCCTGCGCCGATGGATTACATCGAGGAGATGCCGGAGATCGTCCGCACGGAGGACGGTTATCTGGCCGTCGAGCTGCGCATGAGCGACGCGCTGGAGACGGCGCTTGACGCGGCCGGGCTCACGCTTGACACTTATATGGCGATGCTGACCGACACACTGATGGGCTTTGTGCCGGGCGTGGAGGGCCTGCGGGTGATGATCGGCGGCAGGATGGCCGCCAATCTGGCGACGAGAAGCGACTTCGAGGGCTGCGTCGGCGCGCCGGCGACGCTCTATGTCATGGACGGAACGGGGCTTTCGCGCGTACAGCGCGTGCTTCCCCAGGCGCAGGCAGACGACGCGCGCGCGCGCCTCGCCGCGCTGATGGCGCTGGAGGAAGAGGAGCTGTTTGCGCTGCCGGACGGCCTGACGCAGGAGGACATCCTGGCGGTCCATGCGGGCGAGGAGACGATTGCGGTCAACCTCTCCGGCCGTTTCCGCGACGCGCTGGCCGCTCTTGCACCGGCACAGGAGCGCGCGGCGGTCTACGCGATGGTGAACACGCTGACGGAGGGCACAAGGGCCTCACGCGTGGCGTTCTTCTTTGAGGGCGAGCAGGTGCAGACGCTGGCGGGCGGATTGGAGATGCGCGGCACATTCCTGCGCAATCCCGGAATGGTGGTGGACTGACGATGGATCAGTGGGCGTTCTTTGACGAGCTGAAGGCCGGCAAGGTGCACAATGTGTATCTCTTTTACGGCCCAGAGGCGTATATCCGCAAAAGCGCGCTGGCCGCGCTGGAAAAGAAGGTGCTCATGCCGGGGCTGGAGAGCATGAACCGCACGGTGATGAGCGCGCCTTCCGCACAGGCGGTCATCGAAAGCTGCGAGACGCTGCCGATGATGAGCGATTACCGCCTGATCATCGTGCAGGACTGCGCGCTGCTGGAGAGCGGCAAGGCCAAAGATGAGGCGCAGGACAGCGAGCTGCTGGCGGCCTATCTGCCGCGCGTGCCGGAGACGACATGCCTGGTGTTCGACGTGAGCGGCGCGATGGACAAGCGCAAGAAGCTGAGCCGCGCGCTGCTGGCGCTGCCCGGCGCGGTGTCCTTTGACGCGCTCGACGACGCGCAGCTGACCCGGTGGATCGGGCAGACGCTGCGCCCGATGGGCAAGCGGATGGACCGTGCGGCGTGCGAGGCGCTGGCCTTCACCAGCGGCCGCGACCTGACGCTTCTGCACGGGGAGCTGGAAAAGCTTGCGGCCTACGCGGGCGAGCGGGAGGAGATCACGGCGCAGGACGTCGAGCGCATCGCCACACACACGGCGGAGTGCACGGTGTTCGCGATGGTGGACGCGCTGTCCGCCGGGAAGGCGGAGGAGGCGTTTGCGCTGCTGGACGTGCTGCTTGCCGCCGGCGAGCAGCGCATCGGCATCCTCGCGATGATCACCCGGCACTACCGGCAGATGATGCACCTGTGCGCGATGCAGGCGCAGCGCGTGCCGCAGGCGCAGGCGGCCAAGACGCTGGGCATCCCGCCGTTCGCGCTGACGCGGCTCTCCCGGCAGGTGGGGCGGCGCTCCTACGACGCGCTGAAGGCAGACGTGAGCCTGTGCGTGCAGACGGACTATGACATCAAGCGCGGCGCGCTGCGCGAGGACGCGGCGCTGGACAGGCTGATGCTCTTGCTGGCCGGCGAAAAATGAACCGGCAAGGCTTTGCAAATCGATGGACATCACGGAAAATCCCTCGCCGCATACGATGATGCGGGGAGGGATTTTTGTGTTCACC
>SFFH01000084.1 GCA_004557905.1 Clostridiales bacterium | reverse complement strand
CATCCCGGCCAACGCGCGCAACGTCTCCGGCGCGGAGAAGTTCATCGACTTCATGTGCCGCGCGGACATCGCCGCGAAGAACTACGAGTACGTCGGCTACGCGATCCCCAACACCGCGGCTATCGAGCTGCTGGGCGAGGAGGAGTACAATGCCTCCCCGGTGAACAACCCGCCGCAGGAGGTGCTGGACAAGTGCGAGGTGTTCCGCTACCTGGGCGAGGACACCAAGCTCTATGACCAGATCTGGACGGAGATCATTTCCGAGTTCTAAGCACATATAAAAAGCGGACGAGCGATCGTCCGTTTTTTGTATGGGATGGGGCTGAATGCAGGCGTGCGGGTTGGCTCCGTTTCAATCGTAGGCTGCTGCGCAGCCTGCTCTGAAACTACGTTATTCTTTGCTTTTGGGGATACGTTAGGGCTGCCGCCCTAAAACCCGCCAAGGGACTTCGCCCCTTGACCCCATGTACGCTTCGCGCGCAAATTCGGGGCTCAGGCGTTTTTGAGCACGTCCTCCCAATCCTCCGGAAAGCCGCACAGCGCGAGATCGGCCTGCGGAAAGTCCTCGGCAAGATGCGCGATGCCCCGGATCATGTCGCCGTAGACCCGGTGGCCGCCGGCGACGGTCTTGAGCGCCAGGATGGTGGGGAAGACGTAGTCACTGTCATAGGCGGCGAGATCGGGCGGCAGGATGGGATGGTCCTCGATGGGCTGGTTGTACAATCGGGTGTAGTGCGCGCAGATGTTGCGCACGTCCACCGCCGCGGCGATGAGCGCGTATAGCTCCTCCGGCGTGAGGCGGTACTCCCGGCTGACGGCCCGCTGGTCGTCCTCGGTGAGGATGGCGTAGAGCTGGGCGAGCATGCCGAAGGAGAACAGCTCCACCGCCGCCCAGACGGGGAACTTGCCGCCGTACTTGACCTGGTGATGGCGCACAAAGGCCAGATCGTCAAGACGCTTGACCTCGATGCGGAACTTGTTCATCAGGTTCTTGTGCATGCCCTGCGACGCCTTGTCCAGACGGAAGTTGGCGGCGTTCGCGTAGCCGGTGGAGCCGTAGGTCATCGCCAGATGATACGACATTTTGGCGCGCAGCTGCACCTCGAAGAACTCCAGCACCGGCAGCAGCTGATGGCGCAGGCCCATGTCGAACTGATACAGATCGTACAGATCGTCCAGCGTGACGCCGTCGATGAATTTTTCCGGATCGTCCGCCCGGCGCAGGTGCTTGCCGTAGGTGGTCAGGCGGTAGTAGTTGACGGTGGAGAGGATGTGCCGCGCGCGGTCGGCGTTCTCCACGCGCAGATTATGCACCTCAAACAGGCGCTGCGCCTGCTCCTCGTAGCTGCGCGCGGGCTTGACCGGCGCGTAGAGCTTCTTTTTGCTGACCATGCTTGTCTCCTGAAAAGGCCGCAAAGCGATCTGCTCTGCGGCCTTTGTATTTTGCAACGCCCCGGATGAACGCGCGAAGCGAACATGGGGTCAAGGGGCGAAGTCCCTTGGCGGGTTTTAGGGTGGCAGCCCTAACGTCTCCCCAAAAAACGCTTACTTGCTGTTGATCTCCAGCACCTTGTCGCGCAGCTGCTTCTCCAGGCGGCCCAGCTCGATGGAGGCCTCGGCGCGCTTTTGGGCGCCCTCGCGCTGAATCTTCTGCACCTCGGTGAGGGTCTCGATCAGGCTGGTGTTGGCCACGCGGATGCTCTCCAGGTCGATCACGCCGCGCTCGGCCTCCTTCGCCGTTTCGATCGTGCCCATCTTGAGGCGCTCGGCGTTGGAGCGCAGCAGGTCGTTGGTCATGTCGGTGACGGACTTCTGCGCCTTGAGCGCCTCCTCGGCATGCTGCATGCCCAGGGAGATAACCATCTGGCTCTTCCACAGCGGGATGGTGTTGGCGATGGTGGACTGGATGCGCTCGGCGAGCACGTTGTCGTTCTGCTGCATCAGGCGGATCTGCGGGCCCATCTGCACGGAAACCATGCGCGTGAGCTTGAGATCGTGGATGCGCTTGTCAAAGCGCTCGATGAGCTGGGAGAAGTCGCTCGCGGCCTGCGCGTCCGCCGGATCGGCGGTCTCCTGCGCCTTGGCCAGCAGCGGCGGCAGCTCCTCCTCGCGCAGGCGGCGGAGCTTGAGCTCGCCGGCGATGATGTAGAGCGTCAGCTCGTGATAGTACTGCTCGTTCTGCTTGTAGAGCTCGTCGAGCATCGTCGCGTCGGAGATGAGCTGCTTCTGGTGGCCCTGCAGCGCGCTGACGATCTCCATCACGTTCTCCTCGACCTTGTCGTAGCGTGCCTTGAGCTGGACGACGTTGTTGCCGGCCTTCTTGAACAGGCCGAAGAAGCCGCCCTTCTTGCCCTCGTCCACGTCAAAGCCCTTGAGCTCGGCGACCAGGTTGGTCAGCATGTCGGAGATGGCGCCGGTGTCCTTGGTCTTCACGTCCTCCAGAATCTTGTCGGAGAACTGGGAAATCTTCATCTGCGCCGCGTTGCCATACTTGAGCACGGTTTCGCTGTTGTGAATGTCGATGCGCTCGACAAAGGCGAGCACGGCGGCCTTCTCCTGCTCGGAGAGATTGTCGAAGTTCAGCGCATCCTCCTGCGCGGAGACTGGCTCCATCGGCTTTTCCGCAGCCTTGGGCGCGGCCTGCACTGCGGCAGCCGCGGCGGCCGGAGCGGCCGGAGCTTCCGGTGCGGCAGTCTCCTGAACAGGGGCCTTTTCCGGCTCCTCGCCCGGCAGAATCAGGTTGGGAATCATATTGTCCATGATGATCTCTCCTTTGATTGCGGCCCGCCGGAAAACGCGGGCGTGCATGCAAAAATCAAAACGGGTATTCTGCCTTTGATGATACACCAATTTGCCGGGGGTGTAAAGCTTTTCTTTGCGCCCGAAGTGTGATAGAATACATTTCATGCCGCCCGGGTCCGCCCCGCGGCGATATGGAGGAAAGACAAATGACGAGAAAAGAGTGGATCGCCGACGGCATTCTGACGCTGACGGCGCTGATCTGGGGTACGGGCTTTGTGGTGATGAAGAACACGCTTTCCAGCGTGCCGCCCGCAGCGATCATCGCCATTCGCTACGGGATTGCCACGCTGCTGGCGGCGGTGCTGTTTCGCAGGCATCTGAAGGACATTGCCCGCGCGGACGTCGCGCGCGGCGCGCTGGTGGGCCTGCTGCTTGCGCTGGCGTACATCGTGCAGACGATCGGCCTTGACTACACGACGGCGGGCAAGAACGCCTTCCTGACGACAGTCTATGTGCTGCTGGTGCCCTTTGCCAGCTGGCTGATCTTCCGGCAGAAGCTGAGCCGGAGCAACTTCATCGCGGCGGGACTGATGCTGGCCGGCATCGGCTGCCTGTCGCTGGACGGCGAGAGCGGCGGGCTGAACATCGGCGACCTGCTGACGCTCCTGTGCGGCGTGTTCTATGCGGCGCACATCATGGCCGTGGAGCGCTGCCAGCGCAAGACGAACACCTACGCGCTGATCGTGCTGCAGTTCGCGTTTGCCGCAGCGTTCGCCGCGGTATATCATCTGCTCTTTGAGCGCGGACTGCCCATGAGCCTGCACATGGACACCGTGGGCAGCCTGCTGTACCTGTCGGTCTTCTCCACGACGGTCGCCATGAGCCTGCAGAACATCGGCCAGAGCATGGCGCCCGCGTCGCACGCGTCGATCCTGCTGTCGCTGGAATCGGTGTTCGGCGCGCTGGCCTCCTGCATCTTCCTGGGCGAGGCCGTCACCCCCAGAATGCTGCTGGGCTTTGCGGTGATCTTCGCCGCGCTGGTGGTCAATTCCCAGCGGGAGAAGGCGTAACGCGTGATGCGGGCCAGGCGCGGGAGCACGAAGGAAAGCGCATAACGAAAAGGAGCCGATCGCGTGTAGTGGTCGGCTCCTGATTGGTTTGTGATGCGGCATGAATGCAGCGGGTGATGCTGTGCTTATTTTGCTTTCCTGATCTGGTTGATCTCGGTATCGACGTTCTCGGTGACGTAGACCAGCGTGTCGCCCACATCGGCGGACAGGCGGTCGAGCTTCCGGTCTACTCGGGCAACGTCGCGACGGATTGCCTTCTGGCCCTCTTTGAGGTCTTCGATGTCGGCACGCATGTCTTTCATCTCGGCGCGCATGTCCTTCATCTCGGTGCGCATGTCCTTCTGGCCGGATTCCAAGCTGTCAAGACGGTGGGTCATGTCCTTCTGACCGGATTCCAGGCTGTCAAGACGGTGATTCATGGACTTGAGCTCGTTCAGAATCGTTAGAAGCATTTCATTCTCGTTCATGCGTATCATCTCCTGTGTTCAGTATAGCCGCGCGGCATTCACTTGTCAAGGCTCCGGATGCGGCCTGCTTCAATCAGCGTCGGGAGGCGATTCCCAGCGGATGCCCGAAGGCGTTCCGGCTGTTGTGCGGCCAGAAAGGCTTTCACAATCCGCCTTGCAGCAAGGCTGTGCTGCATGGCTGTGATCCGCTTTCCAGCGAGGCAGAGAAGGAGGAGCGGCAAATGGGAAACCTGTGGAGGGAGAGAAAATTTACGCAGCGGCACCGTGTCAATTTCTGCGGGACGATATTCGTTTGATCAGGACAGTCGCCGCCCTGTGAGGGCGTGTATTGTACCGCGTTTTTCAGGAGTGCGGTAGATGGGACTTGAACCCATACGTCATACAACACACGCCCCTCAAACGTGCCTGTCTGCCAATTCCAGCACTACCGCATATGCAATTCGCTGCATCTCGTATGCAACGGATTTATTATATTCAAAAGCAGACGCTTTGTCAAGACCTGTATGAAAAAATTTTCTTTGGCGGCAGAGGTGAAAGAAATGCCCGGCGCGTCCCGTCATACAGGCAGACACAGTTGACGGACGATGCGCGCGCTTTCGACAAAAAAACCTTGCATGCGACGCGGAAATGAAGTATGATATAGATTGATTGATTATAAGAAGTATCGGGACAGAGCGCCCGCTTTTTCCAAGAAGGAGGTGGAGGCTGTGTCTGAAAGCAGACAGCCGCACCGAAGAAGAAGACCTCAGGCGATTTCTCCAATCCCTGATGAGGAGAAGCCCGCCGAGCCGTCGCACCGTATTGTGGCGGCGGACGAGGATACGCCGGACTGGATGGTTTCCGCCAGCCGTGTGTCCGGCGCTGCGGAGCGCCGCGGCGCGCCGGCAGCCAGGCCGCAGGAGGAGAAAAACGCAGCGCGCACCGCGGCAGGCGGGGAGGCGCGCGCCATCCTTGAAATGAACAGGAAATCCGCAGGTGAAAAGCGGAGCGGAGACACGCAAGGCCCGTCGGAGAAGCCACAGCCCCGCAGGAAGACGACCGCCCGAACGGTGAAAAGCGCCAAGACGGCCGGAAGCGGCAAGACCGCGAAGGCCAAAGCGCCCGCGCCGCGCAAGACGGGCAAAAAGGCCGCCGCACGGCGCAGGGCCCAGCTGCGCAAGGCCGCAGCCGTCCTGGCCGGCTCGGCGCTGGTGCTTGCCCTGGTGGTGGCCGGCGTGATGGGCGGCACGCGTCTGCTGGACATCAAGCAGACGCTCGACCGCGGCGACGGCGTGTTCTATCCGAATATCTTTGTCAACAACATCCCGCTGGAGGGCAGAACGCTGGACGAGGCCGCGGCCATCGTCACCCAGCAGGTGAAGGCGCAGATCGCGAGCTTCAGCATTACGCTGCGCACGACGGACGGCAGCGGCCGCAGCTGGAACATCACCGGCGACGACCTGAGGATGCAGTACGACGTGGCGGATCAGCTCGATCAGCTCTGGGCGATCGGCCACACGGGCTCCGCCTCGAGCCGCTACGAGCAGGTCAAGGCGCTGGAGGGCGAGGCGGTGATGCGCTATACGACGCTGAGCTACGACCTGTCCAGCGTGAACCAGATTCTGACGCAGATCAAGCAGGAGGTCGATCGGGCGCCCGTCAGCGCGACGCGCGTTTCCGACGATACCCAGTGGCCGCCGTTTTCCTACACGGACGACGTGCCGGGGCAGGAGCTTGACATCAGCGGCCTGAACGAGCGCATCTGCGCGATGGTCGATACGCTGCAGTCCGGCACGGTCGATCTCTCGCCGACGACCGTACAGGCGCCGGTGACGCGCGCGTATCTGGAAAGCCAGATCGTGCAGCTGAGCACCTATGAGACGGCGATCGGCGCGACCAGCGACCCGGGCCGCTTCATCAACATCGAGGTCGGCACCAAGAAGTTCGACAAGCTGATCATCAAGTCCGGCGAGTCGGTCTCCTTCAACAAGGTCGCCGGCAAGCGTACCTACGCCAACGGCTACGCCGATGCGCCGGAGCTCGCCTACGGCGACTACCGCACAGGCGTGGGCGGCGGCATCTGCCAGGTGTCCTCCACGCTCTACAACGCCGTGGTCGGCGCGGGCCTTCAGGTCACCACGCGCTATCAGCACTCGCTGGCTTCCAACTATGTGCCGCTGGGCCTGGACGCCACGGTGCAGGACGACCGCCTGGATTTCGTGTTCAAGAACACGACCAACGCGGATATCTACATCTCCACCGAGTACTACAAGAAGAAGGGCTACTGGTACACCAAGTTCACCATCCACGGCAGGCCGGACCCCAACGGCTACAGCTACAAGCTCGATTCCCAGGTGGTCGAGGAGATCCCGGTGCCGGAGCCGACCTACATCCCGGACAAGGAAGCGCAGTACGTCGTCTACGACGACGAGACGAAGCAGGTCAGCAACGGACACAAGGGGTATGTGGTGGACGTGTACCTGGTGACGATGGATGCCAAGGGTCTCGAGGTCAGCCGCGAGAAGAAATACACCGATACCTACAAGGCCACCACGCCGAAGGTCTACATCGGCGTGACGCCCAGAGAGACCCCGACGCCGGCTGGCTACGGTCTGTTCAACTGACGAAGACGGAAACACAGGAGAGAAGAAAGGGGCGTATGACCGTGAAACGATATACCCAGAGAACCCTTGCCGCCGCCGCGCTGGCTGCGGCGCTGCTGACCGCGCCGGTTGGCGTGCTCGCCGCGGAGACCGCGCCGCAGGTGCCGGGGGCACAGGCTGCGCAGCAGACCATGGAGCGTCTTTCTCCGTTTGGAAAGGCGGAGCCCTGCCGCGGCGTGACGGTCAGTCAGGCCTGGCTGCGTCAGGCGCGCCTGGGCGGCGTGTTCATCAACCTGCGCCTGCATACGCCGATGGGCGACGAGGTCACCTTCCGCGAGAAGCTCAAGGTCTCGGCGTCCGACGTGGACGCGATGTGCCTGTATCTGCAGGCATCGGTTTTAAGCGACGTGATCACTTTGCAGATGGATCAGCCGGCGCTGGATACGCTCAGGCGGCTGGGCATTTCCGAGGTGGTCGTCGCGGACGCGGACCGCTATGTGCGCGCGCACTACAGCGTAGACGAATTGCAGGCCGTGCGCGATGCGCTGGGCCTTGGCAAGGCGGAGCAGCTTTGCGTCAGCGGCGAGGATGCGCCGGTGACGGTGGTCAGCGAGGACGGCGTGCGCCGTCAGGTGAACTGAGGCTTTCGGCGCGGCCGGCGGCGGGTATGTCCTGCTGCACGGCCGCGCTTTTTTGTTCAATGGAAAACTTCGCAAAGCATCGTGCGGCGGGCACCGAATGGCTCGGCCCTGCAAAGTCGTTCGGAAGTGGGAGTGCGCACTGCGCGCTTTTGTATATTGCAGGCGCTTTGGACGACATTGTAAGCAGGGTCAGCTTGCGGCAAAAAACGAAACATGCTATACTGATACCGCTTGAATACAGAACCTGAAAGGGCGTACAGAACGGAGGATCAAGACATGAAAAAAGCGGCAATGCTGCTGGCGCTTGCGCTGGCGCTGATGACCGGCGTGCCCGCGCTGGCGCAGGATGAGGGCGCGATCGTCCAGTCCTCCTGCAACATCGTGCAGTCGGGCGAATATGTTCTGGTGTACTGCTTTGCCCAGGTGCACAACCAATCCGACCAGACGATCTGCCTGGACGAGGGTACCCTGTACCTCATGAGCGGGGAGGAGGCGCTCGCCGAAACCCGGGTGTCCCGGCTCTGGCCGCCCTTCCTGGCCCCGGGCGCGGACGGCTATCTGTTTGACATCGTGTCCCTGGAGCCCGGCGGGGGGATACCGGCTGTCACGGGCCTTCAGTACGACGTCGGCTACATGACGGTCAACCCGGCGTACGCCGGACAGGCGCTTGAGGCGCAGGCGCGCATCGAGCTCAACGACGTCACGGGCAGGATGAGCGTCGTGTGCGAGATCACCAATCCGACGGACGAGGCCGCGTTCGGCGCGTCGGCCGCGTTCGGGCTGTACACGGACGCCGGGCAGATGGTCTGCGCCGACGGCATGCGGCTGCAGGACATCGGCATCCCGGCGGGCGGCAGCGTGATGGTGCGCTTTGACATCGAGGAGGAGCTGACAGAGCAGTGGAGGAGCTATGACGCGCTGCCCACGCAGGTGCGCGCCGGCGCGATGTTCAGCGCCAATGAGGACTGATTGAGGGCAAGAGGATGGAGAAGAAGACGATTCGTTCCGGCGCGCCGTATGTGACGGCGGGCCTGGCGGTGTTCGCTGTGGCGCTGGTGCTGGGCATCGGCTCCCTGCTGAGCTATGGCATCGCGGCGGCGGCCGGCGCGCTAGGCTTCCTGGCGGGCAGGAGGCTCTTTCCCGACCGCGTGGTGGAGATTGAGCGCGCGCCCAGGAGCGGCAATGCCGAGGTGGATGCGCTCATCGCCGAGGCGCGCGGCCAGCTGGCTGCTATCGCGCAGGCGAACGAGGCGATTGCCGAGCGCGAGCTGTCCGCGCAGATTGACGACATCGAGGCGACCTGCCGCACGATCCTGCAGAGGCTGGAGGAGCAGCCGAACATGCTCTCCTCGCTGCGCACGTTCCTGCGCTATTACCTGCCGGCGACGCTCAAGCTCCTGCAGGAGCGCGCGAAGCTCGAGCACGAGGTGAACGCGGGCGCGAGCGCGCAGATCGCGGAGAAGATCCGCGCGGCGATGGCGCAGGTGCAGGCGGCCTTCCACAAGCAGCTGGACGCGCTCAACGAGTTCCGCTTCATCAACCTGGAGAGCGAGATGGACGTGCTCTCCGACATGCTGGAAAGCGACGGCCTGCTCGCGGAGGAGAAGGACGAAGCGCCTGCACAGGAAGAGGCGGATGATCCGTTCGCCGGGCTGTTCACCCGGGAGGGGAAACAATGAGCGAGTTTGCCAGACATGCAGCAGCGCATCCGGCAGATGGCCGCCAGGCTCGACGTGCGCGACGGCGCGCAGGTGGCGGGCTTCGGCGCGCGCGCGCAGAAGGAGATGGGCGCGTTCTCCGATCTTGCGCTTGCCCAGATGCTGCGCAAGGACATGGGCGATCTGAGCGGCACGATGCAGACGCTGGCCGCGCAGATCAAGTCCTGCTCGTTTGCCTCGGAGGCGAAGGGGCTGTTCCGAAAGGTGTTCGGCGGAGCGGCGAGCCTGCAGGAGGTGCGCGCCGCCTATGAAAAGGCCGAGCCGAAAATCAACGCCTGCGCGGACGAGATGACCGACCGGCGCGTGGCGCTCATGCGCGACAGCGCGCTGCTGGACCGCGTCTACGAGCGCAACGAGGGACTCTATCGCGAGCTGTGCTCGCTGATCGTCGTGGGCGAGGAGGCCATCCGCCAGGCGAAGGCGCGCGGCGAGGACGCGCAGGATATCGCCCGGCTCGAGCGGCGCGTGCAGGATATCCGCGTGACG
>SFFH01000025.1 GCA_004557905.1 Clostridiales bacterium | reverse complement strand
ATCCCTGGAGAAGACGAACGAGAACAAGAAGGGCAAGATGCTCCGTCAGGAGCGCTATGCAGGCGTGATGCAGCGCAGCTTCTATGTGGGCGACAGCGTGACGGAAACGGACGTCAAGGCGTCCTATGAGAGCGGTGTGCTGCACATCCGCGTTCCGAAGAAGGAAACGCAGAAGCTCCCCGAGAAGAACACCATTCTGATCGAGGGCTGACCTGAGCGCTCTGCAAGAGACGGGCAGTCGTAAACAGCAATGAAAACCCTGTGTTTTCAGGGAACGGCACGGCTTCGGCTGCGCCGTTTCTCTTATCTCCGGACCATCTGAGCCGAATCCCAAAAGTACAGAACGCAACCCCCGGCCTTCCCAAAAGCAGCAGCTCATCGGAAAGCCGGGGGTTATTGTATATTCGGAAGATGCGATCCGGTCAGGCCGATGGACAGGCCCACCGTGCCCAGCGAGGACGCGAACTCGAACATGCAGCTTGCCAGCGGCGCGCCCTCTGTGATGCATAGCAGCAGACCTACACAATCATGAATTCATTTTCCTGCTCTATGTATCTGCAAAATATGAATATGCCGCAAAGCATCTCGGGAGAGAAGCCGCAGTTGTCCTCCAGCGTCCATCCGCCAGCGATACCCCTGTGCATAATACGGAGCACCTCGGCATGACAGGCATCCGTCAGGGAATAATTCTGACTGTTGTGCATCGTCAGGGTATACTCTATTCCGCCTGCGGACACATGAGCACGATCTACCCGGGGCATTCTGCAAATCGGCCAGCCCATTTCTTCGGGACTGTCTCCCTCCGCATATCCGGGACGAGCACACCCAAGTAATCTTCCTTCGCTGTCGGTCAGAATGTATTCCTGATTCCGCACATCGCCTGCGCTTGCCTTTGATTCATCAAGATAGCGAATGCTCGTTTCCGAAAGCAATTCGCCGGTCACTTTGTAAATCTTCTTCTGCGAACCGATCAGCACGCTTTTGATTTTTGCCAGAGCAATCTGAGAGTCGCCTTGATAAAGGACTCCCGCCTTCATCGTGTATTGCATATCATCGCATCTCCTTTCAAAGCAGTGTATACAGGATGACCCCCAAGACCCCGGAACCCGCCATGATCCATAGTGGATTGGGTTTCCATACCCTCAAGGCAATGATGCCAATCAGAAAAATCATTACGGCAATCGCATCAAAAGACATCAAATCCTCCGGAAGCACTCTTTGTCCATAGACTGCCATAATCAGCAGCGAAATACCTGCCGAAGCGATCATGGCAATTACCGCAGGACGAAGCCCGGCAAGTATGCCCTGTACCATATTCAGTCCACGAAAACGATAATAGATATAGGCCAGCGACATCACGATGACGCAGGATGGAAATACGCAGCCGGCGGTTGCAACAATGGCTCCGGGCAGTCCCGCAACCTGTATGCCAACAAAGGTTGCCGAATTGATCGCGATGGGACCGGGGGTCATTTCAGCGATCGTCATAATATCTGCAAACTGTGTCATTGTCAGCCACGGATGGATGTCCACCACCTGATTCTGGATGAGGGGCATGGCAGCATATCCGCCGCCAATGCTGAACAGACCGATCTGAAAGAAGCTCCAAAGCAATTCAAGGTATATCATGGTTGATCACCCTCTTTCGCTGCCTTTCCCCGATACCATGTATCCGCTGCGCCGATCGCTCCGCAAACCAGAATGATGACGATGATGTTCACAGAAAAGAAATGAACGGAAACAAACGAACCGATCATCACCAAAACAGGCAAAATACGTTTCTTTTTCAAAACAGCTTTTGCCATGTTGATCACAACATCGCATATGACCGCAGCCACACCGCAAAGCATTCCCGACATTGCCATATTGACAATTGCATTATCCCGAAACGCCTGATAGAACAATGAGATGACAGAAATAATCATCAGCGGCGGCAATACGGTACCCAATACTGTGATCATGGCTCCGGGAACGCCTGCGACATGATAGCCTACCAGTATGGATGCATTGACTGCTATGGCCCCCGGAGAAGACTGTGCGATTGCGGTCAAATCCAGCATCTCATCTTCCTCAATCCAACCGAGCTCTTCGACAAATCTCTTTCGCATTAAGGGAATGATGACAAATCCGCCGCCAAACGTACATGCGCTGAGCCTGAAGGTGGAAAGAAACAATTCCCTGTATTTTTGTCCGCTGCCCATACCAACCATCCTTTCCCTGTTTGCTTACACTATATCACTTGACTTCTGATAGCGGAAATAATATAATTTAACTGAATCAATAAGAGAAATAATATAAGGCGGGATCGTATGACAATACGGCACATGATCATATTCCGCACCGTATGCGAGACAGGGTGTAATTCTACAAAGGCAGCGGAAGCTCTGCATATGACGCAACCCGCAGTCAGCCTTGCAATCAAGGAATTGGAGCAATACTACGGCGTCCGTCTTTTTGACAGAATCGGTCGAAGGCTGCATATCACAGATGCAGGGCGGCACTTTCTCCAATATGCCATCCATATATCCGATCTGTTTTCCGATATGGAGACCGGGCTGCGCGATTGGGATTTCAAAGGGATCCTCCGCATCGGAGCAAGCATTACCATCGGCTCGCAGTTTTTGCCGGGCTATGTGAAGGCATTCTCTCAGGCCTGCCCGGGGATTGATGTCAGAGTCACCGTTGAGCAGTCCGAACGCCTGGAGCAAAAAATTCTGGCAAATGAGTTGGATTTTGCGCTGACCGAAGGCATTGTCTCTGATCCCAATATGGTTTCGGAAGCCTATATGCAGGATGATTTGAGTGTGATATGCAGCACGGATCAGGGCTGGACACAGGGGCAAGTCATATCCATAGAGGAATTTCAAAGGCAGCCAATGCCGTAATCAGCGGATTGGGAATTGCCGTATTGCCGCATCGAATGATTCTGCCGGCTTTGCGGCAAGGCCTGATTTATACCGTCAAGGTCGAGGGGCTGAGGTTCAGCCGGAAATTCCATATCATTTATCATAAAGATAAGTTTCTTACGGCTTCCGCCAAACGTTTTATCGCTTTGTGCAGAGATTATGAAGCCGATTACCCATTGCCCTGTTATCACGGACTATATGAATAAAAAATGGAGCCGCAGTCCAAATTTCCGGACTGCGGCTCTGTGCGATATGGGTTGAAAGCTGCTCTCAAAAAAACCGTCTGAGCGATGACCGGCCGTCGGGGACGCCTCGATCCCTGACGGCTTTCTCGGAATCGCTTCACGCGTATGGCTCAATTTTATCCGCGCCCTCCCGCATCACCTGCGCCTTCTCTGCCGCAGCAAAAACGCCGCCGATCCCAGCCCCGTGAACACGAGGAAGATCTCCAGCCTGCCCAGCAGCATGCCCGCGATCTCCACCAGCAGCGTGGCGGCGCGGGTCGACGGCCCGGTCAGCCCGATGGACAGGCCTACCGTGCCCAGCGAGGACGCGAACTCGAACATGCAGCTTGCCAGCGGCGCGCCCTCCGTGATACAAAGCAGCAGCGTTCCCGCCGAAAAGAGCAGCAGATAGAGCGTCACAAAGCCCGCTGTGGCGCGCAGCGTGGGGGCGTCCACCGGCGTCCTGCCCTGCGCGCGGGTGATGGACGGCGTGCGCACCTCGTGCTCCGGGGAGACGCGCGCGCGCAGCTCCGCAAACGACGCCTTGAGCATAATCAGCGTCCGCGAGAGCTTGATGCCGCCCGCCGTCGAGCGCTCGTAGCTCATGGTCGCGTAGCCCGTGGTCGAGAGCGCGGAGACGATGTTGAACAGCGCCTGACGCAGCCCCTCCCCCAGACTCATGTACAGCCCCGTCATCAGCGCCAGCGCCGTGACGGGCACAAAGACCACCAGCAGCGCGCCGAGGAATCGAAGCTCACTGCACCGGAGGGCGTCCTGCCATTTCCGCCGGACGAGGAGCAGCAGGATGGCGAAGTTGGTCGTACCCACCAGCATGAGGACGACGGTGACGCCCTCGATGGCGGCGCTGTGATACGCTCCGATGCTCTCCGCCTGATTGGAGAAGCCGCCGGTCGAGAGTGCGCCCATCGTGTGCAGCACCGCGTCAAACACCGGCATCCCGCACAGCACATACGCCCCGACGCCCACGGCCAGAAACGCCATGTACATGAGCACAATGGTGCGCACCGTCTCCCGCAGCGTGGGCATGAGCTTGTCGGGGTGGCCCTCCGCATTGTAGAGCACCATGCCCATGCGGCCCTGCACGAAGGTCATCATGATCATCACGAAACCGAGGCCGCCGCAGAACTGCATGAAGCTGCGGTAAAAGAGGAAGATGGGCGGCGTGACGGTCACATCCATGACGGAAAGGCCCGTCGTCGTCCAGCCGCTGACGGCCTCAAAGAGCGCCTGTACGAATGTGAGCTGGCCGCCCAGCACAAAGGGCAGCGCGCCCGCGAGACACCCGTACAGCCAGATGTAGAGCACCAGCAGGTTGCCGTGGTGCATGGCCTCCTGCATGGTCAGCGGATGCGCCGGTATACACAGGCAGAGCGCCAGCCCCAGCAGGATGGACGCGATGCCCGGGACGAGAAACGCCGCGGCAAACGGCGCATCCTCCTGTTTCATCGCGCATCACCGCCCCGTCAGCGCGCGGATGGCGTCCGTCTCCTGATGCGCGGAGGAGAGCAGCACCAGCGAATCGCCCGCGAGAATGCGCGTGTCGCCGCGCGGAATCAGCGTCTGATCCTTGCGCAGGATGCAGCCCACGATGACCTCGCGGGGCAGGCTGATTTCCCAGAGCTTTTTGTTCGCCGCGGGTGCGCCCTCCGGGACGGCAACCTCCGCGATGCTCACGCGCCCGTCGCCGACGGGCACCAGCGCGGTCATGTCATGCACAAAGGCGAGCTGCTCGATGATGCCGGTGATGGTATTCGTCGCGCAGACCACCGCATCCACGCCCATCTGCCGGAAAAAGGCCGTGTTCTCCGCGTTCTTGATGACGCTGACCGTTTTGGTCACGCCGAAGCGCTTCTTGCACAGCTCGCAGATGACCAGATTGTCCGCATCGCTGTCCGTCAGCGCGATGGCGATGTCCGTCCGGCGCGCCCCGGCCTCCTCCAGAATGAAGGGCTTGGAGCCGTCGCCGTGGATGACCTGAAGCCCCTTGATGTCTGCGAGCTGCCTGCAGCAGTCGTAGTCCGGGTGAACCGCCGTCACCTGGTATTTCCGTTTGAGCAGCGAGGCGGCAAGCGTCCTTGCGATGTCAAAGCCGCCGATGAGCAGAACCTGCATGTTCATGCTTTCTTGGCCTCCTTCGACTTGCCCAGCAGGCGGTCAATCTCCCGCGTGGAGAGCACCGTGGGGCAGATGGTGTCGATGCCAAATTCCTTGTAGACGATCTCCCGTTCGGGGTCGTACAAGCGGCAGATGACGTTCGGGATGTGGTAGACATTGCGCGCGATCTGCGCGACCATGATGTTGGTGTTGTCGTCGTTGGTGACGGAGACGACGGTGTCCGCGCGCTCGATTTCCGCGCTGCGCAGCACGGCGATGTCCGTCGCGTCGCCCGCCAGGGTCAGCCCGCCGTAGGAGGCACCCAGCTTGCGGAAGGCGCGTTCATCCCTGTCCACCATCATGACGCTGGCTTCCTTGTCCGAAATGGCGTTGGCGAGGCTGGCACCCAGCCTGCCGCAGCCGATGATCACCGTGTAGCCGGAATCCTTTCTCCGGGTCGTCCTGAAAAAGTCCATCATTGTTCCTCCCTGATCACATGGCTGATGCCGTGTTTGTCGACTTCAATCCGATATGCCGGGCGGCTTTGCGCCGGGCATGGTGCGCACTCCGTCTCGTCGTACACGGGGCGGGGCATCTGCCCGGAGAAGCTGCCGTAGCGCTCCATGTTGATGCGCGCGGGCCGGTACGTCGGGTCAAGCGCCCACGCCGCGCGGAAGTGCTTCATCGCCTGCACATGATCGTTCCTGCTCTCGGCGATGATGCCCATCAGGTTATGGGGCTGCGCATCGTGCGGCGCAGCGGTCATCGCCTGCGCGGCCTCGTCCTCGGCTTCGCTGAAATGCCGCTGTGCAACAAGCGCCCGGATATGGGCGGTCAGCGGCTGCATGACGTTCTGTTCACTCATCTTCTTTGCCTCCTGTCCTTCCTGAAGCGCTCTTATGGTATCACCAATCGTGTGGGGACGCTGTGAGAAAAGCGGGCAGTCGTGTGAGGATTGTGTGAGGATACCCGTGACAGACGGCTTTGGGAGACAAAAAAGCACCCTCCCCGGCGGCGCGTGCGCATCACGGAGAGGATGCAGAAATGATGGTGCTTTCGTATTGGGACACGGAATGCTTACAGGAAGTGCTTCCTTCGGAAATAGAGCAGGCAGCCCCCGACCACGAGGATGCTCAGCGCGACGACCGCCGGATACCCATAGGCCCACTGAAGCTCCGGCATGTTCGCAAAGTTCATGCCGTACCAGCCTGCAATCAGAGACAGCGGCATGAAGACCGTCGTGACGATGGTCAGCAGCTTCATGATCCGGTTCTGCGCGATGTCCACCTGCGCCTGATACTCGCTGCTGACCTGGCTGGCGTATTCCCGGAGCATCTGCGTTTCGTCATACAGGCGGTTCAGGCGGCGCATGACGTATTGCAGCCTGCTCTGGCTGCACGCGTCCAGCAGCTCGCCCGCGTTCTCCTGAATCGTGGCGGTCAGGTCGCTGAGCTGCGTATAATACCGGCTGCGCTGGTTGAGCTCTTTCCTGACAACACTGATCTGGTTGATGAATTTCTCCGTTCTGTCGCACAGGACGGCCTGCTCCAGCGCGGAGATCCTGTCCTCCAGGGCTTGAATCTCCGCCAAATCCTCCTGCACCAGCGCGAGAAAGAAGTCCATCAGCAGATCGTCCGCACCGTCGGCGTGATGCGGGCGCATGGCCCGGATTCTGTCGATGCACGTCTGCGCCACGCCGTCCGGGTCGACAAACAGGATGCAGTCCTTCCACCAGACGAAGCTCACCCGCTTTTCAGGCGCTTTCCCCTTCGCCGGAGGCTGCACCGTTCCCCGGATGCGGTCCGCTTCAATCGAAAGGCGGCAGCCCCTCGCCAGGTGGGTCTGCTCCGGCGGCAGCAGGGCTTCGGGCAGGCTCTCCGTTTCAAGCGCCTCCGGCGGCAGGACGGCGGCAATATGCGAAAACGCGGTGATGTCTCCGCGTTCAATAGAAGTCAGGCTCTTGCCAAGCTGATAGTACAAGCGAATACGCCCCCTTTACGCACATTATAGCCCTCTGCGCGCGGGATTGCAATCCCGCAGCGAAACGCTGCAGGGGCTTGACGCAAGAGCGAATCGAGCATACACTATGGCAGGAGAATACAGAAAAGAAGGAATTGAAATGGGCAATCGGCGTTTTTCGTGGATGGATACAGCGAAGGTCGTACTGGTGATGCTGCTGGCGACGGCGCTGGGGGTTCTGTTTGCCTTTTTGGGCTTTCCGGAAACCAACATCGTGCTGGTGTATCTGGCGGCGGTACTGATCATCGCCCGGTATACGCACGGGCCGGGCTACGGACTTGCGGCATCCGTGCTGGCGACCTTCGCGTTCAACTACTTCTTTACCGATCCGCGCTTCACCTTTGAGGTCAGCGATACCAGCTACCTGATCACCTTCGCCATCATGACGTTCACCGCAATCTTCACCAGCACACTGACCGCGCAGATGAAGCGCAGCGCGCGGCAGGCACTGGCGCGCGAGCAGGACACGCAGGCACTCTATCAGCTGACCAACCACCTGAGCGACGCGCAGAGCATGGAAGCCATCGGCACGGCGGCGCTTGGCAGCATCGGTCAGACCTTCGGCTGCGACGCCGCGCTGCTCTTTCTGACGGAGAAGGGCGAGGCGGAGCGCAGCTACCTGCAATATGCCGCCGGGAACGTCATCCACCGGGAGCTGGATGCGGGCGACGAGGTCGCCAGCCGCATCCAGCTGCTGCACACGGGCTGTGTGGAGACGGAATCGGGGCAGGAGTGGCCGCTCTACGGGCAGCAGCGCATTCTGGGCGTGCTGCGTCTGCCCCGCATGGCGCTTTCCGACGCGCAGCGGCAGCTTCTTTGCTCCATGCTCGAATCCATCGCCATGGCCATCGACCGCCTGAGCGCGGCGCAGGCGCAGCAGCGCTACCGCGAGGAGAGCTTTCAGGAGCGCACCCGCAGCAACCTGCTGCGCGCCATCTCCCACGACCTGCGCACGCCGCTCTCCGGCATCATGGGCACCAGCGAGATGATCCGGAACCTGTCCGCGCAGGGCGACCCGCGCCGCAGGCTCGCGCAGGACATCTGGCGCGACGCGGACTGGCTGCGCGCGCTCGTGGAGAACATCCTCAGCCTGACCCGTCTGGAGGACGGCAGGCTGCAGATCGAGAAGCAGCCGGAGGCCGTGGAGGAGATCGTCGGCAGCGCGCTGGCGCAGATGGAGCGGCGCGCGCCGGACAGGGAAATCGACGCCGAGCTGCCGGAGGAGCTGCTGCTCGTGCCGATGGACGCAAAGCTCATCGTGCAGATGCTCGTCAACCTGCTGGACAACGCCGTGCGGCACACGCCGCCGGGCAACGAAATCAAGGTCTCCGTGGAAAAGCAGGACGGAAAGGCCGTGTTCAGCGTGCTTGACCGGGGCGAGGGCATCCGCGAGGAGGACCTGCCCCACCTCTTTGAGCGCTTCTACACGACGCGGGGAAAGAGCGCCGATGCGGCACGCGGCGTCGGGCTGGGGCTGTCCATCTGCGACGCGATTGCCAGGGCGCACGGCGGAAGCATCAGGGCGCAGAGCAGGGAAGGCGGCGGCGCGGTCTTTACCTTTGAGCTGCCGATGGAGGAGGACGCATAATGAACAGCCTGCATGAGCACATCCTCGTGGTTGAGGATGACACACAGATTCGCAGTTTCATCTGCTTCACGCTGGAAGCCGAGACATACATCTGCCATACCGCGGCGACGGCGGAGGAGGCCATGCGCCTGCTGGCCGCGGAGCCCATCGACCTGATGCTGCTGGATCTGGGCCTGCCCGACCTCGACGGCACGGAGGTCATCCGCCGCCTGCGGACGTGGTCGGAGATGCCGGTCATCGTCGTCTCCGCGCGCGATCAGGACAAGGAAAAGGTGGCGGTGCTCGATCTCGGCGCGGACGACTACCTGACCAAGCCCTTCTCCGCCAGCGAGCTGCTGGCGCGCATCCGCGTCGCCCTGCGGCACATGTACAAGCAGTCCGGCGCGAAGGCGAATCCCGTCTATCAGGCGGGCGAGCTGCGCCTGGACGCGGAAAAGCGCAAGGTCTATCTGGGTGAATCCGAAATTCATGTGACGCCGATGGAGTATGCCCTGCTCCTGCTGCTGTTCAAAAATCAGGGCAAGGTGCTCACCACGTCGGTCATCCTCCGGGAAATCTGGGGCGCGGGCTATGGGCAGGACACGCAGGCGCTGCGGACGCTGACCGCCGGCCTGCGCAGAAAGATTGAGAAAAACCCCGCCAAACCGCGCTACATCCTCACGGAAATCGGCGTGGGCTACCGGCTTGCCGAGGAGCGGGAGTGAGCGCGGGCAGGGCTTGATCAACTGGAAGTTATCGCGCCTTGGCTCCCCCTATGGGGGAGCTGTCAGCTTAGCTGACTGAGAGGGCCCTCTCCGCCCCCCTACGGGGCACCTCTCCCATGGGGAGAGGCAAGAGAGGCTTTGCTGCCAGTATGCCAACTTCCGATTTGCCGGGACTTTTTCCTTCCGCTATTATACCACCCTCCCTCCGAAAGACAAGCGGGCAAACGGACGCCCCCGACGCTCACACAATCCTCACACGAATCCCCTGCTTTCTCACAGCGCCCTCACAGCATCCGTGCTATGATCATGGCGCTCGAGGGAGCAGGGGATTTGCGCGTTAATGGAATCTGTATTTGTGAAGATGGCCTTTAAGCGCACCTTTAAGGGATTTGCGATACAATGTCCACGCTCGCAGGACGTGGAGACGGTACCGCTCCATCGCTCCCGCGAAGACATGCACCGCGCTTCATCCACCCGGTGAGGCGCGGGGGAAAGCGAGGCTGCTATGCAGATTCTTCTCATATTGACCGGCGTCGTCGCCGCGGCGATGCTGGTCTATCTGACCTATGTGCTGCTGAAGGGAGAGAACTTGTAAATGAACGCAGGACTTCAGTACGGCCTGTATCTGGCGCTGCTCGCGGCGCTGGCGTGGCCGCTTGGCAAATATTTGTTCAAGGTCATGAATGGCGACCGGGTGCTGCTTACGCCCGTGCTTCGCCCGATTGAAAAGGGCATCTACCGGCTGCTGCGAATCGACGAAAACGAGGATATGGGCTGGAAGCAATACGCCGTCGTGTGCGTGCTGTTCAACCTGTTCGGCTTCCTCGCGCTCTGGGCGATGCAGCTGCTGCAAAGCGTGCTGCCGCTCACGAGTGATTGTCATTAGGGACAACAGTTTCAAGTATCCTTCCCAAACAAATGTGACCAAGCCCTTCAATGTCGATGAGCTCATGGGCACGTGCGGGCCGCTGCCCGGCGCGTGGAGTTTTACAGCGGAAAGGCCGACAACGCAACCGTCTTTGAAAACGGCGGCCTCTGCATCTACTATGATTCGATGGAGGTGACGGTCAGGGGAGAAATCGTCCATCTGACGCCCATTGAGTACAGAATCCTCAAGCTGCTGGCGCAGAACATCGGCCGTGTGCTCACGCACAGCATGATCATCCGCGATGTCTGGGGAAGTCTGGTTCAAAAGAGCGTCCCCTCTCTGCGCGTGTTCATGACGACGCTCAGAAGGAAGCTCGAGCAAAACAGCAACGGCGAGCAGTATATTCAGACGCGAATCGGCGTCGGGTACAGGATGGTGCCGATGGAGAATCGCTGATAATAACACCGAATACATCGGCTTGCGCGAAGCAAACCCTGAAAGACGTCGCCAAAAGTCGTAGGACAGATGCAGCAATACATGCTATCATGTAAACTGTGAAAGAAGGACAAGAGATCATTGGCGAAGATAAGTCTAAGCAAACTTAAGACAGTTTTGTACAACTTTGGACAATTCT
Source organism: Clostridiales bacterium (assembly GCA_004557905.1). Lineage (GTDB taxonomy): Bacteria > Bacillota > Clostridia > Christensenellales > Aristaeellaceae > Ventricola. The sequence continues at coordinate 18,505 of SFFH01000025.1, read as the reverse complement.
GGACAGTTTTGGACAAAATGCTGTGCTATAATGGTAGGGTCAAAGAGGATGGTTCTGGTCTATCCTTTGTCTATGAGCTTTTTCCACTCAACAGGTTTTTCGCTGGATGCCGAACAGTCCGTCTTGTACGGAATGTTCGTCGCGCCCCGCAGAAAGTCATTGTTACCCTGCCCGGTGCGAATCGCCCCCTGAAAGCTGTCGCACAATGTCGCACGATGTTGCATGATGTCGCATGATGCCCATGTCAATACCTGCTATAATGTAAACTGTCAAAGAAGGACGAGAGCGCATACCCTGCCCGGCGCAAACCGAGCCCAAAAAGTTGTCGCACAATGTCGCCAAAAGTCGCGAGACGCCCAAGACAATATGTGCTATAATGTAAACTGTCAAAGAAGGACGAAAGCGCATGATGCAGACCTGCATCGGAGAAAACCATCCACGGGCAGCTTATCCGGTTGATCAGATAAACCCAAACCAGCGTTGGCGAAAAACCGTCAGCGCTTTTTCTTTGCCCAAATTCAGAAAGGCGGTGATTCTATGTGATGCCCACATTTCCTTCCGCATCTCCGTTTCCAAACGGAACGTCCCCTTTTCTCGGACAGGCTTCATGGCCTGTCTTTTCTTTTCTCCACGAACAAACGAAAGAGAGGTACCTTATGAAACAGCTTAAGAACATGCAAATTATCGGAATTGACAACGGCTATGGCAACCTGAAAACTGCCAGCGGCATCTTCCCCGCCAGCGTCCTGACCTTCGACCACGAGCCTGCCTACGCACAGGACTTGCTCATTTACGACGGCAAATACCATGTCATCGGCAGCGGACACCGGGAGTTCACCCCGGACAAGGTCAGCAACCCGGATCACTACCTCCTGACGCTTGCCGGCATCGGTCAGGAGCTGTGGAAGAACAGGATGACCGAAGCCCGCGTGTACATCGCCGCCGGTCTGCCCCTGACCTGGGTGGAATCCCAGCGCGAGAGCTTCCGGGCCTACCTGCTCCAGAACGATCATGTGGATTTCACCTGGCGCGGCATCGAATACCACGTTGATATCGTCGGCGCGGACGTGTATGCGCAGGGCTTTTCCGCCATCGTGCCCATGCTCAGGCAGTTCAAGGGCGTGAATATGCTCTGCGACATCGGCAACGGCACCATGAACATCATGACCATTCAGGACAGGCGCGCCGTCATGGACCAGTGCTTCACGGAGAAGTACGGCACCTATCAGTGCATGCTCCAGGCGCGCGAAGCCCTGACGCAGCGGTTCGGACGCACCGTGCCGGATGCCGTCATTGACGAGGTGCTTCGAAACGGCGATGCGGACATCGGGCGCGACTATGTGGAAACCATCCGAGCGGTCGCAGCCGGTTATGCGGCAGAGATCATGCGCAGGCTGCGCGAGCACGAATACGATCCGCAGACCATGCGGCTGTGGGTCGTGGGCGGCGGCGGATGCCTGCTGCGCCACTTCGGCGAGTATGAGCGTGACCGCGTGACCATCATCGACAACATTCACGCCAACGCCGAGGGCTATGAATACCTTGCGGAGCGTCGTCTCATGCGCGAGAGGTTTGCCGAATGAGCCAAACGTTCCGTACCACCCTCCGGCTTGATCTGGGCAAGCCTGCCAGCGCACAGGCAGCCTCACTGCTGCGTCAGCTTCACGCAGAGCGCGGTCTGTCCTACAGCGCACTGATTGTTCCTGCCGTCAACGCCTATTACGGCGAGGCCCCTGCGGATGAAGGCCTGCGGGAGACGATTCGCTCCATCGTCCGGGATGAGCTGGCGGCTGCGCCCGTTCAGCTTGGCGATCTGCTGCAAGCCCTGAATACATTCACGCCCCAGACACCCCCACCTCCCATCCACAGCGATGAGCCCGACGAAGATGACCTTGACGACGCTTTGGACAGCTTCGGCTGCTGATGCTGTTTGGTGCTCATGCGCACCACAATTCCGTCTCCAGCCTCGTATCGCGTTATACCTTTGGCACCAAAACGCACCAACTCGCACCAGCCCCGCAAAGCAGGAAGCCATGCCGTCAAAAGCATGGCTTCCTGTCTTTGAGCCTGGTGCAGGGCGGCAGCGCCTGCGCAGGATGCAAGGGGAAGCCTCTTGCAATGAGGGAGGCCGAAGGCCGACTCGCTCGGCAAATGCTTGCATTTGCCGAGCGTAGCCTCGGAAAGCTCTGCTTTTCGAGGCCGAGAAGTCCAGAGGCGAAGCCTTTGGCCCACGGCACTTTGCTGGATTCCGCAGGAAGACAGAAAGTGTCATAGTGGGTAGTTACACTTTCGCAGAAAGTGCCGCGCCCCCGTCACCCCGTGCTCCAAACGAACCATCATCACACCCACGAAAGAAAGGAGGCGATTCCATGGCAAGAAACGATGGCGTGGACCGCACCACCGTCCGCAACCAGCCCCGAACGGAGAGCAACATCGCCGACGCAGAAGCCCACAACGAGCGTCAGAAAGCCTGCTACCGGAACGAAGATATTGTCCCCGAACGCAGCCATCTGAACATCCACTTCAAGACACCATCCAGCAGCTATCAGGAGATATTCCGGCAGATGGAGCAGGACGGCACCATTTCCACCCGAGGTCTCAAGCAGGACGCCGTCCACTACGGCGAGCTGGTCTTTGACGTCAACTCAGCCTATTTCCATAACCATGGCGGCTACGAGTTTGCCCAGGCGTTCTACGCCGAGGCATACCGGGCCGCTGTCGAAATCGTCGGCGGCGAACAGTACATCCTCTCCGCCGTCATGCACGCCGACGAGCGCAATCAGGGCATGAGCAAGGCCCTCGGCTACGACGTATGGCACTACCATCTTCATGTGGTCTATGTGCCCGTCGTCGAAAAGCAGATTCTGTGGTCGAAGCGATGCAAGGACCCGGCGCTGGTCGGCACCGTCAAGGAAACCATCATGCAGGTCAGCCACAGCAAGAAGTGGCAGTCCCAACCTGTGCTGGATGAATTCGGAGAGCCCTTGCGTACGAAAACCGGCAAGATCGTTCTGAAGAAATCCTACAGCGTTTTGCAGGATCAGTACCACGACGCCATGTTCGCGGCAGGCTACACCGACGTGGAGCGCGGCGAACGCGGCAGCACCGAGGAACACCTGACCACCGTGCAGTTCAAGGTCATGAAAGAGCAGGAAGCCCTTGACACCCTCATGGCGCAGCAGCAAAGCGCAGAACAGGCCGTTCGTCTGGCACAGGCAAACCGGGAAGAAGCTGAGCGTGAAGCCGAAGCCGCGAAAAGGAAGGTTGATGCACTTGCAAAGAGCGACAAAGATGTCAAAGCATTTGTTCAAAATCTGGGCTCCGCAGACGAGCTTCTGCCCGACACCGGGATGCTGGAAACCGCCAAAAGCTACCGCGAGAACAAAGCTCTCCCAGTAATCAAAAAGCTCGTCCGCAAGCTGAGAGAGGTCTATGCCCTGCTGGTCAATGAGCGCCAGAAGAACACCGACATGCTCAGAGAAACCGCATACTGGAAGCGAAAAGCGGAAACCAGCGAGGTTCTGCAGGAGAAGGCTTCCAGGCTGGACAGGCTGACCCGCACGCTCGGCGCGGATGAAATCGACCGGCTGCTGTCTCAACGCAGCACCCATGAACACAGCCGATATAAATCATGGGAAAACAGCCGCTAACCTGAAAACACATCTTCAACAATCAATCCCTACAAAACCTACAGAATACAAGGAAGTGAATGATACGAGAATTTTCGATACCCTCAAAGCCCGTGTGACCGTCCCGCAGGCGGCAGCACACTACGGCGTCATGGTTGACCGCAGTGGTATGTGTCGATGTCCGTTCCATTCGGATAAGACGCCCTCCATGAAGATCAACGAAACCTATTTCTACTGTTTCGGCTGTCACTCCACCGGCGATGTGATCGGCTTCACAGCCAAGCTGTTCAATCTGTCTCCCCTCGATGCCGCGCGCAAGCTGGCAGCGGATTTCGGCATCGACCCCAACACGCCGGTATCCGCCGCCGTCGCGCCTCCCCGTGCTCAGCAGGAGGAATCCCGACGGGAACAGGAAGGACACTGCGCCTCCGTGCTGATTGAATATGAACGGCTTCTGAAAAGCCGCCAGCAACGATTTGCTCCTGTTCATCTATCGGACGAATGGGACGACCGCTTCGTATCCGCCAGCCATGCGCTGCCGCAGGTGTCCTATCTGATCGACTGCCTGTATGACGCAGATGCTTCTGTGCGCAGAGATACAGCCGAATCCCTGCTTGACAACGGTATCCTCCGCAGCATCGAGCGTTGGAACGCATCCCACAGAGAGGAGGCTGATGCGCATGACGAAGCGCTTGCGGCCTGACCAGTTCCCGCCCTGGTACGACGGCCAGAGCATCAACGAGGCGGCTTTCTGCCGGGAGTTTCTGGCTTCGCACAAGCTGCTCTACACCGAAAACAGCTTCTTCACGCCGGAAGGACGCATGACTGACGAAGCGCCGCTCAAGACGGAAATCTACCAGATCATCGAACCGTATGCGTCCACCAGCGTTCCAAAGAAGATATCCAACATCATCGAGCTGCTGAAAATCACAGCGCACGTCGACGATTTTCCGCCGCAGACCGACCGGATTCATGTAGCAAACGGCACGCTGTTTCTGGACGGCTCGTTCTCCGCAGCAAAGAATGAAATCGTGCGCAGCCGCTTCCCGGTGGCATACAATCCTTCCGTGCCCAGCCCGGAAGCATGGTTGCGCTTCCTGAGCAATCTTCTGTATGAGGATGACATATCCACCCTGCAAGAATACATCGGTTACTGCCTGATCCCCAGCAACAAAGGACAGCGCATGATGGTCATCAAGGGCAGCGGCGGCGAGGGCAAGTCGCAGATCGGCACCGTTCTGTCCCATCTCTTTGGTTGCAACGCCAAGGACGGCAGCGTGGGCAAGGTGTCCGAGAACCGCTTTGCCCGGGCAGACCTCGAGCACATCCATCTTCTGATCGACGATGACATGCGCATGGAAGCCCTGCGTCAGACCAACTACGTCAAGTCGCTGGTGACCGCGCAGGGCCGCATGGATCTGGAAAAGAAGGGCAAGCAGAGCTATCAGGGCTGGATGTTTGCCCGGCTGCTGGCGTTTTCCAACGGCGACCTGCAATCCCTCTACGACCGCAGCAACGGTTTCTATCGCCGCCAGCTGATTCTCACTACCAAGGAACGCCCGCCTGACCGGGTGGACGATCCCGACATTGCGGAGAAGATGTGCCGCGAGCTGGAAGGCATCTTTCTCTGGGCCCTTGAGGGACTGCAGCGCCTTGTGGCAAATCACTTCCGCTTTACAGAAAGCGTCCGCGCGCGTTCCAACCGGGAAACGATCAAGCAGGATGCGAACAACGTACTTCTTTTCATGGAGGCCGGGGACTATATCCGGCTCACGCCCGAAGGAAAGGTTGGCTCGCAGGAGCTTTACGAAATCTACACCGTCTGGTGCCGGGAAAACGGCTTCTCGCCGCTCCGGAATCGGAGCTTTTCGGAATTCCTGATTGCCAATCAGAAGAAGTACCACATCGAGCACTCCAACAACCTGACGAATCTCGTCGGCCGCCGCGTGTGGGGCTTTACCGGCATTGAACCGGTGCTGAAGCTCCCGCTGCGAACCGCGGTCGGCTGGCAGCGCGATTATTCGGATGACAACCCGTTTATCTGAAATTCCCTATAAGTGAGAATTTCCGCGATTCTCTGTGTACATACGTACACACATACAACGGGATTGTACACATGTACGTATGTACGCAAGGAATTCGCATATCTGCAAGAGCAAGAAAGGAGTGATAAACCCTTATGCGCCCATTTCCCCACCGAAGCTTATCAAATGATCATACGGAGGTATTATGGCTTATACGATTCAAGATCCCGCTGAACGCGCAGCCTTTGAGCGATGGGTTGATCTCACTGCGCAGCTGATTCGGAAGTACGGCCCGGCACTGCTGGAAAAGCTGGATGCCAAAGATCAATGCGGCGAATATGACGCTGAGCAGACCGGGCAGGCTGCCTGATTCTCCCCTTCACAGGCGATTCACTCTGTTGCTGCCGGCGTCCCCAATGCCTGCAAACAGAGTGAACGCCTTGTCTTTTTTCCCAGATTATGGTATGCTTATGCAGTAACCAAGAGGGCTTACACGGTGACACCCCGCTTTCGCATACAAATGCTGAAAGCGAGGTGAGGCACGATGACGAACGTCGAACTTCTCTGCGTTCTTCTCTCTGTCGCATCTTTGTTGATGGCGGTTTACACTCTCCGCAAGTAAAGCAAAGGCCGCCGTGTAGGGTCCAACTACATGGCGGCGGTTTGCTGATAGCGGTTCCCGCGAAAGCGGAATCATCGTGAGGCACTCCAACCTCTTGGTTACATTCTAGCGTTTACCGTTCCGTTTGTCAAGACGGGACGTTTTTTATTTCCCCTTGTTCGGGAATGCAGCGTTCCTCTTGACGAATACGCTGATCCCTGCTATAATATAGTTACACATTGTGTACATCCATTGGAAAGGAGGTTCGCATGGATTTCTGTACGCGAATCAAGCAAATACGGCTCAGCACCGGAATGACCCGAAAGCAATTCTGCGCATACTTCGATATTCCCTATCGCACCGTCACCGAATGGGAGCGCGGCACCCGTCACGCTCCGCCCTATGTCCTCAAATTGCTGGAATACTATGTGACCCATGAAGGCTTGGTCCATTCTTTCCCGCCGGAGGTGATCCCTGATGCAGATGATGAGGAAACGGACTAATTGCTACATCTACACCCGCGTATCCACCAGCATTCAGGTTGACGGCTACTCTCTGGACGCGCAGAGAGAAAAGCTCCGCGGATATGCGGCGTATCAGGAAATGACCGTCGTCGGTGAATACTCGGACGAGGGCTTCTCTGGCAAGAACATTCAGGGGCGCATGGAATTCCGGCGGATGCTCGAGGATATTCAGGCGCAGAAGGACAGCGTCGATTATGTTCTCGTCTTCAAGCTCTCCCGCTTCGGCAGAAACGCGGCGGACGTGCTGAACTCCCTTCAGCTCATGCAGGACTATGGCGTCAACCTGATCTGCGTGGAGGATGGCATTGATTCCTCCAAGGAAAGCGGCAAGCTGATGATCTCCGTCCTGTCCGCCGTGGCAGAAATTGAGCGTGAAAATATCCGCGCGCAGACCATGGCTGGCCGCGAGCAAAAGGCCCGCGAGGGCAAGTGGAACGGCGGCTTTGCGCCTTACGGCTATAAGCTGGAAAACGGCCTGATCCTGATTGCCGAGGATGAAGCCGAGGTCATCCGGATCATCTATGACCGGTATGTGCACACGAGTGACCGGATCAGCACCATCGCCGAGTATCTGAACCGCAACGGCTACACCAAAAAGCTGCGCCAGAACAACATGCTGCCCACCTTCTCCGCCGACTTCATCAAGGCAGTGCTGGATAATCCGATATACTGCGGCAAGATCGCATACGGTCGCCGCAAAACGGTGAAAAGGGTCGGCACCCGCAACGAAACGCACATCGTATGGGCAGATGATTATCCCGTCCACGATGGGCTCCACGAGGCCATTGTCAGCGAAGAAGTCTGGCAGCTGGCACAGAAGAAACGCAAGAATACCTGCTTCGCCAAAGAAAAGCTCAAGGATTCCGATCACGCGCACATCCTGTCCGGCATCCTACGGTGCCCCTGCTGCGGCAAGGGACTCTATGGCAACGTCGCGCGCGGCAAGACCAAGGATAATAAGATTCGATATTACTACTACTGCAAGAATCCCGTAAAGGCCACCGGCCACAGTTGCGGCTTCCGATTCAATCTGGAGCAATCGAAGATCGACACTCTGGTCGCATCCATCATCTCTGCCATGGTCAACCGGCCCGAATTCGTGGAGGCGATCCGGGAGAAGCTCGGCACAGCGGTGGACACCTCCACGATCGAAAAGCAGATCGACACCCTCAAGAACTCCCTGCGGCTGGCTTCGGGCATCAAATCCCACCTTGAACGGCAGATGGACACCATGAACCCGGATGATCCCTTCTTCGATCAGAAGATTGCCGATTTGCAGCGGCGCTACGATTTTCAATACGAGCGCATGGCGGAGATCACGGAAGAGCTGGATGCCGCGAATGATCAGCTTCAGGCCATGCTTCAGGAAAAACTGACCACAGACAGCATCTATCAGCTGCTCCTCGTCTTCGACCAGCTATACGGCAGCTTCACTGAAATCGAAAAGAAGAAGTTCATGCAGGCCTTTATCGAAAAAATCGAGCTGTATCCCGAAAAGCAGCCCGATGGCAACTGGCTGAAGCATATCACCTTCAATTTTCCCATTCCAACAAAGGGCGGTCAGGTCACCGAATACCCCTTGGAATCCCGCGAAGCCCTTGAGACGGTCATGTGCTTCTCCCGCGAGCCTTCGGCCTGATTGCTTTCCGAATACTTATTCACACCGCAGCGCTTCAAAGCCATCCCACACCGGACACCGGATTTCGATTGCAGGCTGCTGCGAAGCCCAGCATCTTTTCAAAACGCCTTGTTACGCCTTGTTTTTCCGGGCAGAAGCGGCTTTCAGCAGCGCTTCTGCCCTTTCTTTATGCCCGCAGATTTGGATAAAGTACAAATTGTAAACCATTGACAGCGCAGAGGCGCATTTGTATAATAATGCTGTCGCAGATAAGGAATGAGTTTAGAGTCATTCCGGGTTAAAGACGGAACCCATCCCGTGAGGGATGTCAAGCCGGACGGACAGCCGGTTCCAATGCCGATGCGGGGTATAAACTCGCACGCAGCTTTCTGCTGCATCTCATTGATTGGGTTAAAAGCCCAGTTTCACTGCACCATCCAAGTGAAATGGTCAATAAGAGTAGTAAAAGGTGTCTTTCCTGTATAGACTCTGACAACCTGTCCTTGTCTCTCAGATACATGATTGAGAGTGGTGTGTACGTTGGTTCATATCACTTTTTTCTTTGCCCATCCAGCCTGCGAACAAAAGAATTGGGAGGAATACCTCATGAAGAAGCTCCTCGTCCTCTTGCTTGCGGCGCTCATGCTGACCGCAGCTGTCGCTCTGGCGGAGCCCGCCGACACGGTGATCTACGCCAACATCTACACCTCCGATACGCAGATGCCGTGGGCGCAGGCCGTCGCCATCCGGGATGGCGTTTTCACATATGTCGGCGACGCAGAGGGCGTCTCTGCCTTCATCGGCGAAAACACCGAGGTGCAGACCTATGAGCAGGGCATCATGACGCCCAACCTCATCGACGCACACACGCATCCCGCAACCGTCGGCATGACCAACTGGCACACGCGCATCGGCGTGCCGGAGACCTATGATGAGCTGATGGCCACACTGCGCGGCTATCTGGATGAGCACACTGCCGAAGAGCAGCCCTTCGTCTACTTTGAGTATTATCCCTCTGCGATGTTTGACACGAAGGGCCCGCGCAAGGAGTGGCTTGACGAAATTGCGCCGGACCGCCCGATTCTGGTGCGCGATTTCTCCGATCACGCCAGCTGGGTCAACAGCAAGTTCCTCGAGCTCTGCGGCGTGTATGCGCTGGAGGAAGGCCACCCCGCGCTGGAGAGCTTTGTGCGCGACGAAACCGGCGACTTCACTGGCTGGATCAAGGAATTCAGCTACACCGAGCTGCTGCCGAACATGTGGGAGGCGTTGGGCTGGCAGCCCGACGAGGAGCCGACCATCCCGGTCATGAGCGTGGTCACCGACGACCTCAAGCGCTGGGGCGTCACCGGCGTGTTCGACGCCTACCTGGAAGACGAGATTCAGGCGCAATCCATTCACGACATGGATGTTGCCGGTCAGCTGAACATGTATTACGACATGTCCGTGGTTCTCTCCGATTTCGCCGACCTGCAGGAGACCATCGACTTCATCCATACCATCGACGAGACCTACGGCACCGAGCATGTGACCATGCGCACCATGAAAATCTTCTACGACGGCACGAACGAGCTGGGCGACAGCGCGCTCATCGACGGCACCGTGGAAGACCCGGACAACCACGGCTACATGATCTTCGATTACGAGCAGACCAAGGAGGTCATCCGCGCCTGCAATGCCGCCGGCATCGACGTTCACTTCCATCTGGTCGGCGACCTGGCTTTCCGCACCATCTGCGATGTGACGGAGGAGCTGCTTTCCGAGCTTGGCGGGCTAGATATTCAGGTGGAGATGTGCCACTGTGAATATGTGGACGAAGCGGACATGACGCGTCCTGCACAGCTGGGCATCATCATCAACTGGACGCCGCATTGGTCCGGCGGATACTTCGGCGACGGTGCGAAGCAGTACCTGGGCGAAGACCGCTACAACAAAATGTATCAGTTCAACACCATGATCGACAGCGGCGCAATCGTCACCTTCGGCAGCGACGTGTACTCCATGTTTGAAGAGAACCGCGCCAATCCGTACTTTGGCATGCAGACGGCGATGACCCGCGTGGACATCGAATGGCCGCTCGAGGAAGGCATGCGCCCGAGCGAGGATGCCAAGCTTTCCCTGGAGAAGCTGCTGAAGGGCTACACCATCGACGCCGCCATTCAGCTGCGCGTGGACGATGTGACCGGCTCCATCTCCGTGGGCAAGCGCGCCAATTACAATCTCTATCCGGTGAACCTCTTTGATGTGCCAGAGGAGGAATTCAAGGACGTCCTCCCCGCCGTGGTCGTCTTCGAGGGCCAGGTGATCGCGGAAAACAACTGACCCTGCCCAACGAAGGCAGTATCGGCTAAGCGCAAAAAAGGAACTCCCGAAAAATCGGAAGTTCCTTTTCTTTGTCAATGCTTACTTCTGCACCAGGTGGATCGCGAAGCCGCCGATCTCATCCTTGAAGTAGATGGCCTTGAGCTGGCCGTCCTTGACGTTGGCGGAGGACTCGTCAAACTCGAAGCCCTGGCGCTCCATGTACGCCTTGGCGCGCTCAATGAAGTTGGTCTTGATGCCGATGTGGCCCTTCGTGCCGCGGAACGGGGTCTTCATGACCTCGATGCCGGTGCCGGCGAAGATGGAGCTGTTGCCGACCTTCATGGTCCAGCCCAGCAGCTTGCACAGCTTGGTCGCGGTGTCCATCGCCTCGGCCTCGTTCTCGGAATTGATACCCACATGCGCGATCTCCAGGCCCAGCATGAGCTGCACGGCGGAGGCGGTCAGCGCCTTGACCCTGTCCCAATCCTTGGCCTTCACCGCGTCGCCCGGAACCATCCAGGTGCCGCCGCAGCAGAGGATCTTGTTGAAGGAGAGGTAATCCAGCAGGTTCTTCTCGTTGACGCCGCCGGTGGGCATGAAGGTCACGTCGCCGTACGGCGCCGCGATGGACTTGATGTACTTGAGGCCGCCGGCCGCCTCAGCCGGGAAGAACTTGACGGACTTCAGGCCCAGGGAGAGCGCGAGCTCGATGTCAGAAGGATTCGCGGTGCCCGGGCAGACCGGCACGCCGATCTGCTGGCAGTACTTGACGGTGGTCGGGTTGAGGCCCGGGGAGACGATGAACTTCGCGCCGGCGGCGACCGCACGGTCAACCTGCTCGGTCGTCAGCACGGTGCCCGCGCCGACGATCATCTCCGGGAACGCGTCGGCCATCGCCTTGATCGCCTCGGCCGCGCACGGGGTGCGGAAGGTGACCTCGGCAGCCGGCAGGCCGCCCTCGATCAGGGCCTTGGCCATCGGGATGGCGTCCGCCGCGTCGTTGATCGCAATGACCGGAACAATACCGATCCTGGAAAGCTCCTTCATAACGTCCATGGGAAAAACCTCCTCATATCCATTGATGTCTTGTGCTTTGCGCGGGCGGGTGCCCGCGATAAAACGTGATGCTGTTCGGTTCATTCGCCGCAGGCGGGCGCTTTTCCTGCCTGCGGGCGCACAAACTGCCGTATGGTTCGGGCGTCACCTGACAAAATCCTCGCGCATCGGCGCAAAGATGTCCAGCAGCGTGCCGGCCTTCACGCAGGCGCAGCCGTGCACCTTGCCGCCGTCCACGACGATGGAATCGCCCGGCAGCATCCTGCGCGTCTCGCCCTCGATGTGATAGGTGAATTCGCCGGAGAGCACATAGGAAATCTGCGTATGCTCGTGGCTGTGGTCGCTGCCCACCGCGCCGCTCTCAAAGATGACCTCCACGAGCATCATCTCCTGATTGTACGCGCGGATTTTGCGGCTCTGGCCGCCGCCCAGTTCGATGAGCTTTGGTTCATCGGCCTTCACAAAGGTCTGCATTGACTTTCTCCTGTGCCGCTCGGGTTAGTCCACGTCCATGCCGAAGTACTTGACGGCGTTGTTGTAGCAGATGCCCTGCACGAGCTCGCCCAGCACCTTGTAGTCCTCCGGATACTCGCCGTTCTCGACCCACTTGCCGATCAGGTTGCACAGGATGCGGCGGAAGTACTCGTGGCGGGTGTAGGAGATGAAGGAACGGGAGTCGGTCAGCATGCCGACGAAGCGGCCCAGCAGGCCCAGGGAGGCCAGGGACTTCATCTGTTCGATCATGCCGAACTGCTGATCGCAGAACCACCAGCCGGAGCCGAACTGGATCTTGCCCGGGATGCCGTCGCCCTGGAAGTTGCCCAGCATGGTGCCGATGACGTAGTTGTCCTTCGGGTTGAGGCAGTAGAGGATGGTCTTGGGCAGGTTATCCTCGCGCTCCTGGTCGGCCATCAGGCGGGTCAGGTTCTCGGCGATGCAGGTGTCGTCGATGGAGTCAAAGCCCACGTCCGCGCCGTACTTGGCGAACATGCGCGGGTTGTTGTTGCGCATCGCGCCGATGTGGTACTGCTGCACCCAGTTGCGCTTCTTGTACATGCCGCCCAGCTTGACGAGCAGGGTCGTCTTGTAGACGTCGACCTCTTCCTGCGTGAGCGTCTCGCCGGCCAGGCCCTTCTTCAGCGTGGCATCTGCCTTGGCGAGGTCCGGCTTCACATACGGCACGGTGTCCAGCGCATGGTCGGACACGCGCGCGCCGCACGCATGGAAGTAATCCAGGCGGATCTCCAGCGCCTTGAGCACGTTCTCGATGCTCGTGCAGGCCACGCCGGAGACGCTGGACAGGGTGTCCATGTACGCCGCAAAGCCCGCGCGGTCGATGTTCAGCAGCTTGTCCGGGCGCCAGGCCGGATACACCTTGAAGGAGTTGTTCTGCGCCGCGATCTCCTTGTGATAGCGCAGATCGTCGACCGGATCGTCGGTGGTGCACACCAGCTTCACGCCGAACTTCTCGATCAGGCCCTTGCAGCGGTACTCGTCCTTGGCCAGCAGTGCGTTGGCGCGGTTCCAGATGTCCTCGGCGGTGTCCTCATTGAGGATGTCGTAGATGCCGAACACGCGCTGGAGCTCCAGGTGGGTCCAGTGGTACATCGGGTTGCCCACGCAGTACTTGAGGGAGGCGGCGAACGCCTTCCACTTTTCCAGCCAGCTCGCGTCGCCGCGGATGTACTTGTCGTCCACGCCGTTGGAGAGCATCACGCGCCACTTGTAGTGGTCGCCGCCGAGCATGAGCTCGCCGATGTTGGCAAACTTGTGGTTCTCCGCGATCTGTGCCGGCGGAATGTGGCAGTGGTAGTCGTAGATCGGCATATTCTCTGCGTACTCATGATACAGCTTTTTCGCCACATCATTTTCAAGCAGGAAATCCGCATCCATAAACTTTTTCATGGGAATCGTCCTCCTTCAGTTCAAGCTTATATCGGAATGGTTGAGAAGCCGTATGGAGACGTTGGGGCTGCCGCCCCAAACCCCGCCTGAGGGATTTCATCCCTCAGACTCCCTTCTTCGCTTCGCGCTTAAGAAAGCATCCGAAGCCGGCTTACAGCGTCACGCCGTCCTTGAAGATCGCGATCTCGCGGTAGCCGTGCTTTTCGCTCTGGGTCTGCTCGCCGGAGGCGACGGCGAGGATCTTCTTAAAGAACTCCTCGACGGTCTCGCCCATATCCGCGCCCTGCGCCAGAACGCCGGCGTTGAAGTCGATCCAGTTATGCTTCTTCTGCGCCAGCGGCGTGTTGGTCGCCACCTTCACCGTCGGGATGGGCGCGCCCACGGGCGTGCCGCGGCCGGTGGTAAAGAGCACCATCTGCGCGCCGGAACCCATCAGCGCGGTGATCGCGCAGATGTCGTTGCCCGGGCCCTGCACGAGGTTGAGGCCCTTCTCGGTGACCGGCTCGCAGTACTTCAGCACGCCGCGGACCTCCGCCGTGCCGCCCTTCTGCGTGCAGCCCAGGGACTTGTCCTCCAGCGTGGTGATGCCGCCGGCCTTGTTGCCCGGGGACGGGTTCTCGTAGACCGCCTGATTGTAGCGCATGAAGTAGGACTTGAAGTCGTTGATCAGCGCCACGGCCTTCTCAAAGGTCGCCTCGTCCTTGCAGCGGTCCATGAGGATGGTCTCCGCGCCGAACATCTCCGGCACCTCGGTCAGCAGCGTGGTGCCGCCGTGACGGGCCAGCAGGTCGCTCGTCGCGCCCAGCAGCGGGTTGGCGGTGATGCCGGACAGGCCGTCGCTGCCGCCGCACTTGAGGCCGATGACCAGCTCGCTGGCGGGCACGGTCGTGCGCCTGGCCTTGGCGGCGTAGGCGGTCAGCTCGTCCAGGAGCTTCATGCCTTCCTCGATCTCGTCCTCATGCTCCTGGGTGATCAGGAACTTGACGCGCTCGGGGTTGTAGTCCCCCAGCACCTTCTTGAATTCGTTGACATTGTTGTTCTCGCAGCCCAGCGAGAGCACCAGCACCGCGCCGGCGTTGGGGTGGCGCACCATGGCAGCCAGCAGCTTCTGCGTATTCTTGTGGTCCTCGCCCAGCTGGCTGCAGCCGTAGGGATGCACGAAGCAGTGCACGCCGTCCACGCGGTCGCCGTAGGCCTCCTGCGCGAGCTTCTCGAGCGCCTTGCTCGTGCCGTTCACGCAGCCGACGGTGTTCACGATCCACACCTCGTTGCGGATGCCGACGCGGCCGTCCTCGCGGACATAGCCCTCAAACGTGGCCTCGCGGTCCCTCGGCATGGCGCAGGGATGCGGATTGTAGGTGTACTCGAGCAGGCCGGACAGGTTGGTCTTCACGTTGTGCGTGTGCACCCAGCTGCCCGCCGGAATGGGCCTGGTCGCATGGCCGATCGGGAACGCGTACTTGACGACGTTCTCACCCTCGGCGATGTCCCGCAGGGCAAACTTGTGGCCCGCGGGCACGTCCTCGGTCAGCGTCACGCCCAGGTAGGTTTCGCCCGCCTTCAGGGGCTCGAGCGCGA
The DNA here is from genome assembly GCA_004557905.1 of Clostridiales bacterium. Classification (GTDB taxonomy): domain Bacteria; phylum Bacillota; class Clostridia; order Christensenellales; family Aristaeellaceae; genus Ventricola. Next base: position 3,266 of record SFFH01000025.1, on the reverse strand, counting down.
CGGCGACATTGTCGCGCTCGGTGATTTTCATGATCTTGCTCATCGCTCAGCCCACAACTTTCGCAATCGCGGCCTTCGCATCGGCCTGGATGTCCGCGAGGCTCGCGGCCACGGAGGCCTCGAAGCCCGGCAGCTCGGCCGTCAGGTCGCTGCCCCAGAAGGCCTCGTTGGTCAGCACCGCATGCGCGATCTCCGCGGCGGACTTGCCCTGCATGCCGGCAAAGAAGTCGAGCACGAACTGGTCGTCCGCGATCGGGTACTCGTTGCCCGCGGCGCGCACGCCCACGAAGGAGCCGTCCTCCTTCTTCTTGCCGCAGTAGAACGCGATGAACGCGGCCATGGAGAAGGTGAGGATCTTGGGCAGCTCGCCCTTGCGCTTCACATACTCCTTGATGGTCGGCAGCACGCGGGCGCGGAACTTGCTCTGGCTGTTCAGCGCGATGGAGAGCAGCAGATGGCGGTTGAACGGGTTGGAGAAGCGCTCGAAGATCGCGGAAGCGAAGGCCTCCAGATCAGCCTTGGGCAGGTCGAGCGTCGGCATGATCTCGTTGAAGAGCGCCTGGCTCATGTAGGAGCGCATCGTCTCGTCGGCCATGCAGTCGCCCACGATCTCGTGGCCGGCCAGGTACGCGCCCAGCACCATGGAGGTGTGCGCGCCGTTGAGCATGCGGACCTTGCGCAGCTTGTACGGGGAGACGTCCTGGGTGAAGACGACGTTGCAGCCGGCCTTCTTGAAGGGCAGCTCATCCTCGATCCAGGCCGGGCCCTCGATGACCCACAGGCCGAACGGCTCGGCGGTGTTGAGCATGTTGTCCTGGTAGCCGATTTCCGCCCAGATCTGCTCGGCCTCGCCGCGCGGATAGCCGGTCACGATGCGGTCCACCAGCGTGGAGCAGAAGACGTTCTCCTCCACAAGCCAGGTCTTGAACTCGGCGCTCAGGTTCCACTGGTCGGCGGTCTTAAGGCAGCACTCCTTGAGGTTGCGGCCGTTGTAGTCGATCAGCTCGCACGGCAGCAGGATGAAGCCGGTGCCCTTCGCGCCGCCGAACGCGGTGAAGCGCTCATACAGCAGGCGGGTCAGCTTGCCGGGGAAGGAGGCCTGGGGCTTGTCGTCAAAGCTGTCCTTGCCAGTGTAGACGATGCCGGCCTCGGTGGTGTTGGAGATGATGAAACGCATGTCCTTGTTGTGCGCCAGCGCGAGGTAGCCCTCGAAGTCCTCGTACGGGGAGATACCGCGCTTCACGCACTGGATGATGCGGGTGTCCTTCATGGGCTTGCCGTCAACCTGACCGCGCAGGATCTGGGTATACAGGCCGTCCTGCGCGTTGAGCATGCCAATCATGCCGCGCTCGATGGGCTGCACGACGACCACGCCCGCGTCCATGCCGGCCGCCTCGTTGGCCTTGTCGATCATCCAGTCGCAGAAGGCGCGCAGGAAGCCGCCCTCGCCAAACTGAATCACGCGCTCGGTCTTGGGCGCGACGCCGCGCGCCATATCAATGGAAGAGAGTGTCGTAGCATTCAGCTGAATCATGTCCCTAACCTCCCGGTCAATCTCAATCGGACCACGCTGGACACGCCGGACCCGCCTGCTGCTTTCCCGCCCGCAGGCGCATGGACAGCCGCATCCATCTTTATCCTGTTTACGATAAACAGTATAGCACCGCGTTTGTTATCCGTCAAGATTCCGGCAAAAGCGGACGCGTAAATTTGTACGGGATGAACAAGTCATCCGATCACCGTTAAGCGCTCAAGTACCATGAAAATCACCGTGCGGCGCTTGTATCTGCAGCGCTTTGGTGGTAAAATACAATCAGTATTTACAAGACGTCCCCCGCTTTACGGGCAATCCACATCGTCAGGAGGCTGCATATCATGAAAAGACGCATCGGTATCCTCACCGCCGGCGGCGACTGCCCCGGTCTGAACGCCTGCATCCGCGGCGTTGCGCGCGCCAGCTACTCGCTCTTTGATACGGAGATTGTCGGCATCCAGGACGGCTATGCCGGTCTGATCGAAGGCAATTACCGCGAGATGAAGCAGAGCGACTTCTCCGGCATCCTGACCCTGGGCGGCACCATCCTGGGCACCCGCCGCACGCCGTTCAGCATGATGCGCGTCATCGAGGACGACCAGGTCGACAAGGTCAAGGCGATGAAGCAGAACTACAAGAAGATGAAGCTGGACTGCCTGGTCTGCCTGGGCGGCAACGGCACGCACAAGACGGCCAACCTGCTCTCCGAGGAGGGGCTCAACATCATCGGCCTGCCCAAGACGATTGACAACGACATCTGGGGCACGGACGTCACCTTCGGCTTCCACTCCGCCGTGGACATCGCCACTGACGTCATCGACCGCGTGCACACCACCGCCGCCAGCCACGGCCGCGTCATGGTCATCGAGATCATGGGCAACAAGGCCGGCTGGCTGACGCTCTACTCCGGCGTGGCCGGCGGCGCAGACATCATCCTCCTGCCGGAGATTCCGTACGATCTGGACGTCGTCTGCGACGCGCTGCGCGACCGCGCCGAGCACGGCAAGACCTTCTCCATCATCGCCGTCGCCGAGGGGGCGATGTCCGTGGACGAGGCCAAGATGAAGAAGAAGGAGCGCGCGGCATACCGCCAGGAGATCGGCTTCTCCGGCATCGCGAACTATCTGGCGAAGGTCATTCAGGAGAAGATGCCGGAGATCGAGGCGCGCGCCGTCATCCCGGGCCACATGCAGCGCGGTGGCTCCCCGAGCGCCTACGACCGCATGCTCTCCACCAACTTCGGCGTGCACGCCGCGCAGCTCATCGCGGGCGAGCAGTACGGCCAGGCGGTCGGCATGACGAACAACGTCGTCACGCACAACCCGCTCTCCACCGTCGCCGGCAAGACCAAGTTTGTCCCGCGCGACGGCCACGAGATCCGCGCCGCCCGCGCTATGGGCATCTCCCTGGGTGACAAGCAGAAGTAACCGCCGTTTTTCCCGAGTTTGTCAAACCGGATTGACTTTTGTCCCGGTTTCGCCTATAATACCGTATTAGCGGTTTCAAGCGAAACCGGGACAGTAACTGCATCCGTAGCTCAGCAGGATAGAGCGACCGCCTCCTAAGAAAGAACTCGCCCGAATCCAGAGCGCGGTTTGCAAAGCGGGTCGAGGGTTCGACTTGCATCGGACGCATCCCCCTCTGCCTATCACATTTCTGCTAATGAAATGTGAGCGCTGGTTTTTTGTCCCCACAGAATTGTTTGCAACGCAAACATCCTGCTAACACGAGA
>SFFH01000083.1 GCA_004557905.1 Clostridiales bacterium | reverse complement strand
GAACGGCAAGAAGGACGTCTACCTGCGCAAGCTCGCGTTGTGGTGCGATGCGCTCGATGTGCCCATTGAGGAGATGCTCACCGGCGCAGTCATGCCGGTCAATCCGGCGCATAACCGCCAGTTCGGCGAAATTGCGCAGGGCTGCCGTGAGGAGACCGTCACCGCCATGCTCAGTGTCTGCCGTGAGATCGCCGAGGTTGAAAAGCGCAGCCGACAGCAGCCGGAGGATTAACCGCATACACAAAAACGCCCATGCTTTCGTCTCAAAGCATGAGCGTTTTCCTATGCCGTCAGTTCATCTCCACGCGCAGCATCCCGTTCTCCAGCACGATGCGCGTCTGATCGCTGATTTCGCCCAGCACGTCGTGCAGCGCGTCCAGGTTTCTTCCATAATAGTCCGGCAGGTCCAGCATGTAGGCGAGGTACACGTGCAGCGCCTTCACCGTGCCGATGTTCGTCACATCCAGTCTGATCGTCTTCATCCTGCTCACTCCTCAAACAGCCACTTGACAAACGACTTCAGGTCCTCGCCGGAGAGGAAGCTGTCCTCCGTGTCCGTCCAGATGACCTCGATCTCGTCAAAGGATTGGTAATGGTCGGCCGTGTAATAGATCAGGCCGTCGTTGGAGAACACGATGCGCCGGCCGTTCCGGTAGCCGCCGTCAAAGCCGATGTCGCACTCGGTCCACCTGCGCCCCTTCGCGTCCGGCAGCAGGCCCTCGTAGTTGCCGAATCGGTCGCCGCCGATGGAGCAGCCGTCTGCCACCTTCCACAGGTTGCCCTTCCTGTTGTCCCAGCCGAGCGCCTGCGCTTCCTTCTTGGTGATGTAGTTCTCCGGCAGCTCGTCAAAGAAGGTGAGGTAGATCGCCACCTCCTCCATCGTGTCGTACCGGCCGCCTTCCTCCACGTCGTAGTCCGCCGCGTCCACGGTGATCGTCTTCGCCAGCGCCGCGGGCGCGAGCAGCAGCATGAGCAGCGCCAGCAGCACCGCCGCCGCGCGCCTGATGTTCATCATGAGAATTCCTCCCGTCGTTCAGCCTTTGATTGATTATACCATATTCCGCCCGCGCTGCCAACTTTCGCTTGATTTCCTGGCCGGCACGGTGGTATAATCTCACCGCACTTTTGCAAAAAGGAGCTTATTTTCATATGAACAAGGATTTGACGGTCGGCAATCCGCAGACCGTTCTGCTCAGGTTTTCCCTGCCGCTGCTGGGCAGCGTCGTCTTCCAGCAGCTCTACAACATCGCGGACAGCCTCGTCGCCGGCCGGTGGATCGGCGAGAACGCGCTGGCAGCCGTCGGCAACGCGTACGAGATCACGCTGATCTTCATCGCCTTCGCCATGGGCAGCAGCGTCGGCTGCTCCATCATCATCTCCCGCCTCTTTGGCGCGAAGAAGTATGCCGACCTGCGGACTGCCGTATCGACTGTGTTCATCGCCGTGGGCGTGCTCTGTGCAAGCCTGATGGCGCTGGGCCTGCTCCTGTGCACGCAGCTGCTCGCCCTCATCAACACGCCCGAGCTGCTCATGGCGGACTGCCGGCTTTACCTGGACATCTACTTCCTCGGCCTGCCGTTCCTGTTTTACTACAACGTGGCTACCGGCATCTTCTCCGCCATGGGCGATTCCCGCACGCCTTTCCTCTTCCTGGCCTGCTCCTCCACCGTCAACATTCTGGTCAACATCCTCTTCGTCGCGGGCTTCCATATGGGCGTGGCCGGCGTCGCCTGGGCCACGTTCCTGTGCCAGGGCGTCAGCTGTGTGCTGGCCGTCCTCGCCGTCCTGCGCCGCCTGCGCGCGCTGCCCCGGGATGCCGGCACACCGCGCCGCTTCTCCCTTCCGCTGCTGCGCCAGGTCGTCTTCATCGCCCTGCCCAGCACCGCGCAGCAGAGCTTTGTCTCCGTGGGCAACATCATCATCCAGTCCGTCATCAACGGCTACGGCCCCGCCGTCATCGCCGGCTATGCCGCCGCCATCAAGCTCAACAACCTGGTCATCACCTGTTTCACCCAGCTGGGCACCGGCGTGAGCAACTACGTCTCCCAGAACATCGGCGCGGGCAAGCATGAACGCATCGCGCCCGGCATGAGGGCCGGCATCCTGCTGGGCCTTGCGCTGTGCGTGCCGGTCATCACGCTGTACTTCGGCTTTCCCACGCTGCCCATCAGCCTGTTCATGGACGGCGCGGTCAGCGGCGAGGCCATGCATACCGGCGTGCAGTTCCTGCGCATCGTCTCCCCGTTCTATCTGGTCGTCTGCGTCAAGCTGGTGGTGGACGGCGTGCTGCGCGGCGCGGGCCTGATGGGTGCGTTCATGATCGACACGTTCACCGACCTGGTGCTGCGCGTGGGCCTGTGCATCGTCTTCTCCGCGCTGATGGGCAGCATCGGCATCTGGTGCTCCTGGCCGGTGGGCTGGACGCTGGGCACCGCGCTGGGCGTCTTCTTCACCCTCCGTTACCTGCGCAGCGTGCGCGCGTGAGCTTTTTCCGGAACCTTCGCAGTTCCGGTTTTTCTTTGTCTGGATTTTATCTAAATAATTTTAGCTAATATATTTGACTTATCATGTCAGTCGTGGTATCGTATAGCTCTGCATATGCTGTACCAACCCAAGCCATGAGAGGATGTTTCTTCATGAATGCCATCAAGCGCCTGTATTGCCGCGCTTATCAGCTCGCCTTCCGCGCCGCGCTGCCCGTGCTGCCCTATCGCCAGCCGGGGCTCCTTGACCACCTGCACGAAATCGCGCCGCTGCTTGAGCAAAGGCAGATTTCCTCCGTGCTGCTCGTCGCGGACGCCGGTGTGCGCAGCCTCGGTCTGACCGCCGGGCTGGAGGACTCGCTGGCGCGCGCGCAGATCGCCTGCGCCGTCTACGAGCAGCGCACGCCCAACCCCACCATCGACAACGTCGAGGAGGCGCGCGCGCTGTACGTTGAAAATCACGCGCAGGCCATCATCGCCGTGGGCGGCGGCTCCGCGATGGACTGCGCCAAGGTCGTCGGCGCGCGCATCGCCCGTCCGAACAAGCCCGTGCAGAAGATGCGCGGCCTGCTGCACATCCTGCGCCAAACGCCGCTGATGATCGCCGTGCCCACCACCGCCGGCACCGGCAGCGAGACGACGCTGGCCGCCGTCATCACCGACAGCGAGACGCACTACAAGTACCCGATCAACGACTTCGCGCTGATCCCGGATTACGCCGTGCTCGACGCGGAGCTGACCGTCGGCCTGCCGCCGCAGATCACCGCGACCACCGGCATGGATGCGCTGACGCACGCCGTGGAGGCGTACATCGGCCGCAGCACCAACCGTCTGACCCGCGCCATGGCCGAGGAGGCCGTCGCGCTCATCGCCCACAACCTGCAGACCGCCTACCGCGATGGCGGCAATCTGGAGGCAAGGCAGCGCATGCTGCGCGCCGCGTACTGCGCGGGCATCGCCTTCACCCGCTCCTACGTCGGCTACGTCCACGGCATCGCGCATTCGCTGGGCGGCCAGTACGGCATCGCGCACGGCCTGGCCAACGCCGTCATCCTGCCGCACATGCTGCGCCGCTACGGCGCGTCCTGCTCCGCAAAGCTCGCGCGCCTTGCGGAGATCGCGGGGCTCGTTCCGCCTGGCACCGATGAAAACGCCGCCGCGGAGCGCTTCATTGACTGGGTTGAATCCATGAACGCGTCGTTCGGCCTGCCGACAGGATTTGCCGCGATTCGCGAAGAAGATATTCCGCAGATGGCCCGCCGCGCGGACAGGGAGAGCAACCCGCTCTACCCCGTTCCGATGCTGATGGATCAGCAGGAGCTTGAGGCCGTCTATCACGAGCTGATGCGCAAGGAGGAAGCCTGATGAACATCGAAAGCACTGTCGCCGCCCAGCGCGCGTATTTCGCCCAGGGAGAGACGCTGGACGTCGCCTTCCGCAAGGACGCGCTGCGCAGGCTGCGTGAAACCATCCTCTCCCATGAGGCGCAGATCAACGCTGCACTCCGGCAGGACCTGGGCAAGTCCCCCTCGGAGAGCTACATGTGCGAGGTCGGCATGACGCTCTCCGAGCTCTCCTACACCCTCAGCCACGTTGACCGCTGGGCGCGCCGCCACAGCGTGCTCACGCCGCTGGCGCATTTCCACGCGCGCAGCTTCACCGTGCACAATCCCTACGGTGTGGTGCTGATCATGTCCCCGTGGAACTATCCGTTCATGCTGACGATGGAGCCGCTCATCGGCGCGCTGGCCGCTGGCAACTGCGCGCTGCTCAAGCCCTCCGCCTACGCGCCCGCCACGTCCGCCGTCATCCGCGAGATCGTCTCCGCCTGCTTCCCGCCAGAGTACGTCGCCGTCGTGGAGGGCGGCCGCAAGGAAAACCAGGCGCTGCTCGAGCAGCGGTTTGACTATATCTTCTTCACCGGCGGCGTTACCGTCGGTAGGGAGGTCATGCGCAAGGCGGCCGAGCACCTCACGCCCGTCTCGCTCGAGCTGGGCGGCAAGAGCCCGTGCATCGTTGATTCCACCGCCAAGCTCGATCTGGCAGCCAAACGCCTCGCCTTCGGCAAGCTGCTCAACTGCGGCCAGACCTGCGTCGCGCCGGATTACCTGCTCATCGACCGCAGGGTCAAGGACGACTTCATCGCCCTGCTGAAAAAGCATATCGCCGCCATGGCCGGCGAAAACGCGCTGGCCAATGCGCAATACGTCCACATGATCAACCGCAAGCACTACGACCGCGTGATGGGGCTGATCGATCCTGCGAAGGTGGTGCTCGGCGGCCAGGGCGATCCCGAGACGCTGCGCATCCAGCCGACGATCATGGACGGCGTGACGGCGGACGACGCCATCATGCAGGAGGAGATCTTCGGCCCGGTGCTCCCGGTCATCGCCTATGACAGCCTGGATGAGGCCGTCGGATTCGTCAACAGCCGCGAGCATCCGCTGGCGCTGTACCTCTTCTCCGAGGACAAGCGCACGCAGGAGCGCTTCCTCAAAAGCGTACCCTTTGGCGGCGGCTGCATCAACGACACCATCATCCACCTCGCCACCAGCCGCATGGGCTTTGGCGGCGTCGGAAACAGCGGCATGGGCAGCTACCACGGCAAAAAGAGCTTTGACACAAGAGCATCGTGGACAAGTCCACCTGGATGGACCTGCCCGTGCGCTACATGCCCTATTCCCCGATCAAGGACAAGCTGCTGAGGATGTTCCTCAGATAAATGCAAAGGCTTTTGTATGACCGTTTATTTGTGCAGCACAGAATGAATGCGGTTTCTGATCTTCAGCGGAATCAGGGCATGGTATTTCCTTTTTATTCCCGACATGAAACCGGCCAGCTTTCCTTCCTTTTCCAAAAGGCTGACTATTCTCTTCATCTCAGAACTCGCCGCTTCGTCAGCTTTGTTGCACTGCCTCAGTTTCACCTTGTAATGAAAGTACTGTTCAATTTCGCTGAGCATCATTTCGTTCTGCTTGAGCAGCGTGTCCGGTTCCCGGGTCATGATGCCTTCCCCATGAACGTGATACTCCGCCATCGCTTCATCCATAACATGAATATATCCCGTAGCGGAATGAATCAGATTCAGCGGAAGGTCGATCACCTTGTATGCTTTCAAAAACTCCGGTACGCAACCGTTCAGTCTCCAGCGAAGCATTTCCGTGCAGGATGCAATGAATCTGCATGCATTGTAGTCATCCATGCTCAAACGATCTGTCGGCAAGCCGAATTCCTTCAAATAGGCGCTAACGGAGAATCGTTCTTCTTCCAAATCGTTTCGATCGACGTTCTTTTTCAGAAAATCAGAGCAGACAATGGCATATTCGGGATGCGCATCCAGAAAATCAACCTGCTTCTGCAGCTTGTGCTCATCAATCCAGCAGTCATCACCGTCGCAGATCGCCAGATACTCTCCTTCCACCCTTGACAGCGCCTCAAAGTAGTTTTCCCCGATGCCCACATTCTTCTCCCGAAGAATGCACTTTTGCATCTTCTCCGGGTACTTCTTCTGATAGTGACGAATGATCTCCTGCGTCTGATCCGTCGATGCATCGTCAGCGACAATCACCTCATAATCAAAGCTCGTCTTCTGATTCAGAATCCCATCAAGCGCCTTCCCGATAAAGCGCTCATGATTATAGGTGGCGCATAGCACGCTCACCTTGATTTTTGGCTCCTTATGCGCAAAGAAATCCTTTTCAGGCAGCGGTGTCTGCGTTTTTTGCTTTTCAGTAGCTTTAATATTTAGATAATCCTCATAAAACTCTGTCTTCTTCAAATACTCAAACCAGATTTCGGCCTTGGTCGAATCCGGCGTATTCCACGGCTTGGTCTTTGTGGCATAATGCAGCTGAATGGGATGCTCCATCGCATCCTTCATCTCGCGGTAGGTATAGAACGGATCGCTGCAGCAGGCCGCATCGGTCTTGCAGACATCGTACATATAGCTGCATACAACATACGAAAGCGGAAGGTATTCAATCTGCCTTTCCTTGCAGCAGAAGTTGATTACATCCTGCTCAAGCTGCACGAGACGTTCCGAATGCTCGGACAGGTAATCGACAAAAGCACTTGAGATGCCATCCTCGCGCTGCTTCTTGAGATTGGCCACCAGATATCCGGCGCAAATCTTCAGCTGATTGTATTCAATCGCACCAAAGACTTTCAGATACTTGAAGGAAATAGGAATTGAAGAAGCATAATCTGTCTCATTATGTTTGAGGAGAACACTCGATGGAAGCACGTGATCAGTCTCAATACTACAAGGATCTTTACCTGGACCTGGGATATCTGCTTCGTAGAGGCTATTATGACGTTTTTTTCCTAAAGGTCGTAGAAGATCATAAGGCTTTGCTTGAAAAGAACGGAACAACAGATAAACCACATGTCACGCATCGTATGTAGTTTTGCGGTATTCCGTATCCCCACACTTGAATTCCAAGAGGAAAACTATATTCTTATAAAGCACTACCGCGTCAACACGTTTACCCATTCTGGGAATCGTATACTCGAAAATGATCCTGCCTCTCGAAAAAGAGCGCATCTGATTCTTGAGAATCTGCACTTCCGTCTCCCAAGTGTTACTCTGCTGGATTGTCGTCTCCGCAGAAATATCGTTGGAGTGAATGGTGCCCATGATTTCACTGTTCGACTGCTGCAAAAACTCTGCAATCGACGCAGAATAGTAGGATCTCAAGTTACGCATAGCGGTACCTCTTTCGTTGAGCTTCTTTTCCGAGATAGATTGATTGTATCACACGCTTTACAAAATGAAAAGCAGCCTATGCTCCGTTTTCGATGCGTTCCGACGTCCACAGTGTTTATTCTTTATTGGTATGTCTTTTGCATTGACGATCATGGGCATTATATGTAAGCATCTCTACTCGTACTCCGGACGTTTCCCCCAAATCGTCCAAAGTGGGTGCATTTTTCCCGCACCCTCCCCCATTCCGCGAAAAAAACTCCGTTTCCAGACATCAGAAAAGCCGGAAGGGGACAAACCCTATCCGGCCAAATGACGCCATTCCTTCACTTTATCCCATCAGAGGGAGCATTATTGTCTATACAACCCCATATTCTGACGTTCCATTCGCCCAAACATGCAAAAAGAACCATCAAAGCTTCGTATCAAAACCTGGGTGGTTATATGGCAAAGGATGCTGATTTTGATACAAGAGACGGTTGCACCCATTCGCAGATATCTGGAAGCTTTGCGCCTTGATTCGCAGTATTCATGTTACCCGCTCAGAGAAGAGATAGCCTCGCTTAGTATCGAACTCTTCCCTCTGCTACAGCTTTCAAATGCTTGCCATACGGGCTCTTTCCATAACGTGCAGCGCTCTCCAGCAGCTTCTCCTTTGTGATCCAGCCGTTCTTGTAGGCGATTTCCTCCGGCGCGCTGATCTTGACGTCCTGCCGCTGCTCGACCATGCGCACGAAGTCCGCCGCATCGACAAGGCTGTCCATCGTGCCGGTATCGAGCCACGCAAAGCCGCGGCCCAGCAGCTGCACGTCGAGCGCCTTCTCGTCAAGATACATGGCGTTGAGCGTGGTGATTTCCAGCTCGCCGCGCGCACTCGGCTTCACCTGATGCGCCATGGCGGAGACGCCCTTCGGGTAAAAGTACAGG
>SFFH01000082.1 GCA_004557905.1 Clostridiales bacterium | reverse complement strand
GTCATGCGGTACACATCCCGGGGGTGCATGCCGGTGCTGGGCTCATCGAAAATGTAGGTCATGCCCGTCAGGCTGCTGCCCATGTAGCGCACCAGCTTGAGGCGCTGGGCCTCGCCGCCGGAAAGCGTGGAGGATTCCCGGTTCATGGACAGATACGGCAGGCCGATGTCGATCATCCGGGTCAGAGAGGCCACCAGCGCGTCCACGATGGTGGCAGCCTGCGGGTCGTCGATGGTGCGCAGCACCTGCACAAGCTCGGTAAACTCCATCGCGCACATCTCGTCGATGCTGCAGCCCGCCACCTTGCAGGAAAGGGCTTTGGCGTTCAGCCGCCTGCCGCGGCAGACCGGGCAGGGGCGCTCCTCCACCAGCTCCATCAGCCGCTTGACGGAGGCCTCCTTGATCTGGGAGGTATCCCGATTCAGCAGCATCCGGTGCAGATACCGGGAGACGCCCTCCACCCGCTTGGAAAGGCGCGGCCCGTCCGGCGTATCCGCGCCGTAAAGCAGGTGATTGCGCTCCGTCTCGGTAAAGTCCTTCCACTTCTTGTCCAGCGGGAACAGGCCGGACTCGGCGTACTGCCTCCAGTACCAGTTGTCCACGTGGAAGGCAGGCAGATCGGCCATGCCCTCGTTCCAGGTCTTCTCCGGGTCGATGCGGCCCTCGATGTCCACCGTCATGACCTTGCCGATGCCGGAGCACTCCGGGCACATGCCGTTGGGATCATTGAAGGAAAAGTAGGACGCCGTGCCCACATGGGGCGTGCCGATGCGCGCGTAGAGCAGGCGCAGCACCGCGTACATGTCGCTGATGGTGCCCACGGTGGAGCGGGCGTTGCCGCCCAGCCGGGACTGATCCACGATCACCGAGGCGGAGAGGTTGTCGATGCGCTCCACCTTCGGCTTTTCGTACTTGGGCAGCCGGCCCCGCATGAACGCGGTATACGTTTCGTTCAGATGGTGTCAAACACGATGCTGGATTTGCCGGAGCCGGAGACCCCGGTGAATACCACGATTTTCCCCTTGGGAATGTCCAGAGAAACGTTCTTCAGATTGTTCTGCCGAAGTCCCCGGATCACAATATGCTCTTGCTGATTCATGTCAATCGCCTCGCTTTCTTCCCCATCATAGCGCATCGGGCGCGCCTTTTCTCGACTTTCCTTGCCGAAAAGAAAGGAACACGCCGCATCTGCGCGTGTTCCACCTGCATCCCCATTCATTCCTCAAACCGCATCGGCGTGTAGCGCAGCCCGTCGGTCACCTGCTCTGCCTGCGTGGGCGCAAAGCCCAGGCGCCGGTAGATCTCCACCGCATACGGTGAGGCATGGACGGTAAAGACCTGCCGGTCGTAGTCCTGGCGCATGGTCTCAAACAGCGTTCTGCCAATGCCCCGGCGGTGGTAGGCCGCGTCCACAAAGAAACCCGCGATGTGCTGCGGTGCCCGCATGCACAGCACGCCCACCAGCTTTTTCCCGTCAAACGCGCCGTAGAACGTCATGTTCCGGATACGTTCCTCATCCTCCAGGCTGGCGCGGAAGGAGGCGATGCCCTCTGCGGAGTACTCCGGCGCTTCAAACTGCAAAAACACGTTCCAGATCAGGGCCAGGGCGTCCGGGATCTCACCGGCCCTGAGCCTGCGGACGGGATACGGCCGTCTGCGCCCGGGCAGGCCGTCCAGGAGCCTGCCGGGCAAGGACTCGCGCTCGCAGAACACCGGCCGTTTGCGCTCTGCGTGATGACTTCGGCAGGCCGCGCAGTCGCCGTGCCGGGGACAGCCCTTCTTTCTGCACGGGCAGTTTTCATTTATCATGCCGTTCTCTCCTTCCAGGGCGCGCCGCTCAGGGTGCTCACGTCGCTTGACGGCCTTTGTCAGTTCGCCTCATACGCCTCCGGCGCACGGGGGATGATCACAGAAGCGATGATATACGCTGCAATGCCGCTGCCGCCCATGGTGCACAGCAGCGCCCAGACCAGACGCACCAGCGTGGGATCGATGCCGAAAAACTCTGCGATGCCGCCGCACACGCCGTCCACCATCTTGTTGTCGTTCGATTTATAGATTCTCTTCTTCATCACTGTTTTCCTCCCTTTCACGCCTCCCATTGTACATCAGGCGGCTTTCGCCCGATAGGCGCGTTTTGCAGGAGAATGTGTCGGATTTGCAGGTTTCTCAGCAATCTCCGCTTATCAGAACAGGCACCCGTTCCCGGATGCCTGCGCAGGGTTTCCATTTATGTTGTTTTCAAATCAAGCTGCACTTTTAAAAACTCACCGTCAGGTAACGCTTCGCTCCCTGACGGCTTTTCTTCTGATCGCTTCGCGATACGAGAACGTTGGGGGATTTCAGTCCGGGGAACTCGCATAGTCGCGCTCTGCGGCGCTCCTTGCGATTCCCGACGCTCCGCCTGCCTGTTTCGCCCACTGGGCGCGGCAGGCTCCGGTCCCCCCGTCCCCTTCTTCGCTTCGCGCGTTCTCCGCCGCCTCGTCCTCCTGCCGGATGCGCTCCAGCACCGCGTCGACCACCTTTTTCTGGTGGCGGGTGAACTTTCTCCCGGCGAGGAATTTCTGCGCCATTTCGGGTCTGCGGCGCAGGGTGATATACAGCGACTCGGAGAGCTGCCAGTCCTGAATATGCGCGTGGTTGCCGTTTAATAGCGGCTCCGGCACCGTCATGCCCTCGAACTCGCGCGGGCGGGTGTACTGCGGATGCTCCAGCAGACCGGAGGAAAAGCTCTCCGTCTGCGCGCTCTCCTCGCAGCCCAGCACGCCCGGCACCAGCCGCGCCACGCTGTCCACCAGCACCATCGCGCCCAGCTCGCCGCCGGTGAGGATGTAATCGCCAATGGAGATTTCCTCGTCGATGCACAGGTCGAGCGCCCGCTGGTCGACGCCCTCGTAGTGTCCGCACAGGAGGATCAGTTCTTTCTCCTTCGCCAGCTCCTCCACCTTCTGCTGCGTCAGCGTCTTGCCGCGCGGGGAGAGATAGATGCGCCTGCCCGCAAAATGCTCGCCCTGCACGTCGCGCATCGCGTCCACGATCGGCTGGGCGAGCATCACCATGCCCGCGCCGCCGCCGTAGGGCGCGTCGTCGGTGTTGTGGTGCTTGTTTTTGGAGTAGCTGCGGATGTCCACCTCGCGGATATCAAGCAGCCCGGCCTTTTCGGCGCGGCCCAGCATGCTCAGGTGCAGTGGCGCGAACATCTCCGGGAATATCGTCAGAATCGTGATCTTCATGCTCAGTCGTCCTGCTTGTCCTCGGGCTGCACCAGCGTCATGCGCTGCGCCTCCATGGTTTCAAGAATCCCGTACATCTTCTCCTCCTGCGTGTCGATCTCCAGGATCTCGATCTCGCGCAGGGTGACCGTCTCCTCCTCCGCCTCGCGGCCGAAGAAGTCGAGCAGCCGGATCTTGACGCGCAGGCCGTTGGCCTCCAGCACGCGGCCGGTGATCATCTCATTGCCGATGATGATGCTGATGATCTCGCGCCTCGCCTTGCACTCCAGCAGCACGCTGAGCAGCAGGTCCGTATCCTCCGCCGGGTAGTCGGTGAAAAAGCAGCGGTGGCGCTCCTTGTGGTGTGCCATGAGCATCGCCAGGCGCTGCTCGTATTCCTCGCCGGAGAGCACCTGAATCACGTCGCTGTTGCGGCGCACGCGCCAGCCGTCGATCTGGCCCCACGGCGTCAGATCGCACATGAGCACATGGTTGGCGTCCACCGCCTCCACAAAGCCCGCGCAGAAGCCGTCCGGATCGTTCGGATCGGTGTAGATCGAGGCAAGCGCGCCCTGCGCCGCCAGGATGCGCAGCAGATAGACCATATATCCATTGGTTGCCATGTCAATATCTCCTCTTGGGCAGGTAGAAACGCCGGCTGCCCCAAATATCCACAATCATGATGCACGGCTCGCCCGCGCACACAGGCATCTCCATCGTCGTCTGGAGCTGCGGCGTCGTCGCGGTGCGCACGCTCGCCACGCAGGACCGGTACACGTCCCCCTGCACAAAGCCCGCGGACCAGTGATCGACCGCGTCGAGCCCCTTGATGCCGGCTTCGCGCGCCTGCACACTGTCAAAGCTCATCAGGTGCACGGTGTAGGAGGTGATCGCCGGGAAGACCTCGGCCTCCACAAAGCAGTCGTCCTCGCCGCACGGCGCCTCCACGTCGTAGCACACGCCCGCCGGCCGGCTCAGCGTCGACTGGCTGAGGCGCTTGCCCGCCACGGCGACCGCCAACGGGCTCTGGTCCACGCACAGGAAGCGGCGGTTCAGGTTGGCCGCAGCCACGGCCGTCGTGCCGCTGCCCGCGAACAGATCGCACACCAGGTCGCCCTCCTGCGTCGAGCATTTGATGATGCGCTCCAGCAGGCGGACGGGCTTCTGCGTGTCGTAGCCGGTGCGCTGCGGGTCCTTCTGCTGCAGGTGGCTCACGTCGTCCCACACGTCGCCGGGATACACCGGCTCGTCGTCGTAATAGCGGTACTCCTTGCCGGCGGACATGATCGAGCGGTATGCGCGGCCGTCCTCGTCGACGCTGCGCTTCATGTGATTGCTGCGGGCCTCGCTGCGGGCGATGGGCACCGCCCTGAGGTTGAAGTAATACGCACGCGACTTCGCATAGAACAGGATCACGTCGTGCTTCCTGGGGAAGTACGTCCGCGCCCGTCCGCCGGACTGATAGGACCAGATGATCTCGTTGAGGAAGTTGCTCTCGCCAAAAACCTCGTCCATCAGCAGGCGCATGTGCGCGTGCATGCGGCAGTCGATGTGCAGGAAGATGGTGCCTTCCTTCTTCATCAGGTCGCGCGCAAGGGTGAGCGTATCGCGCATCATGGACAGATACGCCTCGCGGCTGGGCCAGCGGTCGTCGTACGCGGGCAGGGTGATGGAGGGCGAGCCGGCCCTGTAGCCCTTTTCGCCGATGCGCACCTTCATGTCAAACCGCTTGCCCGTGTTGAACGGCGGGTCCAGGTACACCGTCTGCACGGCGCCGGCATAGCGCGCAAGCAGCTCCTCCCTGCACGCAGGCAGCGTGGCCTGCATCAGCACGCCCATGCTCTCCCTGCCCAGATGGCGCTCGGCGCCGCAGCGGATATAGGTTGCACACATCGTCTTTTCCTCCTGCCTGATCCGATGAAACGGATGCTGTCCGATACTCACCCTTAGTATATATTATACTGTTTTTGGCGCGCATTGACAAGGGATACGCAGACGGATATGATGGAAGTCTCCCATACAAAAAGCGCCTCCGCGCTGTAAGCGTGTACAGCGCGGAGGCGCAGGGAAGGCTGGAAATCAGGCCTTGGCCAGCTGCTTGCCCAGCAGGCGGCCGAACGTCACCGTGCGGCCGCAGGCCATGCCGGTGGAGAGATTCGGATAGGTGTTGGCAAAGTAGCAGCCGCTGTCGTTGCCCACGACGTAGAGGCCCGGGATCGGGTTGCCCTCGGTGTCGATGGCGTTCATGTTCGTGTCGATCTGGATGCCGTCCATCGTGCACAAGACATAGCCGGTGTTCTTCGCACCGTAGAACGGGCCCTTGTCCACCGGGGTCAGGCGGAAGGCCTCCTTGCCGAAGTCCTCGTCCTTGCCCGCGTAGGCCAGCTCATTGTAGCGCTTGACGGTCGCCGCCAGCGCGTCGGCCGGGAGGCCCAGCTTGTCGGCCAGCTCTTCGATCGTGTCGGCCTGCATCACGAAGCCGTTCTCGATCAGGCCCGGCAGCATGCCGCCCTCGATGGCCTGATACGGGATGTTCGGGTCCGCGCCGTTCTCGAACGGATACAGGCGGGAGCAGCCGTGCATCTTGAACTGGGTGGCGTAGGTCGTCCAGTTGCTGTCGAAGATCGTGTAGTGGACGTGGCCCTTCTGGTACTCGTCCGCGTGCAGGATGCCCTCATAGGTGCCGGACTCGTTGAAGAAGCGCTTGCCGTCGGCGTTGACCTTGAGCCACGGCTGGCTGCCCATCCAGAAGAAGCCGTTG
>SFFH01000081.1 GCA_004557905.1 Clostridiales bacterium | reverse complement strand
TGTCGTACAGCAAAAAAGAGAAGATGACTCTCTTTTCGATAAATCATCTTCTCTCGGAGATATTCTTCCTCTGCCATCTGCTTAACTAAATGACATTGCCGGCAGGCGCCGGACTTTTCCCGTTCTCCCATATCAGCCGAGGTTCAGCTTATTCTTGAGGCAATACGCCGTCAGCGCGTAGTACAGCGCCGCCGGGATCGCCGTGACCACCGCGATGCCCAGCATCATCAGGTGCATCTGCGCGGCCGGCTGAAGGCTCTCCAGCCAGAGGCTGACGCCCTCCAGATCCATCAGGTTCAGCAGGAGCATGGCAGCCTTCTGGATCAGGCCCCAGATGGCCGGCAGCACAAAGAAGCCCAGGCTCGCGATCAGATCCTTGTGGTGCGTAAAGCTGTATCCCACCGCCAGCGCCGCATAGAAGTGCAGGCAGACGCACGCGCCGCCAACCGCCAGCAGCAGCGCAAGCTCCACGCAGAACAGGACGATGTTTGGCAGGCTCTGCTGGAGATTCAGATCCCCGATGTGCAGCTGCGAGAGGAGCTCGCCGATCTCCTGCAGGATGCCCGGATTGAACACCAGAATGAGCATCGACAAGGCAGCCACCGCCAGCACAGCCGCCCACCAGATCAGCGAGGTCAGCAGCTTGGCCCAGATGTGCTCGTGCACGGAGACCGGCAGCGTCATCGTCAGGTAGCCCTCGTCACGCAGCAGGTTCTTGTAAAAGCGCTGCACCATCAGCACGAACGCCACGACGCCCGATGCCACAAAGACGATCGTAAAACCCATCAGCAGCACAATGCCCAGCGTGTTGAGCACGCCATTGCTCGTCTCCAGCAGCCTGTATGTGGAGATATTGCCGCCCACCGCGGCCACCAGCTCGAGCGCCAGAAGCGGCAGCATCACGCGCCCCGTCGCGCGCAGCTCGTGCTTGATCAATTTCCTCAGCATTTGAACACCTCCCGAAACAGTGCGTCCACGCTCACGCCGCGCGTCTCCCGGATCTCATCGACGGAGCTCTCCAGCACCACGCAGCCCCGGTCGAGGAAGATCACGTCGTCCAGGATCTTCTCCACGTCCGCGATCAGGTGCGTGGAGATCACCACCGCCGCCTCCGGGTTGTAGTTGCTGATGATCGTGTTCAGAATGTAGTCGCGCGTGGCCGGGTCCACGCCGCCGATCGGCTCGTCGAGCAGGTACAGCTTCGCCTGACGGCTCATCACCATGATGAGCTGCACCTTCTCGCGCGTGCCCTTGCTCATCTGGCGGATGCGCTGCTTCAGGTCGATGCCCAGATGATGGATCATCTCCTGAGCCGCGTCCCTGTTAAAGTCCGCGTAAAAGTCCGCGTAATAATCGAGAATCTGCGTGACGCTCATCCATTCCGGCAGCACCGCGCGCTCAGGCAGGTAGCTCACCTGCGCGTGCGACCCCTTGCCGGGCAGCATGCCGCAGACGGTGATCGTGCCGTCGTCCGGGGTCAGCAGGCCGTTGGCCAGCTTGATCAGCGTCGTCTTGCCGCTGCCGTTGGGGCCCAGCAGGCCCACGATATGACCCGATTCCACATTCAAGCTCACGCCGCTGAGCGCGGGCGTCTTGCCGTATTTCTTGCTCAGCGTCTTACATGTCAGGACATTCATTCGTCCCTGTCTCCTTTCCAAATTCCGCTTCCAGCAGCGAGAGCGTCTCCTCCCTGGAGATCGCCAGGCTGCGCATGGCCTCCATGAACCGCGCGACGTGCCGCTGGGCCAGATCGCGCTTTGTTTCCCCGATGCGCGTCGCGTCCTCGGTGACAAACCGGCCCGCTGTGCGCTGGCTGTACACCAGCCCCTCGCTTTCCAGCTGAGAAAGCGCGCGCTGCATGGTATTGGGGTTCACCCCGGCCTCCGTCGCCAGATCGCGCACGGACGGCAATCGCTCCCCCGGCGGGAATGCGCCGGTCACGATGCCCACCTTGATCTGATCAATCAGCTGCGTATAGATCGGCAGATCGTTTGCAAAAGACCATTTCACATCTGCATGCCTCCGTTTCTTGTTTGTACTAGTACAGTAATACAATAACACAGTTTTAGGATTTGTCAAGGGGGATTTTCAAATTTTTGCAAAAGAAAACTGCCGGACGCCATGAAAGTGTCCGGCAGTTGCCTTGCAGAGCAGACAGTCTCAATCGTAGGTTCAGCGTGAAAGCGTCACAGCACGAGGTCATGCAGTCCCAGCGGCGGCACGTCCTTGCTGCCCATCTTCACGCACTTCATCAGCAGCTTCGCAGTATCGATGCTGGTGATGCAGGCAATGCCGTACTCGACCGCCATGCGGCGCAGGCGGAAGCCCGCGCGCAGCGGGTCGCGTCCATGGGTCGGCGTGGTGATGATCAGGCGGATCTTGCCGGAGTCAAACAGCTTCGCCAGCGCATCGGTATCCTCGCCGGGGCGTGGCACGGGCTGCGCGCCGACGTAGTTGTGATTGAACATGTGCGCGGTGCCGGTGGTCGCGTAGATGTCAAAGCCCAGCGATGCGAACGTCTCGGCCAGGCCCAGCGCCTCGCGCTTGTCGTGGTCGGCGATGGCGAAGAGCACGCCGCCCTCCTCGGGCCTGGGAATCGCCATCTTCGTGGAGGCAAAGCCCTTGAGGTACGCCTCCTCGGCGGTCTCGGCCAGGCCCAGCGCCTCGCCGGTGGACTTCATCTCCGGGCCCAGGGCGACCTCGACCTCATTGAGCTTTTCAAAGGAGAAGACCGGCATCTTGACGGCCACGGTCGGGGCCGGCGGGTACAGGCCCGTGCCAAATCCCATCGCGGGCACCTTCTCGCCCAGGGACGCGCGCACGCCCAGCTCGACGATCGGGATGCCGGTGACCTTGGAGATGTACGGCACGGTGCGGGAGGAGCGCGGGTTGACCTCGATGATGTACAGATCGCCGGCGTACTCGATGAACTGGATGTTCACCAGGCCCTTGACGTGCAGGCTGCGCGCGATGCTGACCGTGTAATCGGTCACCATGCGCTGGATGCGCGGCGCCAGATGCTGCGGCGGATAGACAGAGATGGAGTCGCCGGAGTGGATGCCCGCGCGCTCAATGTGCTCCATGATGCCCGGGATCAGCACGTTTTCTCCGTCGCAGATCGCATCCACCTCGATCTCACGGCCCAGCAGGTACTTGTCCACCAGGATCGGGTGCTCCTGGACGTTCAGGTTGATGATGTCCATGTACTCGCGGATGTGCTTCTCGTCATACGCGATTTCCATGCCCTGGCCGCCGAGCACATAGCTCGGGCGCACCAGCACCGGATAGCCCAGCGCCTTCGCTGCCGCGGCGGCCTCGTCCGCGGTGAAGACGGTGGTGCCCTTCGGCTGCGGGATGCCCAGGGAGGCCAGCAGCTGATTGAACAGCTCGCGGTCCTCGGCGGCGTCGATATCAGACAGATCCGTGCCCAGGATGGCGTATCCGCCCTGGCGGACGGCCTTGGCCAGCTTGATGGCGGTCTGACCGCCGAACTGGCAGACCACGCCCACCGGCTGCTCGATCTCCAGGATGTTCCAGACGTCCTCCGGGGTCAGCGGCTCAAAGTAGAGGCGGTCCGCGGTGTCAAAGTCCGTGGAGACGGTCTCCGGGTTGTTGTTGATGATGACGGTGTCAAAGCCCGCGCGCTTGAGCGCCCAGACGCAGTGCACGGAGCAGTAGTCAAACTCGATGCCCTGGCCGATGCGGATGGGGCCGGAGCCGAGGACGACCACGGTTTTGTGTCCGGAGGGGAACGCCTCGGTCGCGCCACCGTACACGCTGTAGAAGTACGGGCTGACGGCCTCGAACTCGCCGCCGCAGGTATCGACCTTGCGGAACGCCGGGAGGATGTTCATCTCCCTGCGCATGGCGCGGATGGTCATCTCGTCGCTGCAAACGAAGCGGGCGATGGCCCTGTCGCACATGCCCATCTTCTTTGCGTCCAGCAGCATGGCGCGGTCCAGCTTGTCGGCGCTGCCCAGCAGGCGCAGGGCCTGCTCCATCTCCACGATGTTCTGGATCTTCTTGAGGAACCAGACGTCGATCCGGGTCACATCGAAGACGTGCGCGATGTCCATGCCGCGGCGCAGGCACTCGGCCACCACGAACGCGCGCTCGGTGTTGATCTCGTGAAGCTGCTTTTCAAGCGCCTCGTCGGAGAGCGCCTCCAGCGCCGGCACGGCCAGGCTGTCCATGCCGGTCTCCAGCGAGCGCACCGCCTTGAGCAGCGCGCTCTCGAAGTTGGTGCTGATGGCCATGATCTCGCCGGTCGCCTTCATCTTGGTGCCGATGTGCTTGTCGGCGTAGACGAACTTGTCAAACGGCCAGCGCGGGAACTTGAGGACGATGTAGTCGACCGTCGGCTCAGCACACGCGCAGGTGCAGCCGGTCACGCCGTTGGCGATCTCGTCGAGGGTATAGCCCAGCGCGATGCGCGTGGTCACCTTGGCGATGGGGTAGCCGGTCGCCTTGGAGGCCAGCGCGGAGGAACGGGACACGCGCGGGTTGACCTCGATGACGTAGTACTTCATGGAATTCGGGTCGAGTGCGAACTGCACGTTGCAGCCGCCCTCGATGCCCAGCGCGGAGATGATGTTCAGCGCGGCGTGGCGCAGCATATACGCCTCCCCGTCGCGCAGCGTCTGCGTCGGGGCGACGACGATGGAGTCGCCGGTGTGCACGCCGACCGGGTCAAAGTTTTCCATGTTGCACACGGTGATGCAGTTGCCCGCGCCGTCGCGGATGACCTCGTACTCGATCTCCTTCCAGCCGGCGACGCTCTTTTCGATCAGGTTTTCGTGCACGCGGGAGGAGCGCAGGCCGTCCGCGCAGATCTCGCGCAGCTGCTTCTCGTTCTCCGCACGGAGTCGATGCACGGCTCGCCGATGGCGAGCATCATGTTCTTGAAGTCCTCGCGGTCCTCCGCGCGGCGGATCGCGTCGATCTTCGTGCCCAGCAGCTGCACATTGTATTTTTCAAGGATGCCGCGCTCGTCCAGCTCCATCGCCATGTTCAGGCCGGTCTGGCCGCCCAGGCCCGCCAGCAGGCTGTCCGGGCGCTCGCGCGCGATGATGCGCTCGATGGACTCCACCGTCAGCGGCTCCAGATATACCTTGTCCGCGATGTTGGTGTCCGTCATGATCGTGGCCGGATTGGAGTTCACCAGCACGACCTCCAGCCCCTCCTCCTTGAGGACGCGGCAGGCCTGCGTGCCGGCGTAGTCAAACTCCGCCGCCTGGCCGATGACGATCGGGCCGGAGCCGATCACCAGAACCTTCCTGATCCATTCCTTTTTCGGCATCGTCACACACCTGCCTTTTCCCGGTTCGCGCGAACCGTTTTGAGGAAATTGTCAAACAGCGCCGTCGTATCGAACGGACCGCCCAGGCCCGAGGGGATGAACTGCACGGAGAACGCATCCCTGCCCTCGTACACGAGGCCCTCAATGCTCCTGTCGTTCCAGTTGATGTGGCTGACGCGCACGCCCTCGGGCAGCGCATCGCCGCTGACCGCGTACAGGTGGCTCTGGCTGGTCACCGCGCAGGTGCCCGCCGCCAGATCCTTGACCGGCTGGTTGCCGCCATGGTGGCCAAAGCGCATCCGCTCCACCCGGCAGCCGCTGGCCAGCGCCATCAGCAGGTGGCCCAGGCCCACGCCCATGACCGGCTTTGCCGCCATCAGCGCCTTCACCGTCTCCACGATCTGCGGATAGTCCTCCGGGTTGCCCGGGCCGGCGGAGATCAGCACGCCGTCGCAGCCGCTTAAAAGAATCTCCTGCGCGCCGGTCAGCGCCGGGAAGACGGTCACCTGCGCGCCCCGCCTGACGATCCAGTTCGTCAGACTCCGCTTCATGCCCAGATCCAGCACCGCGATCCTCACGTCGCCCGCCGTGCTCACGTCATGGCGCTCCCTGCAGGAGGCTTCGATCGCCTCGCCGTGCAGCGAGAACGCCCTGCACGCCGCGATGTCCTCCTCCGTCGCCTCGCCGGCCACGATGCGGCCGCGCATCACGCCGTTATCGCGGATATGCCGGGTCAGCGCGCGGGTGTCCACGCCGCAGATGCCGGTCACGCCCTGCTCGTCAAGGAACTCGTCGAGCGTCTTTTTCATCTGCCAGTTGCTCGGCAGCTCGCACAGCTCGGACACGACCAGGCCGGATACCTGCACACAGCCGCTCTCAAAGTCCAGATCGTTCACGCCCACGTTGCCGATCAGCGGATACGTCATGCACACGATCTGTCCCCGGTAGGCCGGATCGGTCAGCATCTCCTGATAGCCGGACATGCCGGTCATGAAGACGACCTCGCCCGTCGCCGGCTGCTTATGGCCAAACAGGGTTCCCTCAAAGCGGGAACCATCTTCCAGGATCAAAGTTGCCATCGGATCTCTCCTTTTTATGAAACACGATTCCTTGACGGGCAAAAGAAAACCGCCAAAAAGGCGGTTGTCATGCGAAACAAAAACGGGAACATGCGGTCAGCATGCATGCGTTTGCGGAATTCATCCTCCACGTCATCCTGACCTCTCCCTCCCTGGCGATTCACTTTTGCCATCCATCTGGCATCATTGCCTAATTGATTATCATACAGGATACGTCCGCTTCTGTCAAGGAAAAAAATCACTTGCTCTCCCGGCTGCGCCGCATCCCTCCGATTGCGCGCCGGACGCCCCACGCCGCGGCATGGACGAGCGCGGCAATGCCCACCACGACCACGATGCGGTTCACGCAGCAGAGTCCCCAGCTTTCCCTGTACCACCAGTCCATGAAGTAATCGTCCACATGGTGCACGAGGAACACCGTCAGACTGATGCGGCCCACGAAGGCCAGCGGCACGGAGAGCGGAGCGCACCCGTCCAACCGCTGCATCAGCGCGCAGACGACGGCGCTTGCGCAGAGGCTCACGGGGATGCCCAGGCCGTACGGCCCGTACTGATGCACCGCCATATCGATGCGCACCCCCTGCCACAGGCCCAACGCCCACACGAGCGCCGCCGCGAGCAGCACGCCGCGCCGCGCGCGCGGGCTCAGCGCGTCCATCCTGCGAAGCTGCTCGCCCGCGCACAGGAACAGCACGGAGACCATCGCCAGATCCAGACTTTGAGGAAGATACGCCGCTGTTCCGATGGCGAGGCCCGCCGCCGAAACCAGCACGCACGCCAGCGCCGCGTGCCGCTTAAGCATCATGCGCAGGAGGTCAAAGAGCATCCGTCCCCAGAAGAGCGCAAACATGAACCACGGGATGCCCAGCGCAGGCCTGCCGCTTACGCTCTGTGCGCTCGCCCAGAACAGCTGCAGGATGGCCCGCTTTTCCAGCCCGATCAGCCTGCCCGCGCTCAGATTGCCCTCGAGCAGGCAGAAGTAAACCATCAGGCCCATCTGAAGCACGACGCACGGCACGATCAGCCGAAAAAAGCTGCGCACATGGCGACGCGCAAACGCACGCCCATCGCGCACGGGGCGCGACGCATAGCCGGAGATCACAAAAAACAGCGGCAGGTGAAACGTGTACAGCGCGCCGATCACCGTCTCGTTGCCCGGCACCGTGTGGCCAATCATCACCAGCAGCATGGCCAGCCCCCGCGCGGCATCCAGCCAGCGCAGCCTGGTTCGCTTTTCCCTTTGCATCATCTGTCCTTCATCCGGCGTACGCCGCTTTCTGTAAGCATGATTCCGCGTCATCCTCCGAAAACACATGCCCGATGTGCTCGTTCAGCTCGCGCCAGGCGTCCGTTTCGCCCAGCTCGTCCTTCAGCAGCGACGCGCAGCTGCGGTAATACCAGGCGTGCCTGCGCTTGTCGTGCTGGTGGAACCTGTCAAACGTGCGCTCTCCGTCGCGCTCAAAATCCCTGCGAATCGCCCGCATGTTGCTCAGCTTGTCGCTCAGCGCAATGATCTTTGACGCATGGTCGCCCCTGGCGATCTGCGCGATCGCCGCGCGCTTGCGCGCCTCCCAGGTCATGCGCGGGTCGCCGCAGCGCTCCTGCGTCTCGCTGAGCACCAGCTCCGCCACGCGCGCGCCAAAGCGCTGCGCAAGCTCCTGCCAGCTCACGCCGCAGTCCTCGATCACGTCGTGCAGCACCGCCGCAGCGAGGATCTCCGGGTCGTCGGTGAGCGTCGAGGCAATCGCCGCCACCTCCGCCGGATGTACAATATACGGCACATTCGTGCCCTTTCGCAGCATCCCGTCGTGGGCGCAGGCAGCAAAGATCATCGCATCGGAAACGAGCGTCATGGGCCTTCCTCGCTTTCTGGTCACTTGCGCAGGTCGTATTCGCCATCAAACACATGCGTCGCGGGGCCGGTCATGAACACATGACCCGTGGCCTCGTCCCACTCATTGGCCAGTTCGCCGCCATCGAGCACGATGGCCGCCCGTCTGTCCGCCAGGCCGCAGAGATTCGCCGCCACCAGCACCGCGCAGGAACCCGTGCCGCAGGCCAGCGTGATGCCGCTGCCGCGCTCCCAGACGCGCATGCGCAGGCGATCCCGCGCGAGGACATTGACAAACTCGATATTTGCTTTTTGTGGAAATGCCGGGTGCCTTTCCAGCGCCGGACCGTAGCGGTTCAGATCAAACCCCTCCACCGGCTCGTCAAGGAAGATGACGCCGTGCGGATTGCCGGTCGACACCGGTGTGATCTCAAACACGCGGCCCTCCGCCTCGATCCTCGCACGCGTCACCACGCCACGGCCCAGCAGGCACGGCACCTGCTCGCAGAAGAGCTGCGGCGCGCCCATGTCCACGCGCACCGTGTCCACCTTGCCGTCCCGAACCGTCAGGTGCAGGGTCTTGATGCCCGCGAGCGTCTCCAGCGTCACGATGGTCTTGTCCGTCATGCCGCGATCATAGACATACTTGGCCACGCAGCGGCTCGCGTTGCCGCACATCTCGCTCTGTGAGCCGTCCGCGTTGTACATGAGCATTTTGAAATCCGCGGCCTCGCTCGGGCAGATGAGCACCAGGCCGTCGCTGCCGACGCCGAAGTGCCGGTCGCTGATGGCGACCGCCAGCGCGCGCGGATCGTCAACCTGCTCCTCAAGCGCATTGACATAGACATAGTCGTTGCCCAGGCCATGCATTTTGGTAAACCTCATGGGCATCCATCCTTCCCGACGTTCTGCAGTGTATCCAATTCGCGCCGCATTCTCCGCTTTCCTGCACCCGCAAAAAAGATTCGGAAGCGACGCCGCGTCTACCTTGCGATGTGCTCGAAGAAGTCGTCCCCCGCCGTGTCCTCGCCCACCGCGGAGTAGGCCAGGCCGAACAGCGCATTGTCATACGGCCCGAAGTCTTCCACATGGTAATCCGTCTTCTGCTGGGATGTATGGCAGGCAAACGCCGCTTCGGCCATGTCAAACGCGGTCTTCCCGCCGAATGCCTCAAGCGGCACGCGCCAGTCCATGCGGATCTGCCCCGCATCATACAGGTGAAGATACAGCTTTTGCACCTGCCAGGGCTCCTGAACCGCCAGCTGCTCATCCTGCCAGGAGGCATCCGCCGCCAGGGCGATGCAGCGCTGTGCTGCGTCGGCCGCCACCTTGTGCGCGCCATGGCCGTATTCGCCGTTCACATCATGCGTCACGACGACCTCCGGCTGATAGCGCCGGAACAGCCCGGCCACATAGCGCAGCACGCGGCTCTCCTTCCAGCCCTTTTCCTGATACATCTCGCGCACATACAGCCTGTACCGGTCCGGGAACGGCCCCAGGTCGGGATAATTGCGCACGCCGCACAGCCACAGGCCGTCCAGCAGCTCCAGCTCACGGTACGGCATGGACGGCACCAGATAGGCCACCTGCACGGCCATCTGCCGCTGACCCGCGTAATAGGGAATCGTGCCGCCCATGAAGAGCAGCTCGTCATCCGGATGCGCGGCGAGCACTCGCTGCACCCAATCGGGCGTCTCCCCGTCCGCGAAGACGTGCAGCTCCGCAATCGACAGTCGCGTACCGCCTTCTCCGGGCAGAATCCGGATCTCCTGCGCGCCCTGAGGAAGCGCCGCGTAACCGGTCAGGTAGGCAGTTTCGCAGGAAGCAGCGCTGACCCATTCGTCCGCACCGCCGCGCACCTGAACGTCGAACGTGCAGCCGTCCTCATAGAATTGAATGTACACGCCATGGATGGCCTCGCCCTGCGGCGCCGTCACCCGGAGCGCGCCGCCGTTTGGTCCCAGCCAGCTGGTAAAGTATTTGCCGTCGCGCATCTGCTCGAGGGTGCCCCTGGATGCGCCGGAAATGGCGCACTCCGCCGTGATTTCCCGCGCCGATTCAGCCCATGCGCAGCCCGCCGACAGAAGCAGGCAAAACACGAGTACGGTAATGATCCTCTTCACATGCTCACCCGTTTTTTGTATGATTGCTTATTATAGCACATCAAAAGCCAAATGCACAGCGTTTGATGAAAGTCGCTTGCAGTACGTTTTGCGGGAAACACCTCTGGATCATCTCCTGATCGGAGGCAGCGTCAACCTCTCCCGGGCGTTCGGCCATGGCTTCTCTGCGGCCCGGGGAACTCGCATAGTCGCGGCATGCTGCCGCTCCTTGCGATTCCCGACACTCCGCCTGCCTGTTTCGCCCACTGGGCGCGGCAGGCTCCGGTCCCACGGACGCCGTCATGGCCGAACCTAGCCAAGTACGATGTATGCACATTGGTTGGGATGACTGGATAATAAAAACCCTACCGATGGGATATGAAAAGAGCCCCAGCTCAAGCTGTTCTGCGTCATGTCGCTCCCGGGCGTTCGCAGTCGGCTGCATCGCCCACTGGGCGCGCCGCCTGCTCACCTAGCCAAGTACGATGTATGCACATTGGCTGGAGACAATCCGAAGGAGTACATCATCATCCGGCCCAAATGAAAAACCCCTAGCTCTTGCTAGAGGTTTTCATTTGGGATCCGGCAACGTCCTACTCTCCCGGGCGTTCGGCCATGGCTTTATTGCGCCCACTGGGCGCCGCCATGGCCGAACCTAACCAAGTACAATGTATGCAC
>SFFH01000080.1 GCA_004557905.1 Clostridiales bacterium | reverse complement strand
AACCTCTCTGTGGTGGTTGGTTTGTTGGTCCTTATCATCTTACCACATGGGTTCTCTTTTTCTATTCTTTTGTGTTACCTATGTATTGTACCTCAACATCACGCGAAAAAGGTCGGCAGAGTCTGTGCTCAGATCCTCGCCACGCCGCTCCTGCGCGCCGCCTCGGCCACAGCCGCCGCGACCGCCGGGCCCACGCGCTTGTCAAACGCCTTGGGCATGATGTAGTCGGCGGACAGCTCCTCGTCGCTCACCAGGGAGGCGATCGCGTGGCTGGCCGCCATCTTCATCTCCTCGTTGATGTCGCTGGCGCGGCAGTCGAGCGCGCCGCGGAAGATGCCCGGGAACGCGAGCACGTTGTTGATCTGGTTCTTGTAGTCGCTGCGGCCGCTGCCCACGACCACCGCGCCGGCCTTCTGCGCCTCGTCCGGATGGATCTCCGGCACGGGATTGGCCATCGGGAAGACGCACGCGCCCGGCGCCATGGACGCCACCATCTCCGGCGTGACCACGCCCGGCGCGCTGACGCCGATGAACACGTCCGCGCCGCGCATCGCGTCGGCCAGGCTGCCGGTGAGATGGCGCGGGTTGGTCACACGGCTCATCTGCTCGTGCGCGGGGTTCAGGCCCTCCATGCCCTCGCAGATGATGCCGAAGCGGTCCACAAGCACCAGGTCCTGAACGCCCAGGTTCAGCAGATGCCTGGCAATGGCCACGCCTGCGCTGCCCGCGCCGTTAATGACCACGCGCACCTTGTCCATCTCCTTGTGCACGACCTTGAGCGCGTTGATGAGCGCCGCGGCGACGACGATGGCCGTGCCGTGCTGATCGTCGTGGAAGACGGGGATGTCGCAGATTTCCTTCAGCCTGCGCTCCACCTCGAAGCAGCGCGGCGCGGCGATGTCCTCCAGGTTGATGCCGCCGAAGCTGCCGGAGATCAGGTAGATTGTGCGCACGAGCTCGTCCACGTCCTTGCTGCGGATGCAGATCGGGAACGCGTCCACACCCGCGAACTCCTTGAACAGCACGCACTTGCCCTCCATGACGGGCATGCCAGCCTCCGGGCCGATGTCGCCCAGGCCGAGGATGGCGGTGCCGTCCGTGATGACGGCGACCATGTTCGCGCGGCGGGTCAGCTCGTAGCTCTTGTTGTAATCGTCGCGGATGGCCAGGCACGGCTCGGCCACACCCGGGGTATACGCCAGGGACAGCTCCTCGCTGTTGGTGACGTGCGCGCGCGGGGCAATCTCCAGCTTGCCCCGCCACTCATAGTGCTTTTTGAGCGCCTCTTTCTTGATATCCATCAAACCTCTCCTTATGTGCAGACGGGTGATATGTCCAGGATGCGTTTATGATACGCGAATTGCCGGCAAAATGCAATCCCCGTCCGGCAGGAAAACCGCATAAGCGGCACGAATTTGATCATGTTATGAACGTTTGAGAGAGGAGCAATCCTTCATGAAACCCAGCAGAGAAAACGTCTTCGGCGTGTTGGCCCGGCTCGAGCAGGCCGGCGCCCTGCCCGAAAGCGGCGTCACCTCCGTCTTCCTGTCCGATCGGGACGGGAGCAACCGCCGTCATCCCACGCAGCTGGCCGTCCGCATGTCCGGCGACACCGTATTCGTGCACATCTCCCGTCTGCCCTTCGTCTGCCCGTACGTCTTTTCCCGTCAGGCGCTGAAGGCCGCCGGGCGGTAAGCAGCTTCGGTAGATAAAGGGAGCGAAAGCATGCTTTCCCCTCCCACAAAAAACGCGGGTCCTCCCATCGGAAGATCCGCATTTTTCATGTTCTTTTTCAGTCCGGCATCAGCCTGAAGTGCCCGAACGGGAACACCACCGCGCGGACATGGCCCTTGATCTCACTGCGGGCCAGCGGGCCGACCATCGCGGAGCGGCTGTCCTTGGAGTTGTTGCGGTTGTCGCCCATGACGAAGTAATGTCCCGGCGGCACGGTGTACGGGCCGAAGTAGGTCTCGTTGGGCGTCATGTCAAAGTCCTGCTCGATGTGCACGCCGTCCACATACAATTCGCCCGCGCGCAGCTCGATCGTCTCGTCCGGCAGGCCGATCACGCGCTTGACGCGGTACATGCCGTCGCTGGTGTTGGGATAATCGCAGATCACGATGTCAAAGCGCTCCGGATCGCCCAGCAGATAGTCGAACTTGGTGGCGATCATGTACTCGCCGTCGGTGAGCGTGTTGAGCATGGACGAGCCGTCCACGCGCACGGGCTCAAAGATGAACGTGCGCACGACGAACGCCAGCGCCGCCGCCACCACGAACACCATGATCCACTCAAAAATCTCGCGCTGAATCGACTTCTTCGGCTTTTCCTGCTTCTTGTCTTTCTTCGTCTTCTTTTCCTGCTCCATGGGATAGGACCTCTCCTTATGATTACTCTGAAAGTCCCCTCTGCAAAGCTTCGGCCTCGGCCTCAAAGCAATGGGACTTGCATCACCTGGTCGGAATTGCAACCGGCATCATGCCGGTTAAAGTTCGTCAAACTCGTTTGTGCCGCGGATGGGCGTGTCGCTGTGCGCGAGGATCTTCTTCATGCGCTTCATGAAGTCCGCCCTGTCCATCATCACGATGCGGCTGCAGCCGGAGCAACGGATCTTGATGTCCGCGCCCACGCGGATCACCGTCCACCTGTCGCTGCCGCAGGGATGCGTCTTGCGCATCTGCACCAGATCGCCCAGCATCAGTTCATCCATTGCGTCCACCCTCGCTTCAAACACATTTCTGTATATTATAGCAGGCGCCGCCGCATTTTTCAAGCGCTTGCCGCGCGCGTCCTCCGCCCGGGTGGTGATGACCTGATTATAGCGCGTCGCCTCCTGATTGTCAACTATATTTTCCATTATCCAAAATTTATTTGTCTTTACACACAAACGGCGCGCACACTGGCGCGCCGGAAGAGCCGTGGGTTTATCCGATGCGGTGGATGCGCTCGCGAAGGCGCATCATCTTTTCGTCCGTGCTGTGGATGACGTCCGCGCAGGCCTTGAGCTCGCGCATGATCTCCTCCGCGTCCTCGACCTCCTTCTTGTACTGCATGTCGTGGTCGAGCGTCGCCCAGAAGTCCATGGCGATCGTGCGGATCTGGATCTCGCAGCGCACGGGGCGCACCTCGTCAGAGAAGTACACCGGGATCTCCACGATCATGTGATAGCTGCGGTAGCCGTTTTCCTTGGGATGCTTGATGTAGTCCTTGACGTTGATGATGCGCACGTCCTGCTGGCGGGCGAGCATGCGGGCGATCTCGTAGATATCGTCGATATAGGCGCACAGCACGCGGATGCCGGCGATATCCGACACCTGCTCGACCATGTTTTCCACCGTGATCTCGCTGCCGTTGCGCCGCAGCTTGCGGGCGATGGAGGACGGCTTTTTCAGACGGCTTTCGATGAATTCGATGGGGTTGCGCCGGTAGCGCACCGCCAGATCCTTGGAGAGCACCTCCAGCTTGGTGCGCATCTCCAGAATCGCACAGTGGTAGCGCATCATCGTCTCCTGATAGAGCGCCTCGTGCGTAAACAGATGCTCGGTATCCGACGGAATGATGTCCATCTCGATGGCCGCCGGTCCGCGCAGTTCGTTATTTCTCATGATTCCTTCCCTGTGATCTCCGGCTCACCATTTCACCAAATCGCAAGCCTGATTTCTATGCAATTATTATAGCATGCTCCGTGCGTCCTGTCTACGACCAGATTGTACGCATTCCCGCGGAATGCGTCACAGTCAGTGCTTTCCCGGCTCCTTGAGAGTTCGGGCGGATTTTTTCTTGCCAGATCGGGAAAAGTAGTGTATCATAAGAGAGCATCGAATTTCAGAAAGAAGGTCGTTCTATGATCACTGCCGATATGTCCATCGCTTCCGTCATGAAGCTCGATCCGGAGGTCGCCCCGGTTTTCATGTCCTACGGCATGCACTGCCTCTACTGCCCGCACGCCTCCGCCGAATCCATCGCCGAGGCCAGCCTTGTGCACGGCATCAACGCAGACGAGCTGGTGAAGGCGCTCAACGCGTACTTCGACGCCAAGAAGAGCAAATAATCCGACCCGATGAAAGCGCAGAGCTTGCCTATGCGCTTTTTGATATGCCAAAAACGCTTGATTTTGTTGAGAATGTCTTTTGCCTCCTTCCCTCTAAAATGATATCATTCCATATAGAATGATCGACCGAAGGGAAGGACCTGACGATGATGAACAACCGCCTTGCGCACAGCGGTCGTTTTGGCGCCGCCATCCGCACGCCCGCCGCATCCGCCATTCCGGACGCCGAGCCCGTCTATCGCGCCGGTGACACGGTCATGCACCCGTCCGAGGGCGTGTGCACAATTGCGGAGCTGCGCCGCATGGCGCTCAGCGGCATGCCCGAGCGCACCTACTATGTGCTCAAGCCCGCGACACAGAAGGGCTCCTCCACGGTCTACCTGCCTGTCGCCCGCGGCAACGCAATCCTGCGCTCGCTGCTCAGCGAGCAGGCTATCCGCGACCTGATCCGTCAATCGGAGGCGTACGCCGGGCTGTGGATTGCGGACAGCAAGCTGCGCAAGGAGGCGTTCACGCGCATCCTGAGCGAGGGCAATATCGCCAGGATCATCCGGATGATCGCCGAAATCCACGAGCAGAATGCCAAACGCGCGCTCGAGGGCAAGAAGCCCTGCGCCTCCGACGAGGCCATTCTTGCCGAGGCCGAGCGCCTGCTGCACCAGGAGTTCTCCCATGTGCTGCACATGTCCCCGGAGGAGACGGCGGCGTTCGTGTGCAAGGAGCTGGGCGTGCAGAGAGGGTAATCGGCGCTGAGAGCTGCTCATCCATATCTCGCAAAAGAGACCGGAATTCCTCCGGCCTCTTTTCGTTTAGAATAAATTCAGCAGCCTTGCGCTCGCCAGCGCCATCAGCGTGAGGCTCAGCACCGCGCCGATGGACGCGCTCACCCGGAAGACCGTGTGCCTGGTCTTGTGCCGGAAGATGCGCATCGCCATCCATGCGCCCACGCCGCCCAGCAGCCAGGTGCCGGTGAGCAGCGTCTTTTCGGGGATGCGCCATTCACCCCGGATCGCCCTGCGCTTGTCCACGCCGTAGAGCGCAAACACGGTCACGTTGATCGCCGCCCAGATGCCCCAGAGCAGCCCCAGCGTCATGCCTCGTCGCCCT
>SFFH01000024.1 GCA_004557905.1 Clostridiales bacterium | reverse complement strand
GAACTCCTTGTAATCGATGTACTCGATCTTGTCAACACAGAACGCACAAACCTTGCGGCGCGGCTTGCGGCCACGCGGACGGCGTGCTCCACGATCTTCAGACATGGAAAGGTCTCCTTTCATCGCCGGGCAGTCCGGCTTATTTCTCAGATCAAATCAATTAAAAGGGAAGTTCGTCGTCGTCCACCTGCGTAAATCCGCTGTCAGCGGGCGCATAGCTCGGGGCCTGCTGGCGCTGCACCGGCGCGGGGGACACGGCAGCGTGATAATCGCTGGAGGGAGCGGAACCGGCATTTGCGGAGGAAAGGAACTCGACCTCGTCGGCGACGATGTCAAACGCGGTGCGCTTGCTGCCATCCTGCGCCTCATAGCTGCGCGTCTGGATGGAACCGAACACGGCGACCTTCCTGCCCTTGGCCAGATAGCGGCCGCAGAGCTCGGCGAGCTGACGCCAGGCGACGATGTTGAAGAAATCCGTTTCCTGCTGGCCGGTCTGCGCGTTCTTGAAGCGGCGGTTCACCGCGATGGAAAAGTTGCAGACCGGGATGCCGGCGGAGGTGGATCGCATCTCCGGGTCACGGGTCAGATTGCCAATCAAATAAACCTTGTTCATACGCTCAATTCCTCTTATGGATCATCATCACAGTGGGCTTACTCGGCCTTCTCGGCTTCGACGGCCTCTTCAACCGGCGCGACACGGGCCGCACGCGGCTTGACGCTGCTCTTCTTCTCCAGCAGCTTGACGATCTGAGAACGGATGACGCTCTCGTTGATCTGCAGGTTACGGGTCAGCTCCTTGGGCAGCTCAGCGGCGCCGTTGAAAGCGACATAGACGTAGTAACCCTCGGTCTTGTAGTTGATGGCATAGGCCAGACGGCGCTTGCCCCACTCCTCAACCTTGACAACCTCACCGCCGTTGGCAGTGATGACACCGTTGAACTTCTCGACGAGCTCCTTGCGGGCGGTCTCCTCGACAGCGGTATCGATGATGTAGATCAGTTCGTACTTATTCATGATCCTTTCACCTCCTTTTGGACTCTGGTTCCGCCATTTCTCAGGCGGAACAAGGATGTGCCAGTTATGTATATTAGCACAGGTTTCAAATGAAATCAAGACCTTTTCTCATTTTCCTGCCTTTTTTTCGGTACTTTCCGGCCTCCGCACCCGCAGCACCCGCTTTTGCCTGAAAATGCTTGACGAAAAGAGGATATCACGGTATAATCTTGCGGATACTTTTCAAGACGCATCAATGTCTGCTGGATATAGAGGAAGAATCATCATGTTTGTCGATCAGGTAAAAATCACCGCGAAGGCCGGCAACGGCGGCAACGGCGCGGTTTCGTTCCATCGAGAGAAGTTTGTGCAGAACGGCGGACCGGACGGCGGCGACGGCGGAAACGGCGGCAGCGTCATCCTGCTTGCCGACGTGAACATGCACACGCTGATGGATTTCCGCTACAAGCGCAAGTACACCGCCGAAAACGGCGGCAACGGCGCGGCAATGCTCTGCCGCGGCAAGAGCGGACAGGATCTCATCATCAAGGTGCCGGTGGGCACCATCGTGCGCGACACAGCTAGCGGCCGCCTGTGGGCGGACATGCACGAGGCCGGCCAGCGCCATGTGCTGCTTCCCGGCGGCAAGGGTGGCTGGGGCAATGCGCACTTCGCCACGCCGACCCGCCAGGCGCCCAACTTCGCCAAACCGGGCCAGAAGTGTGACGTCGTCGAGTTTGAGCTGGAGCTCAAGTCCATTGCGGACGTGGGCCTGGTCGGCTATCCGAACGTCGGCAAGAGCACGATCCTCTCCGTCGTGACTGCGGCGAAGCCGAAGATCGCGAATTACCACTTCACGACCCTCGCGCCGAACCTGGGCATCTGCCGCCAGTACGGCATGGACTTCGTCATGGCGGATATCCCGGGCATCGTCGAGGGCGCGAGCGAGGGCGTGGGCCTGGGCATCCAGTTCCTTCGCCACGTCGAGCGCACGCGCCTGCTTGTGCACGTCGTGGACATCGCAGGCAGCGAGGGCCGCGATCCGGTGGAGGACTTTGAGCACATCTGCGACGAGCTGGTGGGCTACGGCGACCTGGCCGAGCGCCCGCAGATTGTCGCGGCGAACAAGATGGACCTGCCGGGCGCGCAGGAAAACCTCGAGCGCCTTCGCCGGCACCTGCACGGCACGGACATCGAGGTCTATCCGGTTTCCGCCGCCACGCGCCAGGGCTTTGACGAGCTGATGGGCGCGATCGTCAGGATCCTGCCGACCCTGCCGCAGACGCTGGTCTTCGAGGAGGAGCCGGAGATCGTCCAGACCGAGGAAGCGCCGTTCACCATCACGAAGGAGAGCGACGATTACTACATTGTCGAGGGCAAAGCGATGGAGCAGCTCATCGGCTCCATCAATTTCCAGGACGACCAGTCCGTCAACTACTTCCACCGCACCCTGCGCAGCCGCGGCGTGATCGACGCCCTGCGCGCGGCGGGCGCGAAGGAGGGCGACACCGTCGCGATCTGCGACATGGAGTTCGACTTCGTGGAGTGACCGGCGGCCCTGTAACATCCGCACATTGTGTTGATCATAGAAAGGAAACCTTACATGACGAGCAAGCAGCGCGCGTATCTGCGCGGATTGGCCAATCCCATGGAGCCCATTCTTCACGTGGGCAAGGATGGCGTGAACGACAACATGATCAAGCAGCTCGACGACGCGCTGGAGGCGCGCGAGCTGATCAAGGGCACTGTGCTGCAGAACTGCCCGCTTTCCGCCCGCGAGGCGATTGCGGCGCTGTGCGAGGGCGCGAATGCCGAGCCGGTGCAGTGCATCGGCAGCCGCTTCGTGATCTACCGCGCCCGCAAGGAGGATCCGAAGATCGTTCTTCCCTAAACGGCGAAGAACGCCTGCTCCACGCCGGAGAGCGCGGCCAGAAGTGCATACACCTCAAGCGCGGTGCGAAGCCCCCTGCGGACTTCGCCGCGCTTTTTGCTTTTCTCAAACCGCCAGCCGCCGAAAAGCGCGCCGGAGGAAAGCGCAAGGATCATCCGCCGGGGAAACACCTGCGCGCCGCCGGAGAGCAGCGTGAGCAGCAGCGCGCTCGCATGCGCCGTAAGCGCGAGCAGCAGCGCGGCGGAGGCCGGCGCGTCTTTTCGGCGATGCACGCCGCCATTTACGGTCAGCCCGAACGCCGCCAGCGCGCCACTGCCGAAGTACCCTCCGATAAACGCGCAGAGCAGCGAGAACAGGTACAGCCTGATGCGCGTGTGGGGCAGCGGGACGCGCCGCAGGCTGGCGGGCAGCAGGGCGGCCAGGGTCAGCACCAGCAGGGGGAGCGCCTGCATGCGCGCAAGCTCAAGGCTTCCGGAAAACCGCGCCACGAACATGAGCAGCAGCATGCGCCCGGCCGTGCCGCCGGTGATGCCGGCGATTATGACAGGAAATTGCTGTCCGAGCGGCACGATATGCAGACCGCCGCGCCCCACCAGAGCCCCCAGACAGCCCCAAAGCGCGGCGAGGCCAGACAGTGCCAGCGCGGCGCGCGGGGAGAAGCGCAGGCACGCAGCCAGCCCGTCCCGCAGCGCCAGCGGAGCGAGCGCGGGAGAGAGCGAGAAGACCAGCCAGGCGGAAGCAAACAGCGCGATCTCCATGGCCAGCCCTCCGCAAACGATTTGCGTGTATTGTGCACAAATCGCCATGAAACCATGCAGAATGCAGGTGCAGGGCTTGCCGCTGTGTGCTATAATAGCAGCAGAATTTGGAAATCACGGAGGGAAAGCAAATGTGGGCAGTATTCGCGGTGCTGTCGGCGGTCTTTGCCGCGCTGACGAGCATTCTGGCCAAGGTCGGTATTGAGGGTGTGAACTCCACGCTCGCCACGGCCATCCGCACGGTGGTCGTGCTGGCGATGAGCTGGGGCATGGTGTTCATCATGAATGTGCAGAATGGCATCGGGTCGATCAGCCGCAAGAGCTGGCTGTTTCTGATCCTGTCCGGCCTGGCGACGGGCGCGTCCTGGCTATGCTATTACCGCGCGCTGCAGCTGGGCGAGGCGTCGAAGGTCGTGCCGATTGACAAGCTCAGCGTCGTCATCACGCTGGCGCTGGCGTTCATCTTCCTGCACGAGCCGTTCACAACCAAGTCGCTCATCGGCGCGGCGCTCATCACCGTCGGCACGCTGGTGATGGTGCTGTAACAGAAAACCGCATCAATGAAAAGGGCCTTGGAACCTCCAAAGCCCTTTTTCTGTTGGTCATCCATCCTCCTGCGTTCGGACGGCATGAAGCCGCCGAATGGCCGGCGGCTTCAGCATTTCGTTTAACTGATGCGCAGGAAGACGATCGAGGCGAGGACGTCCGCGGCATGCGCACCGGTGTAGTTGAGCGCGTCGGCGACGGCCAAGCCGACGGTTGTGTGACCATCGGAGACGATATGCGCCTGAATGGACGTCGTGCCGGTGTGCTGGCCGGAGCGCAGATGCGTCTGCGTGGACGGGTACACCGCGCCGTTGACCAGCAGGAACACGTTGGTTTCCGTTTCATCGTCGTAGCCGCGGTCACAGCAGCAGCAGCGGTCGCAGTGTGAGACGTTGAACCGGGGATTTCGCTGCGTGCAGGGCGGCGTGTTGAGAATCGCGGTGACCTGGTACGTGCCCGGCGAGACGAGCGTGAAGGTTCCGGTGTTCTGCGTCACCGCACCGGCCGGCTGGACGGTGAACGTGGTGAACGGAATCGCCTGGTTGGCAGCGACGTTGACCGTGCCGGTCGTATGGCCGGTGGCAAAAGCCGCCAGACCGCTGCCCGATGGGCCGGTAGGACCAGTGGGGCCGGTGGGCCCGGTGGGGCCGGTAGGGCCAGTCGGGCCGGTGGGGCCAGTGGGACCGGTGGGACCGGTCGGTCCGGTGGGACCATTCGGGCCGGTGGAACCGGTCGGTCCGGTGGGACCTGTCGGGCCAGTGGGCCCGGTCGGGCCAATGGGGCCAGTCGGTCCGGTGGGGCCTGTGGAGCCGGTGGGGCCGGTCGGTCCGGTCGCGCCCGTGGCGCCCGTCGCGCCGACGAGCCCCTGCGGACCCTGCGGACCCTGTGGACCGGTTGGGCCGGTGGGACCGGTGGGGCCGGTCGGACCCTGACGGCCCTGCGCGCCCTGTGAGCCCTGCGGGCCAGTGGGTCCGGTGGGACCGGTGGCGCCGACGGGACCCTGCGGACCGGTCGGGCCTACAGCGCCCTGCGGACCGGTGGGGCCAGTGGGACCGGTGGGGCCGGTCGGCCCCGTGGCGCAGCTGCAGCAGTTGTTGTTGCTAGAGCAACAGCCGCGGCTGCGGCTGAAATCGTCCTGAATATCGACGCAGTCGCGCGCACGCGGTCTGCGCGGATCATGATTGGCAACATAGTATGGCAAGAGCGACACCTCTTTCTGAGTCATGCAAAGTCAGGGAACTTGTTTTCGGTTCCCTGGCATACTCTATGCAGAAGGAGAAGGGCGTGTGAGAGGCAGGAGGGGTTTGCATGGAGCTGTCGCTTTGCATGATCGTCAGGGACGAGGAGAGCCGGCTGGGCCGTTGCCTGGAGAGCGTCAAAGACACGGTGGACGAAATCGTGATCCTCGATACCGGATCGGCCGACGGGACGAAGGCGATTGCACGGCGCTACACGGACAGGGTGTACGACTACGCGTGGAAGGACGATTTCGCGGACGCGCGGAACACGTCGTTTTCCTACGCAAGCAAGCCGTTCATCCTCTGGCTCGACGCGGACGACGTGCTCGATCCCGGGGAGGCGGAAAAGCTCTTCGCGCTCAAAGCCCGGCTTGACGACGGCGTGGATGCGGTGATGCTGCCGTATGCGTATGCCTACGGGCCGGACGGCAGGCCGTCGCTTGTGTTTGAGCGGGAGCGCATCGTGCGGCGCGCGGCGGGCTTCGCGTTCTCCGGCGTGGTGCACGAGGCCATGGCTGTGGGCGGAAACGTGCTGCACGAGGACATCATCGTGCGCCATACGGGGGAGCATGGAGCGCAAAGCAACCGGCGAAACCTGTCGATCTACGAAACCTGGCGCTCGCGCGGGCGCGACCTGTCCGCGCGGGACTGGTATTACTACGCGCGCGAGCTCAAGAGCGCTGGAGAGACGGAAAAAGCGGAGGCGGCGTTCGCCGCGTTCCTTGAGATGGACGGCTGGGCAGTCAACCGGCTGGACGCGTTCATCCTGCGGGGCGAGTGCCTCATGCAGCTGGGACGCATGCCGGAGGCCAAGCGCTCGCTGTTTGCGGCACTGGAGCACGGCGCGCCGCGGGCGGAGGTGCTGTGCGCGCTGGGCGCGTGCTTTCTTCAGGAGGAGGATCTGCACGCGGCGGCGCACTGGTACCGCGCCGCGCTGCTGTGCGAGCTGCCGCAGACGTCGGGCGCGTTCACGTTTCCGGATGCGTACGGCTACATCCCGCTGATGCAGCTGTGCGTCATCCTTTCGCGCCTGGGCGAGGACGTGGAGGCCTCGAAGATGAACGAGCAGGCGCTGCTGCTGCGCCCGAACGATCCGGCGGCGCTGCAAAACCGCGCGTTTTTTTCTGCGCGGCTGGCCGCGAAAAAAGGCTGACGCGGCCTGGAAAAGTCAGGATGGGGGGTGTTCCGGACGAAAAGATGGGCGGCAGGGCTTTTCATCGCTCTGATTTTTATGTATAATCATTATGGAGCTTTGGCGCAGAACGAAACCAGCGCCAGGGCGGCTTGCATTCTGGAGATGGAGACGGGCCGCGTGCTCTTTGCAAGCGATATGCACGCGCGGCTGCCGATGGCTTCCACGACCAAGGTGATGACCGCGCTGCTGGCGATTGAGCGGGGGAACCTCGCGGACGAGGTGGTCTGCCCGCACAATGCGTTCGGCGTGTCCGGCACGTCGATCTATCTGCAGGAGGGCGAGCGCCTGACGCTCGAGCAGATGCTGCTGGGGCTGATGCTCTCCAGCGGCAACGACGCAGCGGTGGCGATTGCGGAGCACATCGGCGGCTCGCTCGAGGGCTTTGTCGGCATGATGAACGCGCGGGCGCGACAGATCGGCGCGGTGAACACGCACTTTGCCAACCCTCACGGCCTGCCGGATGATCAGCATTACACGACGGCGTATGACCTGGCGCTTATCGCGCGCGAGGCCATGGGCAACGATACGTTCCGCAGGATCGTATCCACAAAGCGCGCCGCCATCCCCTGGGAAGGCCGCACCTACGACCGTCAGCTGACCAACAAGAACCGCCTGCTGACGAGCTATCCGGGCGCGACAGGCGTGAAGACCGGCTTCACCAGCAAAGCGGGCCGGTGCCTGGTGTTCGGCGCGCAGCGGGAGGGCATGGAGCTTGTCGGCGTGGTGCTGGGGTGCAGCGACTGGTTTGACGAGGCCGAGCGGCTGCTTGACGGCTGCTTTGAGCGCTACGCCATGACGCGCGTGCTGGGGCCGACGCTCTCCGCCGGGCACATTGCCGTGACGGGCGGCGAACGCGACGTCTGCGGCATGTGCGTGATGGAGAGCTTGAGCGTCCCGCTGGAGAGCGGCGAGGCCGCGCAGGCGGTGCTCGACGTGCCGGAAAGCGTGCGCGCGCCGGTGTACCCGGGCATGCACCTGGGCACGGCGAAGCTGGTGGTGGACGGACAGGTCTACGGCGTGGGCGAGGTCGTCGCCAGCGAGCGGGTGAGGGCAGACGGTATACGGATGGACGTGCGCAGGATTGTGGCGCACTGGACCTTATAAAGGAGAATTTGGATGAGGCTTCAGAAATACATGGCTATGTGCGGCGTTGCCGCGCGCAGAAAGTGCGAGGAGATGATCGCCGCCGGCCGCGTGACGGTCAACGGGCGGGTGATTACCGAGATGGGCACGCAGGTGGAGGAACAAGACGAGGTGCTTGTGGACGGCGTGCGCATCACGCCCGAGGAGGAGAAGCGCTACGTCCTCTACCATAAGCCGGCGGGCGAGGTGACCACCGTCAGCGACGAGAAGGGCCGGGAGACGGTGATGGACCGCTTCCGCGATTTCCCGGTGCGGCTGTACCCGGTGGGCCGCCTCGATTACGACAGCGAGGGCCTGCTGCTGCTGACCAACGACGGCGCGCTGGCGCAGCGCCTGACGCACCCGAGCTGCGAGGTGGATAAGGTGTACCTCGCGCGCGTGACGGGCAATCCCTCAAACGAGGCGATCGACCGCCTGCGCCGGGGCGTGTACATGGAGGGCGATGAGCGCCGCACCTATCCGGCGGATGTGCGCGTCGTGCGCGACGAGAGTCTCTTTTCGGACATCCTGGTGACGATCCACGAGGGTCGCAACCGCCAGGTGCGCCGGATGTTTGACGCAGTGGGCCACAAGGTGCTGCTGCTGCGCCGGGTGCGCTTTGGCCCGCTGGAGCTGGGCAGCCTGCGCCGCGGCGAGTGGCGCGAGCTGACCGCACAGGAGGTCGAGCAGCTGCACAGGCTGTAAGGAGGCGCGCTGGCGCACGGATTCTATCGACGAGCTGAAGAGGTGACAGGATGAAGAGCGATCTGACCTGCCCGGTGGAGATCACAAAGGTGACCGTGAGTCGGGAGCAAACAGAGGGTACAAAGGAGCATGAGCAGATTGTCTGCCTCATCGAGTTTTTCAATCTGTCTCAGAAGGTGATTGACAGCCTGCAGATGAACATCATCTGCTTTGACAAGGACGGCGTGCGCCTGGGCGGACGGCTGGTCCGCGCGGCGGCGACCGGCGAAGCGCGCGCGCATTTCTCCGGCGCGTTCATGCCCGACCGCGTGGACGGTGCGGTGCGCGTGGACGCCTCGGTGGAGAAGGTATGGTTCAAGGACGGCGTGATCTGGCGGCGTGAGGAGCGCAATGTGCGCGAGTATACGCCCAACAACCTGCCGGAGGGCCGGGAGCTGGACCGCCTGCGCGCGGTCGCCGGGCCGGACGCGGCGGGCTACGCGCGCGAGGACGACATCGTATGGATGTGCGTCTGCGGCCGGGCGAACCGCACCAGCGACGACACGTGCGTCCGCTGCGAGCGCAAACGCAAGCAGGTGCTCGCGGACTATTCCTTTGCCGCGATCGATTCGACCGTTGGCAAAAAGGAGCGCGAGCGCCAGGAGAAGACGCAGGACACGCTGCGCCGCTCCAGCGAGGAGACGGTGAAGGAGCAGAATGCCCTTCAGAAGAAGAGCAGGAAGAAGCGCCGCGCGATGAAGACGGCGGTTGTGCTGCTGGCGGTCGTGGCGGTGCTGCTGGCGCTGGCGCGCTGGGGCGTGCCCTACGGCGCGGGCGTGTACGCGCAGCGGCTGATGGACGAGGGCGAGCTGATGCGCGCCAAGTCGGTCTTTGACTTCATCGACGCGTACTGGCCGGACGAGTTTGACGCGGCGGCGCGCGCGGACGAGGCCGAGGACAGGATGATCGCGCGGTTCATCGGCGCGAACACGGCCGTCTCGCTGGACGAGGCGATGTCGCGCGCGAAGGCGCATGATTCCGAAAACGCGCCCGCGCTCTACGAGGAGGCGCTGCTCGCGCGCGCGCAGCTGGCCATCGATGAACAGGACACGGACAGGGCTGAAGAACTGCTTGGCAGCCTGCCCGAGAGCGAGGCGGCACAGGAAATGCTGTGCGCGCTGGTCTATGACATCGCCGCGGCGGCGCGGGACCGCGTGGATTACGCGACGGCCATTGCGCGGTTTGAATCGCTGGGCGATTACAGCGACGCGCAGGAGCAGGCGAAGGAATGCACCTATGA
Source organism: Clostridiales bacterium (assembly GCA_004557905.1). GTDB lineage: Bacteria > Bacillota > Clostridia > Christensenellales > Aristaeellaceae > Ventricola. Next base: position 25,135 of record SFFH01000024.1, on the reverse strand, counting down.
TTACGGCCGCCAGCTGATGCGCGAGGGGAAATACGAGCTGGCGCAGGAGCAGCTGCTCAGGGTGGCCGACCGGGGCGACGTGATTTCGCTGGTCAGGACCTGCCGCTATGCGATTGCGTGCAAAGCGCAGGAGAACGGCGACGATGTCGCCGCGGCGGAGCTGTTTGAGACGCTGGGCGTATACGAGGAGGCCGAGACCCGCGCGAAGCAATGCCGCTATACGGCGGGCATGAACGCGCTGGGCGCGGGCGATTTGGATACCGCGGCGGAGCAGCTTCGGCTTGCGGGCGATTACGAGGACGCGCAGGAGCGCTTTGCCGACGCGGCGAAGACGCTGGGCTATGCGGCGCTTGAGCAGGAGGACTACGAGACGGCCATCGGCTGGCTGGAGCAGCTTGAGCGCGAGGGGGAGGTCGGCGACGCGCTGAACAGGGCGACGTATGCCTATGCCGCGCAGCTGGAGAGCGCGGGCCGCATGGAGGCTGCCGCGCTGGAATACGCGGCCCTGGGCAATTACCAGGACAGCGCCGAGCGGGCGCACGCCATCGAATACGAGCTGGCCATGCAGGAGATGGCGCGCTCGCCGGAGGCCGCGCTGGAGCGCTTTGAGACGCTGGGCGATTACAGGGACGCGCAGCAGCGGGTGAAGGAATGCCGTCTGCTGGCGGCGAAGAGCCTGTACGACGAGGGCGCATATGAAGAGGCGCTGGCGGCGTTCCTGCTGCTTGGCGACGACGAGGACGCGCAGACGCAGGCCCGCCGCTGCCGCTATGCCATGGCGTCGGAGAAGATGGACGCGCAGGAATACGACGAGGCGGCCGCGCTGTTCGAGGCGTGCGGCGCGTACCTGGACGCGGAGGAGTGCGCGATGCGCGCGCGCTATGCGCTGGCAGCGGCGTATGAAGCCGAGGGCGAATACGAGAAGGCAGCCAGGGCGTTTGCCGCGCTGGGCAGCTACGAGGACGCGAAGCTCTGCGTGACACGCAACGAGGACGCCTGGCTCAAGGACGCGTTCTCGAGCGCGCGCATGGACATGGAGCTGGGGGATTACGCGAGCGTGATTGAGACGCTTGCGCCGTACTGGCAGAGCGAGCTGCCTGAGCGCTATGCGCAGATCGCGGACATGTACCAGAGCGCGTGCCTGCAGCGCGCGCAGGCGCTCATCGAGATGAACAGGCCGCTGGACGCGCTCCCGCTGCTTGAGCAGATTGAGCACCTGAGCAAGACCGCGCAGAAGCGGCTGGACGCCTACGTCTACCGCATCATTGGCCGCTGGAAGGATGCCCGGGGCGTGGAGTATGTCTTCCGCCGCGACGGCACGTGCAGCATCGCCGGTCGGGAGGGCTATTTCGGCGGCAGCGGCTACGAGATCACGGTGGGCAGCGAGCCGTACCCGACGAAGACTGCGTACTCCGTGGTGAACCTGAAGAGCAAGACGCTGACGCTCAAGAATCTGGAAACGAAATCCACCGTGCGCCTAAGCTATGTCGGCGAGCCGACGGAGGCTGGACAGGAGAATGAAAATCCGAGCGAGGAAGAATGACCCGGCTATGAAGAAAAAGGACATCATCATCATCGCGCTTGCGCTGCTGGCGGCACTCGCGCTGTACCTCGTCTCCCAGGTTTCGCTGGGCGCTGAGGCGTCGGTCGTCGTGGTGACGGTCGACGGCGAGGAGGTGCTGCGAAAGCCCCTGGCGATGGAGAACCGCTACGAAATCGCGCAGGACGACGGCAGCCTCAACGTCATCCGCGTGGAGGACGGCGCAGTCTTCATGGAGGAGGCCAACTGCCGCGACGGCCTGTGCATCCGTCAGGGCAAAATGAGAAACGGCGCGAAGACCATCGTCTGCCTGCCGCACAAGGTTGTCGTGCAGCTGAAGGGCGACGCGCCGGCCGGCGACAACAGCGATCTGGACGTGATTATACAGTAAACGCCCGAAAGGAACACCCATGAACCCAATCAAAAGATGGCTGGACGATGCAAGAGCCAGACCCAGCCTCAGGTACGTCGAATCCTGCGACGGGCTGCGCACGATGGCGGTGCTGATCGTCGCGTGGTTCCATATCTGGCAGCAGAGCTGGCTGTTCCCGGGGCTGACGCTCTTTGGCAGGGACATCAGCCTGGACCCGCTGGTGCGCTCGGGCTACATGTGGGTCGACATGATGATCCTCATCAGCGGCTTCTGCCTGTATCTGCCGTGGGCGCGCATGCGCTACGAGGGCGGAGAACCCGCCCGTCCGATGGATTTCTATGTGCGGCGGCTGGCGCGCATCCACCCGTCGTATCTTCTGACCATCGCGGTCATGTTCGCCGTGGCGGTGGCGACCAACGCCTACTTTGACAAAGCACACATGGTGCGCGACCTCGTGTCGCATCTGACGTATACGCACATGTTCTTCTACGACGCGTACTATGCGTCCAACCTGGGCGGCGCGCTGTGGACGCTGGCGATCGAGATGCAGTTTTATCTGATCTTCCCGCTGCTCGCACGCGCATTTTACAGGCTGCCGGCGACGACATTTGCCGCGATGGTCGCCATTGCGCTGGGCTTCCGCGGCTGGGTGGGCACAAGCTTCAAGGATGTGTCCATGTTCTTCAACCAGCTGCCGGCGTATCTGGATACGTTCGCGCTGGGCATGATGGCGGCGAGCGTCCACGCGGCTCTGGCACAGAAGAAGCACGGCGCGCTTTCGCGCATCCTGTGCTCGGCGCTGACCATCGGCGTCCTGCCGCTGCTGTGGCAGGTCGTGCGCGCGCAGGCGTCCTGCCCGAATGTCGAGGCGATCCGCCTGGGCCAGATGAACAACCGGCTGGCCATGGGCCTGCTGGGCGCGTGCTTCCTTGTCTCAAGCGCGAACGCGGGGCTCGTGCTGCGCCGGATTCTCGGCAACCCGATCACGAAGTTTTTCTCCGGCGTCTCGCTTCAATTCTACATCTGGCATCAGACAATCGCCGTCTGGCTGATCACCTATAGGGTCATCCCGAGCGAATACGAGAACCCCAACTGGGCGGGCGATCCCGTCTGGCAGATGCGCTACACGATCGCATGCTTTGCCCTGTCGCTGCTCGTCGCGGCGGCGATCACCTACGGCTTTGAGCGCCCTGTGGCCGGAAGGCTGCTGCGCGCCTGGCAGGCCTATCGCGAGGCAAAGGCGAAGAAAGGAATTTGATATGCTCCATATCGGCTGCCATCTCTCCTGCGCAAACGGCTATCTGGCCATGGGCAAGCAGGCGGTGGAGATCGGCGCAGACACGTTTCAGTTTTTTACGCGCAATCCGCGCGGCGGCTCGGTGAAGCCCTTTGACCGGGAGGATGCGGACGCGCTTGTCAGCTTCATGCAGGCGCATGCCTTTGCGCCCATCCTGGCGCATGCGCCGTACACGCTCAACGCGGCGGCGGCGGATCCGAAGGTGCGCGATTTCGCCTTCCGCACGATGCGCGAGGACCTCGAGCGCCTGGCGTACATCCCGGGCGCGATGCTCAACTTCCACCCCGGCAGCCATGTGAAGCAGGGCCCGGAGGCGGGCGTGCGGCTGATTGCCGGGATGCTCGACGAGGTGTACACCCCCGAGCTGCCCACGACGGTGCTGCTGGAAACCATGGCGGGCAAGGGCAGCGAGGTGGGCCGCAGCTTCGAGGAGCTGCGCGCGATCATGGACGCGAGCAGGGCGGGCGACCGGCTGGGCGTCTGCCTGGATACCTGCCATGTGCATGACGGCGGGTATGACATCGTGAATCGCCTCGATGAGGTGCTCGAAGAATTTGACAGGATCATCGGCCTTGAGCGCCTGAAGGCGATTCACCTGAACGACAGCAAGAACCCGCTGGGCAGCCGCAAGGACAGGCACGAGAAGATCGGACAGGGGTCCATTGGCCTTGCGGCGATGGAGCGCATCATCAATCACGAGGCGCTGCGCGGCCTGCCGTTCTATCTGGAGACACCCAACGAACTGGACGGTTACGCGGCGGAGATTCGGCTGCTGCGCGGGGCGTATCACGGCGATGAAGGAGCAGAAGAGCATGTGTGACATCCAAACTGTCGGCCTGATCGGCCTGGGCGCGGTCGGCGCGCTGTACGCGGAGCGGCTGCTTGCTTCCGGCGCGCAGCTGTGCGTGATCGTGGACGAGATGCGCAAAGCGCGCTACGAGAAAGAGGGCGTGTTCGTCAACGGCGTTCGGGTCGATTTCCCGTATGCGACGCCGAAGGACGCGGCGCCGGTCGATCTGCTGCTGATCGCGACCAAGGCGGGCGGCCTGCGGGACGCGATGGAGACGGCAGCGGGCTTCGTCGGCGAGAAGACGCTCATCGTCTCGCTGATCAACGGCGTGACGAGTGAGGAGATCGTCTCGGAGCGCTTTGGCGGCGAAAACGTGCTGTACAGCGTGGCGCAGGGCATGGACGCGGTGAAGGAGGGCAACCGCCTGACCTACGAGCATCCGGGGCTGATCGTGCTGGGCGAGAGGGAGCCGGGCACCGTGTCCGCGCGCGTGCGGGCCGTCGCGGCGTACCTGACCGCGCACGGCGTGCAGGTGAACCCGGTCGAGGATATGGTGCGCCGCCAGTGGGGCAAGCTGATGCTCAACGTGGGCATCAACCAGGCGTGCATGGTGTTTGAATGCGATTACGGCGGCGTGCAGCAGCCGGGCAGGCCGCGCGAGGTGATGCTCGGCGCGATGCGCGAGGCGCAGAAGCTGGCAAAGCTGGAAGGCTATCCCATCAGCGAGGAGGAGTTTGACGGCTGGGTGGCCCTGGCGGACAGCCTCGCGCCCGGCGGCAAGCCGAGCATGCGCCAGGACGGCGAAGCCCACAGGAAGAGCGAGGTTGAGCTCTTTGCGGGCACGATGGTGCGCCTTGGCCGTAAACACGGCGTAGAGGTCCCCGTCAACGCCTGGCTGTATGAAAAGGTGAAGGAGATGGAAGCGGCGTACTGACGCCGCCTGTGGAAGGCCGGGATCAGTCCCGGCCTTTTGCGCGCGTTCCGACTGACTGATTGACTGCCTGACCGACATAAAATTTGCATTTATTTCGGAAGAAAACTTCATTTTATTCGGAAAGAGGACGGAAAAACACAAAATAAACAGGAAAAGTGAAAACTGATCACGACGATCATGAATTTTTCTTGACACCGAGGTTCAATGGCCGTATAATGGGCTCATTCGCCGGAGTGCATCATCCCGGCAGATCAAAGGGGGACTTTGTTATGAAGAAGTTTATCGCGGCCGTTGTTGCCATGACCCTGTGCCTGTGCGCGGTCGGCGCGCTGGCCGAGCATTTCGTCATCGCGACGGACACCGTGTTCAAGCCCTTCGAGTACACCGACGCCTCGGGCAATTTCGTGGGCATCGACGTGGACATCCTGGCCGCCATCGCGGAGGATCAGGGCTTCACCTACGACCTCAACAGCCTCGGCTGGGATGCGGCCATCGCCGCCTGCCAGGCCGGTCAGGCTGACGGCATGATCGCCGGTGCGTCTATCACCGACGCGCGCAAGGAGAGCGGCTGGATCTTCTCCGACGGCTACTTCAACGCGACCCAGTGCATGACCGTCGCGGCGGGCGCGAAGATTGCGTCCTTCGCGGACCTGGCGGGCAAGGCTGTCGCCGTCAAGACCGGCACCCAGGGCGCGTCCTACGCCGAGAGCCTCAAGGATGAGTACGGCTTCACCCTCACCTACTTCGAGGATTCCCCGACGATGTATCAGGCGGTCATCGGCGGTCAGTGCGCGGCCTGCTTCGAGGATACCCCGATCATGGCGGCGACCATCAAGGAGAACGGCGTGCCGCTGCAGATTGTCGAGGGCTCCGAGAACGAAGGCTCTCCGTACGGCTTCGCCATCTTCAACGCCGACAAGCAGGCGCTGGTCGACATGTTTAACGCCGGTCTGGCGAACATCAAGGCGAGCGGCAAGTACGACGAGATTCTGGCCAAGTATCTGAACTGATGCTTCATTCAAAAGCCTGAAGGGGCACGCGCTGTGCCCCTTCTTTTTCAATCTCGTGCCGCGCTGCTGCCGGCTGGCAGAACTGCGGATTGAGATTGCAGTTGATGTTTTCGCAAAAGCGGCGGGCCCGGCCCGCGAAAGGGGAATGACCTCGTGCTGAGAATTCTGACCACCTATGGCAATCTGCTGCTGGCTGCGATGGGGCAGACACTGCTGCTGGCGCTGTGCGGCCTGTTCTTTGCCTGCATCATCGGCCTGATCGTCGGCTTGATGAGCGTCATCAAAAACAAGCCCTGCAACATCCTGGCGCGGCTGTTCGTCGATCTGATCCGCGGCGTGCCGATGATCGTTCTGGCGTACTTCATCTACTTTGGCATGCCGTACCTTTTGAACAACATCATCGGCATCGGCGGCGTGACGCTTTCGGCCCTGCAGGCGGGCACCATCTGCCTGGCGCTCAACTGCGGCGCGTACATGGCGGAGATCATTCGCGCGGGCATCGAGTCGGTCGACCGCGGCCAGATGGAGGCGGCCCGGAGCCTGGGCATGCCGTACTGGCGCGCCATGCAGCGCGTCGTGCTGCCGCAGGCGATCCGCACGATGATCCCCAGCATCATCAATCAGTTCATCATCACGCTCAAGGACACGTCCATCCTGTCCGTCATCGGCTTCCCGGAGCTGGTGAACACGGCCAAGAACGTCGTGGCCAACACGTTCATGTCCTTCCAGACGTGGACGATCGTCGCGGTGATGTACCTGGTGGTCATCACCCTGCTGTCCCGCGTTGCCAGAAGCATGGAGAGGAGGCTCAAGCGTGGCCATTAACAGGGAGAACGTGAAGATTCACGTTGCGCATCTCAAAAAAAATTTCGGCAAGCTCGAGGTCCTCAAGGACGTTTCCACCGATATCTACGAGGGCGAGGTCGTCGTGATCATCGGCCCGTCCGGCAGCGGCAAATCGACCTTCCTGCGCTGCATGAACCGCCTGGAGGACATCACCGGCGGCACGGTGATCGTGGACGGCTGCGACATCACGGACAAGAAGACGGATATCAACCGCGTGCGCGAGAACGTGGGCATGGTGTTTCAGCACTTCAACCTCTTTGGCAACATGAACGTGCTGCGCAACCTGACGCTCGCGCCGGTCGATCTCAAAAAAGCCGACAAGCAGACCGCGCAGGCGCGCGCGGTGAAGCTGCTCGAGCGCGTGGGTCTGGCGGACAAGGCCCAGGCCTATCCGTCGCAGCTCTCCGGCGGTCAGAAGCAGCGTGTGGCCATCGCGCGGGCGCTGGCGATGAACCCGGACATCATGCTCTTTGACGAGCCGACCTCCGCGCTCGACCCGGAGATGGTCGGCGAGGTGCTCGAGGTCATGAAGGAGCTGGCGCGCGAGGGCATGACCATGGTGATCGTCACGCACGAGATGGGCTTTGCGCGCGAGGTGGCCGACCGCGTGCTGTTCATGGACGGCGGCTATATCGTGGAGGAGGGCACGCCGGACGAGGTCTTCTCCCACCCGCAGAACGCGAGGACGAAGGACTTCCTCAATAAGGTGCTGTAATCAAAAGGATGAATCCAAAAAAACGGATTCATCCTTTTTGCTTGGAAGAAAACGGGTGAGTCTTTCGTCTTGTATACAGACAGCTTCAAACCGACGCGAAGCGAGGAAGGGAGTCTGAGGGACGATGTCCCTCAGGCAGGTTTGGGCGGCAGCCCATCGTCTCCTTACTCAAACGTCAGCAGATCGTGCGCGACCGGCGTGTTGAACAGCTGCGCGATGCGCTCCAGGTCGCTGGTCTGCGGGAGAATCCACATCAGCTTGGTGACCACGGACTCGACCGTCATCGTGTGCGCCTGCAGGACGCCTGGCAGGTTCGCCGCGCGCGCGCCGACCTGATAGACCGCGATGTCGCTGCCCTCGTGCGGCACCTGGGTGGTGATGACGATGGGCTTGCCCGCGGTGCTCCAGGCGTTCACGGCCTCGAGGAAATCCTTCTGCTCGTAGCACGGCAGGCCGCCCACGCCGAAGCTCTCGATGACCAGCGCGTCGTACTCGTTCAGCAGCAGGCGCAGGACGGCAGGGTTCATGCCGGGAATGAGCCGCAGCACGAATACACGCGGATTCAGCCGGTCGTAAAAGGCCGGCAGACCCGCCGGACGCTCCGTGCGGATGTAGTGCAGGATGCGGCCCTCGCGCAGAAGCGCCAGATCGGGATAGTCGATGGAGGAGAAGGCGTTCATCGACTTGGTGTGCGTCTTGCGGGCGCGCGTGCCGCAGATGACCCGGCCGTCGAACACCAGCATCACGCCGAAGAGCGTCTCGTCCTGCGCGGCGAGGAACGCGTCGAACAGGTTGCGCCGCGCGTCGGTCTCCGGGTCGTAGATGGACTTCTGCGAGCCGGTGAGCACGATGGGCTTCGCGCTGTTCTGGATGAGGTACGAGAGCGCGCTGGCGGTGTAGGCCATGGTGTCCGTGCCGTGTGTGATGACAAAGCCGTCGTAGCGGAAGTAGTTGTCCTTGACGCAGGCGGCGATGGCCAGCCAGTTGTCCGGCGTCATGTTCGTGGAATCGATGCTCAGCAGCTGCAGCGCATCGATATGGCACAGATCGCGCAGGGCGGGCACGCAGGAGAGGATGTCTTCGGCGCACAGCTGCGGCGCAAGGCCGCCGTCCGTCGGACGGGAGGCGATGGTTCCGCCTGTGGCGATGAGCAGAATGCGTTTCATCTCAAAAATTCCTTTCGGGAAAAGGCATTTGGCAAGGTGATTATACCACACCGTCTGCCGGCGGGAAAGCGGAAAAAAGAAGAACTTTGACGGATGCACGCAGGAATGGTATAATGGATGGGCTCAAGGAGGAATGTGAACATGAAAAAGTGTTTTCTTGCGCTGCTGCTGGCTTTGTGCATGCTGCCGGCGCTTGCGTTGGCGTCGGGGTCCGTCCTGATGGTCCAGCTGCCGCAGGACGCGCAGATGGTGGAGAACGTCGAGTTTGACGACGGCGACTTTATCCAGACCTATCAGCTCAGCGGCGGCGCGACCGTGCAGCTGCTGCGCTACGCGTCCTTCGAAATGACGCTGGGCGACCTGATCGCCAGCGAGTGGGCGGGCTGCACGGATGTGCGCGAGCTGGGCGTGAATGCCATCGGCGGCTGCGCGGCGGAGGGCCTGCGCTTTGCCTATCAGGCGGAAGGACAGGCGGCGCTTGACGTGACGATTGTGCTGGTGAAGACGGAAGGCGCGGTGCTGGTGTTTGAGGCGGTGTTCCCCGAGGCGCTGGGCGACGCGCAGATCGAGGCGACCGTGCAGGCGATGCTCGCCTCCATGGACGTCATGGACGCGGATGACGCGGCGGGCAATGAGACCGCTGAGGTCGGCTGACAAAATCAGACAGGGCTGCAAAGCGATCGCTTTGCAGCCCTGCTGCTTGTCAAGTGCGTTTATACTGTTCGCGAATAATTCGGACCTGTAAAAAGCATCGTTCACGGAATCGCAATTGTCGCCTTTGGCTCCGCTGCGATTCTTGCTTATCGTGCTTCACTGATGGGGAACGTTGGGCTGCCGCCCAAACCCACCTGAGGGATTTCATCCCTCAGACTCCCTTCTTCGCTTCGCGCGGTTGAAAGCGGATTATGCTTGATCCCCGTGCTGCTGAATCTGCGCGTTGAGCAGGTGAATGTTGCCGCAGCTCATGGTGATGACCAGATCGCCCGGCTGCCAGTGGGCGCGCAGATACGCCTCTGCGTCGTCAAACGTCGGCGTGTAGTGGACATTCTGCCCGGTGGCGGCGATGGCGTCCACCAGCATCGTGGCGTGGATGTCGCCTGGGTCCTTCTCGCGCGCGGCGAAGATGTCGGTGATCAGGATCTCGTCCGCCAGATCGCAGCAGTGGACGTAGTCCTTAAACAGCGTCTTCACGCGGGAATAGGTGTGCGGCTGCATGACGGCGAACAGGCGACCATGCGGCTGACGGGTCGCGTTTTCCAGCGCGCTGCGCATCTCGGCGGGGTTGTGGCCGTAGTCGGTGTAGAGCCGAACGCCGCAGACGGTGCCGGTGTACTCGAAGCGGCGGTGCGGCGCGGCAAAATGGGACAGCGAATCGGCCACGACCGCGGGCTGCGCGCCGACCTCGACGCAGGCAGCCATCGTCGCCAGGGCGTGCATCACGTTGAATTCACCAGGCACCTGCAGCTGCACATGGGCCACGCGCTTGCCCTCGAACGCGAAATCGAAGCCTGCGCACCCGGTCTCGCTGTAAACGAGGTTCGCCGGCCGCCACTGGTTGGCCTCGCCCATGCCGTAGGTGACGGTCTTCACCTTCACGCGCGCAAGCGCGGCCAGAACGCGCGGATCGTCGCCGTTGCCCACGCACACGCCATTTTCCGGCAGGAGCGCGAAGAAGCGGTCAAACGCGTGGCAGATGTCATCTAGGTCCTTGTAGAAATCGAGGTGATCCTCCTCGATGTTGGTGACGACCACGACGGTGGGGTGGAACTGCAGGAAGCTCGCGTTGAACTCGCACGCCTCCACGACGAACGTCTCGTGGCTGCCCACGCGCGTGCTGCCGCCGATGTAATCGAGCTGGCCGCCGATGTGCACGGTGGGGTCGAGCCCGGCGTCCAAAAGCGCCTCCGCGATCATCGAGGTGGTGGTCGTCTTGCCGTGCGTGCCGCAGACGTTGATGGCGTGCGCGTAGCCCTCCATCAGCTGGCCCAGCAGCGTGGCGCGCTCCATCTGCGGGATGCCCAGACGCGCAGCCTCGGCGCGCTCGGGATTCTCCGCACTGATGGCAGCGGAGTAGATGACCAGGTCCGCACCGTGAACGTTCTCAGCGCTGTGACCGATGTGCACGGTGATGCCCTGGTCCTCGAGCATCTTTGTCGTATAGGAAGCGGCGGAATCGGAGCCGGTGACGGTCACGCCGGCCTTTTGCAGCATGCCGGCCAGGCCGCTCATGGAGCTGCCGCCGATGCCGATCATGTGCGCGCGCTTGCCTTTGTAATTCCTGATATGCGGCATAATTGCCTCCTTCGTGCGCAGCATATGCCGCGCCGTAATCCTTGGTTTCATTATTATACGCTAAAGCGGGAAGCGCAATCAACCGAAAAACGAAAAAAAGCAAATTCAGGACTGGACGTTTTGGAAACTGTGAATTATAATAGAGCGTAATAACCGAACATTCGGTTTTATTGGAATGATTGGAGGACTGAACATGGACCGCATCCGCCGCAATGAGCGCCTTGCCGCCATGACGAGGATTCTGGTGGAATCCCCGAATAAAATCTTTACCCTGGGTACATTCTGCGAGATGTTCGGCGCAGCTAAGTCGACGCTCAGCGAGGACATCGACATCCTGCGCGGGGTGTTCGCGCAGTTCCATCTGGGTCAGCTGGATACCGTCACCGGCGCTGCCGGCGGCGTGCGCTACCGCCCGATCCTCTCGCCCGAGGACGCCTACGCCGCGGTGAAGGATCTGGCCAAGACGCTGGCCGCCCCGGGCCGCGTGCTGCCCGGCGGCTTCGTGTACATGGCCGATATCCTTGCGCAGCCGGAGATCGTCAGCCGCATGGGCACGATCATCGCGTCCCACTTCTACCGCACCGAGCCGGACGTCGTGCTGACGATGGAGACCAAGGGCATCCCAATCGCGATGATGACCGCACGCGCGCTGGGCGTGCCGATGGTCATCGTGCGCAGGGACTCCAAGGTCTACGAGGGCCCGGCGGTGAATATCAATTATCTGTCCGGCTCCGGCGGGCGCGTGGAGACGATGAGCCTTTCCCGCCGCGCGGTGAAGGAGGGGCAGCGCGCGCTGATCGTGGACGACTTCATGCGCGCGGGCAACACGGCGCGCGGCATGGTGGACATGATGCGCGAGTTCTCGGTCACGGTCGTGGGCGTGTGCGTGCTCGCCGCGACGAGCGAGCCGACGAAGAAGCGCATCGACGGCGTGAAGTCCCTGCTGGTCATTGAGGGCACGGACGAGGCCACCGGTACGGCGGTCATTCGTCCGGCCAGCTGGCTTGCGCAGGCCGCCGAGAAGGCGAAGAACGCGTAAGACGAATATTCAACTGCATTTGAGCGGGAGCGCCCCGGCGGCGTTCCCGCCTCTGGCGTTTACAGCGGTTTTGCGAGGTTAAAGGAGAACGGACATGCACATCATCATCGGCCTGGGCAATCCGGGCAAGGAATATCACAGAACGAGGCACAACGTCGGCTTTGACGTGATCGACGTGCTCAGCGAGAAGCTGGGGATTGCGCTGACCAAAATCGACATGCACGGCCTGATCGGCGAGGGCTTTGTCGGCGGGGAAAAGGTGATCCTGGTCAAGCCGCAGACGTACATGAATCTCTCCGGCCAGTGCGTCACGGAGCTGATTTCTTGGTACAAAGCGCCCATGGAGAACGTCATGGTGATCTACGACGACATCGACCTGCCGCTGGGCAAGCTGCGGCTGCGCGCAAGCGGAAGCGCCGGCACGCACAACGGCATGCGCTCGGTCATCGGCCTGCTGGGCAGGCAGGACTTCCCGCGCCTGCGCGTGGGCGTGGGCAAGAAGCCGGAGGGCTGGGAGCTGGCCGACTGGGTGCTCTCGCATTACCAGACGGAGGAGGACCGAAAGACGCAGTTTGAAGCGTTCCTGCTGGCCGCCGATACGGTGATTGACTGGGTGAAAAACGGCTGGGAGAGCGCGATGCGCACGGCGAATGCGCCGAAGAAAGGGTAAAGCATGCAGACCCATTTTCTGTTTGATCTGATGGCGGAGCATCCCCGTTTTCAGGAGATGCTCCAGGAGGCGAAGAAGCCCGGCGCGGTGATCGCCGCGTCCGGCCTGGCGGGCGCGCAGAAGATGCACCTGGCCTGCGCGCTGGCGGAGGCGACTGGCAGGCCGCTGCTCGTGCTGTGCGAGAGCGAGCGCGCGGCTGCGGCGGCGATGGAGGACGTGTCCGCGCTGCTGGGCGGCGGCGTGAGCCTGTTCCCGGCGCGGGAAATCACGTTCTATCAGGAGGTGGCGGCCAGCCGCGAGGTGGCGTGCCGCCGCATCGAAACGCTGCACAGGCTGATCACCGGCCAGACGCGCGCGGTGGTCTGCCCGGCGGACGCGCTGCTGCACCGCGTGATGCCGCGCAGCGTGTTCAGCCGCCACACCATCCGTCTGGAGGTCGGCCAGGTGCTGCCCACGGACGAGCTCATCGAGCGGCTGCTCGCCGGCGGCTATACGCGCGAATACATGGTCGAGGGCAGGGGACAGTTCTCCGTGCGCGGCGGCATCGTGGACATCTACCCGGCGGACAGCCTGAGCGCCGTGCGCGTGGAGTTCTTTGACGAGGAGATCGACTCCATCCGCCAGTTCGACGTGATGAACCAGCGCTCCCAGCAGAACCTGACTGAGGTGGCGATTCCCCCTGCGAGCGAGGCGCCCGTGCCGGAGGAGGATATGCAGGCGCTGTGCGATCTGCTGCGTGCGGCGATGAAGCGCCAGACGCGCGCGATGAATGCGGCCCGGGACGCGGAGAAGGAGCCGACGCTGGCGGATCTGCCGCTGGAGGACGGCGAGGTCGCTGTGCCCGCGGCGTTCACGCGCGAGAGCCGCACGATGGAGCGTTTCCAGGAAAATCTGACCCATGCGCTGGAGCAGCTCGAGTGCGGCGTGAGCAACCGCCTGCTGGAGAAGGTCATTCACCTGCTGTACGACCATACGGAGACCCTCTGCGACTACATGACGCGCCCCATCGTCGTGCTCGACGAGCCGGAGGCGCTGTTTGCGCGCATGGACAGCCGCCGCGGCGAGTTTGACCAGGCGCTTGCCAGCGCGCTGGAGCGCGGCGAGGCCGTGCCCGAGCAGGAGGGCCTGATGCTCCCGCGCGAGGAGGCGCTGTCAAGCCTGCGCCAGCACACGATGCTCGCCATGACGACGATCCTGCGCCCGCTCGCGGAGCTGCGGCCCACGCTGCTTGCGCAGATGGGCGGCATGGGCGCGGGCAGCTACGGCGGCCGCACGAAGGACATGTGCGACGACGTGAGCCGCTGGCTGGCGGGCGGCTGGCGCGTCGTCATCCTCTCCGGCGGCAGCGCGCGCGGCGAGCGCATGCGCCAGTCCTTTGAGGACGAGGGCATCGACGCCCGGTTTGACGAGCTGGGCGCGAAGGCCCCGCTCCCCGGCGAGTGCATCATCTATCCGCTGATGCTCTCCGGCGGTTTCCAGTATCCGGAGATCCGGCTGGCTGTGCTCGTTGAGGGCGACGTGTACGGAGCAAAGGGCAAGGTACAGAAGACGAAGGAGAAGAAGGCCAGTAAAATCGCGTCCTTCACGGACCTCAACGTTGGGGACTATGTCGTGCACGAGACGCACGGCATCGGCATCTATCAGGGTACCAAGCGGCTGACCAGCGAGGGCGCGAGCCGCGATTACCTGGTGGTGCAGTACCTGGGCAGCGACAAGCTGTACGTCCCGGCGGATCACCTGGACCGTATCCAGAAGTACATCGGCGGCGGCGAGGGCGCGGCGCCCAAGCTCTCGCGTTTGGGCGGAAAGGACTGGGACAAGCAGAAGAGCAAGGTCCGTGAGAGCCTCAAGGAGCTGGCGTTTGACCTGGTGCAGCTCTACGCCGAGCGCCAGAAGAACAAGGGCCACGCGTTCGGCAAGGACACGCTCTGGCAGCAGGAGTTTGAGGAGAACTTCCCCTACGAGGAGACGCCGGATCAGCTGCAGGCAACCGAGGAGATCAAGCGCGACATGGAGCGCGAGGAGCCGATGGACCGCCTGCTGTGCGGCGACGTGGGCTACGGCAAGACCGAGGTCGCGCTGCGCGCCGCGTTCAAGGCCGTGATGGACGGCAAGCAGGTCGCCATCCTCGCGCCGACGACCATCCTCGCGCAGCAGCATTACAACACGCTGCTGCGCCGCTTCGAGGGCTTCCCGGTCGTGGCCGACGTGCTCAGCCGCTTCTCCACGCCCAAGGAGCAGAAGGAGACGCTGCGCCGGCTGAAGGACGGCGAGATCGACATCGTGGTGGGCACGCACAAGCTGCTGGGCAAGGACGTGAAGTTCAAGGATCTGGGCCTGCTCATCGTCGACGAGGAGCAGCGCTTCGGCGTGGGCCACAAGGAGACCATCAAGAACATGAAGAAGACGGTCGACGTGCTGACGATGTCGGCCACGCCGATTCCGCGCACGCTGCACATGTCCATGGTCGGCATCCGCGACATGAGCCTGCTGGAGACCCCGCCGCAGGCGCGCTATCCCGTGCAGACCTATGTCATGGAGTATCAGGACAGCGTCATCCGCGACGCGATCCTGCGCGAGATCGGCCGCGGCGGCCAGGTCTTCTTCCTGTACAACCGTGTCGGATCAATCGACCAGTGCTACCGCCAGCTGCAGCGGCTGGTGCCGGAGGCGCGCATCGCCATCGCGCACGGCCAGATGAAGGAGAACGTGCTCGAGGACGTGATGCTCGACTTCAGCCAGCAGAAGTACGACGTGCTGCTGTGCACGACGATCATCGAGTCCGGCCTGGACATTCCGCTGGCGAACACGCTGATCATCTACGACGCGGACCACTTCGGCCTCTCCCAGCTCTATCAGACGCGCGGCCGCGTGGGCCGCAGCAACCGCCTGGCCTACGCCTACTTCACCGTTCGTCCGGGCAAGGTGCTCTCCGAGACGGCGCAGAAGCGCCTGGACGCCATCCGCGAGTTCACGGAGTTCGGCTCGGGCTTCCGCATCGCCATGCGCGATCTGGAGCTGCGCGGCGCGGGCAACCTGCTCGGCCCGCAGCAGAGCGGCCATCTGGCGAACATCGGCTACGACCTGTACTGCAAGCTGCTGGAGGAGGCCGTGCTGGAGGCGCAGGGCCAGGAGCCGGTCAAAAACAGGGACATCGAGACGCGCATGGACGTGCACGTCAACGCGTACCTCCCGGCGGAGTATGTCACCGGGGACCGGCAGCGGCTGGAGGTCTACAAGCGCATCGCGTCCATCCGCACGGCGGAGCAGCGCGACGACATCGAGGACGAGCTCATCGACCGCTTCGGCGACGAGCCGCAGTGCGTGGCGAACCTCGTCGCGGTGGCCTACCTCAAGGCGCTGTGCATGAGCCTGGGCATTGACCGCGTCATGCAGGCGGACGGCTGCATGGACATGCGCTTCAGCGCGGATGCGCAGGTGGACGGCGAGAAGCTGTTCAAGGCGATGCAGGGCTTTGACAAACGCCTCACGCTCAACGCGTCCGCGCCGGTCACGCTGTCCCTGCGCGATCGCACGGTCAACCGGGAGGACATGCTGCACCTGTGCGCCAAGGTCATGGAGCGGCTGATCGACCGGATGAATCGCGTTTGACAGGATTTGGGGGTTGCACTCATGCAATGCGAGGGTGTGAACCTTGTCAGGGCCGGAAGGCAGCAGCAATAAGCATTGTATCGTGTGTGCCGTGGGAATTTCTGCCCCGAGCATTCTACGATTTGAGCATTTGGAGCGTCGGGCCTGGCCCGGCGCTTTTTCCATACGGACAGAGGATTTTTACGGGGTGATCGGCATGAGAACGGGCCTTGTGCTCGAGGGCGGCGCGATGCGCGGCATGTACACGGCGGGCGTGCTGGACAGCTTTCTTGACCACGGCGTGCAGGTGGACGGCATTCTCGGCGTGTCTGCCGGCGCGTGCTTTGGCTGCAACCTCTTTTCGGGGCAGCGCGGCCGGGCCCTGCGCTACAACCAGCGCTTCATGGGCGATCCACGCAACGTGAGCCTGCGCTCGCTGATCACCACGGGCGACATCGTCAACCGGGAGTTTGCGTATCACACGATTCCTACCCAGTATGACGTCTTTGACGAGGCGGCGTTTGAAGCGCATGGCGGCGAATACTGGGTGGTCGTCACCAACGTGGAGACGGGCGAGGCGGAGTACATGCAGATGCACCATCTGCTCGAGGACATCGAGATGATGCGTGCGAGTGCGTCCATGCCGTTCTGCTCGCGGATGGTTGAAATCGGGGGAAAGAAGTACCTGGACGGCGGCGTTGCCGACAGCATTCCCGTGCGCCACGCGCTTACCATGGGCTTTGACCGGGTGATCGTCGTGCTGACGCAGCCGGCCTCCTACCGCAAGGCCCCGATGAACAAGGCGCTGATCCGGGCGTTTTACAGGAAGTATCCCAACCTGTGCAGCACGCTTCTTCATCGCCACGAGCGCTACAACGCGCAGGCGGAGGAGGTCCGGCAGTTGGAGGAGGAAGGGAAGATATTTGTCATCCGGCCCAAAGAACCGCTGAACATCCGCCGGCTGGAAAAGAATCCCGCAGAGCTTGCACGCGTGCACGGCATCGGTCTGAGGGATGCTGAGGAAAGCATGACGGCACTCAAGGCGTATCTGGAGGCATAAATGAACCCCGCAGGCTTTTGCCTGCGGGGATTTGCGTTTATTCGCTTGTCTTTGCGTCCAACTCATCCAGCAGCCTTGCCGCCGTTTCGACATAGCGGGCGCAGGGACGGGTCTTGTAATACTCCGGCGTGCGCGCGGAGGGGTCCTGCTTCAGCTCGCCCAGGTGCGAGAGCAGGTCCCGGCAGACGATAGTGGTATGCTCGGCTTTGAACTGCTCGATCAGGCTGCGCACGCGAGCGTAGTGCGCGGTCTTTTTGTCCAGATTGCCGGTCTCGCTGTAGCCCCATTTGAGGCCGGCGACCATCAGCATGCCCGTCACCGCGCCGCAGGTTTCGCGCATGCCGCCCATGCCGCCGCCGAAGGAGGAGGCGAGGCGAAGCGCCGTCTCCTGCTCAAGCCCCAGCTCCTCGGCAAACGCGCCGAAGACCGCCTGGGAGCAGGAGCAGCCGGAGAGAAAGAGATCGCGGGCTTTTTCTGCGTGGTTCATGAAAGTGACCTCCTATGTATGATACTGGTATTCTACATGATAGGGGGAAACTGTTCAAGACAGGAAGAACGAAGAATTTGAAGAAAATGTAACAGGATGTTTATATACTGGAAATATACTTGGAGTAAAATATACTCATTGGTATTTTACCGCCAGAGAATGAGTGGGAGCGAAGAACATGAGAAGAATGCGATGGGTGATTCTTGGCTTATGCATGATGATATGCATGACGACAGAAGCGTTTGCAGCGCAGCAAAGCGGTTTGAATGTCAGAATCACAAGCAACAAAAGACAATACGGGCAAACGGAAGTTGCAGAAGTTATTGTTGCGATTGAGAATTCATTGGATCATGCTGTGTATAACGTCGAAATCAAAAACAAATTGCCTGAAGAGCTCAAGAACGCAATGGGATCGGGTACATTGTTCATTGAGAGAATACCGGCGCAGGCAACGGTGTCAAAGATATTCCACATCATGAAAAGCGGCGTTATCCTGACAATTATATCAGATAAAGAATGCTATGAACCAGATGAAATTGCTGAACTAACCATTATTTTGGCAAATCATGGTGACAGAGCCATTCAAAATGTAGAAGTTGCAAGCTATCTTCCTGACGGATTGCAGTATGTGAGGATGGAGGATAATTGGGCCCTTTATTTTCCTCAGATTAATGTAGGTGAAAGCGTCACGAGGCGAATCCGAGTGAAGGTGATGGATCCCCTGCCTCAGACGGGAGACGACACGATGAAATCAATGATTGTGTATATCATGCTGATCATAGTGTCCGCCATCCTGCTGATCAAGTGCAAACGAAACAAAGAAATACGACAGTAAAGAGGATATGAGCTTATGAAGATGAAGAGGATAGCGTTTTTTCTTTCGATGATGCTGATGATTTCAGCCTCTGCACTTGCAGAGAGAAAGACGACCCAGGCTTCGATTGATCTCCGTTTCGGCGATGAAACCTATACGAGTAAATTCGAAGTGAGTTGGGACGAACAGGATGACGGTGTTGTCATTCTGCCTTTGACTGAGGCGGATTCTTTCTTCCTGGTGAATAAGGACGGTGTGCGCCTGCGTACCACCTATTCCTTGAACTCTGCGGCGAAAACCGTGCTGGACAAGGGTGAGCCTGTCCAGGCTACCCGGAAATACAGTGTTGGCGGAGAGATTTGGTACTATATCACAGTCAAGAAGAGCAGCGGCAATGTGTACAGCGGCTATGTTTGTGCTTCCGTGCTCGACAAGGTTTCCAAGCAAACGTTTATTGAAAATGGCGGCAATATCAACCTGGATGCAGATATCGGTGAAATCCTGGGCATGATCCGCGTTACGGCCAACGACGTCAGCATCCGCAAAGAGGCGGATTCCAACTCCGAGAAGGTGGCGGTGGCCAACAAGGGCGATGTGTTCTTCTATTTGGGCAAGTCGGGCAACTGGTATCAGATTCAGTCCGGCTACTGGATCAAGAACACCTATGCTGCGGTCATGTCAGAGAGTGAAGTCGACGACTACCTGAACAGTGGAGACTATGCAGGCGAAACCTACAGAGAAGGCGACACCGGCACGATGGTCACCTGGATTCAGGAGGCGCTCAAGAAGCTCAAGTATTACGATGGCGACATCAGCGGCGCTTACGGCAGAGAGACCAGAGAGGCTGTTCAGGCGTTCCAGAGTGACCATGGCCTTGAAGCAGACGGTGTGGCCGGGCCGCAGACAATTGCCAGGCTAATGGAGGAGTACAACAAGGAGATCGGCAGTTCTGGTGGCAGCCCAAGCTACAATGAGGTGATTTACAATATTCCGTGGTTTGGAAACGAGCGTGTCATCATTGACAAGACGAGCGCAACCATGAAGCTGACGGATATTTATACGGGCAAATCGTTCAACATCAAGATCCGATCCATCGGCAACCATGCTGATGTAGAGCCGGCAACGGCGGATGATACCAAGGTGCTGTGCAGCCTGTACAATGTCAGCAATGCGAGCATGCTGGAGACGCTGAACAAGTACCAGCGCCGTGCCGTGGTGCTGACCAACAACAGGGGAGAGCAGTTTATCGGCTCGATATACGCGATTCCGCATGGTTTGAACACGGTCACTGGAAATAACTTCGACGGACAGTTCTGTGTACACTTCCTGAACTCCAAGACACACGGTACGAACCGTATCGACACAGATAATGGCGGGCATCAGGACAAGATTGCAGCTGGGGCAGCAGCGCTCACAGCGGTAGGCTACACCATTCGGGCAACCTATCCATAAAACGATATTCTCAGCGCGCATTTGCAAAAGAATTTCCGCAAATGCGCGCTTTTCTCTTTTCATTCAGCAGATTTAATGGTATAATGGTTCAAATCTCAGGAGCCTTTAATTCGATCCCGTGAGGTCGGCAAGGCGGCAAATAGCATGTGGGTCTTTATGGACTTTGTTTGCCCTGTCCCGATCGCGGGACAGGGTGTTTTTGTATGCAGACAAGGAGGAGAGGCTATGGCGGCCAGGCTTGAATTCAAGGCGGACATCATGGATGAACAGGGCGTCAGGCGCGCGCTTCGCCGCGTGGCGCACGAGATCATCGAGAACAACCGCGGCGTCGAGGGGCTGACGCTCGTGGGCATTCAGCGCAGGGGCGTGGTGCTGGCGCGGATGCTGCGGGAGATGATCGAGGAGGTGGAGGGCGTCAGGCTCCCCATGGGCGTGCTGGACATCACGTTCTACCGCGACGACCTGTCCAGCCTCACCGAGCATCCGGTGGTCAACACCACCGACCTGCCCTTCCAGGTGGAGAACGCCCGGATCATCATGGTGGACGACGTGCTTTACACCGGCCGCACGGCGCGCGCCGCGATGGACGCGATCTGCGACATGGGCCGTCCGGCGCTGATTCAGCTGGCGGTCATGGTCGACCGCGGCCACCGCGAGCTGCCCATCCGCGCGGATTACGTGGGCAAGAACCTGCCCACCAGCAAGAGCGAGATGGTCGGCGTGAACGTGCCGGAGATCGACGGGGCGCTGAGCATCGTGCTCTACGAGAAAAAACCGGTATGAAGTGACAAAACAAACGACTGACGGAGGCTGAACATGAAGAGAAAAGACCTGCTCGGCCTTGACGGCGTGAGCCGCGAGGAGATCACGGGCATCCTGGATGCCGCGATGACGATGCGCCAGGTCGTGCGCTCCAGCAACAAGAAGACCGCGCACCTGCAGGGCAAGTCCATCGTGACGCTGTTCTATGAGAATTCCACGCGTACCCGCATGTCCTTTGAGCTGGCGAGCAAGTACATGTCCGCCGCCGCGGCGAACATCTCCGCCAGCGCGTCCTCCGTGGCCAAGGGCGAGACGCTGATCGACACCGGCGTGACGCTCGATCAGATGGGCACGGACGTGATCATCATCCGCCACCCGATGTCCGGCGCGCCGGCGCTGCTGGCCCGGCATGTCCGCGCCAGCGTCATCAACGCGGGCGACGGCATGAACGAGCACCCGACCCAGGCACTGCTGGACATGATGACCATGCGCGAGCACCTGGGCGGGCTGGACGGCATCAAGGTGGCCATCTGCGGCGACGTGATGCACTCCCGCGTGGCGCGAAGCAACATCTACGGCTTGACCACCATGGGCGCCAACGTCGTGCTCTGCGCGCCGCCGACGCTCATCCCGCCCCGGATTGAGGAGCTGGGCTGCTACCTCGCGCCGACCATCGAGGACGCCTGCGAGGGCGCGGACGTTGTGATGGGCCTGCGCATCCAGCGCGAGCGCCAGCAGAAGGGCCTGTTCCCGTCCGTTGCCGAGTACTGCGACCACTGGGAGATTACCCCGGAGCGCGTGGCGCTGGCGAAGAAACACGCGCTGGTGATGCACCCCGGCCCGATGAACCGCGGCGTGGAAATCGCGTCCAGCGCGGCGGACAGCAGCCAGTCGGTCATCAGCCAGCAGGTGGAGAGCGGCGTGGCGGTTCGCATGGCGCTGCTGTACATGCTCACCCGAAGGGAGGCGTAAGGATGGACAATTCGATTCTCATTCGCGGCGGCCGCGTGATCGATCCGAAGAACGGCATTGACGCGGTTATGGATGTTCTGGTCAGGGATGGAAAAATCGCCTGCGTCGGCGAAAACCTGAGCGCCGAGGGCGTGCAGGTGATGGACGCAGCGGGCAAGGTCGTCGCGCCGGGCTTCATCGATATGCACTGCCATCTGCGCGATCCGGGCCAGGAGTACAAGGAGGACATCGTCTCCGGCACCCGCGCCGCGGCGCGCGGCGGCTTCACGGGCGTGTGCTGCATGCCCAACACCCATCCGGTCAACGACTGCGCGGCGGTGACACGCTACATCCTGGAGAAGGCGGAGACCCAGGGCAGCGGCGTGCACGTCTACCCGGTCGGTGCGGTCTCGAAGGGCCTGGAGGGCAAGGAGATGGCGGAGATCGGCCGCATGAAGCAGGCCGGCATCATCGCGATCTCCGACGACGGCAGGCCGGTCACCAATTCCAACCTGCTGCGCCTGGCGATGCAGTACGCCGATCACTTCGGCGTGTTCATCATGAGCCACAGCGAGGACAAGAGCCTCGTGGGCGACGGCGTGATGAACGAGGGCTTCATCTCCACCAAGCTCGGCCTGCCGGGCATCACCCGCGCGGCGGAGGAAGTAATGATCGCGCGCGACATCCTGGTGGCCGAGGCCGAGGGCAAGCGCATCCACCTGTGCCACGTCTCCACGAAGGGCGGCGTACAGCTGGTGCGCGAGGCGAAGGCGCGCGGCGTGCGCGTGACCGCCGAGACTACGCCGCACTACATCGGCGCGACGGACGACTGGGTCATCGGCTACGACAGCAACTGCCGCGTCAATCCGCCGCTGCGCGAGGAGAGCGACCGGCTGGCCTGCATCGCTGGCCTTGCGGACGGCACGCTCGACGCGATTGCTACCGACCACGCGCCGCACCACGAGGACGAGAAGCGCGTGGAATTCCACATCGCGGCCAGCGGCATCAGCGGGTTTGATCAGCCAGCTCGTTGAGAAGATGAGCGCAAACCCGGCGAGGCTGCTGGGCGTGCCGGGCGGCGAGCTGAGTGTGGGCGCACCGGCGGACATCGTCGTGCTCGATCCGGACAGGGAAGTGACCGTGGACGCGAGCAGGTTTGTCTCCCGCGGACACAACACACCGTTTGACGGCAAAACCTACTATGGCGCAGTCTGCGCGACGATCGTCGGCGGGCGCGTGATCGATCACGAGTGACTCCTTCCACCGGTTGCGGCCGGTCCCCCTCCCTCAAGAGGGATGCTGAAATACTGCTTGAAACAACCGCGAAGCGAAGAAGGGGGTCTGAGGGATGAAATCCCTCAGGCGGGGTGCGGGGCAGCCGCCCCGCCGTTTCCCTGACATAGAGAGGACAACAGGAGGAAAACGTTATGAATATCATGGATCAGCTGGCCAGGCGCATCAGCGAGCTCAAGAACCCGACTGTCGCCGGCCTGGACACCCGCATCGAATATCTGCCGGAGAAGTTCGTGCAGGCGATCCTGCCGGAGGGCATCCGCTCCTTCGAGGACGCCGCCGAGGCCGTCTATCAGTACAACGTCCGTCTGGTGGACGCGCTGTGCGACATCGTGCCGGCCGTTAAGGTGCAGGTCGCGTACTACGAGATGTATGGCGTCGCGGGCATGGCCGCGTTTGAGAAAACCATGGCCTACGCGAAGAGCAAGGGCATGATCGTCATGGCCGACGTGAAGCGCAACGACATCGGCGCGACCGCCGCCTGCTATGCCAACGCCTATGTCGGCAAGACCCCGATGCCCTACGGCGAGGAGAAGGCGTTCTCTGCGGATATCGCAACCATCAACCCGTACCTGGGCGTGGACGGCATCAAGCCGTTCACCGAGGCCTGCGCCGCAAACGGCACCGGCGTGTTCGCGCTGGTGAAGACCAGCAACCCGTCCTCCGGCCAGTTGCAGGATATGCGGTACGAGGACGGCCGCACGCTGTACGAGGCCGTGGCCGATCTGGTCGAGGAATGGGGCGAGGGTACCCGCGGCGAGACGGGCTACTCCGTCATCGGCGCGGTCGTTGGCGCGACGTATCCGCAGCAGGGCACCGCGCTGCGCGCGCGCATGCCGCATACCTTCTTCCTCGTGCCGGGCTACGGCGCGCAGGGCGCGACCGGCAAGGACATCGCCGGCTGCTTCGACGCGAATGGCAACGGCGCGATCGTCAACGCCTCCCGCTCCATCCTCTGCGCCTGGAAGAAGCGCGAGGGCGTGCCGTTTGACAAAGCGGCCCGCGACGAGGCGCTGCGCATGCGCGAGGATCTGTGCACAAGCCTGAAGGAAATGGGCAAGGAGATCCGGTAATCTCATCCGCCCTTCGGGCACCTTCCCCAGAGGGGAAGGCTGAGTTACTGTCAATGGCTTGAAGCAGCCGCGAAGCGAAAATGGGTCAAGGGATGAAATCCCTTGCGGGGTTTGGGGCGGTGCCCCAAGCAGGTTTGGGCGGCAGCCCAACGTTTCCCCGCAGCCCCAAAAAAGGAGTTCTCATGAAAGATATCGACGCCAAGGTTCTGTCCTCGGATGTTCTGGCCGAGGGACTGATCCGCATCATTCTGAGCGCGCCGGACATCGCCGCGCAGGCCAAGCCCGGCCAGTTCATTCACATGCTCGTGCCGGACAACGCGCATGTGCTGCGCCGCCCGATCAGCCTGATGGCGATGGACGCGCACGCCGGCACGCTGACACTGGCCATCCAGCCCAAGGGCCGCGGCACGCAGCTTCTCTGTGCGGCAAAGCCCGGCGATACCATCCGCTGTCTGGGCCCGCTGGGCACCGGCTTTGACGGCGGAAACGCAAAGACCATCTACTTTGTTGGCGGCGGCGTGGGCGTTGCGCCGATCTGCGGCGCGATGGACGCGTTTGCGACGGAGACGTCCTGCGCGTTCTTCGGCTTCCGCACCAAGGACCATGTCTACGGCATGACGCAGGCCCCTTGCCGGGTCGTGGCCGTCAGCGACGATGGCAGCATCGGCGAAAGGGCGCTGGTGACCAGGCCGCTGCAGGCAGCGATTGAAGAAAGAAAGCCGGACCTCATCATGGCCTGCGGCCCGACGCCCATGCTCGCGGCGGTGCAGAGGATCGCACTGGAGCAGCATATTCCCTGCCAGCTCTCTCTGGAGGAGCGCATGGGCTGCGGCATCGGCGCGTGCCTGGGCTGCAACGTGAAGATCACGCGCCCGGATGGCAGCTGGTGCTACAAGCGCGTGTGCAAGGACGGCCCGGTGTTTGACGCGAAGGAGGTGGCGTTCGGTGGCTGATCTTTCCCTTGATCTGTGCGGCGTGCA
>SFFH01000023.1 GCA_004557905.1 Clostridiales bacterium | reverse complement strand
GTCGGGATAGGCAAACGGCGCGCGATAGATGAAGTCAAGCGCCTGATAGGCCTGCCCGGGATCGCTCTTGACATCCGTGCCCTCAAGGAATGCCCTCAGCGCTTCCATGAAGGCATCGTGACAGGGCGCGTTGGCCAGCCTTTCGCCCATGCCGAACAGCCCGTCGGCCAGCTTCAGGCGCTTTTTCGCCGCCCTGACCTGCTCAAAATAGGCTTCATACAGCTGGATCAGCTGCTTCATGACCTCAGGCAAAAGGATTCTCCGTGGGGTACGGCAAGGCCTTGGGCTGGTTGTAGGCGATGTCGGCGATGCCGAAGTACTTGAGCACCTCGAAGAGCGCCTTGCCGCAGTGCGCGAAGGCCACCGCGCCATGGTGCGGATAGCGCTTCTGGATCAGCACATGGCGGTAGAAGCGGCCCATCTCCGGGATAGCGAACACGCCGATGCCGCCGAAGGAACGCGTGGCCACGGGCAGAACCTCGCCTTCGGCGATGTAGGAGCGCAGGTTGCCCTCACTGTCGCACTGCAGGCGATAGAAGGTGATCTCCGACGCGGCGATGTCGCCCTCGAGCGTGCCGCGGGTGAAGTCCGGCTCGCCGCCGTTTTCCAGCAGGCGGTTCTGGATCAGCTGGTACTTCACCGCGCAGCCGCCGCACATCTTGCAGCTGGGCGTGTTGCCGCAGTGGAAGCCCATGAAGGTGTCAGTGATCTTATAGTCGAACTTGCCGGCGATGTCCTCGTCGTAGATGTACTTCGGCACGGAGTTGTTGATGTCCAGCAGCGTCACCGCGTCGCCGGTGATGCACGCGCCGATGTACTCGCTCAGCGCGCCGTAGATGTCCACCTCGCAGGCGACCGGGATGCCGCGGGAGGCCAGGCGGGAGTTGACGTAGCACGGCTCAAAGCCGAACTGCTCCGGGAACGCCGGCCAGCACTTGTCCGCAAAGGCCACATACTGGCGCGCGCCCTTGTGGCTCTCGGCCCAGTCCAGCAGCGTCAGCTCAAACTGCGCCATGCGCTCGAGCAGGTCGGTGTAGATCTTGCCGTCCATCTCCTTCTGCATGTCGGCCACGACCTCCGGGATGCGTGCATCGCCGGCGTGCTGCCTGTAGGCCACCAGCAGGTCGAGCTCGGAGTTCTCCTCGATCTCCACGCCCAGCTCGTACAGGCCCTTGATCGGCGCGTTGCAGGCGAAGAAGTCCTGCGGACGCGGGCCGAAGGTGATGATCTTGAGGTTCTTCACGCCGACGATGGCGCGGGCGATCGGCACGAACTCGCGGATCATGGCCGCGCACTCCTCGGCGGTGCCCACCGGATACTCCGGGATGTAGGCCTTCAGATGGCGCATGCCCAGGTTGTAGGAGCAGTTCAGCACGCCGCAGTAGGCGTCGCCGCGGCCGTTGATCAGGTCGCCGTCGCCCTCGGCCGCCGCGATGTACATCGTCGGGCCGCCAAACTTTTGGCACAGCAGAGTCTCGGGCGTCTCGGGGCCGAAGTTGCCCAGGAAGACCACCAGCGCATTGACGCCGTTGGCGCGCACATCGTCAAGCGCCTTGAGGGCGTCCAGCTCGTTTTCCACGGTGATGGGGCATTCATAGAGGCCCTCGCCGTAGGCAGCCACGATGTTCTTGCGGCGCTGCGTGGAGAGCGCGATGGGGAAGCAGTCGCGGGAGACCGCGATGATGCCCAGCTTGATCTCAGGAATGTTCATGGTACAGATCTCCTTTCGTTTTTTAGATATCGGGTTACAGGTATCGGGCGATGTCGATATTTTCTCCGGTCAGGCCAACCTTCGCGCCGTTCTTGGCCTCACTGGATTCGGGGTGGGCCAGCAGCCACTTGTTGCGCGCGGTCATGATGGTATCCTCCGGGGTCCGGTTTTCCATATCCGGGCGTTCGGTGTTGGTCAGCCACGGCAGGGCGACCAGCACGCGGAAGCCCTTGCTCGCGTCGCAGTGGCAGGGGGCGTAGTGCAGCGTGGTCGCAAAGACCTCCACCAGCACCCCGGCAGGCACCCTGAACGCTTTGACCCTGGCGGTGTCGAGCAGGCCGTTTTCGATCTCCTCCTGCCTGGCCAGCAGAAGGATAAAGTCCTCCGTGCCCAGATTGAACTCGCTGTCCCGGTGGTATTCCAGACAGTTGAGGCGCGTGTTGTGGCCGTTGCACCAGCCGAGCTGGACAGGCATGCCGCCAAAGCAGTGCTCGGACACCTCCACGGCGGCGGGCAGCTCCTGCAGGTCGGGGTCCGTGGGAACATAGCCCACGCCCTCGGGCAGCGGCGTCGTCTTCAGCGCGGCAAGAATCTCCTGCACGGTTTCGTCAAGGC
Organism: Clostridiales bacterium; assembly: GCA_004557905.1. Classification (GTDB taxonomy): domain Bacteria; phylum Bacillota; class Clostridia; order Christensenellales; family Aristaeellaceae; genus Ventricola. Next base: position 39,832 of record SFFH01000023.1, on the reverse strand, counting down.
CGGTGACGATCTGGCCGTAGGCCTTGAATTCGGGATCAAAAACAGAATGAATCCTCATGGCGTTCTCCCTTTCGTTGGGTTATTTCAGCGTGTCGTCGTCCTCGATGATCGTGTCCTGCGCAGCGCTTTTCCTGTCACGGAAGTACTGGCGCAGATGGTGCACGGCAAAGCCGATGCCCGACAGCGCCATCACCGCTGCGGCGCCGTAGGCAAAGACGTCCGGCACGCCGCTGCTGCCGCTCAGCTGCGTCCTGCAGATGCTGTAGGCCAGATAGACGAGGTAGCCGCACACCAGCAGGCGCAGCGTGATCTGCGTTTCCTTGTTCATGAAGCCGTCCTCCCGATCACAGGAGCTGCGGATACAGGCCCTTGAGCGCCGGGTAGATCAGGCGGAACTGCCGGTATCTCGCCTCATACCGCGCGGCAATCTCCGGGTCCGGCGCAACGGTTTCGGAGACGGTGACCAGCTTGGCACAAGCCTCCGCTACGCTGCCGTAGGCGCCGCAGGCCACCATGGCCAGCATCGCGCCGCCCATGCCGGGGCCCTGCTCCGAGGCGGGAATGGTCAGCGGCATGTTCAGCACGTTGGCGAGAATCCTGCGCCACAGCGGGCTCTTCGCGCCGCCGCCGCAGAGCATGCTGCTTGTGAGCGGAATGCCCAGCGATTTGGCGACCTCCACGCTGTCCCGGATGGCAAAGGCTACGCCCTCGAGCACCGCCTGCGTCATGTCTGCGCGGCTGGTGTCCATACTCATGCCGATGAACGTGCCCCGGGCGTTGGTGTCGTTGATGGGGCTGCGCTCGCCCATGAGATACGGCAGGAAGTACACATGGTTCGTGCCCAGCTTCTCGTCCGTGATGGGCGCCTGCTCGCCGGCGTAGTCCTTCGTGCGCAGAATGTCGTCCATCAGCCACTTGTTGCAGGAGGCGGCGGAGAGCATGCAGCCCATGAGGTGATACCCGCCGTCCGCGTGTGCAAAGGCGTGCAGGGCGTTATTCGGATCCACGCCGAACTGCTTCGAGGAGATGAACACCGTGCCGGAGGTGCCCAGCGAGATGTTGCAGCCGCCGTCGCCCACCACGCCGGTGCCTACGGCCGCGGCAGCGTTGTCGCCCGCGCCGGCACAGACCTTCACGTTCTCCGGGAAGCCCAGCAGCTGCGCGATCTCCGGCCTCAGCGTGCCGACCGTCTCATAGCTCTCGTACAGCGCGGGCATCTGCGCCTCGGTAATGCCGCACAGATCAAGCATTTCCTTCGACCAGCGCTTGTGTGCCACATCCAGCAGCAGCATGCCCGAGGCGTCGGAATAGTCGCAGCAGTGCACGCCGGTGAGGACGTAGTTCACATAGTCCTTGGGGAGCATGATCTTCGCGATCCGGGCGAAGTTCTCCGGCTCGTTTTCACGCATCCAGAGGATCTTCGGCGCGGTGAAGCCGGCGAAGGCGATGTTGGCCGTCCACGCACTCAGCTTCTGCTTGCCGATCACATCGTTCAGGTAGTCCACCTGCGCGGCGGTGCGGCCGTCGTTCCAGAGGATCGCCGGGCGGATGACGTTGTCGTCCCTGTCCAGCACCACTAGGCCGTGCATCTGGCCACCGGTGCCAATGCCGGCGATTTGGCGCTTGTCGCAATTTGCCGTCAGCTCCTGCAGGCCGGAGAGCACCGCATCCTTCCAGTCCTCGGGCGCCTGCTGGCTCCAGCCGGGGTGCGGAAACTCCAGCGGATACTCCCGGGTCACCTGCTGATGGATTGCGCCGAGCTCATCCATTAGCAGCAGCTTGACCGACGAGGTACCCAGATCAATGCCAATATAGTACATAGCTTTACTCCTTCTGTCGTGGGGAATGGGGAAAAACAGAATGCCATGCGGCCCGCTTCCCGGAGCCCGCCTAAGGAGGATGCTCCGGAGAAATGGTCTGTGGCGTGCTCGGCAGGACTGCTGCCGCTCCTATCTGTAGCCATCATAAATCAGTTTTACATAAATGTCAATAAACCGTACCGGGGTTTTGTACAAACGAGCTCAAAATACAAAAACGGGGGATCTGGCGGGAGAATATGACACAGAAATTGCGGGCATCCGCCTGCCTTTTGAAAACTTTTTGTTTTATATTTTATAAAAGTGGTGTCCGGGCTGGGTCGACGGAATGGATTCTCATGAAAAACGGCCCCGCGCCTGACAAAATCAGGAACAGGACCGTGTATGGCTATGGAATTGAAGAATATTTCTCCCGTGTCCGCCGGGCGGGGCTCAGCCGTCCTCCCGCTCCGTCAGCTCCCCGGGCTGTGCGAAGTAGGTCACGCCGCGCATGCCGGCGAGCGTCACGGAGAACGCGCCCGCGCGGACGTGGTGCACCTCGTCGCGGTCGGAGACGATCTCCTGCGCGCCCATCAGCTCCTGCGCGGTGAGATAGACCGTCGCCGTGCGCGCGCTGCGGTTGATCAGCGTGACCGCGCAGGCGTCCTTCGCCTTGCGGCCCAGCGCGTCCACGCCGCCCTCGATCGTGCGGATGACGCCCAGCACGTCGTCGCACGGCGCGATGAAGCGGCACTCGCCGGTGCGCAGCACCTGGTTCTTGCGGCGCATCGCGATCATGCCGCGGTAATAGGCGAGCAGCTGCTTGTCCTCCGCGCCCCAGGGATAGGTGCGCCGGCAGAACGGATCGGCGCAGCCCTCCATGCCCGCCTCGTCGGCGTAGTAGATGCAGGGCATGCCGGGCACGCTCATGATCATGCGCAGCATCATGCGTTCGCGCAGCGTGCCCATCATGCGCTCCTCCGGGGTGAGGTGATGCTCGGCGCGCTTGTCGCGCGGGATGTCGTTGCCGTCGTTGCCGGCCAGGACGTTGATGATGCGCGGCCTGTCGTGGCTGCCCATCAGGTTCATCAGCGAATACAGAAACGGCTTGGGGTAATTCTGCATCAGCGCCATCAGGTCGCGGACCACCGCGCCCGCCGTCTTGGCGGACATGAGGAACGCCACCAGCGCCTCGCGCAGCGGGTAGTTCATCACGCTGTCCAGCGTGTCGCCCAGCACATAGGAGCGCATCGCGCCGTAGGCGACCTTGTGGCTCGCGTCCTCCCAGACCTCGCCCAGCACCGCCGCGTCCGTGTCGACGGACTTGACCTCCCTGCGCAGCTCGCGCAGGAATTCCATCGGCAGCTCGTCCGCCACATCCAGCCGCCAGCCGCTGGTGCCCTGACGCACCCAGTGCTTGACGACGGCATCCTCGCCACCCAGGATGTACTTACGGAAGTCCTCGTCCATCTCGTTGACGTTGGGCAGCGTGCGGAAGCCCCACCAGCAGTCGTAATCGTCCGGCCAGTTCTTGAAGGTGAACCACTTCCTGTATGGGGAATCCGGGTCGCGGTACGCGCCCACCTTCTCGCCGTGCGTACCGCGGCGGTTGAAGTACACGCTGTCGCTGCCCACATGGGAGAACACGCCGTCCAGCAGGATGCGGATGCCCATCGCTTTGGCTTCCTCGCAGAGCTGATGCAGCTTTGCTTCATCGCCGAACATCGGGTCGACCTGCATGTAGTTGCTGGTGTCGTATTTGTGATTGGTGCGCGCGGTGAAGATTGGGTTGAAGTAGATGACGCTGACGCCCAGCTCCTTGAGGTAGGGCAGCTTCTGGCGGACGCCCTCCAGGTTGCCGCCGAAGAAATCGTGCGCGAAGTTGTCGCCGTTCTCCGAGACGTCCAGCCAGGGCATATCGTTCCAGTTCGTGTGCAGGTCGACCTTCGTGCCGCAGCCGTCCTTGGCGTGCAGCAGCGCGTCCGTGCCCTCGCCGTGATAGAAACGGTCCACCATGATCTGATACATGATGCCGTCGCACATCCACGCCGGGGTGGTGTAGCGGGGATCGTAGACCGTGATCTGGAAATCCGTTCCGGTGCCGCTCATGCGGCCCTCGCCGCAGCCGGATTCGTCCGGCGCGCCCAGACGCAGGCGGCTGCCGTCCGCGCAGGTGGCCTCAAAGCAGTACCAGTACAGGCAGGGCGTCTCGCTGACCGTCACCTGCACCTCATAAAAGCGCTTCCCGTCCTTTGCGCCCAGCGGCCGCATCGGGAAGCGCTGCTCTTTTCCGTCCCATACGCGCAGGTTCAGGCTCTCCGGCTCGCCCGGTCCGGTAACGGCCACGCGAAGGCGAACCTGCGACCCCGCCGTCAATGCCCCCAGGGGGAAGCGATAGAACGCGTCTGTGGTGTTATGCTGAAGAATCATGGGGACCACTCCATCCAGTCATTTTCTTCTGCCGGGTGCTCTCTGGCATTCGTCCATTTCGTGACGGCGAATGGACGCCGGATTGCATGCGAACTGTGTGTATTCCTTGCGGGAAACAACTCTATTATTTTATCGTACTTTGCAAATCCTGACAATCCCCATTTTCATCCGTCGCGCCCCAATCGTTCACAATTCTGCCCCATTGGGATTTTGTTTGCGCAACATGCGGGCAGTATAATCACAGCATACCGAAACGAAGAGAGAAAGGGGGGGCTGCATGTGGCCGGAATGCTCAAGGCTGCCGGCGCGCTGCTCGCCGCAGGCGTGGCGGTCTTTGCGGTGTTTTTCTGCCTGGGCCATACGCAGGCACAGACCGCGCCGGAGCAGGCCGCCGTGCAGCAGAGCGAAGGGCTCGTGCAGGCGGACGGCGGGGATGACGTATCGGACGGCTATAGCCTGCTCTTTCCCGACCTGAATGCGGAGGCGATCACGGCGATTTCCATCGATACGCCGGAGAGCAGCTTCCGATTTTATACAGACGGCAACGGCGGGGTGAGCGTCAACGGCCGGCAGGCTGACGCCGAAATCTACGGCACGCTCGTTGATCAGATCTCCGGGCTGCCGGTGGATGTGTCCGCCGCGTTCAGCGCGGGCAGCACAAAGCTCCTGCTCACGCTTACCGTCTATACCGGCAGCGAGCGGCACACCGCCCGCTTCTATGAGGACGGCGGCACGGGCGAATTTGCCCGGGTCATCGCTGGTACAGAGGGCGAGCCGGAATATGGGCAGACCTGCGGCTGGCGCGTGGGCACGCTGATGATGACGTGCGAGGGTACGCGGATTCAGGACGAGCGGGGAAACGAGCAGCCCACCGACATCAGCCCCTCAGCGGCCGGCCAGCCATGACGCCGGTCACCTGACCCTGCCGGGCGGCGATCTGACCGCCGACGATGACGCAGGCGATGCCCTCCGGCGCGGCGTTTGGGCTGCCCATGCCCGGGAAATCCGCCCGGTCCGCGATGGTCGCGGGATCGAAGAGTACGAGGTCGGCGTCGCAGCCAACCCGCATGCGCCCCTTCGTTTCAAAGCCGAGAATCTCCGCCGGCAGGCAGGTCGCGTGCGCGACGGCCTCCTCCCAGCTCATCTCCGCGCGCTCGCGCACCATCTCGCGCAGAAAGCGCGGGAAGCTGCCCGCAATCTGCGGATGGCCCTCGCCCGGCAGGTACGCGCCCGTATCGGTGGAGATCATGCACAGCGGATGCCGCGCGATGGCGTACACCGCGCGCGCCTCGCCCGTGTTCACGCTGACCGCGTCGTGCGGATGGCACGCGCGCAGGTGCGCGTAGAGCGCCTGATCCGGCACCTCGCCGATGTGCTCGCCGGTGATGACGCGCAGGTGCGAAAGTTCGATGCCGTTGGCGCGCATGACGCCCGGCTCAAACAGCGCCGCGCCGATGGAGGAGCACCAGTCCTTGTACATGCCGCTGTCAAAGACGATGTCCACGCCCATGCCGCGCGCGCGGTCGATCATGGCAAGGGCCTCGTCCTCCACGCCCACGCCGTACTGGTAGACGAAGTGCGAGACGATCATCCGGCAGCCGGCATGCGCCGCCAGATCGATGGCCTCCTGCAGGGAGTCAAGGTCCGTCATGGAGTTCATGTGCGTATCGATGGAGACGGGCTTGCCGTGCGCCCTGGCGATGCGGCACAGCGTCTGCATCTCCAGGATGGACGAGCCGGGCGTGTACGCCGGGCCGAGCGACACGCCGCACGCGCCGCAGGCAAGCGCCCGCTCGCACAGCTGGGCCATCCGGTCGATCTGATTTTCGTCGGCCGCCTGAAAGGGGTCCAGTGCACCCGCGGCCTCGCGCAGCGCGCACATGCCGATCATCTCCGCCTGATGAATCGGGAACGATTCCTGCGCGTCCAAAAATTCGGCGAGATCCACCGGAGAAAAGCCGCAGTTGCCGCCCACGCTGGTGGTGATGCCTTGCAGGAGGGACAATTCGCCCGTGTAGACATGGCCGTCGATGTGGCCGTGCGGATCGATGAAGCCCGGGCAGACAAACAGGCCCCGGGCGTCGATCACCTGCGCGTCCTGCGGCGCAGTCAGGTCGCCGATGGCGGCGATGATACCGTCCTCAAGCAGCACCTGCGCGCAAAAGCTTCTTCGCGCCTGCGGGTCGATCACCACGCCCCCGGAAATGAACAGCTTCGACATGATCTCACATCCCATTGTATGATACGTCAAAGAAAGCCCGCATGTGCATGCGGGCTTTCTTTGACGGGCGCTTTGCGCCCGTCAGCTGGCCGTTACAGGCTCAGCTTGAAGGTGGTCCAGATGTCCTGGAACTTCTGCTCGTCCGCGCTGGAGAGGTTTTTGACGTATTCGGCGTCGCCGATGCGGTCATAGATGCCGGTGAAGACCGGGTTCTCCTTGTACCAGTCGGAGATGACCTCCATCGCGGCGGCGTTCGGGCTGCAGTAGTACTGCCACTCGGCGCAGACCGCGGCGATCTCCGGGCGCAGCAGGAACTCGAGGAACAGGTTGGCGTTCTTCGCGTGCGGCGCGTTCACCGGGATGAAGCAGCCGTCGATGCCAAAGCCCAGGCCCTCCTCCGGCCAGACGACCGCAAGATCCGGATTGGCGTCCAGCGCCAGCGCCACGAACGGGGTGAAGGTGTACGCCACGGACACGTCGCCGGAGACGAGGTAGTTGTGCAGGTTCTCATACTCGAGCACGTGGATGTTGTCCTTGAGCGCGGCCAGCTTTTCCGCAGCCTCGGCGAGCACGGCATCGTCGGTCGTGTTCATGCTCTGGCCCATGGACAGCAGCACCATGCCGATGGTCACGCGCGCGTCGTCGATCAGGCCGATGGAGTCCTTGAGCGCCGGGTTCCACAGGTCGTTAAAGCCTTTGATCTCGACGTCCACGACGCTCGGATCGTAGACGATCAGCGGGATGCCGCTGACGTAGGGCACAACGTACTCGCTGTCCGGATCGAAGTACTGATGGGTGAAGTCCGGGTTGAGGTTGCCGAAGTTGCTCACGATCTCCGGGTCGAACTTCTGCATCAGGCCCGCCTCGCGGGTGGTGTTGAGGATGTAATCGCTGGCCAGGATGATGTCGTAGTCGCCGCCGTTTACCGCGGACAGCTTCTCGTACATCTCCTCGTTGCTGGCAAAGGTCGCGTAGTTGACCTTGACGCCGGTCTCCTCCTCAAAGGGCTTGATGACCGTCTCGTAGTCGATATAGCCCTCCCAGGAGAAGATGTTGAGCACAGCCTCGTCCTTCTGGTTGACGGTTTCCGCCACGGCGCAGGCGCTCATCATCACGAGCGCCAGCAGCAGAGCAAAAAACTTCTTCATGTTGTCGTCCTCCTTGCGGGAATATTCGTTATGCAAATCCATTTGCAAGGCTTCGGCCCCGGGCACAAAGCAGCGGGATTTACAGAACTTCGTCGGAAATGCATCCGGCATCATGCCGGTCTGCTTGGCAAATCCCCTTGCAAAGCCTCGGCCTCGGGCACGGAGCGGCGGGATTCGCAGAGCATCGTCGGAAATGCATCCGGCATCATGCCAGTCATTTGGATGCGTATAGCTTCCTGTCGCTGCGCGCGCGCAGCAGCTGGGAAAGCGCCACGAAGATAAAGATCGCGGCGAGCATCAGCGTGGAGAGCGCGTTGATCTCCGGTGTGCCGCCCGAGCGCAGGCCCGTGTAGACCTTCAGCGGGAGCGTCGTCGTCTCCGCGCTGGTGACGAAGAACGAGATGACCACGTCGTCCAGAGACATCGCCACCGCCAGCATCATGCCCGAGAGTACCGAGGGCATGATCAGCGGCAGGGTGATATCGCGGAGCACGCGCATGGGGCTTGCACCCAGGTCGCGCGCGGCCTCCTCAATCGCCGGGTCCATGCCGATCAGACGGGACTTGACGTTGATGAACACATACGGCACACAGAACGTGGTGTGCGTGGCGATCAGCGCGCCCATGCCCAGCTTCACACCCACGGCCGTAAACAGCGCCAGATACGCCATGCCCAGCACCAGCTCGGGGATCATCATCGGCAGCGTGGCCAGCGACTCGATGAAGCCGCCGGCGCGCAGACGGTGGTGCGCCAGGCCGATGGCGCCCAGCGTGCCGATCACGCCGGCAAAGCCCGCGGACAGCAGCGCGAGGATCAGCGAATTTTTGAGCGCGTCCGCCATCAGCGCGTTGCCAAACAGCCGCGTGTACCAGCCGGTGGTGAAGCCCTGCCACGCGCCGATGGTGCGCCCGGCATTGAACGAGTAGATGATCACCATCAGGATGGGCAGATAGAGGATGAGGAGCACAAGCGTCAGGTAGATGGGGGAAAAGACTTTACGCCTGCGTTTTCTTCTGTATGCCAATCAGAACACCCCCAGATCGTCGCCGCCGCTTCTGCGGTAGACCAGATAGATGCCCGCGGTGATGACGATGAGCACCATGGACATCGCCGAGCCGGTGTTCCAGTCGCGCACCTTGAGCAGCTGGTCGCGGATCAGGTTGCCCACCAGCACCAGGCCGCCGCCCATGATGTCCGACAGATAGAACATGCCCACGCAGGGCACGAACACCAGCACGCAGCCCGCCAGAATGCCCGGCATCGTCAGCGGCAGGGTCACGTCCAGGAACGCGCGCCAGGGTTTGCTGCCCAGATCGCGCGCCGCCTCCACGAGCGTCACGTCCAGCTTGTCCACGGCGCTGTAGCACGGCAGGATCATAAACGAGATCATGCAGTACACCATCGCCAGCAGCACGGAGCCGTAGGAGCCCAGGAACTTGATGTTCTTTTCGATTAGGCCCAGCCCCTTGAGCACCGCGTTGACCGGTCCGTTCGCCTGCAGCAGGATCTTCCAGCCGTATATACGCACCAGCGCGCTCGTCCAGAACGGGATGATGACCAGCATCATCAGCAGCGATTTCCATGTCCTGCCCGCGCGCGCCATGCAGTAGGCGAACGGGTAGCCGACCAGAAGCGAGACCAGCGTCGTCAGAAACGCGAGCTTGAGGCTCTCCCAGAAGACCAGCAGATAGTCCGCGCGCAGCAGCCGCCGGTAGTTGTCCAGCGTGAACGCCGCGCCGAAGGAAAAGCTCTGCCCGCTTTCCACCAGCGACGTGCCCAGCACGTAGATCAGCGGCAGCGCCACCAGCAGAACGGCCAGCAGCGCCATCGGCAGCGTAAACAGCGCACTGCGGCGGACCTCGCCTGCGCGCAGGCCGTTCTTACGCGCCATGGGACGCACCCCCAATGACCGACGCCTGCGCCGGGTTCCAGTGCATGTACACCGTCTCGCCCGCCTGCGGCGCGTCGCTCATGCGCTCCTCGCCCTCGGCGACGACCTCCGTGCCGTCAGAAAGCACCGCGTAGGTCAGCACGCTGCCGCCGGCATAGCGCGTCTCGCGCACCGTCGCCGGCAGGTCAAAGCCCTCAACCGGCGCGCGGCCCGCGCGCATGCGCTCCGTGCGCACGCAGACCTCGCAGCGCTCGCCGGCGGTGAGCCTTGCCTGCGCGCCGCCCACGGTGAAGCGGCCATTTTCGTTCTCGATCACGGCCAGGCCGCCGCTCACGCTGCGCACCGTGCCTTCCAGCAGCGCCGAGCGGCCGATGAACTGCGCCACATAGCGCGTCGCCGGATGATCGTAGATCTCCTCCGGCGTGCCCAGCTGCTCGAATTTGCCGCCGCGCATGACCGCGATGCGGTCGGACATGTTGATGGCTTCCTCCTGGTCGTGCGTGATATAGATGAAGGTGATGCCCAGCTTCTTCTGCAGGCGCTTGAGCTCAATCTGCATCTGGCGGCGCAGCTGCAGGTCCAGCGCGCCCAGCGGCTCATCCAGCAGCAGCAGCTGCGGCTGCGGCGCGAGTGCGCGGGCAATGGCGATGCGCTGGCGCTGTCCGCCGGAGAGCTGCGCCGGCATGCGTTTTGCGTATTCGCTCATCTGCACCAGCTCGAGCATTTCCTTCACGCGCGCGGCCTGCGTCTTTTTGTCAACCCCGCGCACCTTGAGCCCGTAGGCCACGTTCTTTTCCACGTTCATGTGCGGGAACAGCGCGTAGCTCTGGAACACCGTATTCACCGGCCGGCGTTCCGGCGGCCAGTCGGTCATGTCCTGCCCGCTTAAAATGACCTCGCCCGTGTCCGGCGTCTCCAGGCCGGACACGATGCGCAGCGTCGTCGTCTTGCCGCAGCCGGAGGCGCCCAGCAGCGTCACGAATTCGCCCTTGTGCACGTCGAGCGAGACGTCCGCAAGCACGTCCCCCTCGCCGAAATTTTTGGAAATATGCCGAAGGGAAAGGAGCACTTCCTCCATCATTCATCCATCCCATCCTGTCAAGTAGCTCGATTATATGATATGGAATCCCCCGTGTCAACAAAAAGTTTGATGCGCTGAAAATGGCAGTTTAGTTTTTGTAAACTTTTTCCGGCTTTCGGGCAAAAACAAAGGGACAGACGCAGAAGGTCTGTCCCCAATGGCCCTGCTTTGCAACGGCGTCAGATCAGCCCATGGTCCTTCAGATAATGGTACACGCCGTCCCGGGCGGCGTGACCGCACACGTCGCCTGCCGCCGCCTTGAGCGCCGGGGAGGCGTTTTCCATCGCTACGCCCAGGCCGACGGCGCCGAACATCTCCAGATCGTTGCCGCCGTCGCCAAAGGCCATCGCCTGCGCGCGGTCCAGATGAAAGTGCGCCAGCGTCTTTTCAACGCCCGTTCCCTTGCCACCCGCGGCGGGGATCACGTCCACCGCCCGATCCCACCAGGCGGCGATCTTCGCGCCGGGCACACCGTCCATCAGCGCGGGATACTCCTCCTTCCGGCTGCCCAGCATGAACTGGTAGACGTCCTGCCGGCAGACGGCCTCAAAGTCCTGCGCGACGGGTACCTCCAGCCCGGCGATGGCGAAATAATCGACCAGGTCCGCGTCCCTGCCGTTGGCTGCCAGACGGTCCTTCGTGGCGGCGCAGACCGGCCGCCCCAGCGCCGCCGCATTGGCCAGGAGCCGCCTGACGTCCTGCGGCGGAATCGGCTGGCTGAAGATCGTCTGCGTCCGGTCATAGCAATAGGAGCCGTTGAACGTGATCAGCGCGTCAAATGTCACGTCCTCAAAGCGCGGCAGGCTGACGGGACTTCTGCCCGTCGACAGGCAGATGCGGATGCCCCGCGCCCTCAGGCGCCGCAGCGCCTCGAGCGTCTTTTCCGAGACGCGCTTGATCTGCGTGTCAATCAGCGTGCCGTCGATATCAAAGAAGATGATTTTCACATCGTTCATGGCTTGGTTTCCTCCTTCGAATCAGGCTCAGAATACGCCTGCTTTGCCCAAAAGTCAAGGCCGGCGCAATGCGGCGTACCGGCCTTGTCGTTGGATATGCGTTTTACAGCAGCGGCGCGATCACCTTGAGCGCCGGTCCCAGGATCTTCCGCTTGAGCGGCTCCTTTTTGAGCTTCTCGATCGTCACGCGCTCGCAGCGGGCAAGCGTCTGCTGGAAATCCGCCTCAATCTCCGCGATGCAGTCCGTTTTGTACAGGTACGTGGCGCACTCGAAGTGGTGGTACAGGCTGCGGTAGTCCAGGTTGATCGTGCCGACCACCGCTGTCTCATCGTCGCAGGTGAAGACCTTCGCGTGCACGAAGCCCGGCGTGTACTCGTAGATGCGCACGCCCGCGGCCATCAGCGCGGGATAGTACGTCTTGGCCAGCGCGTAGGCCATCTCCTTGTCGGGGATGCCCGGCATGATGATGCGCACGTCCACGCCGCGCTCCGCCGCATAGATGAGCGCGTTTTCCATCTCGCTGTCCAGGATCAGGTACGGCGTCATGATGTGCACATAGTGCCGGGCGTGGTTGAGGATGTCCAGGTACACGCGTTCGCCGAGCTTGTCCTCGTCCACCGGGCAGTCGCCGTAGGGGATGACAAAGCCGCTGGCGTGCTCCGGCGCACAGGTCGGCGCGGCGAGATACCGGTCGTACTCCGCCTCCTTGTCCTGCAGGTGCCACAGCTGCAGGAACATGAGCGTGAAGCTCCTCACGGCCTCGCCCTTGAGCATGACGGCGGTGTCCTTCCAGTGGCCATACTTATTCTTGCGGTTGATGTACTCGTCCGCCAGATTGATGCCGCCGTTGAAGGCCGTGTGGCCGTCGATCACCAGAATCTTGCGGTGATCGCGGTAGTTGTAGTGCGTAGAAAGGAACGGCGTGAGCGGGGCGAACATCCTGCACTGGATGCCCAGCTTTTTCAGGCGCTCAGGATAGTCGTGCGGCAGGGTGGAAAACTCGTTCGTGCCGTCGTAGAGCAGGCGAACCTCCACGCCCTCCTTCGCCTTGCGCGCCAGAATCTCGAGCACCCGGCCCCACATCAGCCCCTCGTCGATGATGAAGTACTCCAGAAAGATGAACTTCTCCGCCTTCTCAAGCTCCGGGAGCATCCGCGCCCATTTGTCCTCGCCCAGCGGGAAGTAGGTCACGTCCGTGCGGTCGTATGCGGGATGGCAGCCGCTGCGGCGCATGTAGCGCACCAGCGCCGCGGCATGGGCGTTTTCCGCCTCCAGACGCTGCATGACCGCCGGGTCCTGCCTGATCCTGCGCCGGTTTTGCTCGGTGCTCTCCCGGACGCGCTGGCACATGGCCCGGTGACCGAGGTTGCTGCACGTGTACACATACAGCAGCGCGCCGAACACGGGCATGATCATGATGACCATCAGCCAGGTGATCTGCGCGGTGGGGTCAAGGCGGCTGTTCAGCAGGACGGGCACCATGATGATGTCCATCACGATGGACAGCGCATACAGATGCGCCAGAAACTGCGAAAACCACCTGGCGATCGCAAACAGCAGAAACAGCTGCAGAAGAAACAGCAGCACGATGATGCCCAGACGGCTGAAAATGACGGCGAACAGGCCCTTCTGGCCCTTCTTCAGCAGCGACAGACCCTGACTCTCCCGGGTATTCTTCTCTTCCATATGACTTCCCTCAATCCAATTCCCCAGTGTTCCTCTATTGTATCGAATAACGGGCGTCGTGTCCATCTCCGCGCGATTGACTTTTGCAATTCCCCGCATGTTCAGCCGTTGCCCGGCCAGAGGTCGTCCTGCTTCATCCAGCCGCTCAGGCCTGTGTCCGGGTACCAGACGTGATACCATGTCTCGCCCAGGATGCCGATCACCAGCGGGTCCTGGGTGACGATCTCATAGGAGGCGTCCTCCTGCGGGAAAACGTACAGCCTGGTCTGCGCGGCCCTGAGCTGCATGGCGGGTGCGGCTTCGGCGACGGCCGCCATGTCCTCCCCGAACGCCAGGTATTTCGTCATCATGTAGCCCTGCACGCCGCAGACGTCCACCTTCGTCCATTCGTCCCCGCGCGTGATCACCTGCACCGGCGTGCCGTTGTAGTATTTGCCCAGCGAAGCGGCGCCGCGGTCGGCGGCTGTGCGCAGGTGCAGCCGGTCGGCGGGGTTCGGGTTGTTGGGCGTGGCCCAGCCGGTCGTGTCAAAGGACGCGCGCAGCTGCGCTTCGTCCGTGGGCACGGCGGCCCAGTCGATCGCCGTGATGTCGCTCCAGGGGTGCGCGCCGAAGACGCGGTGTCCCTCCTCCTGCTGCATCCAGTTCCGGCCCAGCTGCGTGCCGACGAAATGGGGACATTGGCGCAGGCCCCACGAACCATCTGCGTACGGCGTGAGCACCAGCGACGCGCGGCGGCCATCCGCCCATTCGATCACCAGCGCGGAGGTGAAGTTCTCGTCCCCCAGATACACCTGCGCGTCCTGCGGCAGCGGCGTGCTTTCGCTCGTGCGGAAGAGGCCGATATCGTCCTGTGTCACGCCGACGAACACCGCTTTGCCGTCCGGTCTGCGCAGCAGAAAGCGCAGACAGTCTCCATCGGCCTGACCGTCCAGGTAAGCATAGTCCGGAAACAGCTCCTTTGCGGCCTGCGTGAGCGCGTATTCCCCGGGCCAGTTCCACGCGCCCGCATATCCGTGCGGCAGCTTTTCAAGGTCGAAGTGCGCCAGTGTGATCAGCTCCTTCATCCATCGCCCGGGGAGCGCCGTGGTTTCCAGGCTGGAGATCACGTTGTCGTTTTCGTCGCACCAGGTCTGCTGCACGTGCAGGTTCCGCCCGTTGTAAAAATACTGCGTTTCCGAGGAGCCGGAGCGGACAATCAGCCCCACGGCGCCCCAGCCGTCCTCTCCGCGGAAGCTGGAGAAGGTCAGCGTTCCGCTTCCGTCCCCCGAAGGATAGGACCAGTACAGCGCCGTGTCGGTGTCCAGCAGCAGCGTGGGGCAGGGGCCGTCCGGCGGGAGCGCGTTCGGGTTGTCGATCACGACCTGCCACGCGCCGTCCTGCTTCTCGGCCACGAGCAGCAGCCTGCGCCCGTCGCCCTCCATCACCGCCGCGGCGGTGTCGCCCCACGCGTCCTGCGCCGCAATCGCATAGCCCGGGTGTGCCGCGCGGAACACAGCGTCCGCGTCCTCGCCAAGGCCCGCCGCGCACAGCGCACACAGCAGCGCCAGCAGCCCCGTGGTCAGCCATTTCTTCATGTGACTTCCTCCGTTTCCAAATGCTGACAAATAGGCGGTATAGAAGCATGATTCCCTGCATTCAAAAAACCTTCTCCGAAGAGAAGGCTTAAAATTACAGCAGCGTGATGCCGGCTTCACGGAACGCGCGGTGCGTCGCCTCGTCCCAGATGGAGGACTGCACCTCGCCGATGTGCGCTTTGCCCAGCAGCAGCATGCACAGGCGGCTCTGGCCGATGCCGCCGCCCATGGTCAGCGGCAGCTTACCCTCCAGCAGCATTTTGTGGAACGGCAGCTCGCGGCGCTCGTCGCAGCCGGCAAGCGTCAGCTGGCGGTCGAGGCTCTCGGGGCTGACGCGGATGCCCATGGAGGAAATCTCCATCGCGCAGGAGAGCACCGGGTGCCAGAACAGCAGGTCGCCGTTGAGCTCCCAGTCGTCGTAGTCCGGCGCGCGGCCGTCATGGCGTTCACCGCTCTCCATCTTCCCGCCGATGCCCTGAATGAACACCGTACCGTGCTTCTCGGTGAAGATGTTCTCGCGCTCCTTGGGCGTTTTGTCCGGATAGAGGTATTCAAGCTCCTGCGCGGTGATGAACGTCACATTGCGCTCAAGCAGCGGGGTGCCGCACAGCTGCGGATACATGCCGCGCACGGTCAGCTGCGTGTCGCAGATGCTGCCCACGATGTTGCGGACGCACTCGTGCAGCGTGTAGCAAGTGCGCGATTCCTCGGTGATGACCTTCTCCCAGTCCCACTGATCGACGTAGATGGAGTGCAGGTTGTCCAGCGCCTCGTCGCGGCGGATGGCGTTCATGTCGGTGTAGATGCCCATGCCCGGCTCGATCTCGTAGCGGTAGAGCGCCATGCGCTTCCACTTGGCCAGCGAGTGCACGACCTCCGCGTCCGCCCCCGCAAACGGGATGTCGAAGGAAACCGGGCGCTCCACGCCGTTGAGGTTGTCGTTGAGGCCGGAGCCCGGCTCCACGAACAGCGGCGCGGACACGCGCTCCAGGTGCAGCGCGTGCGCCAGGGAATCCTGGAAGACGCGCTTGATCAGGCTGATGGCGCGCTGCGTCTGATACAGCGACAGGTGCGGCTGATATCCTTGCGGAATGAAAGAAGAACCCACGGCGGTTTTTCCCCCTTGTCGTCGAATGTTGTCATGAAAACCAGTATAACGCCCTGCGCAGAATTTTCCAACACTTTTTTTGCGCAGCGCGCAAATTTCCGCCGCCATGCCGCCCATACTACGCAAAAAGCAGAAACGGAGGCTTGCTTCTATGGCAGCTCAGCGGGGAAAAATCGTCATCATCGGCGCGGGGCACGTCGGCAGCGCCATGCTCAACGCCCTTTTGGGCATGAATCTGGCCAGGGAGATCGTGCTCGTCAATCTGGATCGCGAGCAGGCGCTGGGCGTGGCGCTGGACGCCGGGCATACGCTCGCGTTTGCCTATGCGGCGGGCTGCGCCATCCGCGTGGGCGACTACGAGGACTGCCGGGACGCGCAGATCATCATCAACACCGCCGGGCCGTCCATCCAGCCCGGGGAGCCGGGCGACCGGATGGCGCTGCTTGAGACCAACCTGCAGGTGATCTCCTCCGTCATGGACGGGATCACGCGCTATACCCGCGACGCCATCCTCATCAACGTGACCAATCCGGTCGACGTGCTGACGTACTTCTGCCGGGAG
This sequence comes from Clostridiales bacterium, assembly GCA_004557905.1. Lineage (GTDB taxonomy): Bacteria > Bacillota > Clostridia > Christensenellales > Aristaeellaceae > Ventricola. The sequence continues at coordinate 23,378 of SFFH01000023.1, read as the reverse complement.
AGGTACGACTACCCGCGCGAGCGAATCTTCTCCACCGGCACGCTGCTGGACACCGCGCGCTTTCACAAGATGCTCGCCGACCAGTTGGGTATCGACGCCAAGTGCGTCACGGGCTTCGTGCTCGGCGAGCACGGCGGCACGGCGTTCATCCCGTGGAACACGGTCAACATCGCGGGCATCCCGTTTGACCGGCTGGCCGATCAGTTTGATCTGAAGACGCCCATCGATAAGGAGCAGATGATCCGCGCGGTGAAGGCCAGCGGGCTGGATATCATCGAGCTCAAGGGCTATACGTCCTCCGGCATCGCGCTGGCGGCCTGCCAGGTGGTCAGCGCCGTGCTGTTTGATTCGCACGCCGTGCTGCCGCTCTCCGTGATTCCGGACGGGGAGTACGGCCTCAGGAATGTTGCCATGAGCCTGCCGTGCGTGCTGGGCGAAAACGGCATTGAGCGGATTCTTACCCTGCCGCTTGATGAGGACGGCGAGCGCGGCATGCGCGCCTGCGACGAGTACCTGCGCAGCGTGCTGCACGATATCGACATGAGGACCGGCAGGATCAGCCATGAGGGCTGGCTGGGCGGCTTCCCGCCGCAGCACACCAATCCCGCGGCGGCCGGGCCGCAGGGGTCATGATTGCTGAAAAATGCTTTTACCGCGCGAAGCGAAGAAGGGGTCTGGGGACAATGTCCCCAGGCAGGTTTTAGGGCGGCAGCCCTAACGTATCCCAAGCGCGGAGAAAACAAGAATCGCAGCGGAGCCGAAGGCGACTATTGCGATTCCGCTGATGCAGCTTCAAACCAAACTGAAAAAGCGATGCGGACAGGCAGGCCCTCCCCGCATCGTTTTTTGTCTTATTCGGAAATTGCGTCAAATACCGTACGGCGGGCACGGCCCGCGATCAGCCAAACGCCGCCTCCAGCGGCCCAAGCGCACCGACGTAGACCGGCAGCGCATGCTCCTCCAGCGTTTCTCCCTCGCACACCAGGCAGCAGGTCAGCGTCAGCACGCAGGGCTGCTCCGGCAGCGCGGCCTCCAGCACGCCGACATGGCCGCTGCGGGCGCAGGGCATGCGCAGCTGCGCCAGCGGCTCGCCGTTTTCATCCTCCAGCACGGCGACCGCGGTGAGCGGCCGGGTTTCCTCCGGCGGGATGAACGCGCAAAGCGATGCGCTGAAGCGGGTGCCCGTCCACCACGCGCCGTACAGCGGCAGCGCGGAGAGGTGCAGCGGGGCAAACGCCGTGCGCAGCGCGTCGCAGACGTCGTCGCTGTCAAGCGCGCCGGGCGCGCACAATCTGCCCGTGAAGCGGCCCTGGCGCGCGGCCTCGGCGCGCAAGCGCACGGAGACGGCACAGAGCCAGGTGAGCACGCCGCGCACGCCCTCCTCGCCGGGATCGAGCGCGCGGCCGGCGGCTTCAAACAGCAGCTCGCGGGGCGTGAGCGTGCCGTCGACGGTGCGGGGAAGGGCGGTCATCGAGCAGAGCTGCCAGGCGGCGGCCTCCGGGGAGAGCGGCTCGCCCTCCGGCGGCGCGTCGCAGAGGACGACGTTCGGATAGCGGGCGAGCATCGGTCGCAGCGGGCTGTCCTCCGGCACGAACTGCCGCACGGCGACGCTGGCGCGGCACAGCGCGCGGTATGCGGCATCCGGCAGCAGCACGGGCAGCGAGACGGCGGAAATGTGCAGCGCGGTCAGGCGCGCGGCAAGCGCGTCGGGGCTGCCCGCGCAGTCCTCCGACGTCAGCGGGACAAAGGCGTGCGCGTACTGGGAGGGGAAGCCGCACAGCAGCAGCGCTTCATCGCAGAGCGCGCCCTCGCCGCGGCTGCCCTCCGGACGGGAAAAGAGCTGCAATTTGACGGCGGATGCCGCATAGGATTTTCCGGGGACAAACCTCTCCGCCTCAAAGGCCATGGAGAGCGAGGCCTCGCGCGTCCGGTACGCGGCGAGGTCAAACCGGCATTCCCGCGCGTCGGACGGGCCCGGGACGGGGGAGACGCTCTGCGCGCGCAGCACATAGCTGCCGGCGCTCTGGGCGCAGATTTTTGCGCGGACGGCAACGACGCCGCTGCGGGCGTCCGGCGCAACGGTCACATGGGAGAGGTGCGCGCGCGCGGTCGTGACCAGGAACACCGGCCCGCAGGCCCCGGCCGGACGTGTCTCCTCAAAGCGCAGGGTCAGCGTCTGGCGTCGGCCCAGGTACAGCGCGTCCGTCAGGTCGACGGCGAGCTGGCAGGGTGTGCCCGTCAGCGCCATCGCCGCGCTCGCGGAGGCGGCGGGCGACCCGGCGCTGTCAAACCGGGCGAGCACCTGATTGTCCAGCAGGATTTCGCCCCGGCCTGCGAGGTGATCGATGATGAGCAGCGCGCGGTCGCCGCGCAGGCTGCCGAAGTCGAGCTCGCGGGTCAGGCGGACGCATCCGGGCACGTCGTCCGGGAGCATCGCCGGCAGCGCGAACGGGGCGGTCTGCTCCGCCGGCTCCTCTGAGGGCGCGCCGTCCGTGCCCAGCAGCTCGGCGAATGCACCCAGCGCGTCCGCGCCGGGCAGCGAAAAGCCGGAGGAATCATGCTCGAGCAGCCGGTCGGGCAGGCCGCTCCCGTGCAGCGTCCAGCGGGTCAGCGGCAGGCGCATCATGCCTGCGCCCTCTGCCGGGAGAGGACCTCGCGCGCCATCAGCAGGCCACAGATCGTCTTGCCGTCGCGGATGTCGCCGCGCATGATCCTGTCGACCGCCTCGTCAAGCGGCATGCGCACCAGATCCAGGAATTCGTCCTCGTCTGGATGCGTGCTGCCCTGGGAGAGGCCCTGGGCCAGATAGATGGCGATTTTCTCCGTGCAGAAGCCCGGCGTGGTCAGCACGGAGGTGAGCAGCGTCATCCGCTCGGCCGTAAGGCCCGTCTCCTCCTCCAGCTCGCGCACGGCGCAGTCAAGCGGGTCCTCGTCCGCGCGGTCGAGCTTGCCGGCGGGGATCTCCAGCGTCACCCGGTCGACGCTGACGCGGTGCTGGCGCACCAGCAGCGTCGTGCCGTCCTCATACACCGGCACCACGGCGGCCGCGCCCTTGTGCACGACGATCTCGCGCGGGGCGCTGTGGCCGTTGGGGCAGGTCACCTGCCACTTTTCCACGTGAAGGATGCTGCCCTCATAGATGGTTTCCTTGTGAAACGGGATCTCCCGCAGTCTGCTGTCGTCCATCGCTATCCGCTCCTTTGATCAGGCTGTCCATGCGTGCGCATGCACAGAATTTATAGACTAATTCGTCCTGACCGGGAAGAATCCCTGCCGGACTTCCGTCTTATCCATGTAAAACAGGTGCAAATCCCTGCCAAAACCGCCCGCGGAGTTGACAAGGGGAAGGACGCCGATTTACAATGAGCATACACAACGGATGCATAGGGCTGAGGGGACGAGGCCCCCTGGGAACCCCGAAAAAGGAGGATAAAGATATGAGAAAAATCACCCGCCGGCTGACGGCCGCGGTGCTCAGCGCGTGCCTGGCGCTTGCGCCGTTTGGCGCGTTTGCCGAGTCGCCGCAGGGGATTACGGCACAGGTGGTGCTCCCGATGCAGGACGGCGAGCAGATGGCGCTGCCGGTGCAGACGGTGGTCACCTCCGCCGGAGAGACCGTGTATTGGCTGGATATGAGCATGCTGGACGAGGCGCAGATCGAGGCGCTGTCCATGGGCGAGCTGATTCTCACAAATGAGGCGGGCGAGCTTCTGGGACAGTTTTTCTTTGATGGCACCGAGGCGGCTGCGGAGGCCGACGGCCTGGTCGAGCTCTACGACGCGATCGACCCGGGCATGAGCGTCCCGCTGATGATGGCGCCGATGGCGATGCCGGAGAGCCTGGAGGAGACCGAGGCGGTGCTCGCCGAATACGGCTTCGTGAGCGGCGAGGAGTACCCCGAGTATGTTGAGGAATATCCGGAGGTCGTCGAGGAGACGCCGGAGTACGTCGAGGAGACGCCGGAGTATGTCGAGGAGACGCCGGAATACGTCGAGGAGACGCCGGAGTATGTCGAAGAGACGCCGGAATACGTTGAGGAGACGCCGGAGTACGTCGAGGAGACGCCGGAATACGTCGAGGAGACGCCGGAGTACGTCGAGGAGACGCCGGAATACGTCGAGGAGACGCCGGAGTATGTCGAAGAGACGCCGGAGTACGTTGAGGAGTATCCGGAGTACGTCGAGGAAACCACGGAGGATATCGGAGAGATTCCCCAGCAGGTGGAGCAGCCTGCGTATGTGACGCCGCTTCAGGACAACACGAACCTGCGCAGCGAGCCGCTCGTCATGGACGGCAACGTGGTCGCGCAGGTCAATGCCGGCGACGTGCTGGTCGTTTTCGGCTACGCCGTTGACGGCGAGGGCCGCGTCTGGTGGCAGGCGGTGGACCTGCGCAGCGGCGTGACGGGCTGCATCATGGCCGACGTCACGGAAGCGGTGGATGAGAGCGTCTATGCTGCGTTTGCGGCACAGCTGGAGGCGGAGCGCCAGGCGGCTGAGGAGCCGATTGACGACGAGCCGGTTATTGACGAGGAACCGGTCATTGACGAGGAACCGGTCATTGACGAGGAACCGGTCATTGACGAGGAACCGGCCATTGACGAGGAGCCGGCCATTGACGAGGAGCCGGCCATTGACGAGGAGCCGGTCATTGACGAGGAGCCGGCCATTGACGAGGAGCCGGTCACTGACGAGGAGCCGGTTATTGATGAGGAGCCGGCCGCTGGCGAACCGGAGGACGCCATCCACTATGCGGTGACCAGCAACAAGAACAACCCGACCAATAACCTGCGCGCGTCCGCGGATGCCAAGGCGGATGTGGTGGGCGCCTATGAGAACGGCGAGCTCGTCATTTACGGCGAGCCGACCGCGGACGGCAAGTGGTATCCGGTGACGGTCGTGCGCGACGGCGCGCAGGGCTACATGCGCGATTACCTGCTGACCGCGATCTCCGACGCAGATGCGCAGGCGCGGCTGGACGCGCTGTCCGCGCAGAAGGCCGAAGAGCCGGCGGCGGATGTGCCGGAAAGCGGCGAGGAACAGGAGATTGCTGAACCGACGGCGCCGGAGGTGATCGTGCCGGAGACGCCGGAGGAAACCGAAGCGCAGGAGGAGCAGACCGGCGAGGCTGCCGGCATGGACGATGGAGACGCCGGCGATGAGGGCGGCGAAACCGAGCCGGAGAGCGGGGAGACCCCTGCGTTCCCGGCGTATGCGATGACGCTGCCGCAGGATAACGCCATGATCGTGCTGCGCACGGAGGCGGGCGGTGAGCTGCCGCAGAACGGCGCGGTGCCAATGATCCGCGAGCCCACCCCGCTGGAGGTGACCGGAGCGCAGACGGCCGCGGACGGCCAGCTCTGGTACCTGGTGCGCAACATGAACACCGACGAGACCGGCTACATCGAGGCCTACAAGGTCGAAGAGGTGACGAAGGAGGTCGCCGAGGCGGCGGTCAAGGACGTGATCAGCGTCATTCCGCCGGTGCCGAGCGACAACGACAACACATCCGGCAGCGAGCAGACCGGAGAAGAGCCTGACGGCAGCGAGCAGACCGGCGGCGCGGAGGACAAACCCGAAATCACCGAGCCGGACACCCCGCAGGAGCTGACCGACGGCGACATCTACCACTACGGCCGCAACACCGGCCGTCAGGTCGGCCTGCGCAAGGCCCCGAGCAAAAACGGCGAACGCATCTACAACATGGAGGCGGGCACGATTCTCTGGGTCATAAGCAAGGACGGCGACTGGTGCCGCGTGCGCACCGACCGCGCGGAAGGCTATGTGATGGCCGAGTTCGTCCAGCTGATGGGCGTCAATGAGGAGGCCGCGTACCGTGCGTCCATCGACGATCCGGAGACCGTGCCGGATGCGCCGGAGACGCCGGACGTGCCGGAGACGCCGGATGTGCCGGAGACGCCGGAGACGCCGGAGACGCCGGATGTGCCGGAGACGCCGGAGACCCCGGATACGCCGGACGTGCCGGAGACGCCGGACACCCCGCAGGAGACCGAGACGGCCGCGCCGGAGGTGACGCCCACCCCCGCGCCGCAGCAGCTGGAGCGCTATGCGGTGGTCACGAAGGACAACACCCAGGTGCATGCCAGCGCGGATGCCGGCGCATACCTGCAGGCGATGCTCGCGCAGGACGCCGTGGTCTACGCGATGCACAGCGAGATGAACGACAAGGGCGAGCTGTGGACGCTGGTGCAGGCGGATGGCCAGTGGGGCTATGTGTCCTCCGACAGCCTGCGCATGATGAGCGACCAGGAGCAGGCGGACTATCTGGCGGCGCTGGAGGCGGCCAAGGCCACGCCGACCCCGACCGTCGAGCCGACCGCTACGCCGCAGCCGACGACCACGCCTGCGCCGCAGCGCCTGGAGGTGTATGCGCGCGTCATCAACGACGGCACGCCGCTGCGCGGCAACCCGGATCCCAACGCGTATCTGCAGACCATCCTGAACAAGGAGACCGTGGTCTACCTGTTCCAGAGCCAGTTTGCCTCGGACGGCATGATGTGGTATCTGGTGCAGTATGCCGGCCAGTGGGGCTACATCCGCGCCGACCTCGTGCGCCCGATGGGCGAGCAGGAGACGGCGGATTACCTGGCCCAGCTGGAGGCCGAGCTCGCCACGCCGACCCCGATGCCCCAGAGCACGCCGGAGCCGATTGGCCCGGATTCCACCAGCGCGTACGCCAAGCTGATCAAGGACAAGGTGAACCTGCGCCGCACGCCGTCCGCGTCCGGCACCTCGCTGGGCCGCGTCCCGATCAATACGCTGCTGCTGGTGCTGGGCAGCGAGTATGACGGCACCTATACCTGGTATCAGGTGACCTACAACGACAAGGAAGGCTATATCCGCAGCGATATGGCCCAGATGCTGACCATCGCCGAGCTCACTGCGTACTATCAGGAGCAGATGGAACAGGCGAAGAACACCGCGAAGCCCGGCGTGAGCACCACGCCCAACGCCAGCAACAACACCAGCGTGGTGATCGGCGGCTCCCAGCTGCAGGACCTCATCCCGGTGGACAACAGCTGGACGAACAACGTGATCTCCGGCATGCCGAGCTACGCGACCGCCACGCCGGACCCGAATGCGACCCCGACCCCGGTGCCCCCGGCAAAGGCCGCCGCGCTCATCCGCTCCAGCGGTGAGATCACAGTCAGCAATGTGCCGGCGGTGACCGAGAGCGGCACGTTCTCCGTCTACGGCAAGACCAAAGCGTACAGCACGGTCAATGCGACGGTGGAGATGACCGTGGCGGCGGAAGCGACCGCCACCCCGGCGACGTTCGGACAGGGCCTGGTGGCCTCCGCGATCGCGGAGAGCGTGCAGACGGTCAAGCGCACTGTCGGCCAGACCGTCGCGGACGCAAACGGCCGGTTTGAGATGGACGTCGACGGCGGACGGCGCGTTCGCACAGTACGGCGTGACCTACGACACCGGCGTGACGCCGGAGCCGACCGCGCAGCCCCTGCCCACGGCCATGCCGGTGCAGGAGGAGGACGGCGGCATGGGCATCCTGCCGTTTGTCATCGGCGGTCTGCTGATCGTCGTGGCTGCTGCGGTCTACGGCGTGTACGTCTACCGCCGCAGGACCGAGGAGGAAGAGGACGAGGAGGATGAGGACGATGAGGCCGAGATGCGCGAGGCGCAGCTGAACATGCAGCGCCAGCGCCGTGCCGAGACGTCCGCGCCGAGGACGGCCTCGACCGTGATTCCGGGCGCGCAGCGCATGCCGCAGGCCCCCAAGGCCCCGGTCCATACGCAGGTGCCGTCCTACATGAAGAATACGGAGACCAAACCGCCGGTCAGCCCGTACGCAAGGCCCGCCGCACCGGTTGCGCCGCAGGCCCCGGTCGCCCCGAAGGCGCCGGTTGCGCCGCAGGCCCCGGTCGCCCCGAAGGCGCCGGTTGCGCCGCAGGCCCCGGTCGCCCCGAAGGCGCCGGTTGCGCCGACGGCTCCGGCTGCGCCGCAGGCTCCGGCTGCGCCGCAGGCTCCGGCTGCGCCGCAGGCTCCGGTTGCCCCGAAGGCTCCGGTCGCGCCGCAGACGACGCCTGAGCAGACGGCGGAGCAAGCGTCCGCGGAGGCCCCGCGCCGCCGCCGCCGCCCGCCGGTGGACCCGAACGCATAACAGGCGATCAAAGCAGATTGCTGCGGCAGACGATGATGCCGCCATGACGTGAATACCAGGAGGAACGCCCGAAGGTTTTGAAACTGTTCGGGCGTTCCTCTGCGTTATCGGTGGATTCTTTCGCGGTTTTCTGATATGCTTGATTGGATGAAAGCGCCAGATCGATGGAATGGAGGTAGAATGCCATGCGCATGACCGTACTTTACTTTTCAGGAACGGGAAATTCAAAATTTATCGCGAGCCGATTTGCCGAGAACATGGACGCCGAGTGCCATAGCATCGAAGAAAAGATCGATTTCAGCGAGCTGCTGCATCGCGTCGATACCGTGGCGGTGGTCTATCCCATCTATGGCTCCTGCGTTCCCCGGATTATGCGTGAGTTCGTGGAGCGGCACATGGATGCGTTCAAGGAGAAAAAGCTGATCATTTTCTGCACGCAGATGATGTTCTCCGGCGACGGCGCAAGGGCCTTTGCAAGGCTGATTCCCCATGGCGAGGAGCACGTTCTTTATGCAGAGCATTTCAATATGCCCAACAATATCTGCAATTCACGGGTTTTCCCGATGAATGAAAAAGAGCTGGTGAACAAGCCGAGGAAAGCGGCAAAGCGCCTGGACGAGATTTGCGGGGAGATCCGAAACGGGGTTGTCAAAAAACGGGGATGGAATGCGTTTTCCGCCCTGTTGGGAAAAACGCAGAATGTGGCGTATCCCCAAATCGAGGAAAAAGCAAGGCATTCGTTTCACGCGGATGATTCCTGCATCCGATGCGGCCTGTGCGTCAGGCTTTGCCCGATGAAGAACCTTGAAATCGTAAAGGGTCAGCTCGTCCAGAAGGACAACTGTACGGTTTGCTATCGCTGCGTCAATGCCTGCCCCAAGCAGGCTGCAACGGTCTACCTCAAGGCGAAGCCGAAAAAGCAGTATAAGGGATTTGATACTGATTCAATTTTGTATTGATTTACTGCGCGCCAAGTGAAGAGATCACGGCAAGGCTGACCGCGAAGGATGATCCATCCTCCTCTGCGGGCCGGGGGAGGATGCTTTGTTTTTGCAGACCCGCCCGATGCGGCGGCTGCTTGTTCTTGCGCATCGCCCGGCGGCGTGATATGATGAAGATATCATGGATGCGTATACCCTGCGCGGAGGTTTGAATATGAAGAAAAAGATCGTGAGCGTGGCGGCGCTGTGGCTGATGCTCCTGGTGCTGGTCTTCCTCTATACGGACAGAGGCGAGTACACCTGGACGTTTGAGGGCGAGGAGCTTTCCCAGGTGCTCGTCAGCGCGCGGCAGGCGCAGGAGAACGAGGCAGCCGCGCAGCAGGCGATGGCGCTGGAAAAGGAGCGTGCCCGCGCGCGCGAGGGCATGTGGGACCAGGACGAGCAGTACGGCGGTGCGCCCAAAACGCGAAAAGCGGTCGATGAGACGCTGGGCCTCAACCTGATGTGGGGCGCCTATGAGGTCACGGTGTCGTATGCCTCGCCGCAGGCGCTTGCCCTGCGCACGGTCAGCGCGCTGCGCCAGCCGTTCATCGAGGACGGGGAGAGGACGCTGCCCGCCATGGACGGCGCGATGCGCTTTTCCTTCACGCTGACGGACGCCTGCGAGCAGGTGGCCTTCGCGATGGACGTGCCGGAGGATGCGCAGATTCGCGCTATCACTGTACACAAGGCGGGCACGGGCGTGCTCTCGCGCGATCTGGCGGCGTATGCAGCGCTGGCGGGCGCCGTGCTGACGGCGCTGCTCACGCTCTCCTGGGACACGCGGCCCGTCGGGCGTCAGCGCCGCCGCGACGCGCTGGCGGTGGTGGCCATCGCACTGTTTGCCAGCATGCCGCTGCTCTTTTCGGGCATCTACGACGGACACGACCTGTTCTTCCACCTCAACCGCATCGAGGGCATCGCCTCCGGCCTGCGCGCGGGCCAGCTCCCCGTGCGCATCCATGCGTCCACGCTGCTGGGCTACGGCTATGCCGCGCCGCAGTTCTATCCGGAGCTGTTCCTGTACATCCCCGCCGTGCTGCGCAACCTGGGCGTGTCGCTCGCGGCAAGCGTGCGCGTGTTTGAGCTGATGATCAACCTCGCGACGGCAGCTGTGTGCTATTTCAGCGCGCGCGGCGTGTTTCATGAGCGGCGCATCGCGCTGGGCGCGACGGCGCTGTACACGCTGTGCAGCTACCGGATTTCCAACCTCTACGTCCGCGCGACGCTGGGCGAGAGCCTGGCGATGATCTTCTTCCCGCTGCTGCTTTTCGCGATGGTCGAGGTGCTCACGCGGGACGAGCGCAGGTGGCCGCTGCTGGCGCTGGCGATGACGGGCATCTTCATGAGCCATCTGCTCAGCACGCTGTTTGCCGCCGCGCTTTGCGCGCTCGCGGCGCTGCTGTGCGCAAAGCGGCTCATCCGTGAGCCTCGGCGCATCCTCGCATGCGCGAAGGCGGCGCTGCTCTTCGTGCTGTGCTCGGCGTGGTTTCTCGTGCCGTTCCTCGACTTCTCGCGGGCGGGCATCAACACCAGTGTGGCGGTCATGGCGGGCGAGCATGTGCTGCGCCCGGGCGCGTTCTTTGTCGGCTTTCCCGGGCAGAATCCCGATCTGCCCTACGAGGCGACGGACTTCGCCTACACCGTCGGCGTGGTGCCGGGTCTGGCGCTCATGCTGGGCTGCGGCCTGCTGCTGGCGCATCTGTATATGAACGGCAGACAGCAGCCGATTTTGCAGGAGGACCGGCTCTGCGGCGTATTCCTGGCGCTCTCCGGCCTGCTGCTGGCGGGCGCGACGGCGCTGTTTCCGTGGGACTGGGCCTGCAATCTGCCCAGGCCGTATTCCACGTTCTTTCAGCAGATTCAGTATCCGTGGCGGCTGGTCGGCGTGGCCGCGCCGATGATGGCCTTTGCCGGCGCATGGGGCTATCTGCGTGAGGAAAAGCATCGCACGCAGACGCTTGCGGCGGTCATGGCGCTGTGCATGCTCCTTGCGGGATACAGCATGCAGGCGGTCGTGCAGGACGTTCCGCTGCTGGAGAAGGAGGACTTCTGCGACACGCGCATCGAGCAGTACGAGTACACCTACGAGGGCACGGAGAAGGGCGTGCTCGTGCCGGGCGAGATCGTCGCAGTCGGCGCGCCTGAGTACGCCGTCCGCGACTTCAAAAAGCAGGGCACCAGCCTGCGCTTTACGCTGGACGCGCTGCAGGGGCTTGCCAGCCTGGAGGTGCCGCTGCTGTACTATCCGGGCTACCGGGCGACGGCGAACGGGGAGCCGTGCCGCGTGTCCATGGGCGAAAACAACGTGATTCGCCTCTATGGCGTGCCGGAGGGCGAAAACGTGCAGATCGCTGTCTGGTATGAAGCGCCGCTTGCCTGGAACCTGGCCTGCGCTGTGTCGGTGCTGGGCGCGGCGGTTCTGGCTGTGCTGCTGCGGCGCATGAGGAGACGCGCATGAGCAAGCTGGTTGCGCGCATCAGCGTGCGCGCCGTGGTGGAGACGACGCTGCACGAGAGCGACCTGACCCCGGCGGCGAGCAGCGCGCAGCGGATGCAGGAGGGCGCGATTGCGCACCGCGCCCGGCAGAGCAGCGCGCAGGAGCGCGAATACCGAAAGGAAGTGGCGCTGTCCGCCGACTACGAGGGAGAAGCGCTGACGCTGCACGTTAGCGGCCGCGCGGACGGCATCTTCCTGCGGGAGGACGGCGTGACAGTGATCGAGGAGATCAAGCTGGGCGCGCCGGATCAGCCGCTCATCCCGGCGCACCGGGCGCAGGCGGCGGTGTACGGCTACATGCTGCTGTGTGATGAGCCGGAGATGGAGGCGGTCTGCCTGCGGGTGCTGTATGTGGACGCGCGCGGCGGCGCGCTGGCGATGTACGAGGAGGAGCCAAGCCGGGAGCGCCTGCGCGCGGAGTTTGAGACGCTCTGCGCGGCGGCCTGCGCCTGGGAGGAAAGGAAGCTCGCGCGGCGGCAGGCGCGGGATGCGACGCTTGAAAACCTGCCGTTCCCCTTCGGGACGTACCGCGCGGGTCAGCGGAAATTCGCGGCGAACGTGTACGTCGCCCTTCGGGACAGAAAGCGGCTCTTTGCGCAAGCGCCCACGGGCATCGGCAAGACGATGGCGGCGCTGTATCCGGCGCTCCGGGCCATTGGCGAGGGCAAATGCAGCCGCGCGGTGTTCCTGGCCGCGCGCACCACGGGCAGGCGCAGCGCCATGGACGCGATGGACCTGCTCACAGGCGCGGGCGCAGACGCGATGACTGCGGAGATCACCGCGAAGGACAAGATCTGCCCCCGGGAGGTGCGCGACTGCCGCCCGGAGCACTGCGCCTTCGCGGCGGGCTTTTACGACCGGCTGCCTGGCGCACTGGCCGAGGCGCTGACCCTGCGGCGGCTCGGCCGCGGGGAGATCGCGGCGCTGGCACAGCGGCACCGGGTCTGCCCGTTCGAGCTGTCGCTGGAGATCGCGATGCTTTCCGACGTGGTCGTCTGCGATTACAACTATGTGTTCGACCCGATGGTGGCGATGGACCGGCTGATGAGCGGCCCGGGCGGCGCGTGCCTGCTGGTGGACGAGGCGCACCAGCTTGCGCCCCGCGTGCGCGACGCGTATTCCGCGGTGGCGAGCCTTGATGAGCTTTCGCGGCTGCGCCGGGAGACGGGCCGCGCGCTGGGCCGCAAGAACCCGCTCTACCGCGCGCAGACCCGGGCGATTGCAGCGATGAAGGAACTGGCGCAGGCGGAGGACTTTGAGCGGATGACCGAGCCGCCGAAAACCCTGCTGGAAGCCATGCAGCGCCTGCGCGAAGCGGCGGGCGAGCTGCTCGCAGAGGGCGCGGGCGCGTCCGCCATGGACAGCTTCTCCCTGGCGGCGGGCTACTGCTTCGCGGCGGAGCGGTTTGACGAGCGCTACGCGCTGCTGACCTCCGGCGGGGAGAAGCACGCGGTCATCGAGCTGGCGCTGCTGACGGCAGCGAAGGAGATCCTGGAGAGCACCAGGCGCGCGCACGGCACGGTGTACTTCTCCGCGACACTTGCGCCGTTTGAGGCCACACAGAAGATGCTGGGCAGCGAGGAGGGCGACGCCTGTCTGATGCTCCCCTCGCCGTTTGACGCCGCGCAGCTCGAGACGCGGATCGAGCCGATCGACATCCGCTACGCCAGCCGCGAGCAGACCGCGCCGCGCGTAGCCGAAGCGATTGCCGCGCACCTGAAGGGACACAGCGGCAACACCATCGTCTTCTTCCCGTCCTACGCGTACATGGCGCGCATCGGCGAGATTCTGCTGGGGCAGGACGGTTTGGCGGAAGAGACGTTCCTCAGAGAAAAACGCGGCATGGCGGAGGAAGAAAAAAACGCCCTGCTTTCGGCGTTTGCAAATCCGGAGGAGGACGGGCGCGCGGTGCTGCTGGCGGTGCTGGGCGGCGCGTTCTCCGAGGGCGTGGACCTGCCGGGCGAGCAGCTCAAGAACGTGATCGTCGTCTCCACGGGCCTGCCGCAGCCGGACGCGCGCGTCAAGGCGATGCAGGCGTATTACGACGGCATCGGGGAGGACGGGTTTGACCTGTGCATGACGCTGCCGGGCATGGTGCGCGTCATTCAGGCGGCGGGAAGGCTTATCCGCACGGACAGCGACACGGGCTCCCTGCTGCTGATCGACAGCCGCTTCCGGTACAGCAGGACCCGGGCGCTGCTTGCCGGCACGCTGATCGGCGACGCGCTGGGACTGCATCCGTGCTGACGGCGCGCAGGAGACCTCATCCGTCACGCCTGCGGCGTGCCACCTTCCCCATAGGGGAAGGCTTGTTTCAGCGCACGGTATGCGGCAATGTCCTCCGCCAGCGGATCGTCCTCCCGCGTGGGACGCAGCTCAAGCAGCGCATCGATCATGCGCCGCTGCCCGGCCTCGCCGTGGGGAATGTACAATATGGCGCTGTCCTCGCGCTCGGCAATCAGCGCGCGCAGCAGACGGCGCAAAAGGACGCGGCGCTCGTGCATGGCGGTCCTCTCCCTTCGTTCACTGAATCAAGGATAACACGCCGCCGCGGGAAAGGCAAGCGTCTTGAACAAAGCGCGCGCCTGTGATAAAATGTTGAGGAATGACAAGAACAATCCGGAGGAAAGAGCATTGAAAAGAGGAATTCTGTCCGCTTTCCTGCTGATGACGACGCTGCTCGCGGGCACAGCCTGCGCGCAGATGAATTACGAGCTGACCAATCCGTACCTGACGTATGAGCCGCTTGATGAGGACGAGGCCATGCCCGTGCTCGTGGACGTGCTCGATGCGGCGACCGACCCTGACGACGCCTCCATCACCATCATCGGCGGCGCGGACGGCCCCACGGCCCTGTTCCTGGCGGAGGACATTCAGGACGCGCAGCCCATTGATGAGGAGACGGCGGATATCTGGCCCAAAACGTTCACCATCACGATGGCGGGCGATACGACGCTGGGCTCCACCGACGATCTGCGCAAGCGCGACGACTGCTTTGAGGCTGTGGCGCAGGAGAAGGGCTACGGCTGGTTCTTCTCGGGCCTGACCGACCTGTTCGCCACGGACGACCTGACGCTTATCAACTTCGAGGGCACGCTGACCGAGGAGACGGAAAAGAAGGAGAAGAAGTTCAACTTCAAGGGCCCGGAGGAATACACCGATATCCTGACGCTGGGCAGCGTGGAGGCCGTGACCGTCGCCAACAACCACACGCTCGACTACGGCACGCAGGGCCGCGAGGACACGATTGCCAACCTGGAAGGCGCGGGCATCGTCGTCTCCGGAAACGGCAAGCTTGGCGTGTTTGAAAAGAACGGCGTGAAGGTTGGCATGACGGGCTACTGCTTCCCGTATACGGACGGCAAGAAGGACATCTCCAAGGACGTAAAGGCGCTGCGCGAGATGGGCTGCCAGATCGTCATCGCGTCCTTCCACTGGGGCAGCGAGTACCGCGAGGACTTCACCGGCGAGCAGCGCAGCATCGGCCGCGCGGCGATCAAGGCCGGCGCGGATATCGTCGTGGGCCATCACCCGCACATCGTGCAGGGCATCGAGCGCTATGAGGACTCCTACATCCTCTACTCCGTGGGCAACCTGGTCTTCGGCGGCAATGTCGATCCGGACGACCGCGACGCCTACGCCGCGCGTGTGACGTTCACCGTCTATGAGGACCACGCCGACGCGCCGGAATTGACCATCGTGCCGCTGCGCCTGACCGCGCTCACAAAGGGCACGGACTACCGCCCGGTGCTCGCCGAGGGCGAGGAGGCGGACCGCATCGTCAGCCGCATCCTCAAGCGCTCCTCCAGGATGGAGGACTTTGAAAACGGCGAATGGCGGTAAGCGCATCTGTCCTGCGGCGATGAACCTCATCCGTCTCGCCTGCGGCGAGCCACCTTCCCCAAAGGGGAAGGCTGGGCTGGCGGCTCTCCCGATGGAGTGTTCAAGCCTCTGTTCAATATCGCGAAGCGAAGAAGGGGTCTGGGGCCTGCGGCCCCAGGCAGGTTTGGGCGGCAGCCCAACGTTCCTCTTTGGAAAGGAAACAATATGGCATCTCATTTTGCGCTGTTCGTAGACCTTGAAAACTGCGGCGGCAAGAAAAGCATGCTGATGGACGTGATCGAGCGCGTGAAGATCCGCGGCGACATCCTCATCGGCAAGGTCTACGGCTATACGGACAGCTACTCCGACCTCAAGGAGACGCTGCTGTCCAACACGTTCACCGTGGTGCCCAGCCTGCGCTACGGCCGCAACCAGAAGAACAACTCCGACATTCAGCTCGTCATCGACGCGCTGGACGTCGCCTACCGCAACGAGCTCATCGACAGCTTTCTGCATCGTCTCCGGCGACAGCGACTATGTGCCGCTGGTGGGCAAGCTCAAGAGCATGGGCAAGTTTGTGCTGGGCATCTCCCGAAGCGAGGCGGCCAGCAACGTGTTCATGAGCGCGTGCAGCGAGTTCCAGTTCCTGGAGAGCGTGGCCAGCGGCAAGGAGCGCTCCGTCAGCGAGGTCAGCGACGCGCTGACGCTCTCGGACGTCAACGACCTGATCGTCACCATCCTGCGTGAGAGCGAGGGCGGCGAGATGCTTGCCTCCGAGGTCAAGAGCGTCCTGCTGCGCCTGCGCCCCAACTTTTCAGAAAAGAGCGTCGGCTTCTCCACGTTCGGGAAGATGCTCGCCAAGCTCGCGGAGCAGTTCGGCTCCTTTGAGATGGAGAGCGAGGAGTATAACCTCATCCTGCGGCTCAATCAGGCGTACGCGGCTGTGGAGCAGCTCACGCGCGACAATTACGTCGGCGTGTTCGCGCGCATCCTGTCCGCCTACAAGGAGGACGGCTTTGACCGCGTGAATCCCTCGATCCTCAAGTCCGCCGTGCAGGCGCTGTACCCGGACTTCACCGAGCGGCAGATCGGCCTGCGGCGCTTCTCCGATGTGCTGCGCACGCTCGAGCGCGAGGGCCTGCTCAGGCTCAAGACGGACGAGGGCGGCAACATGCTCGTGCACATCCTGTAAGGGGTAAGCCATGAAACGCATTCTATTTGGGCTCCTTTTGGCGCTGGCACTCGTGCCCTGCGCGGCGGGCGCGCAGACCATCGCCATGGAGGCGCAGGGCCTGACCTTTGACTATCCGGAGAGCTGGATCGTCGTCTCGCCCCAGCTGGCCATGGTATACGCGCCGCTTCTTAAGGAGAACGGCATTGACGCCTCCGCGCTGTCGCAGGAACTGGAGGAGCAGGGCGTGCTTTCCCGCGCGTACCGGCAGGATTTTACGCAGCACATGAGCGTCATTGCCCGCACGAACGAGCTCTCCGGCGAGATTTTTGACATCGCGGAGATCACCGACGCCCAGCGGCGGGAGCTGCGCCGCATGGCGGAGAACAACACGATCTGGGAGACGACCGGCAACCGCACGCAGGACGTGGAATGGCAGAAGGAGAACGGCGAGTACTGGATGTACATCCACTATGTGAAGACCTTCTCCGACGAGATCATCGGCCGCGGCCTGCGCTATGTGACGGTGAAAAACGGCATGCTGGTGATGCTCGACTGGCAGATCGCCTCCGGCCGCTTCGGCAACCGGGATATCGCGGGCTTCCGCGCGCGCACGCACGACCTGACGGTCAAGCAGATTGCCGACGCGCCGGTGCGCACCGTGCGCCTGACGGCGGACATCCCGCAGGAGACGACGACCTCCAACCTCGTGATCACCGGCCAGACGACGGCGAACGCCGAGCTAGTCGCGCAGGCGCCCGATCAGAAGGGCGAGATGCAGCTGCTCTCCGTCGGCCAGGCGGGCGCCAATGGCAGCTTCTCGCTGCTGGTGCCGATGGAGGACGAGGGCACGTTTGACATCACGCTGACCGCGAGCGTGGAGGGCATGGCGGACGCGAGCGTGTCCGGCACGGTAACCTTCAGCGCGAAGACGCTGCCGGTGTCGCTGGGCGGCATCGAGGAGAGCGGCGTGCACACCGTGACGCAAAGCAAGACCGTCCTTTCCGGCCAGACGCTGGCCGGCACGCAGATGCAGCTGGTGACGCCGTTCGGCGTATCCAAGAAGCGCGCAGGCAACGACGGCTCGTTCTCCTTCGAGTTGACGACAGAGCAGGCGGGCGAGTACCGCTACACGCTGATTCTCGACAAGGACGGCTTCAACCAGCGGCGCTATCCGTTCACGCTGGTGCGCGTGATGACGGACGACCAGGAGAAGGCGGCCGTGCGCAGCTCGGCGGAAAAGATCAGCTACAAGACCCTGCAGCGCGATATGAGCGAAAACCGCGGCAAGGTGATGAGCCTCTACGGCCCGGTGACGGAGGTCAGCGCCAGCGGCAGCGCGCATTACATCCGCATGCAGTTCAACAAGGCCGCCAACGGCACCTGGTACAACCCGGTCGTCATCGTGGCCGGCGAGGACATGGGCGCGAAGGTGGGCGACATGATCACCGTCGTCGCCGAGGTCTCCGGCGTGTTCGAGGAGCAGGACGATCAGGGTGAGCCGGTGATGGTGCCCCGGTTTGATCTGCTGTTCGTGGACAAGGTGGAATAAAGCAAAAGAAGCTTCCATGGCGGAGGCTTCTTTTATATGCGCGAAGCGAAGAAGGGTTTGGGACCGGAGGCCGCCGCCGCCAGTGGCGGGAACAGGCGGGCGGAGCGTCGGAAACGGCAAGGAGCGCTTGCGCGACTATGCCGGCTTCCCGGGTCGTCAGCCCCAACGTATCCAATCATTTCAAGAAAAACAGTAGTTTCAGAGCAGGCTGCGCAGCAGCCTACGATTGAAACGGGTGCGATTGCACAGTGAGAATTTAGGCACAGATCAATACTACGCATGCAGAATCTGTTCCAGCAGCGCCCGGCAGCCCGCGTCGATCTCAGCGTAGGCGATATCGAAACGGTCATTGTACCAGGGATCGGCGACGTCGTCTGCGGAACCCAGATATTCCTTGAGCTTGTGCAGCTTGCCCTCGGGATCGCTGCCCAGGATGCGCAGCGCGTTGCGGACGTTCATGGAGTCCATGCAGATCAGCAGATCGTAGTCCTCGTAGTCCCGCCGGGTCAGCTGGCGCGCCCCGCGGCGCTCACAGGGGATGCCGTGGCGGGCCAGCTCCGCACGGGCGGGCGGATAGACCGGGTTGCCGATCTCCTCCCGGCTGGTCGCGCAGGAGGCGATGGTGAAGACGTCCTCAAGCCCCTGCTCGCGCACGAGCTGCTTCATGATCATCTCGCCCATCGGGCTGCGGCAGATGTTGCCGTGGCAAATAAACAATATTTTTATCATCGTCTTATATCTCCATATAAGTCTTGTATTTCTTCTCAAATGCCCAATATTGCAGGGGTTTTCGGCATTTTCATGTTTCTTTGTTTTCGGGATATCTTCTCAAATCTCCCCGTATTTTCTCATGCTTTTTCCTGCAATATTGGTAAAATCGTTGGTAAATAAAAGCTACGTACCAACGGGGTGTTTTAGGCTTCCGCTACTCGAAGCAGTTCAGCCTGTGCGTCATCGAACTGCACATGGGTGTAAACATTCAGCGTCACGCTGATGTCCGAATGACCCATGATATACTGCAATGTCTTAGGGTTCATTCCGGATTTCGCCATATTGGAACAGAAGGTGTGTCTGCATACATGAGGGGTTACTTTGGGCATCTGGATACGGTAGATCTTGTTGTACTTCTCGACAATGTGCTGCAGGTATTTCTCCCAATGCAGAGCAACCATCGGTCTGTCATTCTTGTCCAGAAACAGGAAACCGGCATATCCATCCACCATCGGCTCCACTTTCGGTGCCACACGATTGGCGAGAATACGGCGGAAACACGCCACCACTTCCTCGCTCATCGGCACATAGCGGATACCGCTTTCCGTCTTAGGGTCCTGGATCACATACTGCATCTGCGATGTTCTCTGCAACTGATGGTCAACATTGATACGCTTCTGATCGAACTCGATATCGGAAAAGGTCAATCCACAAAATTCCGAGATACGCAGCCCCGTGTTAAAGAGAATATAGATCGCATCGTAGTATCGGCAGAAATGCTTATCTTCCTTGATGAATTTCAGAAGTTCACGCTCCTGCTTACGGGTAATTGCTTCTCTGGTGACAGAATCGTTCACGATCACCGATGCCAGTTCAAATCCAAATGGATTCTTACGGATCAAGTCATCATCCACCGCCAACTGGAAAGCCGGCCTGAGAACACCTCTGATGGAGTGAATGGAGCTGTACCCTCTGCCATCCACCTGCTGAAGCTTGATCAGCCACGCCTTTGCATCAGACAGGCGAACCTTGTCAATGCGCAGCTTTCCAAACGCTTCTTTATTCAGGATATTGATCACGGTCTTATATCCTGCACGAGTGTTATGGCTCACTCCGGTTTTCAAAGACACATACTTTTCTACCAGTTCAACTACCGTATAATTACCACCATTGGTAACGATGTGGTCAAACAGATCTGCCTGAATCTGTTTTTCCTTCTCTCTCAGCGAAAGCTCTCGTTTCTTACCCTTGGGTGTCGGATCGTTCTTGTCCAAACGCCAACTGTATACATTCTTCTCCTTGCCGTCCTCGTCAATATATCGGTAACGATACCTCCCATCTGTACGCTGGTATTCGCCTTCACGCAAAATCCGGTTTCGACGCCTTTTTTCGCTCATGGAATCTCTCCTTTCAAGAAAGGAGAGCCAGACTTGCGATAACATCATATCACAAATTTGGCTCTCCGTATAGTTGTATCATGTGAAAACGGCAGTCCTGCCGTTTTATTTTTTACACAGCGGTGGCCTGATCCAGATACCGCTCGAACTTCTCCCGCTTGATCAATGCTCTGTTGCCGTTCATAACGTAGAAATCTTCGTGCGGGTTCTGGTCGATCAACATCCGAAGTTTCCCTTCACCGATGTGATAGTAGCCAGCAGCTTCCTCAATGGTCAGCGTGTATCTGCGCCACACCGGAATGTCAAAATAGTTCTTCTCACTCACACTGCTCTTGCTATTCGCCATAGGCATTTACCTCCATATATCAATTCGTTGTGCAGGGTCTGGACATTCCAAGACCTGCGTTGTTCTGTACTGCGTTCATTTGGATACCTTCTAAAGCCGGAAAGGGAGAACCGGAAACAGAAACCGGAAACTGTCTCACAAAAACCTGATTCCTCCTTGGCGGCAGCTGTCTTTGCTATTTTGGTTTTTCTTGCATTTCTTTGTTGCTTTCGTTTCCAGAGAAGAAAAAGCCCTGCGGAACAAGCCTTTTCACGGAAACCGCTATGGCAACGGATTGGATATAAAACAGGAAACCATGCTCCTTTCTTAAAACGGCAGTTCCATCTGGTTGCATTCTTCCTCGGTCAGTTCCCTAAAGCCATCCAAGGGGTTTGTCTCCGTTTCCGATGCTTCGTTTCCACGCATCCAGCCCCTTTGCTTGCCGTACTTCTTATAACTTCTGGGATTGGGGTAGCGATCATCTCCGACATTTCTATGATCCAGTGTCCCTGCATCTTGCGGAACACATTGTCGTCATCAATCTTCTTCAGGTCATCGGAGAACCATTCATCCTTGCAGGCCAGAAAGCGAAAGAAGGTAGATTTTCCCGCTCCCTGTCCGCCCACCAGACATAGCATCAATTCAAACTTGCAGCCCGGTTTGAATACCCGGTGAATAGCTCCCAAAAGAAACAGCCGCATGACTTCGGTGCCATACGCACAGATTTCTGCGCCCAGGAAGTGATGAAGCACATAGGGGATGCGCTCTGTGCCATCCCATTCCAGGCGGTTCAGATATTCCCGGATTGGGTGATACTGGTTCTGGTGTGCAACCACCGTCAACGCCCTGCGGATACGGTTTTCGTTGTTCAGCCCGTATCGTTTTTCCAGATACAGCATGAGATAGTTGAAATCCGTGTCGCTCATGGCAGAGGTGGTGCGTTCCCACCATAGGGGCTTGCAGATATCAATGCGCCCGGTAAGAATGTTGTAACTGATGGCTCCATGCAATACCGGGTCAGACTGAAAGACCTGATACACATTCTGCATGGTGTTCTTCACCTGCCCTTTGTCATTCACCTCCAGAAGTTCCCTGACTTCCTCTGGGGTCTGGCAGAGCCGGTTCTCTGCAAGCATCTTCAAATTCTCTCTCAGCTCCGGTGCCAAGCTCTGATAATCGCCGTTCAAGTTTCATCACTTCCTTTCCGTAATCTCTTATAAGTGCCGCACGCTCTTCGATGGAATCGTACAGCAGCACATCCAGTAAATACTCAATGTGGTCTTTCTTTTGCAGGGCTTCCACGAACAATGGATGCCATGTTTCATCTTCCGGTTTCGGGGCATATGCCCGTTCCCAATGCCGGAGCAGATGAAAATAATCTGATAATACCCGGAAGCATCTGGCTTCCAGTTCCCGGTACATTTTCTTCTCCGATTTCTCTCTGATAGCCTTTTTCACCGTTCCCTTTCTTTTGTGATGTGTATAGGGGATTTGAAAGTCCGCAGCCAGTTTTTCGGCGGCAGACTTTGCATCTAACCCATATAGCTGTGCTGTAAAATCAATCACATCTCCATCGGCACCGCAGCCGAAGCAATGGAACCGCTTGTCCACCTTCATGCTGGGCGTCCGATCGTTGTGAAAAGGGCAGTTGGCTTTTCCTGCCCGGTTGACATTGATGCCGTACAGCTCTGCCGCCTGTCGGGTAGTGACGGATTGTTTTACAGCTTCAAATACATTCATTGCATCATCCTTTCGGGAGACAAAAAAGCACTCAACATTTTCACAAAGAAAACAGCAAGTGCCTTAGAGTTCCATATTCTGTTTTTTCTGCTGCGGAGTTTTCTGCTCCGGCTGTTGCTTCTTTTGTTCTTGCTCGAACTTCAATCTCTCTGTTACAGAGTGCTTCGGTTCGGGCTTTTTCTGAACCTCGGACTGTTCCGGTGTAAGGACTTTACCGATCCAGTAACGAATATCTTTCATCGGCTGTAATTCCTCTTTGACGGTTGCAAGCTGTCCGGCAAGCTCGGTGTGGGTTGCTTTCAGCGTATCATACTCTGCTTTCAGAGCATCCAGATCTACGTTCAAATCAACATCGTGCTTTTTCAGAGTGCGGTAAGCCTTGTTGTAGGCATTCAGCTCGTCCTTATGCTTTTCAGCAAAGGCAGCTTGTCTTGTTTTCCAACCGATTTTGATATATTTGTCATGGACTTCCTTGTGGGTCTGGCAGTCTGCAACCGCAGTCTGAATGGAGGTAATGACTTTCATTCGATTCGATGCAGTTTTCATTTCCTTGCTGATTGCTCCTGCTTTTTGGTTCATGCCTTGCAGTGCGGTGTCCAAATCTTTCAGTGTGTAAAGCTCATGTTCTTTCAAATAGATCAGAGCTTTGGAAACCGCTTTCAGATCATCAGCTGTGCCTTTCTGCTGTCCGTACCTCGACCATTCGCTGCGCTCTGCCTTTCTCAGATTCATATAATCACGGAGCAGAATGGATAAATTGGGCGAAGCATTTTCCTTTTCTGCCTGTGCTTCCACAATAGCTTCCTTGGTAGCTTCCAGAATATCCGCAATCCAGTTTCGCAGATTTTTGATGGTGCTGCGGATAGCGTCCATCATGCGGTTAGCGGCCTTAATATCTCGGTTCAGATTGCCGATGTTGGTTTCAATGCCCTTGCGTTCCAGAGCACAGACAGCAGCTCCCATGTGAACGGTCGGGATAATATCAAGTCCCTGTCTTTCATAGGAACGCATATCCACACGCTCCGCACTTCCGGCAAGTTCC
>SFFH01000022.1 GCA_004557905.1 Clostridiales bacterium | reverse complement strand
CTCGTAAGGGAGTAGTCAGCGCGCTGCGCGATGATGCCAACAGCTCTGGAACGCATGTTCCTGGCTTCATTTGAAATGACGAGACTTACCTGTTGTTTCCCCTATGGGGAAATCGGCAGGCAAGTCTCGTTTTTGATTTCATATATATAGTTTAGTGGGAGGTAGAGTCATGAAAGCATATCTTGAAAGCTGCGAGGCTGTGCTCAAGGCGCAGAATACCTCGCCCGAGGGACTGACGACGGCCGAGGCCGGGCACCGCCTGGCGGAGTCCGGCCCCAACAAATTGCAGGAGGGCAAAAAGAAGTCCCTGATCGCGCGGTTCCTTGGGGAGCTGGCCGATCCGATGATCATCATTCTGATCGCTGCGGCCATCATCTCCGGTATCACGGCGGTCTATTCCGGCGAGTCCTTTGCCGACGTGATCATCATCATGGCGGTGGTGATCGTCAACGCGGTGCTGGGCGTGGTGCAGGAGAGCAAGGCCGAGGCGGCCATCGCGGCGCTGCAGGAGATGGCGGCGGCCACCAGCAAGGTCATGCGCGACGGCAAAATGACCGTCCTGCGCAGCGAGGAGCTCGTGCCGGGCGACATTGTGGTGCTGGAGGCGGGCGACGCGGTGCCGGCGGACGGACGTATCCTCACCAGTGCGAGCCTGAAGATCGAGGAGGCGGCGCTGACGGGCGAATCCGTGCCGGTGAACAAGTTCATCGACATCCTGAACCTGGAGGATGCGAAGGACGTGCCGCTGGGCGACCGCAGGAACATGATGTACATGGGCTCCACGGTCGTCTATGGCCGCGGCACGGCGGTCGTGACCGGCACGGGCATGAACACCGAGATGGGCAAGATCGCCGGCGCGCTGGCGCAGACGGCGGACGAGCAGACCCCGCTGCAGCGCAAGCTGAGCCAGCTCAGCCGTATCCTGACCGTGCTGGTGCTGGGCATCTGCGCGGTGATCTTTGGTGTGGGCGTGCTGCGCGCGGGCAGCGCCGGCATGAGCGGCGCGCTGCTGCTGGATACGTTCATGGTCGCGGTGTCGCTGGCCGTGGCGGCGATCCCGGAGGGATTGGCGGCGGTGGTCACGGTGGTGCTGTCCATCGGCGTGACAAACATGTCCAAAAGGAACGCGATCATCCGCAAGCTGACCGCGGTGGAGACGCTGGGCTGCACGCAGATCATCTGCTCGGACAAGACCGGCACGCTGACCCAGAACAGGATGACCGTCGTGGAGCACGCCGGCGACGACGAGACACTGCTGCGCACGGCGATGGCGCTGTGCAGCGACGCGAAATTCGACGAGGCGGCGGGCGAGGCCATCGGCGAGCCGACGGAGTGCGCGCTGGTGAACGACGCGGCGAAGGCGGGCCTCGTGGGCGACGCACTGTACGGCGCGTATCCGCGCGTGGGCGAGGCGCCGTTTGACTCCATGCGCAAGATGATGACCACGCTGCACCGGACGAAGGACGGCGTCGTGCAGTTCACCAAGGGCGCGCCGGACGTGGTGCTCAGCCGATGCAGCCATGCGCTCCTCGGCGGACAGGCCGTTCCTATGACCGACGATCTCCGCGCAGACATCCTGGCGGCGAACAAGCGGATGGCCGACAAGGCGCTGCGCGTGCTCTGCGCGGCCAGGCGCGACTGGGAGCAGCTGCCGGACGACATGTCGCCGGAGGCGCTGGAGCAGAACCTGACGTACGTCGGCCTGTGCGGCATGATCGACCCGGTGCGCCCGGAGGTGAAGACGGCCATCGCTGAGTGCCGCGAGGCGGGCATCCGGCCGATCATGATCACCGGCGACCACAGGGACACCGCCGTGGCCATTGGCATGGAGCTGGGCATCATCGAAAACAGCGGGCAGGCGATCACCGGCGCGCAGCTGGACGAGATGGACGACGAGATGCTTAAGGAGAACATCGAGCGTTACGCCGTCTACGCCCGCGTGCAGCCGGAGCACAAGGTCCGCATCGTGAACGCCTGGAAGGCCCGCGGAAAGATCACCGCGATGACCGGCGACGGCGTGAACGACGCGCCGTCCATCAAGTGCGCGGATATTGGCGTGGGCATGGGCATCACCGGCACGGACGTGACCAAGAACGTCGCGGACATGGTGCTCTCCGACGACAACTTCGCGACGATCGTCTCCGCCGTGGAGGAGGGCCGCCGCATCTACGCGAACATCCGCAAGGCGATCCAGTACCTGCTGGCGAGCAACCTGGCGGAGGTGCTCTCCATCTTCTTCGCGACGCTGATCGGCTTCACGATCCTTCAGCCGGTGCACCTGCTGTGGATCAACCTGATCACCGACTGCTTCCCGGCGCTGGCGCTGGGCATGGAAAAGAGCGAAGCGGACAGCATGAAGAAGCCGCCGCGCGACCCGAAGGAGGGCGTCTTTGCCGGCGGCATGGCGTTTGACGTGTTCTTCCAGGGCGCGGTCGTCACGGCGCTGGTGATGCTCTCCTATGCCGTAGGCCACTTCATGGAGAGCGGCACGTGGGCATTCGTGAACAGCCCGGACGGCATGACGATGGCGTTCCTCACGCTGTCCATGGTGGAGATCTTCCATTCCCTGAACATGCGCAGCCGCCGCGGCTCGATCTTCACCCTCAAAACGCACAACGCGTTCCTCTACGGCGCGATGATCGTCTCCCTCGTGCTGACCACGCTGGTCATCGAGGTGCCCTTCCTCGCCAATGCGTTTGAATTTACGCCCATCAGCCTCGCGGAGTACGCGATTGCGCTCGGCCTGGCCGTGGTCATCATCCCGATCATGGAGCTGGTGAAGGCAATGCAGCGCAGATTGGACCGACCGAAGCAAAAATGAGGTTGACAGAAGTGAAGATTTGTGATATGCTTTGATCGGTTTTTGAAAAACCGATAAGGAGGAATGGCGATGCAGAGACGCAAGAGAACGAAGCTCAGGGACCGGCAGATGCCGGTGTACACCAGGGGAGAAGAACGATTCAACATGATCTCCCACATCGTGGGCAGCGCTATCGGCGTCGCGGCGCTGGTGCTGTGCATTGTCGTCTCCGCGGTTCACCGCAACGGCTACGGCGTGGCGGGGTCGATCGTCTATGGCGTATCGATGATCGTGCTCTATACGATGTCCAGCGTTTACCACGGCCTGCACGACGGCATGGCCAAGCGGGTGATGCAGGTGCTGGATCACTGCACGATCTATCTGCTGATCGCCGGCACCTACACGCCGATCCTGCTGAGCGCCATGCGGCCGATTGACCCGAGGACAAGCTGGATCCTGTTTGGCACGGTATGGGCGCTGGCGGCGCTGGGCATCACGCTGACGGCGATTGACCTGAAGAAGTACGCGGTCTTCTCGATGATCTGCTATCTGGGCATCGGCTGGTGCATCGTCCTCAAAATCGGATTGCTGATTCAGGCGGTCAGCTGGGGCGGCTTCTGGCTGATCCTGATGGGCGGCGTGTGCTACACGGTGGGCGCGGTGCTCTACGGCCTGGGCCGTACGCAGAAGTACATGCACAGCGTGTTTCATCTGTTCGTGATTGCGGGCAGCGTGCTGCACATGCTGGCGATTCTGCTGTACGTACTTTGATCTGGCGGAGGGATTTCCCTCCGCTTTTTGCATGTGGGAGAACCACGCAAACTGCCGTGCGGCGGGCACAGGGAAGCGCCGCGCTGCCAAGCGTTTCGGAAGAGGGAGCGGGCTTGGCCCGCTTTTTGTTTTGCACAACGAATATAGGCTATGCCTTGCAAAATGCACAATCCGGTGATACAATAAGGCATTGAAAGCGAAGAGGTGAGCGTTGTGATCCGCATCAAGGAACTGTTCCGGCTCCAAAACCTGAAGAGATTGCGCCTGATTGCGGGCCAGGAGGGCCTGGAGCGTACGGTGACGGCGGCGGTGCTGCTGGAGTATGACTCCTCCCGCATGCAGCTGCCGGATTTCTACCGAGGCGATCTGGTGGTGACGACGCTCGCCTATGCCCGCGGGGACGGCCAGCTGGTGGCCAACTCGCTGCTGGCGCTGATGAACCAGGGCATTGCGGGCCTGCTGGTCAAGACGGCGTACTTCAGCGAGCTGCCGCAGAGCGTGGTGAACATGGCGAACCGGCTGGGCACGCCGCTGTTCCTGTTTGACGAGACGTACATCGAGGAGGTCATCCTCGAGGTGACGGAGCTGATCCGCGGCAAGCGGCACTTTGCCGGCTATGAGGCGGAGCTGGACGCGCTGATGCGCGGCGCGCTGACGGTGGAGCAGACGAAGGAGAAGGTGCAGCGCATCGACCCGACCGGCGTGGGTGCGTACCGCCTCTGCGCGCTGTATCCCAGGGATCGGATGGCGGCGCTGGAGGAGAAGCTGTATGTGCTGCTTTCGGGCGACGAGACGCTGGCGCAGCGGTGCATCTGCATGGCGTGGCGGCGGATGCTGATCGTGCTGCTGCACGAGGACGGGGAGGAAGCGGACAGCTGCGCAGCGCTGGAGACGCTGCTTGACCGTGCGGGCGTGGACCAGACGGAGCTGTTCGTCGGCGTGAGCCTGCGCAGGACGGAGCAGGCCGCTTTTGGCGAAGCGCTGGGCGAGGCGGTCTACGGCGCGCGCGCGGCACGGCTGACGGGCAGGCGGATCCTCTGCGCGCAGGAGCTGGGGCTGTATGCGTACCTGTTCCCGATGAGCGAGAATCCGTTTGTGTGCAGCCAGTGCAGGCGCCAGCTGCAGCGCATCCGCGAATACGACAGCCAGAACCGCACGAGCCTGGAGCAGACGGCGCGCGTGTATGTGCAGGAAAAAATGGAGATTGCGGCGACGGCCAAGGCGCTGTTCCAGCATCCCAACACCGTGCGCTACCGTCTGACGAAGATCCAGAAGCTGATGGACATGGAGGACGACGCGATGTTCGCGCCGATGCTCAGCCTGATGATGAACCTCTCCCGGATCCTCGAGGAGGAAGGACGAAGCTGAAATGCCGCTTGAAGCCGCCGCGAAGCGAAGAAGGGGTCTGGGGATGAAATCCCCAGGCGGGGTTTGGCGCCTGCGGCCCCAACGTACCCTATCGCGAAGCGATCAGAAGAAAGGTAGTCAGGGAGCGAAGCGATACCTGACGGGGAATAGCAGAGGCGCTGCGACCTTGTGGGTTGCCCGGACAGCGCCCCAAAGGAGTACCTATGAACGAGCGAATCAACCCGGGCGATACCGTCCGGCATTTCAAAGGAAACCTGTATCAGGTGCTGTACTTTGCCCGCGACAGCGAGACGCGGGAGGACGTGGTCGTCTACCGCGCGCTGTACGGAGAGCATGGCGTCTGGGTGCGCCCCAAGGCGATGTTCATGTCCGAGGTGGATCGGGAGAAGTACCCGGGCGCGACGCAGACGTACCGCTTTGAGCGGGTCGGGGAGGACGCGCATGCCTGACGCGCAGCACGAGCGCATGAGGGCGGTGAGGCTGACGCTGCCCGTCATGTGCGGTTATCTGTTTTTGGGCACGGCGTTCGGCGCGACGCTGGCGCAGGCGGGATTCGGCCCGGCCTGGGCGCTGATGATGAGCGGCCTGGTGTACGCCGGCAGCATGCAGTTTGTGATGGTGCCGCTGATGGCGTCCGGCGCGGCGCTGACGACCGTCGCGCTGACGGCGCTGATGGTCAACGCGCGGCATCTGTTTTACGGCGTCAGCTGCATCGAGCGCTTTCAGCGCATGGGCAGGCTGTGCCCGTACATGATCTTTTCGCTGACGGACGAGACATACTCCGTGTACTGCGGCCTGCCGGGCGAGGAGAGCGACGGCGTGATGCTGCGCGTGGCGCTATATGATCAGCTCTACTGGATCGCCGGCTCCGTCGCCGGTGCGGTGCTGGCGCAGCAGCTGCCCTTTGACCTGACGGGCATTGATTACTCGATGACCGCGCTGTTCATCGTCATCTGCGTGGAGCGCGCCATGAACCGGGCGGACCGCCTGCCGATGGCGATCGGCGGCGCATGCGCGGCGCTTTGCCTGATGCTGCTGGGCCCGGACCGGTTCCTCGCGCCCGCGCTTGCGGCGACGGCCGTGCTGCTGACGGCCGTGGACACGGCGGGAAGGAGGCGGGCGGCATGAACACGCATGCACTGCTCATTGTGCTGGTCTGCGCAGGCGTGACGCTTCTGCTGCGTGCGCTGCCGTTTGCATGCTTCGGCGGCAAGGGCGGCGTGCCCGGATGGGTCGCGTCGCTGGGCGGCATGCTGCCGCCGGCCATCATGGCGGCGCTGGTGGTGTACTGCCTGAGGAGCGTCCCCTTCGGCGCGTTTGCGGACGGCGCAAAGCAGCTCGCGGCGGCGGCGGTCGTCGTGGCGCTGCACCTGGCCAGGCGCAATACGCTGCTGAGCATCGCCGGAGGGACGGCGGTGTATATGATTCTGATTCGGATATAAGGTGGAATACACATGAACATCATTGCCCGGGCGGCAGTTTACATCTATGACGGCAGCGCGGCGTCGCCCATCTTTCCCGCAAAGCCGGGAAAGCCGACGGACGAGGCCGGCGCGTATCTGTCCGCGGTTGCGGACAAGCTCGAAAGCTCGGACGCGAGCCGCACGACGTGCGTGGAACCCGGCAGCGCGCAGGAGGAGCTGCTGCGGCGCTTTGGCTACACGCCCTTCGGCGAGGCAGCGGACGCGCTGATGCGCGGCATGGACGAGAGCATGCAGGCGCTGGAGATTCCGCGCGCCGGCTTTGACATGGTCATCTTCTCCTTTGACCGGGACAACGACCCGCACCTGTGCGTGGCGCAGCTGCCCTATCGCCGGGCGATGGTGCACCAGATCGAAATGGAGGGCGAGGCGGCGAACACGCAGCTTCAGGAGCACGGCTATGTGCTGCCGCTCTCCGGCTCAAAGGCGTTCTCCGGCTTCGTGGTCAACCTCTCCACCGGCGACATCCGCCTGCGGGACACCGCGGTGCTGACCAACGTGGGCAACCGGATGCTCTTTTCCGAGGCGCTTTTCGCCATGGCGCAGACGCGCACGACGAAGGAATCCGTACAGAAGGTCAGCGAGATGATCGCGCAGGCCGCGCCGCC
Organism: Clostridiales bacterium; assembly: GCA_004557905.1. Lineage (GTDB taxonomy): Bacteria > Bacillota > Clostridia > Christensenellales > Aristaeellaceae > Ventricola. The sequence goes on along the minus strand of SFFH01000022.1, from coordinate 19,582 downwards.
GGACATGCCCGAGCAGGAGCTGCGGCCCGCGGTCAAGCGCGCGATGGCCAAATCCATCGAGGAGAAGGGCGTCATCGACGTGCAGGACGTGGCCGAGGAGGTCTTCCGCAGCGATCCCGAGCGCGAGGCGATCATAGAAGAGGTCTCTCGGCAGATGCAGGAGGAGGCCATGGAGCCGGTGATTCCGGTGGAAAACAAGCGCGTGATGACGCAGCTGGCCAAACTCAAGATCAAGACGGACAACGGCATCTCGATCTCGCTGCCGCGCACGCTGGCGGACGACGAGAACAGCTTTGCGGTGGTGAGCAACGACGACGGCACCATGTCCATCATCATCAGCCGGGTGCAGGAGCTCAAGACGGAGTAAGGGATAGGAGGAATATCCATGGACTTTGAACAGTACGGGCAGTTTATTCTCGAGGAGACGGCGGCGCTGCTGGCCATCGACAGCCCCAGCGGCATGACGCAGGCCGCGGCGGAGCATGTGATGGCGCGGTTTGAGGCGCTGGGCTTTGCATGCGAGCGCACGCGCAAGGACGGCGTGATCGTGCACCTGGGCGGCGAGGACAAGGCGGACGGATTGCTGCTGGAGGCGCACATGGACACGCTGGGCGGCATGGTTTGCCAAATCAAGCCGAGCGGCCGGCTGAAGATCACGAACATCGGCGGCCTGAACGCGAACAACGTGGAGACGGAAAACTGCCGCGTCGTGACCCGGTCCGGCGCGGTGATCGAGGGCACGGCACAGCTGTGCAATGCGTCCATCCACGTCAACGGCAATTACAACGACGAAAAGCGCACATTCGACACGATCGAGATCGTGCTGGACGAGGACGTGAAGACCGCCGAGGACGTGAAGAAGCTGGGCGTGCGCGTGGGCGATTACGTCTGCTTTGACCCGCGCGTGCGCATCACCAAGAGCGGCTACATCAAGAGCCGGTTCCTCGACGACAAGCTGAGTGTGGGAATCCTGCTGGGCTATGCGAAGTACCTGCACGACGAGCACATCACGCCCAGGCGCGCGGTGTATGCGCACATCACCTCCTTCGAGGAGGTCGGACACGGCGGCAGCGCGAGCGTGCCGCAGGGCGTGACCGAGGCAATTGCGGTGGACATGGGCTGCGTGGGCGAGGGGCTTGACTGCGACGAGCGCAGGGTCTCCATCTGCGCCAAGGACAGGAGCGGCCCGTTCCATTACGCGACGACGAACGGTCTGATCGCGGCGGCGGAGAAGATGGGCGCGGCTTACGCGGTGGACGTGTATCCGTTTTACAGCAGCGACGTGGCGACGACGCTGCGCGCGGGCAGCGACCTGCGCTTCGGCCTCATCGGCGCGGGCGTGTACGCCTCCCATGGCTACGAGCGCAGCCACGTCGACGGCGCGGTCGCGGCGCTCAAGGTGCTGGCGGGGTATATCGAGTGAGGGGACGTTGGGCTGCCGCCCAAACCCGCTTGGGGCTCCGCCCCAAACCCCGCAAGGGATTATTTTATCCCTTGACCCTTCTTCGCTTCGCGGCGGCTTGAAGCAAGCATGAAAAAATATTGGACGCAGGATATTTCCTGCGTCCGAATTTTTATATGACTTTCTTTTCATATGCGCGAAGCGAAGAAGGGAGTCTGAGGGATGAAATCCCTCAGGCAGGTCATAGGGACCGAAGCCTGCCGCCCGCTGTGCGGGAAACAGGCAGGCGGAGCGCCGGAAACGGAAAGGAGTGTTTACACGACTATTCCGTTTCCCGGGTCGGCAGCCCTATCGTCCTCCGTCCCCAGCGCCGCGCGGATTTCCTCCGGTGTGCCGCCCGCGAGCACGCCCTGTGTCATGTCCTTCGGGCCGCCACCCTTGCCGCCGAAGGCTGCGCACAACGCCTTCGTCACCGGGCGCACATCCTCCGTCTCGGAGGACAGCGCAAAGCTGTAGCCGTCCTCGCGCGGCACGAGCACCAGGCCGAGCCTCGCGCCCTGGCAGAGCCTGCCCGCCGCCTTGCGCACGGCGCTCGCCGGGAGCGCGTCGCACACGACCATGCGCACGGCGTTTGCCGCCTCCCCGGCCGCCATCAGCTCAAAGAGCTGCAGGCCCAGCTGCTCCGTCTTCAGGCGAAGCTGATCGCGCTCAGCCATCAGGTGCTGCACGGCCTGCGCAACCTCGTGCTGCCTGCACGAGAGCGCCACGCTGGCACCCTTCACCTGCCCGAGCAGCGCGTTCTCCTCCGCCAGCGCGCGCCTGCCGCACAGGATGGACACGCGCACGCCGCTCTTGTACTTCTGCCAGCCCAGCACCTTGATCTGGCCGATGGCGCCGGTCCGCTTGACGTGCGTGCCGCAGCAGGCACAGGTGTCCGCGTCCGGGATGCGCACGATGCGCACCTCACCCTCCAGCGCCTTCTTGCTGCGGTAATGCATGGTTTCCAGCTCCTCCCGGCTGGGCAGCAGCGTCTGAACCGGTACGTTCCGCCAGACGACCTCGTTGGCCAGCGCCTCCACCCGGTCGATATCCGCCTGGGTCAGCGGGCCATTAAAATCCATGGTGACAGCCTCCGAGCCGATGTGAAAGCCCACGTTGTCATAGCCGAACAAGCTGCATACGAGGCCGGAGAAGATGTGCTCGCCGCTGTGCTGCTGCATCATGTCCAGCCTGCGCCCCTTGTCCACATGGCCCTCGACCGTGCTGCCCACCTCAAGCGGCCTGTCGACGGTGTGCTCCACCTCGCCGCCCGCCTCGTGGCAGTCCAGCACCTGCGCGCCGCTGAGCGTGCCGTGGTCCGCGCCCTGACCGCCGCCCTCCGGGAAGAACGCCGTGCGGTCGAGCGTCACGACATACTGGTCCTTCTTCTGCGTGCAGCCCGTTACCGTCGCGGTGAAGTCAAGCAGCGCGGAATCCTGATTGTACAAACGGATGGTCATACCGTCCATTCCTTTCGGGAAAAATTTTTATCCATTGTAGCACAGCCACGTGAAAAAGACAAATCCCGATCAGCGCTCATAGGACGTATACGCGCCCGCCATCGCCACGCTGCCGTCCGCCATCAGGGCGATGCTGGTTCCATTGCCCGCATCGATGTCCTTCACGTTCGTCCACTGCGCCACCTGTCGGGCATGCCGCTCGTCGTCCCCGGCATAGTACACCGTTCCGTCCGCGCGAAGCCCCAGCAGGTGCTGCGCGCCCGCCGCCACCTTCACCACGTCCATCCAGCCGGACACGTCGCGCAGCCCAGCGTTCCACGCGCTGCTCCTGCCGGCCGCATCCACCCGGCCGTCCTGACGCAGCGCGATGATGGAATCCCAGTACATATCGGCGTCCACATACGGCGCATGGACAAAGCTCGATTGCAAATGCTTCATCTCACCCACGCACAGCAGTCTTCCGTCCGTCGTCAGCGCGCCGAAGAGGACGCGCTCACAGCCCAGCGCCTTGACGCACCGCGCATCACCGAGCGCTTCCAAGCCTTCTTCCGCGCTAGGGAAGACGCCTTCCTCTGCCCAGCGCCAGGTTTGCGGCATGATCCGTCCGTCCGCATCCATCAGAATCGGCTCGTTTCCACAGAGCTTCGCAGCCTTTTCCGTGCCATAGGCGTTGTTCCGTCCCACGGTCATCAGCGTCCCGTCCCGGGTCAGCGCGTACACGCTGCACGTTGAGGACGTCACCTGCGCGATATTCCGCCAGCTGCGTACCGTCGCGATGCAGGGCAGATGCGGCATGTCGTCGCCCATGATCGCCACCGTTCCGTCCGCGCGCACGCCGGTCACATAGTGATCGCCCGCCTGCACGCTGACGACGTCGTAGAACTCGTCGGAGAGAAAGCGCAGCATGTCCCCGCGAATCCATCCGTCCCGGGTGCGCTTGCCGACAAAGGTGTACACATGGCACCATAGCTTCCCGTCTACGGTCTTCTCCTCGAAGACATATACGCTCTGCGGCGCATCAAAGCGGGCGATGAACTCGCCGCCCGGCGCTTTCCTGAAATTGACGCCCTCCCGGTTCACCTCGGCAAAGCCGATCTCCGCGCATCCCGGCGCGGCGCACGCCGCCAGAAGCGCGAGCAGCAGCAGAATTTCCCATATTTTCTTCATATTTTTTCCTCCGTTTCCCTGTTTATAGGACGAGTGAGCACACCCATTTCATTCATTCCGAAAAAACAATTTCGCCTTCGGCGCGCAAATGTGCTATAATAGAGGCAGCAGAAGGGCCTGATCCCTCAGCTTTTCATCAAAAGGAGGGCGATCCCATGAAAAACCCACTCATCATCACCATCGGCCGCGAGTACGGCAGCGGCGGCCGCCAGATTGGACAGGCGCTGGCCAAGCGCTTGGGCATCTCCTATTACGATAAAGAGATCATCACGCTTGCCGCGCAGAAGAGCGGCCTGTCCGACGAATTCATCGCCAACAACGAGCAGCGCGTGCGCAGCGGCCTGATGCAGAATCTCGCCGCCTCCGCCAGCTATCACAACGGCTTCTTCGCCCAGCAGTACCTGCCGCTGTCGGAGAACATCTTCATCGCGCAGGCGCAGGTCATCCGCGACATTGCCGCCCGGGAAAGCGCCGTCATCGTCGGCCGCTGCGCGGACTACATCCTCGAGGGCCGCGAGAACACGATCAACGTGTTCGTCCACGCCCCGATGGAGGCGCGCGTGAAGCGCATCATGGCGCTGCACAATATCGACGAGGCCGCGGCGATGAAGGAGATTTCCCGCTCGGACAAGGAGCGCGGCAACCACTACTTCCGCTACACCGACATGAAGTGGGGCAAGGCCCAGAATTACGATATCTGCGTCAACTCCGCGCTGATGGGCGTGGAGAAGACCGCCGAAATGCTCGCCAAGCTCGCGCAGATTGAGGAGCGTGCCTGATGCAGCGTTTCCTTCCCTCGCAGACGGCGCTCGTCCTCGGCGGCGGCGGCGCCAAGGGCGCGTATGAGGTCGGCGTGATCGAGGCGCTGGAGCACCTGGGCATCCGCGCCGGCAGCGTCTACGGCACGTCCATCGGCTCGCTCAACGCCGCCATGTACGCGCTGGGCGACATGCCCGCCCTGCGGGCGCTCTGGGAGACGATCCGCCTGAGCGACGTCGTCACCCCGGAGAGCGTCGCGCTGGCCGAGGAGGCCGAGGCCATCTTTTCCAGGCCGGACAGGCTGCTGGATTTCATCACCCGAAATGCACAAAAGAAGGGCGTCGATCCGACGCCCCTCTTTGAGTTGATCAAAAATACGGTCAGCGAGGACAAGCTGCGCCAAAGCGGCGTGCGCTTTGGCCTGGTGACCACGCGCTTCCCGTCCCTGTCCATGGTGGAAAAGCGGCTGGAAGACATGGCCCCCGGCACCGTGCACGACTATCTGATGGCCTCCTGCGCCTGCTTCCCTGCGCTGCCGATGCGCACAATCGCGGGCGAGCGGTACCTGGACGGCGGTTTTTCCGACAATGTGCCGGTGGATATGGCCGTCCGCCAGGGCGCCAGGCACATCATCGCCGTGGACATCGGCCGCCACCGCGCGCACGAGCAGTTCGACCGCCGGCCGAACGTGACCTACATCCGCGCGTCGCATCCGCTGGGCGGGCTGCTGACGTTTGACAGCGCGCGCGCCAAACGCAACATGACGCTCGGCTGCAACGACGCGCTGCGCGCCTTTGGCCAGCTGCGGGGCACGCGCTACAGCTTCGATCCCATCGACGCGCAGCGGCTCGCCTCCACCGCGCAGGACTTTGTCTGTCATCTCACCGCATATGAAGCGAATATGAGCGGCAGGAACAGCGCGCCGCTGTTTGGTCTGCTGGAGGAATCGCTGCGCCCCGGCGCGGACGCGGTCGACTACTTCCTGCGCGCCTGCGAGCTGTGCGCCGAAACGCTGGGCGTCGATCCCGCGCGGGTCTACACGTTTGACGAGTTCCGGGACGAGATCGCACAAAGTCTGCCGCTCGAGCACGCGCAGTCCATGCTCGGCTCCCTGCTGGGCGGGCGCATCGGCGTGCTCTTCGCCCCGCCGCAGCCGGACCGCAAAGTCGTGCTCGCGTGCTTGGTTTTGCTGCTTCGGCGCGAGGGCTCCTTCTCCGCGCTGGCCATGCACACGCTCGCCGCGTTCCCGCGCGAGCTGCTGTGCGCGCTGACGCTCAAGGAGATTCTCTGATATAAATGGCTTTCAGACGCGCGAAGCGAGGAAGGGAGTCTGAGGGATGAAATCCCTCAGGCAGGTTTGGGCGGCAGCCCAACGCCTCCCAATATGGCGAAGCCACCTGACAAAGCAGTCAGGGAGCGAAGCGTTACCTGACTGTGGCTTTTCTGAGGGCTCAATTTGAGTCCAGAATCAATTCGTATGAACTGTTAATCGAGCTCGTCATACGAATCGATCACCCGGTCGCACACGGCGCGGATTGCCTCCCGGTCGGGCTCGTTCGTCGCGTCCGTGATGCCGATTACGCCCAGGCCCGCGGCCCGCGCGCCCTGCATCGCGTAGAGCGCGTCCTCAAACATCACGCAGTCCTCCTTCTTCTCGCCGATGAGCGCACACAGGCGGTCAAAGAACGCCGGATCGCCCTTGCTGCCGCCCGTCATGTCGGTGCTGAAGATGAAGTCGAGATCGGATACCAGCTGCATCCTGTTGAGCGCAATCAGCGCCAGCCGCGACGGCGTCGCCGTGCAGAGCACGCACTTCACGCCCCGCGCGCGCAGGCGCTTAAGATACGCTCCCGCGCCGGGCTTGAGCGGCACGCCCGCCGTGTACGCCGGCTCCATCAGGCGGGCCGAGCGTTCCAGAAGCGTGTCAAACTTCGCCTCAATGCCGAATTTCTCCCGCACATAGTTTACCACCATCATGCCGGACATGCTGTACAGATCCTTCTCCTGCTCCGGCGTGAGCGCGATGCCATGGTCGCGCACGAACGAGCAGTTCAGCTTGCGCCACTCGCCCATGGAATCGATCAGCGTGCCGTCCATGTCAAAAATGGCGGCCTTCATCCCTTCAAGCATACAAAGATTCCCCTTTATTCTTCATCCGGTCCATTATAGCCTGCCCGGCGCACGCGGTCAAGCGTCTGCGCCGCGCCCCACGGAGGTTCCATGACCCAGGAATCCTACATCCGCATGACAAACGCCACCCGCAGCGCTGTCTCCCGCCTGCCCGGCGGGGAAAGGCTGCTGCGCCTGCCCACGCTCGTGTGCGCCGGTGCGTACATGCTCGCGCTGCTGCACCTGATGCTTGCGCGCGACATCCGCCTCGTGCGCGCGCTGCTCGTGCCGGCCGCGTGCTTCATCCTCTGCACGATTCTGCGGCCCCTGATCGGCCGTCAGCGCCCGTACGACCGCTTTGGCGCGGAGCCGGTGGGCCGCTATGTGCGCGGCAAGGGCAAGAGCATGCCCTCGCGCCACACGGCGAGCGCCGCCGCCATCGCGCTGGCCGCCGCCTATGCGTTTTCCTCGCCGGCCGTCACCGCGTTCATGGCGCTGCTGTGCCTGCTCATCGCGAGCCTGCGCGTGCTCTGCGGCCAGCATTACATCAGCGATGTGCTCGCCGCGCTGGCGCTGAGCCTCGTCGTTTCCCTCATCGGCTACTGCCTGTGAGCGGGCTGTGCCCGATGCACGGTTTTCCCCATTTTCCATCCGACAAGAAAGAGTTGAATTCCCATGAAATCCATGTCCGCCCAGGAGCGCACCGAGATGATGCTGAATGCGCCTGTCAGCCGGGTCATTCCCAGGCTGGCCATTCCGACGATCATCTCCATGCTCATCACCAGCATCTACAACATGGCCGACACGTTCTTCGTCAGCCAGCTGGGTACCTCCGCCTCCGGCGCCGTCGGCGTCATCTTCTCCGCCATGGCGATCATTCAGGCCGTCGCCTTCATGATCGGCATGGGCTCCGGCACGAACGTCTCCCAGGCGCTCGGCGCGGGCGACGAGGAGCGCGCCCGGCGCTTTGCCTCCACGGGCTTTTTCACGGCATTCGGCGTGGGCGTCGTGCTGGCGGTATTCGGCCTGTCCAATATCGACTGGCTGGTGCGCTTCCTCGGCGCGACGGAGACCATCGCGCCCTATGCCAAGGCCTACGCCACCTACATCTTCTACGCCACGCCGCTGATGATGTGCTCGTTTGTGATGAACAACCTGCTGCGCTTTGAGGGCCTGGCGATGTACGGCATGGTCGGCATCACCACCGGCGGCCTGCTGAACATGGCCCTTGACCCCATCTTCATCTTCGGCCTGGGAATGGGCACGGCGGGCGCGGCCATCGCCACGGCGATCTCCCAGTGCGTGAGCTTCGTGATCCTGCTGCTGATGAGCAACACGCGGCCTGACGCGATCAGCATCCATCCGCGCCATTTCAGGCCCTCGCTGGCCACCTACGGCCGCATCCTCTACAACGGCTTCCCGTCCCTGGGCCGTCAGGGCATCGCGAGCATCTCGACGATCCTTCTGAACACCGCCGCCGGCGTGTACGGCGACGCGGCCATCGCCGCGATGTCCATCGTCTCCCGCTTCATCATGTTCATCAATTCCTCGGTCATCGGCTTTGGCCAGGGCTTCCAGCCGGTGTGCGGCTTCAACTACGGCGCGGGCAGGTATTCCCGCGTGCGCGAGGCCTTCTGGTTCTGCGTGAAGGTCGCCACCGTGATCCTGCTGGTTCTCGCCGGCGTCTCGATGCTCTTCTCCCGGCAGATCATCACCGTCTTCCGCCGGGACGACGCGGAGGTCATCCGCATCGGCACGCTGGCGCTGCGCTTGCAGCTGGCGACAATGCCGCTGTGGGGCTTCATCGTCATGGGCAACATGTTCACCCAGTCCATCGGCTACGGCGTGCGCGCGACGCTGCTGTCCATCGCCCGCCAGGGCATCTTCCTGATTCCCGCGCTGCTGATCCTGCCGCGCGCCTTCGGGCTCATCGGCATCCAGTGCGCCCAGCCCCTCAGCGACGTCTGCACGCTGGTCTTCACCCTCGTCATCATCACCGGCGTGCTCCGGCAGCTCAGGAACAAGCCGGACAGGACGTGAGGGATGGAAGGGGACGATAGAGGACGATAGGGCTGCCGACCCGGGAAACGGAATAGTCGTGTAAACACTCCTTTCCGTTTCCGACGCTCCGCCTGCCTGTTTCCCGCACAGCGGGCGGTAGGCTTCGGTCCCTATGACCCGCCTGAGGGATTTCATTCCTCAGACTCCCTTCTCCGCTTCGCGGCGGCTTCAAGCAAGCATGAAAAAACATGGACGCAGGATATTTCCTGCGTCCGAATTTTATATAGCTTTCTTTTCACATGCGCGAAGCGAACATGGGGTCAAGGGGCGAAGTCCCTTGCGGGGTTTGGGGCGGAGCCCCAAGCGGGTTTGGGCGGCAGCCCAACGTTTTCTTTATTCCCGAGCCTCCGCCGTCGTCCCGCGGACGATGAGCTTCACCGGCAGGGTGAAGTCCTTCGGGTCCGGGGACTCACCGGCGATGAGCGCAAAGAGGGCTTCTGCGGCGCGCTCGCCCTTGCCGATGCCGTCCTGGTGGATGGTCGTCAGCGGGGGCGTACACATGCGGGAGATGTCCGTATTGTCAAAGCCGACGATGGAGACGTCCTCGGGAACGCGCACGCCGCCCTCCCGCAGGCCGGCCATCACGGCGACGGCGTACTGATCGCCGCTGACGCAGATGGCGGTAAAGCCGCCGCGCCGGGCCAGCTGGCGGCCCATGGCGATGGCGCTGTCCGCGCTGAAGGGATGCAGCGTGTTGATGAGGTTGGCAGGATCGGGCGTGATGCCCGCCTCGCGCAGCGCGTCGCAGTGGCCCCGATAGCGCTGATCGTTGTTCTGAAAGCCCCGGCCGACCGCGCCGATGAACAGGAAGTCCCGGTGGCCCAGGGACAGAAGGTGCTCCGTGGCCAGACGGCCGCCCTGGTAGTCCGCCGCGTGCACCTGAATGAGCGTCGGATCGTCCAGATAGGTGTTGATCGTCACGCAGGGCTTGCCCAGGCTGCGCACGAAGGCGATCAGGCTCTCCGGCACGCAGTCCTTGAAGATCACGCCGTCCGGGTTCCAGGTGTTGAGCATCACGCGCAGCACCTCTTCGTCCGTGCCGCGGCGCATCATCAGAAAATAGCCGTGCTCGGTGACGATATTCTCGATGCCGCACAGCAGCACGCCGGCGAAGCCGTTGCCCGCGTAGGTCTCCTGCGGGCTGTGCGAGTCCACATAGGCGATGATGCGCGAGGTGTGGCTGACCAGCGCGCGGGCGGACATGTTGGGCACATAGCCCATCTGCTCGATGGCCTTCTGGATGCGCGCGACGGTCTGCGGAGAGACGCGGTCATAGTTGCCGTGGATGACGTTGGATACGGTGGTCAGGCTGACGCCGACGGCGTTGGCGATATCCTTCATGGTCGCCATGGACATCCCCCTCCTTTGCCTGCGCTGATTACCCTCATTATATCATGGGCGCGCGGGGATGTAAACAACCGGCGCATATCAGAAAGGGACGGGCCCTTTTGGGCTCGTCCCGGAAGGATCAGCGGTACTGGGCCAGGATCTTGTCCCAGGCCTCGTTGATGGTCTCCTGATGGCTGGTGGCGTACGGGCCGATCTCCTTCGCCTTCTCCATGGAGATGGGGAAGTGCACGCACAGGTGGCCGTCAAAGTTGTTGTTGCTCAGGTGGGACGGGGAGTGCGGCACGTTGTGCGTGGAGCCCAGATAGGTCTTGCCGTCGGAGAAGGTGACCCAGACGGGCTTGGGCGTCCACGTGGTCACGCCGCCAAAGGCCTTGTTCATGATCGCGGTATCCTCCGCGGTCAGCGGTTCGGCGTCCATGTGCGCGTCCTTGGTCATGATGCGCAGCGTCCAGGAATAGCCGGTCGCCGGATCATAGACCGTGCAGTACTGGCCGTTGGCGTACTTGGTGCGCCAGTTGTAGAAGTTCTCGTAGCGCACGTTGTTGGCGGACACGCCGGAGGAGCCGGAACCGGAGGAGGAAGAGCCGGAAGAGGACGAGCTGCCGTTGTACTTGGCGTTGATGGCGGCCAGCGTGTTCTTGCCGGCGATGCCGTCCGCGGTCAGGCCCATCGCCTTCTGGAAGGCGACGACGGCTTCCTCGGTCTTGTCGCCGAAGTTGCCGGTCTGGTTGCCGCTGTAGTAGCCCAGCTTGGTCAGCATCTTCTGCAGCTTGAGCACCTCGTCGCTGCTGCTGCCGTTCATCAGCGTGACGGACGTGTTCAGCGTCATCGAAGAGGAGGACGAGGAGGAAGAGCCGGAACCCGAGGAGGAGCTGCTGCCGGAGGAGGAGCCGGACGTGTCGCCCGCCATCGCGGTGGCGATCTTGGAGAGCGTCTTGGCGCCGGCGACGCCGTCGGCGGACAGGTTATTCGCCTTCTGGAAGTTGTAAACGGCCTCTTTGGTCAGGTTGCCGAAGTTGCCCGTGACGGAGCCGGTGTAGAAGCCCAGGGTCTTGAGGTCCTCCTGCAGGGTGCGCACCGCGTCGGACTTGACGCCGTAGCGGAGCGTGGAGCTGCTGCCGGACGAGGAGGAAGAGGAAGAAGAAGAAGAAGAACCGGACGAGCTGCCGCTGCGCGCGGCGGCGATCTTCGCGAGCGTCTTGGTGCCGGCGACGCCGTCGGGGGACAGGCCGTTGGCCCGCTGGAACTTCATGACCGCCGCCTCGGTCAGCGAGCCGTAATGGCCGCTGATGCTGCCGTCATAGTAGCCCAGCGCCTTGAGATCCTCCTGCAGGGTGCGCACCGCGTCGCTGCGGCTGCCCTGGCGCAGCACGCCGTCGCTGTCCCCGGAGGGGACGGAAGCGGAGGAGGAAGAAGAGCTGCCGGAATAGGTGATCTCCGCGGCTTCATAAAGCGCCTGAATCGTTCCCTCGCCGGCGATGCCGTCATCCTCGAGGCCGTAACGCTTCTGGAAGGTCTTGACCGCGGTCTGGGTCTTGGCGCCGTAGTGACCGGTGATGTCGCCGGTGTACAGCTTGAGCTTCTTGAGGGCGGTCTGAATGGTTGCAATTTCATCGGCTTCGTCGCCGAGACTATAACTTTGCGCCGAAGCGAGGGCGCATACACACACCATGAGCACGGCGGCAATCACCGTGATCCATTTCTTTCCTGACGCAATCTTCATGAGGGCATGCGTCTCCTTTCATCTCATCTATGTCACTAGTTTATTACGACTTGTAACATTTGTCAAGATGAATTTAAAAATCTTCAGGTTTGAATGAAACAAAGCCGAGAGATTCTGGCGGAAACTGTCAGTTTTCGGCGCGTGCCCGGGCGAAGGGAACGGTTTCAAGGGGCGTGTAGCGCAGCACGCCGGCCGTATCGCGCGCGCTGAGGAACACATGCGCCTGCGTGGCGGTAAAGGAGACGGGCAGGCAGGCGGGCAGCGCGTCCGGAAGGGCCGCGTGGCGGGCGAGCGTGATATGCGGCGAGAAGGGGCCGGGATCGGCGGGGAGATCCGCCTGCGCAAGCGCGCGGACAAGCCGGTTGTGCAGGGGCTCAAGCGGCGGCTCACTTCTCACGCGCAGGATGAGGATGGCGTTTTCCCGGCGGCCGAAGCAGCCAAAGCCTTGAAGCGTGAGCGTCGGCGCGGGGAACGCGGCGGCGCAGCGGGCGAGCACATCCCGGGCAGCGGGCAGGCGCTCCGGCGGCACCTCGCCCAGAAACGCCAGCGTGACGTGGTGGTTTTCTGCGGGGGGATACCGGCCGGGAATCGACAAGGCGGCGGATTCGGCGCAGGCGCGCGTGACGGCGCGGACATCGTCCGGCAGGGACAGGCCGAAAAACAGACGCATAGCATTTCTCCTTTCACAGCGCATTGTAACATGTTTGGCAGGACGCGGCAAGTATGCTATAATCAGGGTGAAAGCGCAACATCAGGATGGGGGAGAGGCGGATGTTCACATTGTCCAGCGCACGCAGCGCGATCGGCAATCCCGCGTATTTTGCGCGCGGCGGCGCGGATGTGCAGGAGGGCCGCGTGAGCGGCGTGACGGTCCGGGAGGAGGACGGCCTGCTGCGGTATGACGGCGTTGTCCGCGGGGCGGAGGAAACCTGCCGGCCGAATTTCCTGTATGACGAGGAAATGGACGTGTTTGTCCGCTGCGGCTGCACCTGCCGGGAGATCGCCCGTTCGCCGCGCGGCTGCCGGCATGTGGCGGCGCTGATGATTGCGGCGTGCGGCGGCGCGGCGACGTCCGTCGGCGCGCGCGACGGCCGGGAGATGATCGGCGCGCTGCTGGAAAGGAGCCGCATGAATCCGGCGCGAAGGCGCGCCTCCGCCCAGGAGAGCGTGCACCTGTATCCCGCGCTGCGGCGCGTCTCGGGCCGGGTGATCGCGCTCGGGCTGAAAATCGGCCGGACGCGCCCGTACGTCGTGCGCAGCATGGCCGAGCTGGCGGCGCGCACGGCCAGGCGGGAGTCGGCCATCTATGGCCGCGAGCTGACGTTCTCCCACCGCGAGGAGGAGCTGGACGCGCGGGACGCGGCGCTGTACGGCCAGATCGTGATGCTTGCGGGCGACGCGTCGATGGCCGACGGCGGCGAGCTGATGCTCTCGGGCGCGGCGCTGGATCAGACCATGCGCCTGCTGGAGGGACGCGAGGCGGACGTACGCGGGGAAAACGGCGCGCTGTATCGGGCGAAGGTGACGCGCGGGGACGTTGCCCTGCCGCTGGAGCTGACGCAGGAGGGCGACGGCGCGTCGCTGCTCGTGGAGGGCGGCGACGTGGTGCTGGGCCAGGCGGGCGCGTACCGCTTCGGCGCAGAGACGATCACCTGCGCGTACGGCGAGGCGTTCGCGCGCATCGCGGGTCTGCTGGAGGTCGCGGACGCGTACCCGCAGGGCGTGCGCTTTGACGGAGAGCAGCTTGACGAGGTCTGCACGCGGCTGATTCTGCCGGCCCGGGAGTGCGCGGTGATGCGCAAGGGCCAGGCGGTGCTTGCCGAGCACACGCCCACGCCGGCCGTGCCGAGGCTCTACGTCGATCTGGAGGGCGAAAGCCGGCTGACGTGCCGGGTCGCCTTTGACTACTGTGGCACGGAACTGGCCGCCGGGGAGGAGCATCCGCACATCCGGCGCGACGCGGCGCTGGAGGAGGACGTGCGCGCGGAGGCGCAGCGGTTGTTCCCGGAGAAGGAGAGCGAGGACGTCTACGCCTTTGAGGGGGACGACGACGAGCGCTTTGCGCTGCTGAGCGAACGGCTGCAGGAGCTGGAGCGCGTGGGCGAGGTGCACGTGAGCCGGCAGCTTGCGCAGATGAACGTCAAGCGCGCGCGCGCCATGACCTTCGGCCTGAGCTGCCAGGGCGACAAGCTGGTGCTGCTGGCGGATCTGGGCGGCTACACGCAGGAGGAGCTTAATCAGGCGCTGGCGGCCTACCGGGAAAAGCGTGCCTATGTGCGCCTGACGGACGGCACGTTCCTCTCGGAGGAGGCGCTTGCGCAGGCGGCTGACGCGGCGCAGGTGCTGGACGGCCTCGACGTGAGTGCCGAGGAGGCGCAAAGCGGCGTGGAGGTGCCCATGAGCCGGGCGATGTACCTGGACGCGGCGCTCAAGAAGAGAGAGAGCCTCTCGCTGCGCGCGCCCAGGGAGATCACCGAGTGGACGAAGAGGATCGAGACGGCGCAGCAGACGCGCGTGGAGCAGCCTGCCGCGCTCAACGCACAGCTGCGCGGCTATCAGCTGGAAGGGCTCTCCTGGCTGTGCGCGCTCAGCGACGCGGGCTTTGGCGGGATTCTCGCGGACGACATGGGCCTGGGCAAGACGATTCAGGCGCTGGCCATGCTGCTGCGCGAGCAGGAGCTGGGCCGTCCCGTGCGCGCGCTGGTGGTGTGCCCGGCGTCGCTTCAGCTCAACTGGCTCGCGGAGGCGCAGCGCTTTGCGCCCGGCCTGACGGCCAAAAGCCTGATGGGCTCCGCAAAGGAACGCGTGGAGCTGATCGGCGGCGAGGACGCGCCGAACATCCTGATGACCTCCTACGACCAGCTGCGCAGGGACGTGCAGACGTATGAGGGCATCGAGTTCACGCATGTGCTGCTGGACGAGGCGCAGAACATCAAAAACGCCGCCTCGCAGGCGGCGAAGGCGGTCAAGACGCTGAAGGCGCAGCACCGCTTCGCGATGACCGGCACGCCGATTGAAAACCGGCTCTCCGAGCTGTGGTCCCTCTTCGACTTCCTGATGCCGGGGTATCTTGGCACCTACAAGAAGTTCAGGGACCGCTTTGAGGCGCCGGTCGTGCGGGAAGCGGACGAGCAGGCGAGGGAAAACCTGCACCTGCTGGTTGCGCCGTTCATCCTGCGGCGCATGAAGAAGGATGTGCTCACCGACCTGCCGGAGAAGGTGGAGACGGTGATGAGCAGCGAGCTGACGGCGGAGCAGCGCAAGCTCTACACCGCTTACGCGGCAAAGCTCAAAAAGGACAGCGAGGGCGGCCTGCTTGACGGTCAGGACAGGATGAAGCTGCTCGCGGGGCTGACCCGGCTGCGGCAGCTGTGCTGCGACCCGCGGCTCTGCCTTGAAAACTACAATGGCGGCAGCGGCAAGCTCACGCAGCTGCTGGAGGTGGTGCAGGACGCGCTCTCCGGCGGGCACCGCATCCTGCTGTTCTCGCAGTTCACCTCGATGCTCTCGCTCATCGGTGAGGCACTTGCCGGCGAGGGAATCGCGTACTTCACGCTGACCGGCGAAACGGACAAGGAGACGCGCATGGAACTGGTGCGGCAGTTCAACGAGGGCGGCGCGGACGTGTTCCTCATCTCGCTCAAGGCGGGCGGCACGGGCCTCAACCTGACCGGCGCAGACGTGGTGATCCACTACGATCCCTGGTGGAACGTGTCGGCGCAGAACCAGGCGACCGACCGCGCCTACCGCATCGGCCAGACGAAGGGCGTGCAGGTGATCCGGCTGATCGCGTCGGATACGGTGGAGGAGCACATTCTGAAGATCCAGGAGCGGAAGAAGGCGCTCGGCGACGGCGTGCTGCTGGGCGAGGAGAACCTCTTTACCGTGGACGCGGCGCTGCTGCGCGAGGTGCTCGGGGGCTGAACACAGGCAGCATCCATATGCGCGAAGCGAAGAAGGGAGTCTGAGGGACAAGGTCCCTCAGGCAGGTTTGGGCGGCAGCCCAACGTTTCTCATGAATTCAAGAAAAAACGCAGTCTCAGAGCAGGAGGCGCAGCCTCCTACGATTGAGACGGTGCTCATTCACAAAGCATGAATTCAGAATGAAATTGGAATTACAATCATCTTGAGAATAAGCGGGCAATCCCCGCTTATTTTTGTGTCACGGCGTCGATCAGCGCAGCGCAGGCAATCGGCTGCGCCTTGGCCGTGGGCGCGGCGGCGTCCCAGAGGGCCCGGATGGCGTCATCGTAGTGCGCTTCCGGACGCAGACCGTCCGCAATGCGCAGCGCGTGGACGAGCAGGGCCGCGGGTGAGGGAAGCTCGCCGTCGAAGATCGCGGGCACGCGCGGAAAGAAGGCCGCCGGGTCCTTGGGCGTGTGCATCGCCAGACCGTCCGGACGCACGAACGCGTGCAGGGCGGCGCCCAGCAGGCGAAGGCCGCTCTCTGCGTATTCCTCCATGCCGCTCTGGCTGCCGAGGGTGAGCTGCGCCAGCGCGAGCGCCGCGGACGCGCCGCAGGTCGCCTGCGCATAGATCGGGCTGACGGGCGACACGGACGCGGGCAACGGGAACGGACCGCCGGCGGGCGGCTGGCTGATGAGGAACGTGACGGCGCGCTGCGCAGCCTGCGTGTAGCGTGGTTCGCCGAGACGCTGCCCGCACAGGGCCAGCACGGCGGCGGCCAGCGCGCAGTGCTCCGTGATGACAAAGCCCAGCGGCCGCTGCGGGGGCCTGGCGGCGCGGGCGCGCAGCAGCTGTGGCATCGCGCGGCGAAGAAAGGCCGCGTCCTCCGGCGTGAGGGCGGCGGAAAGGCGCGGATAGAGCGGCGGCGGATCGTCGTGAAGGATGCGCGGGACATCCTCGGCGACGGGCGAAAAGCGGCTGGGCGTGACGATGGGGTCGGATTTGGCGTGCTGGCGCAGCAGACCGAGCAGACGGCAGGCGCGCAGCCCGTTTTCGTTGCCGAGTGCCGCGCAGACCTGCTCCGGCGTGAACGCATACGTTTCGCGCGGGGCGACCAGCGCGGGCGAGAGGCCGCCGCCCTGCAGGGAAAATGCCTGCACGATGAAGTCGAGCACGCGCACGGCCTCGCTGCGCCGCCCGCCGGAAAGCAGGATGAGCGCGAGCATGGCGCTCACGCCGAGCGGCTTTTCCGGGACGAAGACGCGCCAGCCGTCCGTCAGCGTGGCGCGGAAGAAGCCGCCGTCCAGCGGATCATAGAGGGCGGAGGCCAGCATCGCGTCGAGTGCGCGGGTGAGCGCGGCGTGTGCCTGCGCCTCTCCGCGCTGCGAAGCGTGCTGCAAAAAGCGCAGGACGCAGACCAGCGGGGCCTTGAGCTCGCCAAAGCCGCCGTTCTGCCTGTCCTCAATGGCGAGGAGCGCGCGGGTGAGGTCGTGCGCGGCGTCCGACGGGGCATATGGCCTGCGCAGCGGCTCAGCCTGAAAGGAATGAAGGACCTGCGCGGCCTGCCCGGCGAGCGCGGGAAGGTTCTGCGCAAAGCGCCTGTCCGCCTGGGCAAGCCAGACATACAGCCGGGAAGGGTCCAGCGGGAAGCCGGCGGGTGGCAGCGGTGCGGCGAGAAAGGGCCGCGCGCTGTCGAGCAGCAGCGCGCACAGCGGCAGCGCGCCCTCGCCGGAAAAGAGCGCGCCTGCGCGCTGACACAGCAGCTCCACGTCGGGGCGCTCGCCGGGGCGCAGGAAGACCGGGACGGTGCGCTCACTCAGCTGCAGGAGGAGCGAGGGATCGGCAGGCAGGTCGGGCGTGTCGGCGATGATCAGGAAGACGGGAACATGCCGCGCGCGCGCCTGCGCAAACGCGTCGGCGCCAAACGGCGCGAAGGTCAGCCCCTGGGGCGCGGTCTGCGCCTGCGCGGAGACGTTCGCCTGCGCGGAGGAAAGGCGCTGCGGCGAAACGGCGCTTGGCGGCAAAGAAGAAACGCGCATGCGATCCCATCCTTTACTGGAAGATGGAATCAGCATGCGCGCTATTGGCGGTATTTATGCGGTTTACAGTCAGGCCTCCTGGCTGCGGTCGCGGCGGAAGGGCCAGCCGGCCTCCTCGAGCGCGATGTCCCGGTGGGTGACGTTGACTGTCTGTCCCAGCGCGCGCAGATGCGCGCACAGCGCCTCGCTGATGGCGACGGAGCGGTGTGCGCCGCCGGTGCAGCCGATGGCGATCATCAGGCGGCGCTTGCCCTCGCGCTGATACAACGGGATCAGATAATCGACCATCGCGTACAGATGGGCGAGGAACGCACGGGTTTCCTCCTTGCCCAGCACATAGTCGCGCACGGGCGCTTCGAGACCGGTGTACGAGCGGATCTCCTTAATATAGAAGGGATTGGGCAGGAAACGCACGTCGAACACCAGGTCGCTCTCGCGCGGGATGCCCCGCTTGTAGCCAAAGGACATGATCTCCGTGCGCAGCAGGTGCTGGCTCTGCTCCTGCGCAAGCAGCGCGTCGACGGCGGCACAGGTCTCTTTGGCTTGCATGCCGGTGGTCGAAAGCACATAGTTCGCGCGCTCGCGCAGCGGCTGGAGCAACTCGCGCTCGCGGGCAATGCATTCCTCGAGCGTCTTGCCGCGCTTCATCAGCGGGTGATCACGGCGGGTCTCCTTGTACCGGTCGATCAGCGTCTCGGCATCCGCGTCCAGAAAGAGGATGGAGACGTCGTGGCTGTCGATGCCGCTGTCGATGGCCTCGAGGACCGCCTCTGCATTGAACAGCGCGCCGCTGCGGGAATCCACGCCCAGTGCGACCGGGCGGTCAAGCTCCACCTTCTCGCACAGCGTGAACGCCTGGGAGAGCAGAAGCGGGGGCAAATTGTCCATGCACTGATAGCCGTTGTCCTCCAGATGCCTGAGCACGCTGGTCTTGCCCGCGCCGGACAGGCCGGTGACGATGAGAAACCTCATAGAATGCTTTCCTTTCGTATCGGTTGCGCAGTCAGCCCTTGCGGTCCTCGCCCAGAATGCGGACCTCCGGCTCCAGCATGACGCCGGTCTGCGCCAGCACGCGCGTCCTGACCTCGTCCATCAGCGCCAGGATGTCGTGGGCGGTCGCATGGCCGAGGTTGATGATGAAGCCGGCATGCTTTTCGCTGACCTGGGCGTCGCCCACGCGCAGACCGCGCAGGCCGCATTCGTCGATCAGCTTGGCGGCGAACAGGCCGGCCGGACGCTTGAACTTTTTCACGGCGGGCGCGGTTGCATTCGTCCATGCGGGCGCGGATCACGTCGGGATCGCAGGGCGAGAGCTGCAGGGTCACGTCGGTGACGATCACGCCTGCGTCCATCATCGCGCTGTGACGGTAAGAGAAGTCCAGCTTGGGTCCCTCGAAGACGACGGGCTTGCCGTCGGAAAGCGCGATGGCATCCACGCGGGTGACCACCTGGGCAAGCTCACCGCCGTAGGCGCCGGCGTTCATGACCACGCCGCCGCCGAGCGTACCGGGGATGCCGGAAAGCTCGGCCAGACCGGCAAGGCCTTCGGTGAAATCATCCGTACGGA
>SFFH01000021.1 GCA_004557905.1 Clostridiales bacterium | reverse complement strand
CGGGCAGGCAGAACGCCAGGATCAGCAGCACCGGAGCCAGGCAGTACAGTGGCAGCATGTAGCGCGCCAGCGTGCACGGGCCAAAGAGATAGGATGCCCAAAGCACCATCACGCCGGAGACGGCGGGCAGCAGGCGCGCCTTCCTGCGGGCGATGAGCATGGCGCAGGCGAAGAGGATGACCCACAGCGGCGTCGCTGTGCAGAAGAGCACGGTGATGATCGGATACTTCTGGTACTCGTTCAGGCGACAGATTTTGTTGATGAAATTGCTCAGTTTGGGCAGCGGGTACTGGATCTCCACGCCGTATTCCTTGAAATCGTATTCGTCCGTCTGCAGGTAGCCCTTGAGCAGGCCGGAGGTGTCGCGGTAGATGCGCGAATGCGTCAGGTCGTCCGGATACCAGGAGCCGATGTTGAGCATCAGGAACGCCTCGGCATAGACGCGCGGATTCTTGCGGCCCACGCGCGCCCAGAGGTCCATGAAGCCCCCCGCGTCCTCCTTCAGCTTCTCCTGGTCGAGGTAGCCCTTGGCCGCGTCGGCCAGGTGCGGGTGCAGCAGCAGGCCCCAGTTTTCGTCGACATACCAGCTGCGCAGCTCCTCCTTTTCTTCCTCGGTCATCTCGCCGACGTTGTAGGCGCGCACCAGCTGCTGCGCCGGGAGGCTGTACGTCTGGAAGGAGGGCTGGTCAAACGGCTGAAAGGCCGCGTAGATCACGACGTTGACCAGCAGCGTCACCGCCAGACCGGCGGCGCACAGGCAGACCGCTTTCTTGCGGAAGCCGCGCACCATGAGGATCATCAGCGGCAGCAGCACCAGCGCGGCGACGCCGTTCTTGCGCAGGTGATAGGTGAAGACGACCATCAGCACGAACGCGATGCAGCGGCGCTTGCTGGCAAAGAAGGCCTTCGGGTCCTCGATCGCGTCCCAGCAGAGCAGGGAGAGCACGAGCACCGCCGCGGTAAACGGTGTGTCCTTGGCGGCGGAGACGGACATGACCGAGAAGATCGGCAGCAGTCCGTAGAGCGCCGTCAGCAGGATCAGCGCCCAGGCTGGCGCACGGCGGCGCTGCACGAACACGCAGCTGTACGCGAGCGCGGCGGCAAACGCCGTCATGCGGAGGATGGAGACGACCAGCAGCGCGAGCTCCGGCTCGTCAATGAGCCGGCCGATGGCATACACGCCGTAGCACAGCGCGATGTACAGCAGAGGATGGCGGTCGTCCCACTCGCCGTAGAACCACTGCCTGTACTCGGTGTTCAGGTCGTAGTTGAGCATGCCGGGATAGAACGCGACGAGCAGCGGCAGCCAGCAGATGAGCAGGATGAGCATGTAGCCGCCCATCGGCAGCTGGAGCGTGCGGCGCTCGGGACTGTCCTGCTGCATGAGCATGCAGCGCGCCGCCAGGCCGCCCAGCAGCGGCGTGACGAGCATGGGCACGGCCATGCGCCTGAGCATGCTGCCCATGCCGGGCAGAAGACCGCTGTAAAACCTCAGCTCTGCGCCCAGGCTCAGCGCGCCGCCCAGCAGCAGGCCAAAGCCCGCCGCGCAGATCAGCGTGCGGCGGCTGGCCTTGGAGAAGGCCTGCTGAAGCGGGAAGTAGCACGCCAGAACCAGCAGCGTGCCGAAGACGCCGCTGCGGAAGACCGCGCTGTCCGGATTCTCGGGGATGAGATACGGCGCGGCGGCGAGGCCGGCAAGCGCGGAAAGCAGCGCCAGCAGGGATGCGTGTTTGCGGATGAATGCCATAAGGTACCTCGTTTGGAAATGGATTGCGGCAGAAACACGTTGCCCCGCCCGCGAGGACGCGGGCGGGGAGACGGTTGTTCAAACATGGAGGAATGCGGGAAATCCGGTCACTCCGCCGGGGCTTCCTCAGCCTTCTTTTTGCGCGGGGCGCGCTTCTTGGGGGCGGGCTCAGCCGGGACCTCAGCGGTCACGGCCTCCTCGGCCTTCTTCTTGCGCGGGCCGCGCTTCTTGGGCGCTTCCTCGGCCGGGGCCTCGGCGGTCACGGCTTCCTCAGCCTTCTTCTTGCGCGGGGCGCGCTTCTTGGGGGCCGGTTCAGCCGGGGCCTCGGCGGTCACGGACTCCTCCTCAGCCTTCTTCTTGCGCGGGCCGCGCTTCTTCGGGGCCGGCGCTTCCGGGGCGGGCGCCGCCTCGACAGCCGGGGCTTCCTCGATCACAGGCGCTTCCTCGACCGCCGGGATTTCCTCGGCGGCCGGGGCCTCCTTAGGGTTTTCGGTCACCTCGGCAGGGACTTCTGCCGGCGCTTCCTCGGTCAAGGTGAAATCGGTGGCCGGCTTGGCCAGACGCTCGTACATGTCCATGTACTTCGTCGCGGAGGAGTACCAGCTGTAGTCGCCGGTCATGCCGCGGACGATGAGCTTGTACCAGACCTCGCGGTTGTTCCTGTAGTAGTGCACGGCGCGGCGGACGGTATGGAGCATGTCGTGCGCGTTGTAGTTGAAGAAGGAGAAGCCGTTGCCCTCGTCGGTGAACTTGTTGTAGGAGAGCACGGTGTCGCGCAGGCCGCCGGTCTCGCGGACGATCGGCACGGTGCCGTAGCGCAGGGCGATCATCTGGGACAGGCCGCACGGCTCGAACTGGCTGGGCATGAGGAACATGTCCGCGCCGGCGTAGATGCGGTGTGCCAGCTGGTGGTTCATCGCAAAGCGCGCCGCCAGACGGCCCGGGTACTCGCTCTCCGCCCAGGAGAACAGGTTGGTGTACTTCGCTTCGCCCATGCCCAGCACGACCAGCTGGATGCCGGTGTCCATCAGCTCGCGGATGACGCACTCGACCAGGTCAAGGCCCTTCTGATTGGACAGGCGGGAGATGATGCCCACGATCGGCGCATTCGGGTCGACGTTCAGGCCCAGCTCCTTCTGCAGCTCCTGCTTGCAGTACTCCTTGCCGCCCAGGTGATACGGATCGTAGTTCGCGTAGATCATCGGATCCTTCGCCGGATCGTAATCGTCCACGTCGATGCCGTTGAGGATGCCGGAGAGCTGGCCCTTGCGTGCGCGCAGCAGGCCGTCCAGGCGCTCGCCGTAGAACGCGGTCTGAATCTCGTCGGCGTAGCTCGGGGACACGGTGGTCAGCTCGTCGGCGTAGACGAGGCCGGCCTTCATGTAGTTCGCGCAGCCGTAGCACTCCAGCTTGTCGCTGGTGAACAGGCTGTCGCCCAGGCCCAGGGTATCCTGCACGGCCTTGATCGGGAACACGCCCTGATACTGCAGGTTGTGGATGGTGTACACGGTCTTCATGTCCTGATAGAACGGGAAGTGCGCGTACTGGATCTTCAGCAGCGCCGGAACCATGCCGGTCTGCCAGTCGTGGCAGTGCACGACGTCGGGCTTGAAGCCCAGGTGCGGCAGCGCGTCGATGACCGCGCGGCAGAAGAAGCCGAAGCGCTCATACTCGTCGCCGCCCAGACCGTAGATGTAGCTGCGGCCGAAGTAGAAATGATTGTCGATGAAGTAGAAGGTCACGCCCTGATACTGAAGGGACTTGACGCCGCAGTACTGCCTGCGCCAGCCAAGCTCAACCTCAAACTCGCATTCGGACTTCATCTGGGAGGTCCATTTCTCGGGGATGGACGCGTACAGCGGCACCATGACGCGCACGTCGGCGCCCTTCTGGGCCAGAACCGGGGAAAGCGCGCCCACGACGTCGGCCAGGCCGCCCGTCTTGATAAACGGCACGCATTCGGAAGCGGCAAACAAAATCTTCATCAAAATACCCTCCTGAAAAAGGGGCTGCAAGTTTCCTTTGTGCAGCCCCGCGGACGTGATCAGATCACGACGTTCTTGGCGATCACGATGGGATACGCGGCGGGCGCGATCAGGCGGCCGTTGCGGCGGATGACGCTCTGCTTGTCCAGGATGCAGTGGTCGATCTCCGCGCCCTCCTGAATCTGCGCGTCCTGCATGACGATGGAGTTCTTCACCACAGCGCCCTTGGCGACCTTGACGCCGCGGAAGAGGACGGAGTTGATGACGGTGCCCTCGATGATGCAGCCGTTGGCCACCAGGGAGTTGGAGCACTTGCCCTCGTTGTTGTAGCGGGCGGGCATGTCGTCGCGGACCTTGGTGTAGACCGGGCGCTCCGCCGGGAACAGCTGGCGGCGCACCTCGTCGTTCTGCAGCGACATGTTGAAGTTGAAGTAGGACTGGATGGAGTCGATCTGCGCGGCCAGGTCGGTGTACTCATAGCCGCAGATCTTGAGCGTGCCGTCGTTGATGGCGCGCTGCACGATGTCGCGGTCGAAGTCGTGCAGGCCGTTGGCGGCCGCCTGCTCCACCAGCTGGCGCAGCAGCTCGCGGCGGGCGATGTAGATCTTCATGAACGCACCCTCGCGGGTGGGCACCATCGGGCCGATCTCCATGCCGGTGACGGTCTTGTTTTCGTCCACGGAGATGTAGGTGGCGTTCTCGGTGTCGGTGCTCTTGAGGCTCCTCGAGTACACGAGGGTGATGTCCGCGCCGGTGTCGATGTGCTGCTGGATGGCCTCGGAGAAGTCCGCGTTGTAGACGGTGTGGCTGTTGGTCACCACGATGTACTCCTGGGTGGACAGGCGCAGGAAGTTGCGGTTGGAGTTGAGCGCGTCCAGAAGGCCCGCGTACACGCCCATGTTCTCGCGCGTCAGGAACGGCGGGAGAATGGTGAGGCCCTGCTTGCCGTGGAGGTCCCACTCGCGGCCGGAGCCGATGTGGTCCATCAGGGACTGGTAGTTCTTCTGGGTGATGACGCCGACGTTCTTGATGCCGGTGTGCACCATGGAAGAGAGCTGGAAGTCGATGACGCGGTAACGGCCCGCGATCGGGAGCGCGGCGACCGCGCGAAGGCTGGTCAGTTCACCGAGATGGATGTCGTTTTCACCGGTGAAGATAAGACCCATGACGTCTTTCATGTTGGGGTACCTCCTTACTGCGCATCGGCGTCGATCTGAACGCCGGCAGCAACTTTATCGCCCGAGGCAATCTCGGCCTTGGGGCCGACGACCGCGATCAGGCCGGTCTCTTCGCCGACGACCGCGCCCGCGCAGATGTGTGCGTTCTCGCCGACGATCGCCCTGCGCACGACCGCGCCGCGCTCGATGACGGCGCCCGGCATGATGACGGCGTCGGTGATTTCCGCGCCGGTCTCCACCGTCACGCCCGCAAACAGGACGGAGTGATTGACCACGCCGCGCACCTCGCAGCCCTCGGTGATCAGGGAGTTGACGACCTTCGCGCCCTCCGCGACATAGTGCGGCGGCATGCCCGGATTCCGGGCGTAGATGCGCCAGCGGGTGTCGTACAGGTCGATGGGCATCGGCATCTCCAGCAGGTCCATGTTGGCCTCCCAGAGGGACTCGATGGTGCCCACGTCCTTCCAGTAGCCGTCAAAGGTGTAGGTGAACAGCTTCTGGTTGTCGGCGAGCATATCCGGGATGATGTTCTTGCCGAAGTCGTTCTCGGAATTTGGGTTGAGCTCGTCCTGCTCCAGGTACTTGCGCATCTTGCTCCAGGTGAAGATGTACACGCCCATGGATGCCTTGTTGCTCTTGGGATGCTTGGGCTTCTCCTCGAACTCGGTGATCTGGTTGTGCTCATCGGTGTTGAGGATGCCAAAGCGCGGAGCCTCGGCCCACGGCACCTCGCGCACGGCGATGGTCAGGTCTGCGCCGTTGGCGATATGGGACTGGAGCATGGCGTTGTAGTCCATCTTGTAGATGTGGTCGCCGGAGAGCACGAGCACGTACTCCGGGTCCCACTGCGCGATGAACGGAATGTTCTGGTAGATGGCGTTGGCCGTGCCCTTGTACCACTCGCCGGTCTTGCCGGAGTGATACGGCGGCAGGACGTATACGCCGCCGTTGGACAGGTCCAGGTCCCACGGAGAGCCGGAGCCGATGTACGCGTTGAGCTCCAGCGGACGGTACTGCGTCAGCACGCCGACGACGTCGATGCCGGAGTTGGTGCAGTTGGAGAGCGGGAAGTCGATGATCCGGTACTTACCGCCGTAGGGGACTGCCGGCTTGGCCACGTTCTTGGTCAGGATGCCCAGACGGCTGCCCTGGCCGCCTGCCAGCAGCATGGCAACGCATTGCTTCTTCCTCATTGTGAACACACTCCTGTGATTTTGGGTTTTCTCGCCAAAGTTGGCTTGAGCTTAGGCGGGACAGGCAAGCGCATGCTCAGCCGCTTCGCCTATCTACTTACGGTCATTATATCATAAACTGTGCAAAAGGGAAAGCGAATTCATGTGATGTTTTCATTAAAGGAAACTGCACGCGGTCAGTTTTTGAGCGAATAACGTCCCGGTATGCAAAAATTGTCCCGAGAATACGCGGATCAGAACGACGGAAAGCGGGGCGGAAAAGCGCGCGGCGCGTCGGATTGGGAAATTGCAAAATGCCCCTGTGTGCTGTATAATGTACAAAGATGGATCGTGCGCATCACGGAAAATACGGGGAGAAACGGAGGCGGCCGGGTGGCAACAAAAAACACGATGCGGCTGGACAGGCTGATGACTCTGCTGGGCGAGGGTACGCGCGCGCAGGTGAAGGACATGGTGCGCGCCGGGCGCGTGACCGTGGAGGGCGCGCCGGTACGCGACAGCGGCATGCAGGTGGACGCAGAGCACGCGCAGGTGCGCCTGGACGGACGGCTGCTTGCGTACAAGGCGGTTCGCCATGTGATGCTCAACAAGCCGCAGGGTACGCTGACCGCCGCGCGGGACAAACGCCAGAGGACCGTCATGGATCTGCTGCCGCCGATGTACGCGGCGATGGGCTGCATGCCCGCCGGGCGGCTGGACAAGGATACGGAGGGGCTGCTGATCATCACCTCCGACGGCCAGCTCGCGCACCGGATCATCTCGCCCAAAAAGGACGTGACCAAGGTCTACTTCGCCCGGGTGGACGGCGTTTTGCATGAAGAAGATATCGCCGCCTTTGCCGCCGGGCTGCACATCGATGACAGCGACGGCACGTTTGACGCCAGGCCCGCGGGGCTTACGATTCTTTCCACGGACGGCGCAAGCAGCGAGGTGCGCGTGCGCGTGTCGGAGGGCAAGTACCATCAGGTCAAGCGCATGCTCTCAAGCCGCGGCGCGCCTGTGACCTACCTGAAGCGCGAGAGGATCGGCGCGCTGGCGCTGGACCCCGCGCTCGCCCCGGGTCAGTGGCGCGAGCTGACGGACGAAGAGGTCGCTTTGTTGGAACAGGAGGATGATCATGCCTGAGCATTATTACACGAGCACACCGACGAGTGCGCATGAGGTGCGCTCCTTCCGCGCGGTGTTTGCGGGCCGCGTGCTCGCGTTTGACACGGACGCGGGCGTGTTTTCCAAGCAGCATGTCGATCCGGGCAGCGAGCTGCTGTGCGGCGCCCTGCCGGACGATCTCTCCGGCGACGTGCTGGACATGGGCTGCGGCTGGGGCGCGATGACCGTGCTGACGCTGGCGCGCTTCCCGAAGCTGAATATCACGATGGCGGACGTGAACGAGCGCGCGCTTTCGCTGGCGGTTGCCAATGTGGAAAAGAACCACATGCAGGCCCGGGCGGTTCTCTCGGACGGCTTTGAGAGGATCGAGGGCATGTTTGACGCGGTGATCACCAACCCGCCCATCCGCGCGGGCAAGGCGGTCATCTACAAAATGTTTGAGGATGCCAAAGCACATTTGAAGCCCGGCGGCATGCTGGTGCTGGTCATCCGCAAGCAGCAGGGCGCGCCCAGCGCGCTGAAGTTCCTGAAGGAGCTGTACAAAAAGGCGGAGGTCATCGCGCGAGACGGCGGATACTGGATCATCCGCTGCGACGCATGACAGCATATACAAGGCTTTTATGGGATGCAAAGGAGGCCATGAATCACATGGAGTTTGACAAGGCATATTTTGACGCGGGCATCGACCGCGTGGGCACCGAATGCGAGAAGTGGGACGGCATGATCGAGGAGACCGGCGACGCGGACATGCTCCCGATGTGGGTGGCGGACATGGACTTCCCGTCCGCCCCGGCGATTGCCAAGGCGCTGGAGGGCGTTCTGTCCTGGGGCACCTGGGGCTACACGATTGCCGGCGAAAAGGACGCCGCGGCGCTGTGCGCCTACTGGGCGCGCCGCCACGGGGTGCAGTTTTCCCCTGACGCGGTGCTGATGAGCCCGTGCGTCGTCACCGGCATGCGCGTTGCGCTGCGCGCGCTGACGAAGGAGGGCGACGGCGTGCTGATCAATCCGCCGGTGTACGGCCCGTTCTTCCAGTCCATCAAGGCCAACAACCGCCGGGTGGTGGAGAGCCCGCTGGTGCGCGGCGCGGACGGCCGCTTTGCCATGAACCTCGCGGAGATGGAGGAGAAGCTCGCTTCCGGGGAGGCGAAGGCTGTGATGATCTGCTCCCCGCACAACCCCGTGGGCCGCAGCTGGGACGAAAATGAGCTTTCTGCGGTGGTGGGTTTGTGTGCGCGCTTTGACGTGCCGCTGATTTGCGACGAGATTCACGCGGACTTCGTGTACGCGCCGAAGAAGCATCACTGCATCCTGTCCGTCCCGGGCGCGCAGGATCGCGCCGTGATGCTCTGCGCGGCGAGCAAGACGTTCAACGTGGCAGGTCTGCAGCAGAGCAGCATCGTCTGCAAGAACCCGGAGATGCTGGAGGCCATGCGCAGCGAGATGGAGGCCGCCGGCGTGCGCAGCGGCAACGCGTTTGCGCTGGCGGCGACCCGCGCGGCCTACACGGACTGCGACGCCTGGCTGGACGGCCTGATGGCGTACCTGGCGGACAACCGCGACTTTGCGGTGAAATACATGGCTGAGCACATGCCCCGCGTGCGCGTGACGCCGCTGGAGGCGACGTACCTGATGTGGCTTGACTGCACGGCGCTGGGCATGACGCATAGCGAGCTGATGGAGAAGATTGCGGCTGCGCACGTCAAGGTGACGGAAGGCACGTTCTTCGGCGCGCAGGGAGAAGGTTTTATCCGCCTGAACATCGGCTGTCCGCGTGCGCAGCTGGCGCTCGCGC
Source organism: Clostridiales bacterium (assembly GCA_004557905.1). Classification (GTDB taxonomy): domain Bacteria; phylum Bacillota; class Clostridia; order Christensenellales; family Aristaeellaceae; genus Ventricola. The sequence continues at coordinate 18,021 of SFFH01000021.1, read as the reverse complement.
TGGAGCGGATGGCGACGGTGCTGGGGTGACGGAGGGAACGTTGGGCTGCCGCCCAAACCTGCCTGAGGGATGAATCCCTCAGACTCCCTTCTTCGCTTCGCGGCGGCTTGATGCAGCCTGTGAAGCATGAAAAGCCTTCCCCTCTGGGGAAGGTGGCACGGCGCAGCCGTGACGGATGAGGTTCAGGGCGGCGCGCAGGAGAATCATCAAGAACAAACAAACATCGACATAAGGGGGAACGACCGATGGAATTCAAGGCCAATGAAAAGCTGGACGCGGCGCTGGCCGCGCTGGAAAAGGACATGATTGAGACGCTGCAGCGCTGGATCCGCGTGCCGAGCGTGCGCGCGGACAGAAGCGCGGACAACGCGCCGTTTGGCGCGGAGGTGCGCCGCGCGCTGGATACCGCGATGGCGGATATCCGCCGTCTGGGCATGGAGCCGCGCGACATCGACGGCTACTGCTGCGACGCGGAGATCGGTGCGGGCGAGGAGACCGTAGCCGTGCTGGCGCACCTGGACGTGGTGCCCGAGGGCGACGGCTGGGAACACGATCCCTATGGCGGCGAGATCATCGATGGCCGCCTGATCGGCCGCGGCACCAGCGACGACAAGGGCCCGGGCGTGGCCGCGCTGTTCGCGATGAAGGCGATCCTGGACGCGGGCATCCCGCTCAAGCGCAAATGCCGCCTGATCCTGGGCTGCGACGAGGAGTGCGGCATGCAGGATCTGGAATACTACGAGGAAAAGATCGGCCTGCCGGCGAGGGGCTTCTCCCCGGACGCGAACTTCCCGCTGATCAACACGGAGAAGGGCATCATGCAGATGAAGCTGGACGCGCCGCTTGCGGACGAGCGCCTCATGTCCATCGCCTGCGGCACTCGCGCGAACGTCGTGCCGGGCACGGCTGTGGCCGTGCTGGCCGGCGACTGGCGTGAGCAGGCCGCCGACGCGTTTGACGTGGAGGACGAGGACTGCGCGATCGAGACGGAGCTGGTCGGCGGCAACACGAAGGTCGTCGTGACCGGCGTGCCGGCGCATGCGTCCACCCCGGAAAAGGGCAAGAACGCCGCGAAGATGCTGCTTTCCGTGCTCAGGAAGCTGGGCATCGGCGGCGCGCCGGTCGCGCTGCTTGACGAGGCCTGCGCCGAGGGCAGCGCGGGCGAGGCGATGGGCATCGCCGGCTGCGACGCGGTGTCCGGCCCGCTGACGCTGAACCTGGGCCTGCTGTCTGCCGGCGAGGGCGCGCTGTCTGTGACCTTTGACTGCCGCTATCCGGTCTTCTTTGACGACAGGACCATCTCGTCCACCGTGCAAAAGCGCCTGGCGCCCGCCGGCTTTGTGCTGGAGCCGGGCCACGCGAGCCATCCGCACCATGTGCCGGAGAGCTCCGAGCTGGTGCAGAAGCTGATGGCCGTGTACAACGGCATCACCGGCGAGAACGCGAAGCCGTTTGCCATCGGCGGCGGCACCTATGCGCGCCATCTCAAGGAGGGCGTGGCCTACGGCATGCTCTTCCCGGGCGACCTGGAGCTGGAGCATCAGGCGAACGAGAGCATCGACCTCGCGAACTTCGCCAAGGCGGCGCGCATCTACGCTTACGCGATCGTCGCGCTCTGCGCGTGATTTGGGGCGGCTGCCCCAAACCCTGCCTGGGGATATATCCCCAGACCCCTTCATCGCTTCGCGCGGTTTGAAGGAAATCTGCGGAAACGCAATAGAGAAAACGGAGGGAAAGCTCATGACGCATGATGAGGTATTGGCCCGCATCGGGCAGGAAAAGCTGGTGGCCATTCTGCGCGGCGTGCCGATGGAGCGCGTGGACGGCGTGGTCGGCGCGCTGGTGCGCGGCGGCGTGCGCATTCTGGAATTCACGTTTGACCATGCCGAGCCGGACTGCGTGGCGGGGAACGCCGCGAAGATCCGCCGCACGGCCCAGCGGTTCGGCGATCAGGTGCTCGTGGGCTGCGGCACCACGCTGACCGTTCAGGAGGTCGAGGCAGCGCACGAGGCGGGCGCCTGCCTGGTCATCTCGCCGAACGTCGATCTGGCGGTCATCCGCCGCACCCGGCAGCTGGACATGGTCTCCATGCCGGGCGCGCTGACGCCGACGGAGATCGTCGCGGCGCACCAGATGGGCGCGGACATCGTCAAGCTCTTCCCGGCCGGCGAGCTGGGGCTTGGCTACATCAAGGCCGTGCGCGGACCGCTGCGTCACATCCCGATGAGCGCTGTGGGCGGCGTGAAGCCGGAGAACGTGAAGGATTACCTCGACGCGGGCGTGTGCGGCTTCGGCGTGGGCGGCCCGCTGGTCCTGGCGAACGCGGTCAAATCCGGCGACGACGCGGCGATTGAGGCGCGGGCCCGGCTGTTCACCGAGGCGATCCGCGCGTGGGAGGCGGAAAGATGAGCAGGTGCAATCTGGTCGTGGACTGCGGCACCACCAATCTGCGCGTGACGCTGCTGGATGAAAGCCTCAAGCGGCTCGACGCGGTCAAGGCGGAGGGCGGCGTGCGCCATACCGCCATCGACAGGAACAACGGCCGCCTGCGCGCAACGCTGCGCGAGAGCATGCAGACCGTCCTCGCCCGCAACGGCTATGCGCCGGCGGATGTGGAACGGTGCGTGGCCTACGGCATGATCACCAGCGCGCTGGGCCTGCTGGAAATTCCGCATGTGCCGGCCCCGGCCGGCGCATCTGACCTTCGCGCTGCGATGCAGGAGAAGACGTTCGAGGATATCGCGCCGTTCCCGATCGCGTTCATTCCGGGCGTGCGCAATTTCGCCGGCCCGGTGGATCTCACGAATTTCTCCGAAATGGACATGATGCGCGGCGAGGAGACCGAGGCCATCGGCCTGCACAAGCTGCTTGCGCCGAAGGGCGCGGCGATGTTCGTGCTGCCGGGCACGCACAACAAGTTCGTCTCCATGGACGCGCAGGGCAGGATTCTGGGCTGCATGACCTCCATCTCCGGCGAGCTGCTCGATGCGATGACGCACCACACGATCCTCTCCGACGCGGTGGGCGGCAGCTTTGTGAGCGCGCAGGACTACGACGCGGAATACGTGAAGGCGGGCGCGCGCGAGTGCGCCGTCAGCGGCCTCGGGCGCGCGGCGTTTGCAGGCCGCATCCTCAGCACGCTCGGCGGGCAGGAGAAGACGAGGATTCAGTCCTATCTGCTGGGCGCGGCGCTGGCGCTGGACGTGCAGGCGATGCAGGCCTTTGTGGGCGACCGGGAGGACGTCGAGGCGTACATCGCGGGCAAGGCGCCGCTGCAGCAGGGTATGTGCGACGTGATCGAGGCGCTCTGCGCCGGCGAGGCCGTGCAGGTGCCGTCCGAGCTTTCCGGGCAAATGGGCCTTGCGGGCGCACTGGAGATCGCGTTCTGAGAGGCTGAGCCGCATGGGAGCACGCGAAGCGAAGAAGGAGTTTGGGTCGGCAGCCCAACGCATCTCATCAATCTGAAAAACGCGGTTTCGGAGCACAAGCAGTTTTGTCAAGCGGGATTTGCATCACACAGTAAGAATCATCGCAGCAACACCTATCAAAGAGACTCGCCATGAAAAGCGGGTCTTTTTTGATAGGTGTTGCTGATGAAATTGAGAATCTGAAGGGTGATGGAGCCGGCATCACGCACACGCGTCGTCTTTATGGGATCATCCCTTTTTTCGCAGAACAAACAGCCGTCCCGCGTGCTTCTTTTCGTTGCTCCCGCGGTATTGCGCGAGCACAAAATTCTCCGTCAGCGGTGTTTCCTGCTCTGCCTCAGGCAGGGAAGGATTCAGGGTCACGGCCTCCTGAATCCCGGCCAGCGCATGCTGAACGGTCTGCTCTGCAATCCTTGCCTTGGTTATGTTGTCCTGACGTGCATCTGCTTTCAGACGGTTCCAAAGATCTGTCAGGCTCTCCTTCATACCATGTATCCCTCTTTTCCGATGGGGATGCTGCTCAATTCGCGGCTCCCTTTGCCAGCGCGTTCCGCACGGCAGCGCGGATAGCCTTGCTGGACAGGGTTGCCCCGGATACGCTGTCCACCTCGCTGGTATTCCGGCTCAGCATCTCCGGGAGCATGGCCTCCGCCGGGGCGCCCTGCCCGTTTTCGTGGCGGAGAAGCCGGATTTCCCTGAGGATGTGGTCCTGCACGGTCACCTCCACAGTGACCTTGACCAGCGGGGTTTCCGCCGTGCCCTCATAGGTGCCGTCCGCCACCTGCTCCGGCGCAGCGACGGCCACCGCGTCCAGCTGTGTGTACATCTTTCCGACCTACCTGTCCATCACAAGGCGTACGCCGCCAACGGCCACGCCGATGACGCACGCGATCACCAGCAGGATTTTTCCGGCTTTTTTCATACATCCTCCTGCTTTTCCCATCCCCGGCACTCAAAAATGCCCAGCACCGCCGTGAAGCCGGCGCACGCGAACACGCTGAACCGCTCCGGGATGCCGAAGTACGCACGGGGAAGAACGGCTGTGCCCACAGCGCCGGCGATCATCAGGCCCAGCGCGGCCAGCGCCCATCTGCCCAGCGCGGGGCAGGATTGCTGCCGCAGACCCCCATAGGCAATGAGCGTCAGGGATGCGATGGACAGCAGCACCACCGCTGCCGTGACGGCCAGGTGCATCACATCCTGAAGCTGCCCGGAAATCCCGGCCTGCGTCAGCGGAAACATGGCGTAGCCCACGGCGGAAATCCAGTTCATCAGCGCAAACAGGCCAATGCCCGCCCGCACAGCCCGGTTGAAATGCTCCTTTACCGTAATGCAGCACAGGGTCACGCAGACGATGCCGCAGGGCATATACAGCGCGCCCAGCTGATTCCAAAGGACCCGCGACGGGGCGGTGTCCGCGGACAGGTCGCTGACCGCCTGCGCCATCCAGTCGTATCCCGGATAGGCGAGGGGAGAAAAGACCACCGCAGCGGTATAGGACAGCAGGCTCACCAGCCCCAGCCAGCCCAGATGGCGCGCCAGCTTCTCATTCATGCCGGGCATCTCCCAGGTTTTGTCGGCACCACCGGAGCGGCGCGGCCAGCTTCTCCAGGCTGACCCGGCTGCCGCCGTGCTCCATCAGGTCCAGCAGATCGTCCTCCTCGGGCGTCCGGTCCGCCTTTGCCGCCAGCTTTTTGGCCATGCTGCCGGTGATCATGCGCATCATCAGCTTCTGTATCCCGCGCAGCCTGTCGGGAGAATAGCCGCCCTGCAGGGCATACAGCGCCGCATCCTGCGGGATGCCGTTTTTCTCCCGAAGCTCCTGCTCCTTTCCGGCAGGCTCCATGCCCACGGCGCAGATCATGGGGATCCGGTAGAGCCTCGCCGCATCGGCATAGCCCTGAATGCTGCCGGCCATCACCCACCCCAGATAGAGGATCTGCGTGCCGGCGCTCAGGGTTTTCCTGGCTTCCGTAAGAGAGCAGACGGGCAGACCCGTCTCCTGCCCCAGCAGCCTGGCATACTGCTCGGTGCTGCCGGTGTTCGATGTGTAAACAACTGCTTGAATCATACGCTTTCCTTCCTCATTCTTTCGCCGGCTCCTCGTGAAAGAGCCGGTAGAACAGCCGCACATGCTTTTCCAGCGTGTCCATAATGTCCTGCTCCTTTTCCGGATGGCGGTCGCATTCCCCCAGCAGGAGCAGAATCGGCGCATCGTACATCAGGGCGAGGAGCTCCGGATTCTCGCTGCGCATCACGCCTGCCGCGATTATCCGCCGAAACAGCCCCTCGTGGTACTGCTGAATCTGCGCCACATACCGCTGGGAATACAGCGACGACAGCTCCGGGGAGCGGAACTGCTCGATGGTCATCATTCGCCGGAACTGGCTGACAAATTCGTCGTGGAGGGAGTAGGCAATCAGGGAGCGCACCTTCTCCACCAGCGCATCTGCGGTGATGGCGCGGAACACCGACAAGTCCTGCTCAGAATCCCCCGGATGAACGGAAATGGAATCCGTGAATTCCCCGTACCGCTTCGTCGTTTCCTCAAAAATCGCTTCAAAGATGTCCTGCTTGCCCTTGTAATGCTTGTACAGGGACGGCGCCCTGATGCCCACGGCGTCCGCAATCTGCTCGACGCTCACGGCGTCGTACCCCTTCTGCGAAAACAGGCGAAGGGCTTCCAGGAGGATTTTCTGTTTGGTGTGTATGGAGATCCCTTCCTTCGGTTTGCTAATGAACATTAGCTGTCAAGCGGTCTCCGACAGAATTTCTCTGACCAGAATGGAAACCTTTCTGATGATGAAGACATGCCGCGCAGCCGGATCGACTCATGTGAGCAGCCCGCAGGCGCTGGAGCGCCTGAAGGAAGAACAGATGCCCTGACAGGAGCACACATCTGAGCTATACTGACTATATTGATATATTTGGTCAAAAAGGAGGGGATAGCGTTGCCGAAGAGCTATTCCGATCAGGAGCGGGCCTATATCACCAAACGCCTGAAGGAGGAAGCGGCGGCGTGCATGGGGCAGTTCGGCATCCGACGCACCACGGTGGATGAAATCGTCAGGCGCGTGCACATCCCCAAGGGGACCTTTTACCTGTTCTATCCATCCAAGGAGCTGCTTCTGTTTGAAGTCATTCAGGAGCAGCACGAGCAGGTCAACCGGGAGCTGGTTCAGGCGCTCTCCGGCCTTGCAGGAGCATCGCCCACGGCAGAGGACATCACTGATGTGATTTTTTCGTTCTACAGGATGACGGAGGACATGCCCATTTTCAGGCTGATGGATTCCGAGAACATCGAGCTGCTGGTTCGCAAGCTGCCGCAGGAGGTCGTCAAGGCGCATCTGCGGGAGGATACGGATACGATCGGGAAGCTGCTGACGCTGCTCCCTGCGAAAAAGGATGCCGATCTGGAGGTGCTGAGCGCCGCCTTTCATGCCATCTATTATGCGACGCTGCACAAAAAGGAAATCGGCGAGGCGCACTACGAGCAGGCGCTCCGGCTGCTGATCCACGGCGTGGTCACACAAATCATCTGAACCAAGTCCGGTTTTCCGCCGGACTATCCGCAGACATTATTTTGACTGTTCATAATAAATTGGTCAAACAGATATAAAAGGAGCGGAATCCATGATACAGGTCAGTCATCTCTCGTTCAGCTATACCGCCAATCCCATCATTCAGGACATGAGCTTTTCCGTGGATAAAGGAGAAATCTTCGGCTTTCTGGGCCCGTCCGGCGCCGGAAAGAGCACACTTCAAAGAATCCTGCTGGGAATGCTTCCTCATTATCAGGGCTCTGTGAGGGTGAACGGTGTCGAGTGCAAGCACCACGGCGCGGACTTTTATGCGTCCATCGGCGTGGATTTTGAGTTTTCCACGCTGTATGAAAAGCTGTCCGCGAGGGAGAACCTCCAATTCTTCTCCTCGCTCTACCGCAGGCAGGCCCGCTCCATTCCGGAGCTGCTTGCCATGGTGGGGCTTGAAAACGACGCGGACAAGCGGGTGTCGGCCTACTCCAAGGGCATGAAAAGCCGCCTGAACTTCGTCAAGGCGCTGCTGCACGATCCGGCTCTCCTGTTTCTGGACGAGCCCACCAGCGGCCTTGACCCGACGAACAGCCGGCTGATGAAGGACATGATCCTGGAGGAGAAGCGCAGAGGAAAGACCATTCTGCTGACCACGCACAACATGCAGGATGCGGCGGAGCTGTGCGATCGGGTGGCCTTTATCGTCGGCGGGCGAATCTTCGCGCTGGACAGCCCGCACAGCCTCATCATGTCCCGGGGTGCGGCGCAGGTCACCTACACATGGTTTGACGAAGGCGAGCGGACGGCAAGCTGCCCGATGGACAGGCTGTCGGAGGATGCGCGGCTTCAGACGCTTGTGGCGCAGAACCGCCTGCGCTCCATCCACAGCAGCGAACCCACGCTGAACGACATCTTTTTGGAGATCACCGGGAGGACACTGGTATGAGGCTGCGGCAGCTGCCCCTGTGGGAGCTAAAGTTCCAGGCGAGGTATGGCATCCATTTCCTGTACGGATTTTTGACGGCGCTGTACGCGGCGGTGCTGGTTTCCCTGCCCTCATCTTGGCAGAAGAACGCCGCCGCGCTGCTCATCTTCTCCGATCCTGCGGCGATGGGTCTGTTCTTCATGGGCGCCATCATTCTGCTGGAAAAGAGCCAGCGGGTGACGGCCGGCTTTGCGGTGTCGCCCATCAAGGCATGGGAATACGTGTGTTCCAAGGTGCTTTCGCTCAGCACCATCGCGCTGGGGGTATCGGCGGTGCTGGGGGCGGCGGTGAAGTGCAGCCGGCTTTCCCTGGTGCTGCTGGGTACGTTTCTGGCCAGCGTGCTGTTCACGCTGCTGGGGCTGATCCTCGCGACGCGGGCGCAGAGCCTGAATCATTTTCTCCTGGTCAGCGTGCCGGTCGAGCTCCTGACCTTTCTGCCCGCTGTGCTGCATCTGCTGGGCATTACCCCTGGCTGGCTCAGCCTCTATCCCGCCAACGTCTGCATGGGTTTCATCGCTGGCAGGGGGTGCTCCGCCGCCGGGCTGGTTCTCACCACAGCCCTCATCGGGCTGCTGTACGCCGCGGCGCGAAGCTGCGTTTTGAACATGTGGACGGGGGATGGAGGTGTTCGTCTGTGAGCGTTGTGTGGCGGAGCTTTTTGCAGATGCTGAGGCTGATTCGTCGGGACAGGATGCTGCTTGCGGCGGGGGCGGCTCCGCTGCTCGCGGGCGTCGCCCTGCGCTGCGGCGTCCCCGCGGCGGAGGAAGTCCTGGTTCGCTGTACAGGCACAGCGCTGTCCCCGTACTACGGTCTGTTCGATATTCTCCTTGCCTCCCTGACCCCGGCGATGTTCTGCTTTATTGCCGCCATGGTGATGCTGGAGGAACGGGATGATCATATCGACCGGTACCTGTTTGCGACGGCGTGCGGGAGAAACGGGTACTATGTGTCCCGCATCGTGCTCCCGGCGCTGGCGGCATTCTCGGTCACGGCTTTGCTGCTGCCGGTATTTCATCTTTCTGCTTTGCTTGCAGGGGCGGTGCTGTGCCTGTCCCTGACCGGGGCGCTGCAGGGCGTGATCGTCGCGCTGCTGGTCGTCGCGCTTTCCGCCAACAAGCTGGAGGGCATGGCCGTCACCAAGCTGTCCTCGCTGATCATTCTCGGCGCGCTCGTGCCCTGGTTCGTTCCGGCGCCGCTGTGCTTTGGCCTGTCCTTTCTGCCGTCCTTCTGGATGGGAAAGGCCATGCTGGAGAGCCGTCTGACGTATTTCCTGCCGTCCTTTGCGGCGGCGGTCGGCTGGATCGCGGCGCTATGGAGAAGAATCCAAAGAGGCTGCCGTTTCCTTGATCGCAAAAGCGATTTGGAAAATTCGAAAATTCCTATTGACCCTGACGCTGCGTCATCGTGTATCCTGTGCCCATGCCTGAACAAGAGAAAGCATAAGGAGGTTTTACGATGAACATGACAGCAATCCGCTCCGACCGCATCTATCGCAGCATGATGAGCGCGGCGCCGGAGGAAAAAGACAATCTGTACCGGGACGAGCTGATGGGGCCCTTTGCGTTTAAATGGGCGTGCGTCGGCGCGCCGCTGAGGGCGGAAAACGCCGGCGGCTATGATGTGGTGTCCGCCGCCGCGATGAGCGGCTATTACACGCCGGCGCAGATCACGCGGGAGCGCGAGACGGAAATCGGGAAGATCAGTGACGATGCGTTCTGGGCGAGCTGTGAAAGCAGCATCCGCAACACGCTCGAGGGCTTTGAGCAGCACGGCATCACCCTGCCGAAGCAGGAGTACGTGTTTACGGTTCTGCTGAGCGATCCGCAGAGCCCCATGACCGTCATGGCGGGCGACTATTGCGGAGACGGCGGGATTCCCGGCTATATCATCGGCTCGATTGTCCCAAGCGAGCGGTCGCTTGCCCTGCTGCCCGTGGCACTGGCGCATGAGACCAATCACAATGTCCGCTGGCAGTTCATGCAGTGGAGCAATCAGATCACCCTGGCGGACATGATCGTGTCGGAGGGCCTGGCGGAAACCTTTGCCGCATGCATGTTCGGCGAGGACAAGGTCGGCAAGTGGGTCAGGGAGACGCCGCAGCAGACGCTGCGGGACGTCGTCAAGCCGCTCATCCAGGACCATCTCGGGACAAGCGATTTTGGGGCGCTTTCCTCGTATCTCTACGGCGACGAGATCATGGCACTGCGCGGCGGTCAGCCCATCGGGATGCCGTATTGCGGCGGCTACGCCTGCGGATACGCGCTGATCGGGCATTACCTCCGGAAAACCGGCGCGTCGATCTACGAGGCGACGATCACGCCGACCGGGGAAATCCTCAGGCAGACGGAGGATTTCTGGGCGTGAGGCGGCCCGCGGCCCGATCTCGCGTGCCCGCCCGGCCTTTTGCATGCCCGGCCATAGGAAAAAACCGGACGGGTGTCCGGTCTTGGTCGGCTGCATCATACACTCCTTCCGCCATCCTTCGGATGGTTCCCCTTCCTCAAGAGGGAGGCAGAGCATACCTTGCCGGAAGAAGCGGCTCTGATGACGGATCAGATTGATTGAAGGCTCCCTCCTGAGGGAGCTTCACGGCTCCATCAGCGCGCATTCCACGGCGCTCAGCCGCGCGGCGGCCTGCTCGCAGAACTGCTCGGCGTGGCTGAGCCGGTCGTCCTTGGGCAGGGCGATGTACTCCTTGAGGAGCGTGACCATGCCCTCGGTCTCGGTGCGCAGGTGCTCGCTGCGCGTCTGCTCGTTGTCCAGTTCAATGCGCAGCATGTCGAGCTGGGCACTCAGCCGGTCGGCCCTGCGCTGGGCGTCGCTGTCCTGCACGGGCGTCCTGGGCGCAAGTGCGAGGGCGAGCAGGTGATCCAGCGAGGAAAACAGCTGGGCCAGCTGCGGGTCGCCGGAGAGCTCCGCCTGCTTCTGCAGGCCCGGCATGGCGGGGCTTTCGGGGGGCGCCTCGCCGGCATAGGGGTTCACATAGGCGACGCCCTCCTCGGTCAGCTGCGCCATCACCCGTCTGACCAGCTCCGGCCGCGAGCGGACGGTGGAGCGGTATTTGTTCTGGTAGCGCAGCATGAGCGTCCGGTCGCCGTCCGCGAGCTTGCGCACGCAGGCGCGCACGCTCATGCCCTGTGCGCGCGCGGTGAGCACGCTGCGCACGAGCTGCTCCACCTCGTCCTGGGAGAACGTCTCAAACGGCAGCGCGCGTCCCATGCTGTCCCCGCCCTGCGTGCGGACCTGTGCGTAGTAGAAGTTGCGGATGCTGTTGGGCTTGCGGCCCAGCTCCTGACCCAGCTGATCAAACACGCTGCGCAGCGACTCGCCGGTTCTGGCGGCCTCGTCAATGCGCCGGGCCAGCGCGTCGATCTCGCTCTTTTGCCAGCCGCCGTGCGGACCGCGAACCGGACGCCGCGCAGGCACGGCTTCCTGTGTCTGCAATATACCTGAGGACATCTCCATCTTTGCTCCTCCTTGGGTTGACTCCCGCCAGCAGGCGGGGAATTGCAGCCCCATGGCGGGGCGCCTTTGCATATAAGGATGTACATGGCGAAGGCGTTTTATACGGTTCCTGCGCTCTTGTGCGTTCTGATGGTAACAGTCTATGTATTTTGCTGCGGCGTCATGACCGCGCTGCGGCGGCAAAAGCATTGCCTCGGCAGGGAATCTGCGGTATAATAAACCAAAATGCCGCGCTGTGCGCGGTGCTGGAGGCGCTTTTGATGAAGTATGTGCTTGTGATCGGAGACGGCATTGCCGATGAACCGGTGGCGCAGCTGGGCGGGAAGACCCCGCTGGCCGCGCTTGACTGCAAATATATCGATACCCTGGCCGGCGGCAGGCTCGGCATGTGCCAGACCGTGCCGCACGGCGTGGCCGCGGGCAGCGACACGGCCATCCTGTCCATCTTCGGCTATGACCCGCGCACCTGCTACACCGGCCGCTCCGCGCTGGAGGCGGCGGGCATGGGCGTGATGCTCCGGCCGGGCGAGACGAGCCTGCGCGTCAACCTCTGCGCGCTGGAGGGCGAGTGCTTTGACACGGCGCGGATTCTCTCCCACAACGGCGGCAGCATCGAGGGCGAGGAGGCTGTCACGCTGATGGAGGATCTGTGCGCCGATCCGCGCTTTGCCGCGCTGGCGGCGGCCATCGGCTTCACTATCCACGTCACGCCGACGTTCCGCCACACCGGCGTGATCGACGCGGCGCACGAGCCGGACCGCACGCAGATGCGCTTCACCGAGCCGCACAATATCCTGGGCAGCGCGATCGCGGATTATCTGCCGAAGGGTGCGCTGGGCGCGGAGCTGACGGCGCTGATGCGCGCGTCCTTTGAGATCCTGCGCGATCACCCGGTCAATCAGGCGCGCAGGGCCGCGGGCAAGCTCCCGGCCAACTGCATCTGGCCCTGGGGCCCGGGCGCGGCGATGAGCCTGCCCTCCTTTGAGACCCTGTATCACAAGAAGGGCAGCGCGGTGTCCGCGGTGCCGCTGGTCTGGGGCATCGCGAACCTGTGCGGCGTGGACACCCCGCGCGTGGCGGGCGCGAACGCCGAGCTTGACACCAACTACGAGGGCAAGGTGGATGCGGTGCTTGCGGCGCTCGAGGGCGGCGCGGACTTCTGCTGCGTCCACGTCGAGGCGCCGGACGAGTGCGCCCACGGCGGCGACGTCGAGGGCAAGTGCGAGGCGATCCGCCGGCTCGACAGCCGCGTCGTCGGCCCGCTGCTTGCGCGTCTGCCGCAGGTCGATCCCGAGTTCCGCGTGCTGATCCTCTCCGATCATCCGACGCTGCTTTCCACCCGCGGCCACGACGGCCATGCCGTGCCGTTCGCGCTCTATGACAGCCGCAATCCGGGCCAGCCGCGCAAGTTCGACGAGGAGCATGCCCGCGCAACCGGCGATTTCCTCAGCGAGGGCCCGATGCTCCTGCGCGCGCTTTTCGCGTGAGTCGGGAAGAAAATTCCGGGCGCGTTCGTCTATTCCCTATACACGCCTGAACGGAGGCACATATGCTCAAACGCTTCATTTCTTTGCTCCTGCTTCTTCTGCTGCTGCCCTGCGCGGCGGTTATGGAGGAGACGGAGGTCAACACGCAGCTCACGCACTATCTTCTGCTGGGGCAGGACGGCTACGCGGAGGACATCGTTGAGGATGCGCGCACGGACACCATCGTCATCGTGTCGCTGGATGAAAAGTACAACCGCGTCATCATGACCTCCGTGCTGCGCGACAGCAAGATCAAAAACCCCAACGGAAACGACACCAAGGCCAACCTGCTCTACCGCTACTTCGGCTTTGACGGCGTGATTGCGTGCCTGGAAAGGGAGCTGGGGATTGAGATCAAGGGCGCGGTGCTCGTCAACTTCGAGCATGTCAAGCCGGTGATCGACGCGCTGGGCGGCGTGGATATCGAAATCACGGAGGCGGAGTATCTGGCCATCCGGAACATCCTGCTGGGCAAGGACCCGAACATGCCCAAGGGCCCGGGCATGACGCACATGACCGGCCGCATCGCGCTGGCGTACATGCGCGCACGGCAGACGGGCTCCGGCGGCGATTTCAGCCGCACCGAGCGCCAGCGCAAGGTGGTCGGCCAGCTGTTTGACAAGTGCCGCGACCTGTCGCTTTTCGAGCTGGTGAGCGTATACAATCAGGTGTCCTCCGGCATGAAGATGAACCTCTCGGCGATGGACATTCTCGGCGCGCTCTCCAAGGGCTACGGTCTGGTGGCCGGCGGCGCGTCGTTTGAGGAATTCTCCATCCCGCAGAGCGGCACCTACTCCTATGGCACGGTCGGCGATTCGTCCTCCGCGCTCAACGTCAACTGGAAGAGCAACCGCACGAAGTTCCACGAACTGCTGAACAACCCGTAAGACGAACGCAAGCTGCGAGAATAGGATATAGCGATGAAGCACACTGTGAATGCAAGCGGATTCTGCGCGCTTTTGCTGCTGCTGGCGCTGGCGGCGCTGCCGGCGTGCGGCCTTGGCGAGATGCTCGATCTGTCCCTGTTTGAGGGCGGCGAACCGCCTGCGGCCGAGACCTGGGCGGACGCCGTGTTTGAAACGCGCCCCTGGTACGAGCGCGAGGACGGGAGCGACTGGCGCGTGCAGGACGACGGCTCCGTGATCGTGACGATCTCGGCCACGGGCGACGTGACCATTGGCGGCGATACGCGCAAGAGCGGCACGAGCGTGTTTGACAAGCAGCTCGCGCTGGAGCCGTCCGGACTCGACTTCCCGTTTGAGAACGCGCGCGCCATCCTCGAGGCGGACGACATGACGATCGTCAACTTTGAGGGCACGCTGACGAATACGAAGAGCAAGACGAAGAACACGTTCTCCTTTGCCGCGCCGCCGGAATACGTGCAGGTGCTCACCTCCGGCAGCGTGGAGGCGGTGTCGCTGGAGAACAACCACATCATGGATCACGGCGAGCAGGGCTACGCGGACACCTGCGACGCGCTTGCGGGCGCGGGCATCCGCTACAGCGGCCACCTGGGCAGCGCGGTCTACACGACCGAGACGGGCGTTAACATCGGCATGCTGTCCTATCAGACGTTCAACGGCAATTACAAAAACATCTACGCGTCCATCGAGGGCGATATCAAGGCGCTGCGCGACGCGGGCTGCGAGCTGGTGATCGTCTCCTATCACTGGGGCGAGGAAAAGGACTACCTGCCCAACGAGCGCCAGGTGCCGCTGGGCCGCGCGACGATCGACGCGGGCGCGGACCTGGTCCTCGGCCATCACAGCCACCGCATGAACCCGATTGAGGAGTACAAGGGCAAGTACATCTGCTACTCGCTGGGCAATTTCTCGTTCGCGGGCAACACCCGCCCGGACGATATGGATACCTACATCTTCCAGCAGCGCTTCCGCGTCTATCCGCAGACGGGCATGGTGGAGAACGAGGGCTTCCGCATCGTGCCGTGCTCCATCTCCTCGCAGGAGAAGGTGAACGACTTCAAGCCCACCCCGGCGGATGCGACGCACAGCGCTGAGATCGTCGAGCGCCTGCTCGGCCTGAACAAGCAGCTTGAAAAGACGTACAAGTCCACCGGCGTGACCGCGGTGAGCGAGTATCCGACCGAATGGACAACGGTATATTGAAGCGGGCGCAGCCCGCTTTTTTCAAAGCGGCTTCAATACCGCCGCGAAGCGAAGAAGGGTCAAGGGGCAATGCCCCTTGCGGGGTTTGGGGGACCGGAGCCTGCCGCGCCCTGTGGGCGAAGCAGGCAGGCGGAGCGTCGGGAATCGCAAGGAGCGCCTGCTGGCGCGACTATGTGAGTTCCCCGGGTTGGCAGCCCAAGGAGAAAGCATGACTGAAAGAATAAATTGTCTTTACACCCTGTGCGAAGCCGCCGCGCGCGGCCGCCTCGTCATCACCGGCCACGACCGCGCCGACGTGGATTCCGTTGCCAGCTGCGTGCTGATGCAGCGTCTGCTGGCCGCGTGGGGAATCCCAAGCGACATTGTGCTGTGCGAGCCGGACGGGCAGTCCCGCCGCGTGATGGCGCGCTTTGGCGTGGATGTGCAGGCGCTCGCGGGCGGGACGGCGCCGGAGGACGCGCTGATTCTCGTGGATCATCACCAGCCCACATGCGCGGGGCAGGTCATCGCCTGCATCGACCACCACCCGACGGAGGTTCCGCCGGACTTTCCCTATGTACAGATCGGGGACAGCGGCGCGTGCGCGGTGATGGTGCTGCATCTCATGCAGGAGGCGGGTGTGCCGGTCACGCCGGAGGACGAGCGGCTCGCCGTGACCGCGCTGTACCTGGACACGATCGCCCTGAAAAGCGCCAAGATCAGCCGCGAGGAGGCCGCCTGGGGCGAGACGCAGGCCCGGCGGCTCGGACTTGACGAGGACTGGCTCCGGCGCGAGGGCATGGGTCTGATGGACATGAGCCTGCCGGCGCGGGAGCTGGCGATGCTGGGCAAAAAGGTCTACACGTTCGGCGCAAAGCGCGTGCTGTCCACCTATGTGCAGACGGACGCGATGACGCAGGAGAAGCTGGGTGCGATCCTCGACGTGCTGCGCGGGGAGATCGTGCGGGAGCGGGCCGACCTGTGGGTGTTTCTTTGGCACGATCCGGTGCGCCTGCGCTCCACGGAGGTTGACCTGACGCCGGACGGACAGGTGCGGACGATTCCCTATGACTACCTCGCTTCCCGCGGCAGGGACGTGATGCCGCGCGTGGAGCACGAGATGCGAAAGGACGGGGTGTGATGGCGGGATTTCCTCAGGAGCTGACGGCTGCGCTGGAGGCGCTCCTTGCGGGGGAAAATGTGGCGCAGCTGGCGCATGACGCGCAGGCGATCAGCGAGAACTACCGCCTGCGCACGGGGCAGGGCAGCCGCCTGCTGACCAAGGAGAGTGAGGCCGCGGCCTATGCGGCTGCGCGCATGCCGGCGACGTTTGCCGCGGCGCAAGCGGCGCTGCAGCAGGCGCTTCATGCCAGCGGCCTGGAGCCCCGGACGCTGCTGGACTGCGGCGCGGGCACGGGCGCGGCCGGCTGGGCGGCGGCGGGCCTGCTTGAGCTGGAGCGCGTCACCTGCCTGGAGCGGGAGGACGCGATGCGCAGCGTGGGCAGCCTGCTCATGCAAGCGGGCGCCGGCGCGCTTTCGCAGGCTGTGTGGGCAAGCTGCGACCTGACGGCGGCGCAGGCGCTCCCCAGGGCCGAGCTGGTGATGGAGGGCTACATGCTCGGCGAGCTGCGGGAGGAGCTGCGTCTGCCGGTGGCCGGGAGGCTCTGGGACGCGGCGGAGAGGATGCTCCTGCTCATCGAGCCGGGCACACCGCAGGGCTTTGCCAATCTGGCCGCCGTGCGCGATCATCTGGCAGGCCTGGGGGCGCATGTGGCGGCGCCGTGTCCGGCGGGTACTTCGCGCTGCCCGATGGCGGAGGGCGACTGGTGCCACTTTGCCGTGCGCGTGCAGCGCACAAGGCTGCACAAGGCGCTCAAGGGCGGCGACGCGCCGTACGAGGACGAGAAGTTCTGCTATCTGGCGCTGACGCGGGAAGCGCCCAATACCCCGTGCGCCGCGCGCGTGCTGCGCCATCCGGTGATCGCGCCGGGACGCATCACGCTGACGCTGTGCGAGGGCGGCGAAAAGACCGTGCGCGTGGTGACAAAAAAAGACCCGCTCTGGAAGCGGGCCCGGAAAATCGGCGCAGGGGATTGCGTATAATGAGAGGACGCTGGGGCTGCGGGCCCCAGACCCCGCCTGGGGATTTCATCCCCAGACCCCTTCATCGCTTCGCGCAGTATGAGATACTGCGCGAAGCGAAGGAGGGAGTTTGAGGGACGATGTCCCTCAAGCGGGTTTTAGGGCGGCAGCCCTAACGTACCTTACAGCTTTTCGTACAGGCCGGCCTTCTTGAGCGCGGGCTTGAGCGCGCCCAGCAGGATCGGCGCGACGATGAAGGCGAAGACGGCGTTCATCAGGCTGCCGGGCAGCTTGGTGAGCATCTTGGCGATGACGGCATCGAAGGTCAGGCCGTCGACCAGCTGGCCGAAGACGAAGGTCTTGAGCATGTACAGGGCGACATAGGCCAGCGCGCCGAGTACGCTGCCCGCGATGATCCGCGTGCGGTCGGCGGAGGTGGTCACGTCCTTGCGGGCGGCCTTGTAGCCGATCAGGCCGGCAACCAGCGCGATGACGCCCTTGTTGATGAAGGTGATGATGCACTCCGCGCCCCAGCCGGCGACGATGTCATACAGCATGAACGGGATGCGCAGATAGTTGACGACGAAGACGATGGCGGCCATCAGGCCGATGAAGCAGATCCTGAAGGTCTTGTTGCGGTTGTTTGCCATGGTAAAGACTTCCTTCCTGAATTGGATTGTACCGGCATTATAGCACAAACTGGCATATGGTAAATAGCCAGTTTGTGTTTTTATGACCATGCCAGTTTTGCGCGCAGGCGGAGATTGAGATGTACCGGAAAATATGATATAATCCTTGATGAAGATTGCTGTAAGGAGAATGATGCATGGAGGACAACCGCAGACGCCGCGGCATGCTGCTTGCGCTTGGCATGACGCTTGCGCTCTTTGCCGTGCA
>SFFH01000020.1 GCA_004557905.1 Clostridiales bacterium | reverse complement strand
CCGCCTCCTCTCCCCGCTCGTGGATCAGGCCCAAGAAGATCTCCTCCAGCGTCCTGCTGCGCCGGGTGACGACGACCTCGCCGCCGCGCTCCTCCTGCAGCCGGGCAAGCGGGCCCTGCCACAGCAGCCTGCCGTGGTCGATGATCCCCACGTGATCCACAAACAGCTCCATCTCCGAAAGCAGATGGCTGGAGACCAGCACCGTCGCGCCCGTGGTCTTGGGCAGGCTGCGGATCAGATCGCGCATCTCGCGGATGCCCTCGGGGTCCAGACCGTTGGTCGGCTCGTCGAGAATCAGCAGCCTCGGGCGGCCCAGCAGTGCCTGCGCGATGCCCAGCCGCTGGCGCATGCCCAGGGAGAACGCCTTCACCCTGCGCTTCTTCTCCTGATCAAGGTGCACGACGCGCAGCACGCGCCCGATGTCTGCTTCCTCCACGCCCTTGAGCTGCGCGACGATGCGCAGGTTTTCCCACGCCGTCAGATGGCCGTAGCACGAGGGCGATTCGATCAGCGAGCCGGTCTGCCGCAGCAGCGCCAGCCGGTTTTCCGCGTTCATCTCCCGCCCCAGCAGGCGCACGCTGCCGCCGCTTGGCTTCACCAGGCCCAGCAGCATCTTCATCGTGGTCGATTTGCCCGCGCCGTTCGGGCCGATGAACCCGTACACGCTGCCCTGCGGCACCGCGAGGGTCACGTCTCTGACCACCGGCACGCCGCCGTAGCGCTTCGTGAGGTTCTCGGTTTCAATGATGTTGTCCATATCCTGCCTCCTTTTCTTCTGGCAGGAGACAGCATAGCACGCGCAGCTTACGCCGCCCTGTCGCCCAGCTTAAGATTGGCTTAATCCGTCCGGGAGGGCAGACGGCGCGGCGGGCGCTGTGCTATAATCAGGCCAAGGAGGCGAGCCTATGCAGACCCTGGAAGAAGCGAACATCCTGCTGGTGGACGACAGCCGCGAGCTGCTCACGATCCTCACGGACGCGCTGCACGGCGCGGGCTTTGCGCACGTCGCATGCGCGCAGAGCGTGCGCGAGGCGCGGGAGGCCTTTGCCCGCGAGCGTCCGGACATCATGGTGCTGGACATCAACCTGCCCGACGGCGACGGCTTCACGCTCTTTGGGCAGCTGCGCGCCCAGGCGGACGTGCCCGCGCTCTTCCTCTCCGCGCGCGACGCCGACGGCGACCGGCTCTTCGGCCTGGGCCTCGGCGCGGACGACTACCTGACCAAGCCGTTCCTCACCCAGGAGCTGCTGCTGCGCATGCGCACCATCCTGCGCCGCGCGTACCGCACTGAGCTCTCCGCAACCGCGCCCGTTCGCCTGGGCGGGGCCGTGCTGCGCATGGACGAATCCGCCGTCGCGCGTGCAGACGGACAAACCTTGCCCCTGACCGCAACGGAGCGCCAGCTGCTCGCCGTGCTGCTGCAAAACCGCGGCCGCATCGTCACCTATGACGCGCTGTGCGCGCGCGTCTGGGGCGGCGGATACTACGGCTACGAGAACAGCCTGAACGTGCACATCCGCCACCTGCGCGAGAAGATCGAGGACAACCCGTCCAGGCCGCGCTTTCTGCTCACCGTGCGCGGTCTGGGCTACAAGCTGGCCATGGAGGAGCAGCCATGAAGACCCTTTCCCTCCTCATCCGGCGGCATGTCGCCGCCGCGTTCGTGATCGTCCTGCTGGTCTTCGCCGTCAACGCGGCGATTCTGCTGGGCGTGGTCGTGTATTACGGCAGCCGGCAGAACACCGGACCGTTTCAGCTCAGCCGCTTTGCCGCGTCGTTTGCGCAGGACGCGGACGGCCGGATTGCGCCGGACGAGGCGCAGACAGACGACTGGATGGCGCGCTATGCCTTCGCCATGCTCCTTGGCGACGACGGCGAAATCCTCTGGCAGCGCGATCTGCCGCTCCACCTCAACCACCGCTACACGAGCGGACAGATCGCCGCGTTCACGCGCTGGTACCTGGACGATCACCCCATCTTCGTCTACCGCAACGACTTCGGCCTGCTGGTGGCCGGCATGCCCAAGGGCAGCGTCACGCGCTTTGACTTCTATCTGGACAGCGCGCTGCTGCGCACGCTGCTTCAGCTCTGCCTGCCCCTGCTGATTCTGGACGGCGCGCTGATCCTCGCCGCCTGCCTGCTGCTCAGCTTTCGCGCGGCGCGCGGTCTGCTGGGCGTCGGTCAGGGCATCGACGCGCTGGCCGATGGCGGCGCGGTCGAGCTGGATACCGGCGGCATGTCCGGCGAGCTGGCCGAAAAGCTCAACGCCCTCAGCAGCCGGCTCGCCGTGCAGAGCGCGCAGCTTGCCCGCCGGGACAGCGCGCGCACGGGCTGGATTGCCGGCGTTTCGCACGACATCCGCACGCCGCTCTCGCTGATCCTAGGCTATGCGGAGCAGATCGGCGCGGACCCGCAGGCCAACGCCGTGCAGAAGGAGCGGGCCGCCGCCATCGCCCGCCAGAGCCAGCGCATCCGCACGCTGATTGAGGACCTGAACCTCACCTCCAAGCTGCAGTACGACGCGCAGCCGCTGCGCGCACACGCGCTGGCCGTCGGCCCGTTTCTGCGCCAGTGCGCGGCGGACTTTGTCAACAGCGGTCCGGCAGACCACTGCACGCTGAACCTCTGCGTCGCCGGCGGCGCAGGACAGACTCAGATCGTCGCGGACGGCGCGCTGCTGCACCGCGCGCTCACCAACCTGCTTGCCAACAGCGCGCAGCACAACCCGGGCGGCTGCACGATCACCCTGTCCGCCTCGCTCGAGGACGGCCGCCTCACGCTCTGCGTATCCGACGACGGCGCGGGCTATCCGCAGGCGGTGCTGCGCATGCTGCACGGCGCGCAGCCGCAGGATGAGCTGAGCGCGCCGCACATTCTGGGGCTTCACCTGGTTGCGCAGATTGCGCGGGCACACGGCGCATCCGTCGCCTTTCTCAATCAGGGCGGCGCGTGCTGCCGTATCGCGTTTGACACATGCGCCCTCGTGCATGTATAATAGACGCATTGAATACTGCAGATCAGGAGGCATTCCCATGGCCGATCATGTTCAGCTTTTTCTCGACTTCATTCGCAAATCCCCGAGCGCGTTTCACGCAGTGAAGACCCTCTGCGACGCGCTCGACGCGGGCGGCTTCACCCCGCTGTCCGAGACCCAGCCCTGGCGCGTCGTGCCCGGCGGCAAGTACTATGTGACGCGCAACCTCTCCAGCGTCATCGCGTTCGCGGTGCCCGAGACCGGCTTTGCGCACTTCCAGATCGTCTCCTCCCACAGCGACTCCCCGACCTTCAAGCTCAAGCACATCTGCGAGGACGAGACGGCGGGCGGCTGCCTGCGCCTGAATGTGGAGCGCTACGGCGGCATGATCATGTCCTCCTGGTTTGACCGTCCGCTGTCCATCGCGGGCCGCGTGCTCGTGCGCGAGGACAATGCGCTGACAACGAAGCTGGTCGATCTCGGCCGGGACGCGGTGCTTATCCCCAACATGCCCATTCACTTCAACCGCGAGGTGAACGACGGCTACAAGTACAACGCCCAGGTCGACCTGCTCCCGCTCTACGGCGGCGCGGGCAGCCGCGGCATGCTGAAGGCCGAGATCGCCCGGGCGGCGGGCGTGGACACGGACGCCATCGTCGCGCAGGACCTCTTCCTCTACGCGCGCACGCCGGGCAGCGTCTGGGGCGCCCAAAACGAATTTTTCTCCTGCCCGCGCATCGACGATCTCGAGTGCGCCTACACCTCCGCGGCGGCGTTCCTGGCCAGCGAGGCCGTCGGCCACATCAACGTGCTCGCCGTGCTGGACAACGAGGAGGTCGGCAGCGGCTCCAAGCAGGGCGCGGATTCCACGTTCCTCACCGACGTGCTCACCCGCGCAGGCGCGGCGCTGGGCGCAACGGACGGCGAGATCCGCGCGGCCATCGCAGCCAGCTTCATGGCCTCGGCGGACAACGCACACGCCGTCCACCCGAACCATCCGGAGAAGTACGACGCGCAGAACCGCACGTTCATGAACGGCGGCGTGGTCATCAAGCACAACGCCAACCAGAAGTACACCACCGACGCCGTCTCCTGCGCGGTCTTCTCCAGCCTGTGCGCAATGGCCGGCGTGCCGGTGCAGCACTTTGCCAACCGCTCGGACATGCTGGGCGGCTCCACGCTGGGCAACATCGCCAACAGGCACGCCTCGATGAACACGGTGGACATCGGCCTGGCGCAGCTGGCCATGCACTCCAGCTACGAGACCGCGGGCTGCGCGGACGTTGAGTACATGGTGCGCGCGCTCACCTCGCTGTACAGCCGCAGCATCGTCATGCAGGCGGACGGCGCGCTGACCATCGGTTAACGCATGCAGGCCATGAAGCGCTGTGTCCGGGAACGGCACTGTTCAGAATCATCTGCATAACAAACCGGCATGCTGCCGGCGGCATCACCGACAAAGTGCTGAAAATCCTGATGCTTTGCGCCCGAGGCCGATGCTTTGCGGAAAGATTTACATAACAAAAAGCGGGCAGCCTGTGCTGTCCGTTTTCTTCGATCCATTGTATCCGCAGGCATGAAGTTTACGCCATGCAGCGAATTCCCTTGACGGTCATCTCCTGCGTATCGCTGATCATCTTCGCCATGGTCTCCGGCGTGAAGTCCGCCCTCTTTGCGGCGCACACGACGGCCAGGCCATGGATGTAGATGGACATCTGCGTGCAGAGCTTCTCCGTCTGCTCCCGGGTCAATCCGGTATATTCCGCCTCGCGGCGAAGCACGTCCTCCCGGCGCTCCTCGCTGGCAAATGGATACAGCGAATCGTCCTGCATGCTCAGAAACAGATGCGCAAAAAGATACGGCTGCTCGGCTGCAAAGCGCGTATACGCGCAGCCAATGCTGACCAGCGGATCGCCCGGCTGATCATCCACACGGAGCGCATCCTGAAACTGCTCCTTTGCCTTTTCCTCCAGTGTGGTTTTGAGGTCCTGCATCCCGGAAAAATAGCTGAAGATCGGCTGGGTGGAGCAGTTGAGCGCCTTCGCAACAGAACGCGCGTTCACCACTTCCATTCCCTCGCGGCAAAACATTTCAAATGACCTCTCCAGGATCATTTCCCTCGTGATTCTTTGTTTCGGCGGCATAGTTCCCACTCCTGTCGTGATATGATACAATCGGCTGTTGTTGCCCACAATTTCAGTTTATATTACCATATTATTGCATGGCAGTCAACAGCTTTCCGGGTCATCTTTCGCGATAAGTTTAACGTTCAACCCGTCATTGTGCACACAAAATTCCGTGTACAAATTCAGGCGGGAATTGGTTTTTTCCTGCTTCTTCCCCACACGGAATGTATGTGTGCCGTTCAAAACACGCCCTGATTTTTGTGCAA
The DNA here is from genome assembly GCA_004557905.1 of Clostridiales bacterium. Classification (GTDB taxonomy): domain Bacteria; phylum Bacillota; class Clostridia; order Christensenellales; family Aristaeellaceae; genus Ventricola. Next base: position 22,171 of record SFFH01000020.1, on the reverse strand, counting down.
TTCTTTCTTCGCCCCGGAGGGCCGGGCGGGCCGGCATTGCGCCGCTTGCGCGTCCGTGATACAATAGGCTATCAACACAAGGAGGCGTCCCTTTCATGAAGCTGATTCTATCCAGCCTGCTGCTTGTCTGCCTGGCGGTTCCCTGCGCCCTTGGCGAAACGCTCTCCATGCAGGAGATGCTGGGCGCGCAGGACGCCATCGCCCTGACGCAGGAGTCGCAGGCCGTCGATACGCCGTCCTCCGCCGCGCGGGAGGATTTCATCGACCGCATCCTTGCCACCGCCAAATCGCTGTACGACGCGGCCGGCGGCAGGCCCCAGCGCGCGCAGTACAGCGGCGACATCTACGTCTGCAAGAACTTCACGGTGCATCTGTTCCGCGAAAACTGCGGCGATTTCCGCATGGCGGAGTTCCCGGACGTGCCGCTGGTGATCCCCAACAACCAGAAGAAGGCGGACTGCGCGCCCTACGTCTACGGCGTGGAGTGGCAGGACGTTCCCGCCAGCGACGGCAATCCCTTCTACGCCGCGGCCTCCTTCCGCTACGACGGCAGCCTGTCCAAGGAGGAAAACCGGCAGCGCGCCCGCGAGTTCCTGATGCAGGTCAAGCGCGGCGATTACTTCCAGATGGCAGCCAACTACTACTACGGCGTGGGCGCGCACTCCATGATCTTCATCGAGGACTACGACCCGGAGACGGATTCCGTGCACTGGGCCGATTCCAACATGAAGGGCAAGAGCGTGAACGGCGAGCGCTACGCCTACGTCCAGTATGACGCGGTCAAGGAGATCGACTGGTTCGTCGACGCGTTCTGCCGCAGCAAGTACGGCGCGACGATCTACCGGCTCAGGGACGATATCATCTATGCGGAATAAAGGGATACGTTAGGGCTGCCGCCCTAAGACCCGCTCGGGGACATTGTCCCCGAACCCCTTCTTCGCTTTGCGCACATCAGCGCAGCCAAAGAATAAATTCGGGGACGAAGCACAGCTTCGTCCCCAAAATGCATGCTTAAAGCCGCCGCGAAGCGGAAAAGGGGTCTGGAGATGCATCCCCAGGCAGGTCTTAGGGCAGCAGCCCTAACGTCATCCCTGCTTCCCCGCGGCGCGCTCATACGCCTGCTGGTAGAAGATCTCCTGCGCGTTGCGCGCTTCCTCGCCCATCGGCTGGCGGCGGACATAGCTGCCGTCCGGCTGCATCTCGCGCGCCTGCACGTTGTCCGCGAGCAGCAGATCGAACATCGCGACGATCTCTTCCTTCAGCTTTTCGTCCCGGATCGGCGCGGCGACCTCCACGCGGCGCAGCGTGTTGCGGGTCATGAAGTCCGCCGAGGCGATATACACCTTCGCGCGCGCGCCGCGGCCGAAGATGTAGATGCGCGAGTGCTCCAGGAAGCGGCCCACGACGCTGATCACGCGAATGTTCTCCGTCGCCCCGGGCACGCCCGGGATCAGGCAGCAGATGCCGCGTACGATCAGGTCAATCTTCACGCCCTCGCAGGAGGCCTGCACCAGCCGGTCGATGATCGCCTTGTCCGTCAGCGAGTTGATCTTCACGCCGATGTACGCGTCCTCGCCGTCCCTGGCGCGGGCGATTTCCTCGTCGATCATCTCCAGCACCCTGTTTTGCAGGCAGTGCGGCGCGACCAGCAGATGCTCCGTCTCCTGCACCGTCTCGCCCATGGACAGCGTGCGGAAGACCTCCGCCGCCTCGCGGCCGATCGCCTGGTCGTGCGTCATCACGCTCAGATCGGTGTACAGGCGGGCGGTCTTCTCGTTGTAGTTGCCCGTGCCGATCTGCGTGGTATACGCCGCGTGGCCGTTTTCGATGCGCTGGATCAGGCAGAGCTTGCTGTGCACCTTGTAGCCGTCCAGGCCGTAGATCACATTGCAGCCGGCCTCCTCCAGGCGGCGGCTCCACTCAATGTTGTTCTCCTCGTCAAAGCGCGCCTTGAGCTCCACGAGCACAAGCACGTCCTTGCCGTTTTCGGCGGCCTCGATCAGCGTCTCGACAATCTTGCTCTGCTTGGCCACGCGGTAGAGCGTCATCTTGATGGAGACGACGCTCTCGTCGTTGGCGGCCTCCTGCAGCATCGTCAAAAACGGCTTCATGCTCTCGTACGGATAGGAGAGCAGCTTGTCGCCTTCGCGGATCTGGTCAAGCACCGGGCGGTCGCTGGCGATGGACGCGCTGCGCTGCGGGATGCGGCGCTCGTAAAACAGCTCCGTCTTCTGGCGCAGGATGTCCTCAATGCCAAAGAGGAACGACAGGTCCAGCGGGGAGTTGTTCCTGAAGACGTGGTCCTTGTTCACGTCCATGTGCTTGCACAGCGCGCGCACGATTTCGCCGTCCAGCTCGCGGGAGAGCTCCAGGCGCACCGGCGCGAGGCGTTTGCGCCGCTTGATCAGCTCCGCCATGAACTCGCGGTAGTCGATGTCCTCCTCGTAGAGCGCGTCCGCGTCGATATCGGCGTTGCGCGTCACGCGGATGAGGGATTTTTCCCTGATCGTATAGCCCGCAAAGACCTTGGGCAGGAAGTGCAGAATCAGCTCCTCGGCGAGCATGTACGTCTTCTCGCCCGCGGAGACCTCGATCAGCCGCGGGAACACGCCCGCGCTGCACGGCACGATGCCCAGCTTGCGCTTGCCGCTTTTGCGCTCGAGCACGGCGACGGCGTAGATATCCTTGTTGCGCAGGAACGGGAACGGCTGGCGGCGGCCCACGATGATCGGGGAGATCAGCGGTGCGATCTCGCAGTCAAAGTAGCGCTCCAGCTTCTCGCTCTCCTGCCGGCCGATCTTTTTGAAATCGACCAGGCGCACGCCGGCCTCCTCCACGCGCCCGAGCAGCTTAGCGTAAATGAAGTCCCTGCGCTCGTTGAGCCTGCGCACGGTTTTGAGCACCTCGCGCAGCTGTTCCTCGGGGGTCATCTGGGTCTTGTTTTCGCGAAGATTGGGAGAAAGGTGCTCCTGATCCACCAGTGAGCCCACGCGCACCATAAAGAACTCGTCGAGGTTGCTTTGATAGATCGACGCGAAGCTCAGCCGCTCGCACAGGGGCGTCAGGTCGCTCTCGGCCTCCTCGAGCACGCGCTCGTTGAACTTGAGCCAGGAGAGCTCCCGGTTCATGTAGATGGTCTGGTTTGTCATGGGTTCCATTGAAAAGCATCCTTTCGTCATGGACTTTCGCTGTCCCTTTGATTATAACGGACATTTCGACAAAAATCCACACAAAAATCCCCGCAGGACGGCCGCCCGCGGGGATTTTACATGCTTTTTACTTTTTGTATTTCTTCACGATATCCAGCACCGCGTCCGCGACATACTGCGCCTTTTCCCGGCCGAGGGTGGAATACATCGGCAGGGAGATCTCGCTCTCGGAGAACGCGTACGCCTTGGGGAAATCCTCTGGCTTGTAGCCGTAGCGCTTGGTGTAGGCGCTCATGGTGTGCAGCGCGATGAAGTGCACGCTCACGCCGACGTTGCGCGCCTTGAGTTCCTCGATGAACTGGTCGCGCGAGATGGTCAGCATTTCCGGCACGATGCGCAGGATGTACAGGTGGCGGCTGTGGTGGCAGTAATCCGGCGTCTTCTGCAGGCGCAGCTGCGGCACATCCCGGAAGGCCTGCTCGTACACGTCCACGGCCTCAAAGCGGCGGCGCTGCATGTCGTCCATACGGGCGAGCTGCGCCAGCGCCAGCGCTGCCTGAATGTCGAACATGTTGTACTTGAAGCCCGGCTCCTCGATGTCATAGCGCCAGGAGCCGCTCTTGCCGTAGCGGTTCCAGGAGCCCGCGCTCATGCCGTGGCAGGAGAGGATGCTCGCCTTTTTGTAGACCTCCTCGTCGTCGGTCACCAGCGCGCCGCCCTCGCCGCAGGCGAGGTTCTTGGTGGCGTAGAAGGAATAGGAGACGGCGCCCTTGGGATGATGGCCGATGAGCTCGCCATTGTAGCGGGTCTCCACAGCGTGCGCCGCGTCCTCGGAGAGGAACAGGCCATAGCGGTCGCACAGTCTGCCGATCTCGCCGATATCCGCCGCCAGGCCGGAATAATGCACCGGCACCACCGCGCGGGTTTTGTCCGTGATCTTCTTTTCGATCTCTTTGGGATCGATGAGGCCGGTTTCCGGATCGATATCGGCGAACACCGGCGTCGCGCCAACGTGCAGGATGGTATTGGCGCTGGAAGCGAAGGTCAGCGGCGTGGTGATGACCTCGTCGCCCGGGCCGATGCCCTGGGTCATCAGGGCCAGATGAAGCGCCGCGGTGCAGGAATTGACGCCCACGCAGTACTTCGCGCCCACATATTCGGCAAAACGCTTTTCAAATTCAATCGTTCTGGGGCCCTTCGCCCACCAGCCGGAGCGCACAGTATCGCTCACAGCCTGCACTTCCGCGTCGGAGATATCCGGCACGCAGAACGGCATCCAATCGCTTCTTACTTTGAAATCGTTCATGGAAACTTATCCTCCTGCCCGAATATTCGGGCATAAATGCGCATAATATTGATAGACGCATTATAGCACACGAAAACGCTTTCTTCAAGTGCGGATACAAACCGTCACCCTCAAATATAATATAAAACAAACGCTTTACTTATATTTGCAGAGATTTCGGGCCGCAATTCGGCCATCTCCGACAATTCATGAACAAAAGTTCACAATTTTTTTCAACACGGGGTTGACAACGCGGTATGCGCCTGCTATAATGCGATCAATCCAATACAAACCGTTTGAGGGAAGAGAAGTAGAGATCCCACCCTGTTTCAGAGAGCCGCCGTCGCTGGGAGTGCGGTACAGAAGGATGTTGAAATGGACTTTCCGAGGGCCCTGTCAACCGGCAGCTTGCCTTATTAGACAGGGACGGGACGCAGACCCGTTATCAGGCTGCACCGTATGTTGGTACGGGGTAAAGCGGGCCGAAAGGCCAAACTGAGTGGCACCACGGAAGAATCTTCCGCCTCATGTTCCGTAAGGAATATGAGGCGTTTTTGTTTTCCTGGTCTCGGCGCTTCATCCACGACTGGTCACTGTTTTCCAATCGACTGAGTAAAACATCTGGGAGGAACACATTATGAAGCGCATCATTTCCGTCATCGTCTGCATCGCCCTGATCCTTGCCGCCGCCGTCTCCTTTGCGGAAACCTACACCGTGGGCATCGGCCAGTTCGCGCAGCACGGCTCGCTGGACAACTGCTACCAGGGCTTTGTCGAGGGCCTCGCGGAGGCGGGCCTCGTGGAAGGCGAGAACCTCAAGATCGACCTGCAGAACGCGCAGGCGGACATGGGCATCGCCCAGCAGATCGCCGCGCAGTTTGCCAGCGCGAAGGTGAACATGATGGTCGGCATCGCCACCCCGATGGCGCAGGCCTGCTACAACGCCGCTGCGGGCGCCATCCCGACGATCTTCACCGCCGTCACCGATCCGGTCGCCGCAGGCTTCGCGAGTGCTGACGGCACGGCTGCGGGCGAGGTCACCGGCACCTCCGACGCGCTGCCAATCAAGGCGCAGCTGGAGACCATCCGCGCCATGATGCCGGAAGCCAGCAAGATCGGCATCCTCTACACCACCAGCGAGGTCAACTCCATCTCCGCCATCGAGATCTACAAGAGCCTGGCCGGCGATTACGGCTTTGAGATCGTCGAGTCCGGCATCTCCACCACCGCGGACATCCCGCTGGCGCTGGACGCGCTGCTTGGCAAGGTCGACTGCCTCACCAACCTGACCGACAACACCGTCGTCTCCGCCCTCGCGCTGGTGCTGGACAAGGCGAACGCCGCGGGCAAGCCGGTCTTCGGCTCCGAGATCGAGCAGGTGAAGCTGGGCTGCGTCGCCGCCGAGGGCCTTGACTACATCGCGCTGGGCCGCCAGACCGGCCTGATGGCTGCGAAGGTGCTGAGGGGCGAGGCGAAGGCCAGCGAGATCCCGTACGAGATCATCACCGAGCCGGGCCTGTACGTCAACACCGAAGCGCTCGCGAAGTTCGGCATCGTGCTTTCCGACGAGCTCAAGGCCCGCGCCAACGAGGTGGAGTAACCTGAGACCTCATCCGCCCTTCGGGCACCTTCCCCATAGGACCTTCCCCATAGGGGAAGGGTGAATGACTCAGTTCCCGTCTTTTAAAAGCCTTCCCCTTTGGGGAAGGTGGCTCGCCGTAGGCGAGACGGATGAGGTCCCGGCCCGCATTACTTCAATACAATAACTGACGGAGGTATCCCATGAGTCTTCTTCTGAGCGTCCTTGAGCAGGGCCTGATCTACGCCGTCCTCGCCCTGGGCGTGTACATCACCTTCAAAATCCTGGACTTTCCGGATATGTCCGTCGATTCGTCCTTCCCCCTCGGCGCCGCCGTCACCGCCCTGATGATTCAGGGCGGTGTTTCCCCGCTGCTGACGCTGCCGGTCTCCATGATCGCCGGCGCCGTCGCAGGCGCAATCACAGGCATCATTCACGTCAAATTCAAGGTGCGCGACCTGCTGGCGGGCATCATCGTCATGACGGGCCTGTACTCCGTGAACCTGCACATCGCCGGCCGCGCGAACGTCCAGCTCTTCTCCTTTGGCACCATCTTCAAGAACGATTTCATCTCCGGCCTGCCGTCATCCATCCAGCCCTACGCGCCGGTCATCATCCTGGCGGTCGTCACCCTCGCGGTCAAGCTGCTGATGGACGCGTACCTGGCCACGCGCTCGGGCTTCCTGCTGCGCGCCACCGGCGACAACGCGACCCTCGTCGCCACGCTGGCCAAGGATGCCGGCAAGGTCAAGATTCTCGGCCTGTCCATCGCCAACGCGCTCGTCGCGCTCTCCGGCTGCATCATGTGCCAGTACCAGCGGTATTTTGACATTTCCATGGGCACCGGCACGCTGGTGCTCGCGGTGGCCTCCGTCATCGTGGGCACACAGCTGCTCGCCGGCATGCGCTTCCTGCGCGCGACGACCGCCGTGGTGCTCGGCTCCATCCTCTACAAGGGCTGCGTCGCCCTGGCGCTGAGCCTCGGCCTCTCGCCGTTTGATCTCAAGCTCGTCACCGCCGTGCTGCTGCTGATCATCATCATCGCCGGCGGCCAGAACAGAAAGAAGGGGAAGCGCCATGCTTGAACTGAAGAACATCGTCAAGATCTATCAGGGCGGCACGGTGAATGAAACCTGCCTGTTCGACGGCTTCAGCCTCTCCATTCCGGACAGGCAGTTCGTCTGCGTCGTGGGCAGCAACGGCTCGGGCAAGACCTCGCTGCTCAACATCATCTGCGGCTCCATCCCCATCGACGACGGCGAAATCCTCATCGGCGGCGAGAACATCACCCGCATGCCCGAGCACAGGCGCCACCGGCGCATCGGCCGCGTCTATCAGGACCCCGCGCGCGGCACCTGCCCGTCAATGACCATCCTGGAGAACATGTCCATGGCGGACAACAAGGGCAAGCCGTTCAACCTCATGCCCTGCGTCAACCGCAAGAAGACCGAGGAATACCGCGCGATGCTTGCGCAGCTGGGCCTGGGTCTGGAGGACAAGATGGGCGTGAAGGTCGGCAACCTCTCCGGCGGACAGCGCCAGGCGATGGCCCTGCTGATGAGCACGATGACGCCCATTGAGTTCCTGATCCTGGACGAGCACACCGCCGCGCTCGACCCGAAGACCGCCGAGATCATCATGCAGCTGACCGGCAAGATCGTCGCCGCCAAGCAGCTGACGACCATCATGGTCACGCACAACCTGCGCTACGCCGTCGAGTACGGCGACCGCCTGCTGATGATGCATCAGGGCCGCGCGGAGCTGGACCTCTCCGGCGAGGCGCGTCGGAATCTGAAGGTCGAGGACCTGCTCGCCAAATTCAACGCCATCAGCATCGAGTGCGGCAACTGATTGTCACCCATGCAAACGGTCAAAGCCCTTGCTTTGGCCGTTTTCTCATGCTATAATATGCGGGCTATCTGCAAATTCTGCGCCGGGATTGCCCTGACAAACTGTAATCTCCGGCGCGCGAAAGAGGCGTTTCATATGATCGGTCTGGGTACGCTCATCAACTCTGCATTTGTGCTGGTCGGCGGCGCGCTGGGCTTTCTGTTCGGCAAGGCGCTCAAGGACAGCTATCAGGACATCATGGTCAAGGCCTGCGGCGTGAGCACGATCTTCATCGGCGCAAGCGGCGCATTCAAGCACATGCTCACCATCGCGGACGGACAGCTGGGCACGACCGGCGAAATGCTGCTGGTGATTTCGCTGTGTCTGGGCGGCCTGATCGGCGAGATTCTGGGCATCGAAGCCAATCTGGAGCGCTTCGGCGAGTGGCTCAAGGTCAGGAGCCATTCCGAGCGCGACCCGCGCTTCATCGAGGGCTTCACCTCCGCATCCTTCACGCTGTGCATCGGTGCGATGGCGATCATTGGCCCGATGAACGACGCGCTCTACCACGACTACACCATCCTGACCACCAAGGGCATCCTGGACATGATCATCGTCATGGCGCTCACGGCCTCCCTGGGCAAGGGCGCGGTCTTCTCCGTGATTCCGATGGCGATCTGGCAGGGGCTGATGACCGTGCTGGCCGCCTTCCTCGGCCCGCTGATGACCGACGCTGCGCTCTCCTGCCTGTCCATCGTGGGCAACGTGCTCATCTTCGGCGTGGGCGTGAACCTCGCCTTCGGCAAGCGGATCAAGGTGGCGAACTATCTGCCCGCGCTGGTGATCGCGGTGATCTGGTCGCTGTTCTGAAACGACACGCGAATTTGACGGAAACCGAAAAAAGTTGTTGACAAACACGCCGGCTGTGATGTATAATATGTACCGTTCACGGGGCATTAGCGCAGTTGGTAGCGCGTTTGAATGGCATTCAAAAGGTCAGGGGTTCGACTCCCCTATGCTCCACCATAGTTTGCCCGAGAACCACGGTTCTCGGGTTTTTTATTCTCTCAACTTTCTGTGAAAAACCAAAAACAGCTCTGCTCCCGCCCAAAGCGAAAGCAGAGCCTTTTTATTCATGAAAATGAACCGCATTCGGTCAGTCGGTATACGCCCTGGCGATTTCCTCCAGCGCGCCGGGATGGGCCTGCCGCCATGCGGCGTAGTCCATGCCGCTGTCCGCGACAGCCTGGCCGAGCCTGGCCAGGAAGGCCGGGATGTCGCCCTCGAGCATCGCGCCCAGCTCGCGGCCCATCGTCTCCTCGCCCTGCCGCTCCTTGCCGCCCACGAAGAACACGAAGCCCGGCTGCGGCTTGCCGCCGACCATCTTCACGCCGCCGCGGAAGCCCAGCTCGCCGGTCTGGTGCGTGCCGCAGGAGGACGGGCAGCCCGAGATGTGAATCTGGGGCAGCGCACCCGCCGGCAGCTTCGCTGCACGCACGGCGTCCACACATGCATGCAGCAGCGCCTGCGAATCGCGCACGCCCACCTGGCAGATGCTCGCGCCGATACAGGCCACGGAGCATTCAAACGGCGTGACGGCGCTCCAGTCGGTCAGCGCCAGCACGCGCTGCGCCTCGCTGCCGGTGAGGTTGACGATGTACGCGCTCTCGTCCGGAGCCAGACGCATCAAAGCGCCCGGCATGTCCGCCAGTGCGTCCGCCAGCGCACAGAATTTCTCAGCCGAGGGCTGCCCTCCGATGGGATGGACATGTACAGCGTACAGGCCCGGCTGCTTCTGCGCGATGACCCGCGCTCCGGAGGCCGTCGTGCCGTCGCCGGTCTTGGTAATCTGCGCGCTCAGCGCCGGCAGCGTCAGGTCCTCCCCGGAGGCGCGCACCTCGGCGAGCTTCTCAAGATACGCCGCCTTGTAGGCCTCCGGCCCGCCCAGCGCCTCCTGCATGTAGCGGGTGCGCGCCTTGCCGCGGTTCTCGTAGTTGCCATAGGCGCGGAAGGTCAGCCACATCGCCTTGATGTAGTACAGGATGTCCTGCGGCTTCACGGCCTCGGCCACCTTCACGCCAAAGCGCGGGTTGTTGCCCAAGCCGCCCGCGCTGTACACGTCAAACAGCCCGTCCGGCCGCGCCGCAAAGCCCAGATCGCGGTAGGTCGCGTGGGTAATGTTGGATGGCGCGTTCGAGAAGCCGACCTTGAGCTTGCGGGGCATCTTCTCCGCCTTGATGAACGTCGTCAGATAGTCGCCTGCGGCCTGCGCCCACGGCGTCACGTCGAAGTACTCGCCCTCCTCCACGCCGGAGAGCGGAGAGCACATCACGTTGCGCGGGAAGTCGCCGCCGCCGCCCATCGTGATGATCCCGACATCCAGCGCACGCTCCATGATGTCGCACACGGCCTCCTGCGTCAGATCGTGCAGCTGGATGGTCTGGCAGGTGGTGAAGTGCACGCGCTCAATGTGGTGCCTGCGGATCATGTCCGCCGTGAACGCGAGCTTTTCCGGGGTCACGCAGCCCGCCGTCATGCGCAGGCGCAGCATGCTCGCCTTGCCGTCACGCTGCGCGTAGGTGCCATAGTATCCGGAGAAGCCCTTGTACGCCGCCTTGCTCATCTCTCCGGCGAAGAACGCGGCGCTCTTTTCCTTGAATTCCGGCAAATCCGCGCGGAACGTCTGTATGCTTTCTGCCTGAACAGGGGTATTCATCAAAAAACTCCCTTCCTCCTTATCATGCCTCAGGACGCGATGATTGATACCGGCATTATATCACATTTCCTCCGATTTTCAAATAAAAGCGCAGGCCCGGACACTTCTGAACGGGTCTGCGCAAAAAATCGGTTTATCCGCGGCTGGCCGCGCTGACCTCCTCGTACCGACGCACGATGTCCGCGTCGGGCGCGGGCGTGGCCAGCGAGACGGCGACGTTCACCAGCAGCGCCGCGATGAAGGCGGGCAGCAGCTCATAGATCGCGAACACGCCGCCCAGGGGCGCAAGGCCGTATTTCCAGAGGAAGACCATGGCGCCGCCGGTGATCATGCCGGCGATGGCGCCGGCGCGGTTGGAGCGCTTCCAGAACAGGGAGAGGAGCATGACCGGGCCGAACGCCGCGCCGAAGCCCGCCCAGGCAAAGGAGACCACGCGGAACACGGAGCTGTCCGGATTCCACGCAAGCACCAGGCCGACCAGCGCGATGCCCACGACGGTGAGCCGGGCCACCAGCAGCGACTTCTTTTCGCTGAGCCGGATACCCAGGAATTCCACCGCGATGTCCTGCGATACGCTGGACGCCGCCGCCAGCAGCTGGGAATCCGCCGTGGACATGGTCGCAGCGAGAATGCCCGCGAGGATCACGCCCGCCACAACGGCGAACAGCGCGCCGTGGCTGCTCATCACGTCCGCCAGCCGGACGATGACGGTCTCGCTCTCCACGCTGGTGCCCAGCATCGGGATGATGCCCGCAGCGGAGATGCTGTAGCCGATCACGCCGATGAGCACGGCCACGCACATGGAGACGACCACCCACACGGTCGCGATGCGGCGGGACGTTTTGATCTCATCCTTGTCGCGGATGGCCATGAAGCGCAGCAGGATATGCGGCATGCCGAAGTAGCCCAGGCCCCACGCCAGCGTGGACACGATGCTCAGCGTGCCAAAGCTGCCGGCCGTGCCGGCGGCCCAATTGTAGCCCTTGGTCAGATCCAGATAGCCCGGCAGCGCCCTCGCGTTGGCGAGCACGGCGTCCATGCCGCCCGCCAGATTCACGCCGAAGAGCACGATGATGACCAGCGCGACCGTCATGAAGACGGACTGGATGAGGTCGGTGGTGGACACGGCCAGGAAGCCGCCCAGCACCGTATAGCCGATGATGACCGCCGCGCCGATGAGCATGGACACGTGGTAGTCCCAGCCAAACAGGCTGCCGAACAGCATGCCGACGGCCTTGAAGCCGGAGGCGGTGTAGGGCACAAAGAACACGATGATGACCAGCGCGGCAATCAGGGAGAGCAGATGGCGCTTGTCCCCGTAGCGGCGTGAGAAGTAATCCGGCACGGTAATGGCGCCCAGGTGCTCGGAGTAGACGCGCAGGCGCTTGGACACCAGCAGGAAGTTGAGATAGGTGCCCACCGCCAGACCGATGATGGTCCAGCTGACCTCCGCCAGTCCGGCGAGGTACGCCAGACCCGGCAGGCCCATCAGCAGATAGGAGCTCATGTCGGAGGCCTCCGCGCTCATGGCGGTGACCAGCGGGCCGAGCTTGCGGCCGCCGAGGTAAAAATCGCTGGTGCTCGACGCACCGCGACGGGAAAACGCCACACCGACGCCAATTGTCATGACGAGGTACAGCGCCATGGTCAGCGCAATAATCATCCGGGATGTGTTCATCGTTTGTTCCTCCAAGCCTTAATGGCCGGAGTATATCAGAAAAGAAAGAAAACGTAAATACAGAACGATGTGCAGAATTTTTACTGTACGATTTTCTGATAATCCACGTTTTTATCCTTGATTGATTGAATTTTTTAGTAGACGATTGATGGAATGAGCATATGTTCGTCAGTATGAATTATTTTTTGAAGCCCGCCAGGAAGATGGGAATCATCTGATCCGCGTATTTGGAGAGCGCGTATTCTCCGCCGGACAGGCACCAGTCATACATCAGCGCGCGCTCAAACATGGCGTAGGCCTTGACGATCTCGTTGACGGTCATGTCGTCGCGCAGCTCCCCGCGTTCCTGTCCGCAGCGGATCACCTGGTTGAGCAGCTTGAAATAGGTTCTGCTCCTGTCCAGCAGGTGCTTTTCGCCGTGCGTGACCAGCTGCGCGGAGAGCAGCCTGGCCAGCAGCTCGATGGACACGCTGTTGTCAATCATGGCAAACAGCTCGTGGGACAGGGTGATGAGCTTCTGCGCCGCGGGCATGGCCTCGGGGAGCGTCGCGCGCAGCTCCTCGTATTTCTCATCGAAGATCATGGACAGGGAGCCCAGCAGATCATCCTTGCCGCTGAAATAATGATAAAACGAGCCCTTCGAGGTCTCGGAGGCGAAGACGATGTCCTCCACGGTCGTGTTGTCATAGCCCTGCTCGTAGAACAGCTTCCATGCGGCGGCGACAATGCGGCCCTTCGTGTTGCGCCCGGTCTTTCTCGGCATATCCATCCCTCCCGTGATAGCCTGATTATACAGAACGGCGGCCGCGCTGTAAACCGTTTTTCCGGTATTCCCGCTTCCGAACGGCCTTGTCCGATCACGTCGTTCAGTGCTCGCTGCGCGATTTTTGCGCAATTTCCTATGGGCTGCAAAAGCGCCGCGCGAAGGCTTGCGTTCCTTCCCGCGGCGCTGTGTTGGGTCTGTGGTTCAGTCCAGCCTGAACACGGGTTCGAGCTTGGGCTGCGCGCCGGTGACCGGGTCCATCTCCAGCTCGAGGATGTCCTTCATGTACTCGTTCCACCGGTCGACGACGGGACTGTTCGCCTGCGTCTTCTCCGCAAAGGCGACGCCCTTTTCGCACTCGTAGTAGCCAAAGAGCTCGTCGCCGTTGGCGAAGATGGTGTAGTTGCAGATGCCGGCCTCCTTGAGCACCGCCTTCATCTCCGGCCAGATCGCGTCGTGGCGGCGGATATACTCCGCCTTGCACCCGGGCCTGATGCGGCCCTTCCATGCCATGCGTTCCATGTGCATCCTCCTGTCAGTCAAGGAATTCCTCGCGCAGCGTCACGCCGAAATCCCGCGCGATGGCGCGCAGCTCGTCGTCCCCGATCGTCTGGCGGATGCCCTGGCCGCAGGACAGCGCCAGCACGTAGATCTGCGCGGACTTTTCGATCGTGTGCATCAGGCCGAACGTGGTATCGAAGTCCGGGCCGGAGACGAACAGGCCGTGATGGGCCCAGATCGCCGCCTCATATTCCTTCATCTTCTCGCACGTCGCCAGCGCGATGCCCGCGCCGCCCGGCACCATCCACGGCACCACGCCCACGCCGCCCGGGAATACGACCGGGCACTCCGTCGCGCTCTTCCAGAGCACGCGGGTGAAGTCCCTGTCGGTCAGCGGGAGCACATACGTCAGCGCGATCACGTTCGCCGGATGCGCGTGGTAGATCACGCGGCACGCGCCGTCCGTCGCGGTCACGCGCACGGAGTGGTTCATGAAGTGGCTCGGGAATTCGCTGGTCGGGCGGCCGCCGTTTTTGAGGCCCCAGACGATGCGGTAGCTGTCGCCCGCGCCGTTGATCTCCACCACGCACAGGCAGTCCTCGGGATCGAGAATCACGTTGCGGAAGAATTTACCGCTGCCGGTGGAGAGGAAGTATTCCCCGGCGAGGTTCGCGCCGGTCACGCCCATGTTCACCCACGGGCGCGGCTGCGCGTCAAAGAACGGCCGCATCTCCTCCGCCTCCGCCTTTGTCAGGCGATAGGTCGCGTTGCCGCCGTTGCGCTCGTGCCAACCCTGATGCCAGCCGTCGTCAATCATGCGGATGTAGCGCTTCATCACAGAAATGTCCAGCATGCCCATTGCCCTGTTCTCCTCCCGTCTCACACGCGCGCCATAAGCACGTCCTTTTCGTACTGCTTCACCTCGGGCAGCCACGCGCCGTCCTGCGGCACGCCGCACCGGCAGCAATACTCGTCCCAGACCTCGCCGAACGGCAGCGTCTTGAGCTCCTCCTGGCGCACCAGCAGGGACGTGAAATCGCCGCCGTCCTGCATCTGCTTCATCGCCTCATTCGGCGTGAGGAGCGCATAGAGCAGCGCCTTTTGCACATTGCGCACGCCCAGCACCCACGCGGCCACGCGGTTGATGCTCGCGTCGAAGTAATCCAGCGCGATGTTCACCCGGCCGTCCAGCCCGCCGCAGCGCACGATCTCCTTGGCCATCTCGCGCGTCTCGTCGTCAAAGAGCACCACATGGTCGCTGTCCCAGCGGATCGGGCGCGTGATGTGCAGCGCGATCTCCGGGAAGAACGCCAGCAGCGCGGGAATCTTGTCAGAGACAACCTCGGTGGGATGATAGTGGCCGTTGTCCATCAGCGGGATGCACTTGTCCATATTCGCCGCGGCATAGCTGAGCGCAAACTCCGCGCTGCCGACGGTGTACGCCTCCACGCCGATACCGAACACCTTGCTCTCGATGCAGGGCTTGACCTTCGCAAAGTCGTACGGCTCGGAGAGGATCTCGTCGATCGCCTCGCGGTAGCGCACGCGCGGGCCCATGCGGTCGGCGGGGATGTCCTTGAAGCCGTCGCCGGTCCAGATGTTCATGACGCAGGGCTGGCCCAGCTCCTCCGCGAGATAGCTGCTGATGCGGATGCACGCCTTGCCGTGCTCGATCCAGAAGCGGCGGGTCTCCTCGTTCGGCGAGGAGAGCGTCAGCGGGTCGCACTTGGGATGGGAGAAGAACGTCGGGTTGAAGTCCGCGCCGATGCCGCGGGCCTTGCAGTATTCCACCCAGCGCCTGAAGTGCTTCGGCTCCAGCTTGTCCCTGTCCGCCCACTCGCCGTCCTCGAAGATGGCGTAGCTGGCATGCAGGCTGATCTTCTTGGTGCCCGGACACAGGGCGAGCACCCGGTCAAAGTCGGCCATCAGCTCCTCAGGCGTGCGGGCGCGGCCCGGGTAATTGCCGGTGGTCTGGATGCCGCCGGTCAGCGGCTTGCTGGGATCGGTGTCAAAGCCGCGCACGTCGTCGCCCTGCCAGCAGTGGATGGACACCGGCACGGCCGCAAGACGTGCGATTGCCGCGTCCGCGTCCACGCCGAGCGCTGCATACCTGGCCTTCGCTTCCATGTAGCTCATATCATTTTCCCTCCATTTGGATGTTCAGATTACCCAGCGCCGTCGCCTCAATCGGCAGCGCGATCACCTGCTTGCCCGTCGCCGCCTGCGTCAGCTCATTCAAAAATGCATTCTTTGCGCCGCCGCCGACGATGTAAAGCCTGTCATAGGTCTTGCCCGTGTTGCGCTCCAGCTCCTCAATGGCCTGCCTGTAGCTCAGCGCGAGGCTCCGGTACGCGCAGCGGAAGTAATCGCCGGGCGCATGGAGCGCGCCGCCCGTCGCCGCGTCAAACGCCGCCTTCATGCTCGGGGGCGCGAGGAACGCCGCCGCGTTCGCGTCAACCAGCGCCTCGCACGCGCTCGCCTCGGCCAGACGCACCACGTCCGCAAACGGCATGTCCGGACACAGCTCCCGCTGCAGGCAGTTGACCAGCCACATGCCCATGATGTTCTTCTGGTAGCGGTTGTAGCCCACGCCGCCCTCGTTGGAGTAGTTGGCCGCCCGGCTGGCCTCATCCGTGAGGGGCCTTGGCGTCTTCACGCCCAGCAGCGACCAGGTGCCTGAGGAGATATACGGATGGCACCCCTGCATCGGGATGCCCTCCACGGCGGAGCCGGTGTCGTGCGTGGCGCACAGCACGACGGACAGATTGCCGCCGACCCGCTCCGCAATCTCCGGCTTGAGCGGGCCCAGCACGGTGCCGGGCTTTGAGAGCCTGGGGAACAGCGCGCGCGGCAGGCCCAGACGGTCGGCAATGTCCAGATCGAATTCGTCCGTGGCCGCGCACACCAGGCCCGTCGTCGTCGCATTGGTGTATTCGCGCGTCCTGACGCCCGTGAGCCGGTACATCAGGTATTCCGGCATCATCAGCATGTCCGTCACGCCCGCCAGCCTACCGCGCTTCAGGTCGTCAAAGAGCTGGTAGATCGTGTTGAACGGCTGGAACTGGCAGCCCGTATGGCGATAGAGCGTTTCAAACGGCACGAGGCTGTGCACCTGCGCAGTCACCGCCTCCGTCCGGGCGTCGCGGTAGGCGTAGCAGGGCGCAACCTCCTCCTCACCCCGCAGGAGCACATAGTCGACACCCCAGGTGTCAATCGACATGCTCCTGATATCCGGATACGCGCGAAGCGCCCTTTCAAGGCCCGTCACGACGTGCGCAAACAGGTCTTCGACGTCCCAGGTCAGATGCCCGTCCTCCTCCTTCACGCCGTTGGGAAAGCGGTAGACCTCCTCTGTGTGGAGCTCTCCGCCCTCCCGCCAGCCGACGATGTGCCGGCCGCTGGATGCGCCGATGTCCACGGCGAGATAGCGATTCATCCCTTACACCTCCTCAAGGCACGCGATGTTTTCAAGCGTCACATGCTTCACATGCTTCATCTCCACGCCCAGCGCGCTGTTGGCGATCACCACGTTCCTGAACGCAATCCGGTCGATCTCGTGGCCGGGCACGTCAAAGCCGGTCAGCTCAATCGCGCTGCAGGGCCGCATGTCGCCGCCGTCGTGCGCGGCCTGATACAGCCCCGTGAGCGTCAGGCGCTCAAATCGGCAGTCGCTGAGCACAGGCGGAACCGGCGCGGCGACGCCGTCGTCGTTGTAGGGCACGGCATGCATCATCACGCGCGGCATCACGCAGTCCCGCACGAGGATATCGCGCACATAGCCGCCGCGCTTTTTGGTTGCCTTGATCTCCAGTCCGCTCATGGATACGCGCAGGTCACAGTCCCAGATGCGCACATCCTCGATGCCGCCGCTCATCTCGCTGCCCATGACGATGCCGTGGCCGAACGCGCTGGTGCAGTCGAACACGCGGATATGGCGCGAGGGCCGCGCGATGACGTTGCCCTCCGGGTTCTTGCCGGACTTGATGGCGACCGCGTCGTCGCCGGTATAGAACGCGGAGGCAAAGAGCGTGCAGTGCTCGCTCGAGTCCGGGTCCCAGCCGTCGCCGTTCCACACGCCCTCGGAGCGGAAGACGCAGTGGTCGGTCACCACCTCGTCGCAGTAGATCATGTGCACGTTCCAGGACGCGCCGTTTTGCAGCGTCAGGCCGCTGATGCGCACGTTTCTGCAGTTGCTCAGGTTGATCAGCCTCGGGCGCACGCGGCCGGGGATCGTGTGGTCGTTTTCGCACGTTGCCACCAGCGCGGCGTTTTCGGCGAGGTAGTCCTTCAGCCGCTCCCGCTCGCTGTCGATCACCCGCAGGCAGAGCATCTGGCCGCCGCTGGCAATCGTGCCACGGCCGTGGATGAGCACGTTCTCGCAGTTCGGCCCGGACGCGTGATCCATGTGCCCGAAGTTCAGCACGCTCGAGTAGCACGCCATCTCATAGCCCTCAAAGCGGCTCGGGATGCGCGGCAGATAGTCCTCCACGTTCGCCGTGCCCTGCAGCACCGCGCCCTCGTCGAGGAGGATCTCCATGTCGCTGTGGCCGCGCAGCGCGCCGGTCATGTACACGCCCGCCGGGAAATAGACGCAGTCGCCTTTCCCGCAGTCGTCAAAGGCGCGCTGGAGCGCGGCGGTGTTGAGCGTCTGTCCGTCGCCGCGAGCGCCATAGGGCGGCTGCGTCACGTCGATGCGGCGTCGGCGCGCGGTCGTCTCTGCCTGCGCGGTCAGGGAAATCGTCCCGGCCTCCGTCTCACAGGTCACGCCCAGTTCATAGCGGGTCTTCGGCGCAAGGCCTTCGATCGTGCAGTGCGTGCGGTTCGTCTGCATCGCCTCTCGCCCGTCGAGCGTCACGGTATAGGTCTGCTGCGCCGCGGCCGATTCCGGCTTGTCCCAGTACAGGGTCAGCGTGTCGTGCGTCGGGCACACAAAGAGTTTCAGGCTGTCCATCGTGTTCTCCCTTCTTCCCACGAAAGGGTTACGTTAGGGCTGCCGCCCTAAAACCCGCTCGGGGACATTGTCCCCGAACCCCTTCTCCGCTTCGCGTTCAGCAAAGAAAGTGGGATGAAATGCGAAGTCATATCTTCGCTTTGCGGCAAATGCGCGCCGCCTCCGCGCGCGTGAGGATTTCCCCGCTGCCGTCCGGCAGATGCTCCGTGCAGCAGCGCATGCCGTAGCCCGCTTTGAGCACGCGCATGAATTCCCGCCCCGTCACCGCGCGGTGGCGGTGGAGCCTGCCGCCCTGCAGCATGTCTGCCGGAAGCAGCCGGTGCTGCAGCGCGCAGCGCACGTCCTCCGTGTAGCTCTCGCCCTGCGCGATATCGGCAGGCAGCGCCACGGGCACGTTGTGGCTGAACAGGCCGCACGTCCTGTTCACCAGCTCGAGCGCCTCCATGCGCGTCAGCGGCGCGTCCGGCCGGATCTCCTCATAGCGCCGGTACAGCGCCTCCAGCCCCTCCGGCGGCAGGGCCTCGTCGCCCTGGTTGTTCGCCGGCACATCGTACGGCGGATGGGGCGTCCACGCGCCAAGCGGCGCCGCGTCCGTCAGGCCCAGCCGCATTAGCTCGCCGGCCACAAAGCCCGCCGCACGGTACGCGCCGAAGTCGTTGGTATGCGTGTAATCGCCGATGTGGAACAGCACCTTCGCCGCGTCGCGTCCGGCATCCATCAGCAGATCGCGCATGAACGCGTGAAGGTCGATCACCGGCGCGCCGTTTTGCCCGGCGACCCGCTTGGCGGCCTGCGCAAAGCGCAGCAGCAAATCGCAGTATGCCCGCTCGTTCCACCAGCTGTTGCGCGCCAATGGCGTGACCAGGATGGGCTGTGCGCCCAGCGCGCGCAGCTCCCGCACATACACGTGAAGCGCTTCTGCGTAGCCGCCCTCCGCCGTCAGGTGCGGCCGCTTCTGGTCGTTGTGGCCAAACTGCATCAGCACCAGATCGCCCGGCCGAAGCTGCGCCTTCATCAGGTCGTACAGGCCCTCCGTGCGGAAGGTCTCCGCTGTCAGGCCAGAGCGCGCAAAGTTGCCCACGCAGGCGGATGTCCCCAGGAACGCCGGGAGCATCTGCCCCCAGCCGCAGTACGTCGCGCCCGGCGCATACGGGCTGAGCGCGCCCTGATCCGTCACCGTCGAATCGCCCATCAGCAGCACGGCGCGCACATCCGCCGCCTCCGCGCGGACGGATTCCATCGTCACCCCGTCGCCCACGAGCGCCAGCTCGATCCCACAGGCGGGCGCCGGCTCGTCCGCGCCCTCCGGCAAAACCGGATGCACCATGCACAGCGCCGTCACGACGGTCTGCTCTCCGGCGCGCATCGCACCGCGCCAGAGCAGCCTGCGGCCATTAGCAAACAGGACGACCTCCGCCGCGTCGCGCTGCGCCCTGAGGCAGACGGTCACACGATATCGGCCCTGCGCCGCCGCGATGCGCGTGCAGACGGGCGTCGTATAGCCCTGCGCCGCATCAAATTCCCCGCGTGCAAAGCCCGCGCAGGGCATGTCCGCGCTTGTCACGCGCCCGATGTGCAAATCCATCCCTTTTCCTCCGTTTCCGTGCGCTGCGCATGCCTGCCGCTCCGGCTTAACCGAAGCGCCCGCGCGCGTTTCCTTCCTATAATACTGTTACGTTCCTCCGCAGCCGCGCAATCCCCTGCCCGCCAATCGCAAATTGGATGAATTTGCGCAGTTTTTGCTCGAAAGTGTGCATTCCCGCAACCCTTTGAATTTGAATTGGATCAAGGGTTCTGATATAATCATTTTAGCACAGAATCGACACATTTTACATCGTTTCATCAGGAGGAATCACCATGGCGAACATCACCTTTGACCGGGACCGCGTGCTGCGTGCAATCGACGCGATTGTCCGCCAGACCATGAACATGGATATGATGTGGGACTGGCCCTGCGGCGTCGCGTACCTGGGCATCTGCGAGGCCTACCGCGTCACCGGCAACCGGGAATACCTCGATCTCCTCAAGGCGCGCGTGGACGAATACATCGAGCTGGGCCTGCCCAGCTGGACGGTGAACACCTGCGCCATGGGCCACGCGATGCTCACGCTGTACGAGGTCACCGGCGACGAAAAGTACAGGGACATCGCGCTGAGCAAGCTGGATTACCTGCGCCATCGCGCGCTGCGCTTTGGCGACAACGTGCTGCAGCACACCGTCTCCGACAAGAACGACTTTCCGGAGCAGTGCTGGGCGGACACGCTGTTCATGGCGGCGTACTTCATGCTGCGCGCGGGCGTGATGTTCGGCGACGAGGCGCTCGTGGACGACGCGCTGAACCAGTACTACTGGCATATCCAGTACCTGCAGGACGAAAAAACCGGATTGTGGTACCACGGCTACAGCCATGTGAGCAAGACGCATCTCTCCGGCTTTTACTGGGGCCGGGCCAACGCCTGGGCAGCCTACACGATAAGCCAGGTCGGGCGCACGCTGCCGGAGTGCTATCTGTATCCCAAGTACCTGGAAATCGCCGGCTCCCTGGCCGAGCAGCTCGCCGCGCTCAAGCTGCTGCAGACGGAAAACGGCCTGTGGCGCACCATCCTCGACGACGAAGAGAGCTACGAGGAGGTGTCCGCCTCGGCCGGCATCGCCGCGGCGATGGTCATCAAGGGCAACCCGCTGCACCTGAAGTACATCAACAAGGCTGTCGAAGGGATTCTCGCCAACGTGACGCCTGAGGGCCGGGTGAAGAATGTCTCCGCCGGTACCGCCGTGATGCGCGACCGCGAGGGCTACATGAACATCCCGCGCAAGTGGACGCAGGGCTGGGGCCAGGGCCTCGCGCTGGCCTTCCTGGCCGCCGTGCTCGAAGCCGGCAGCCGCACCGTCGACGGCGCGCTGTAAGGAGGACTTATGAAACGAGCGGACTTTACCCTGCCCGGCGAGGCCGGCTACGAAGCGCTGACCCTTGAGCTGGCGAAGAAGTGGGGCGCGGACGTCATCCGCGACAGCGACGGCACGAAGCTCTCCCCGGAAATCACCGGCGCCGGCTACCGCATCTACTCCACCATCTGCATCATCCGCGAGCACAACGCCTTTGCCGAGGCGCACCCGGACTGCCAGCAGCAGACGTTCCTGTGCTCCAAGGCTGTGACGGCCACAGGCGAGCGCGTCGTCATCACGCCGATGGACGGTTACTTCAGCGAGCAGCTTGCCCTCAACGACACGCCCGACGCCCTGCGCTACATGCAGGTATTCGACCGCACGGAGAACCGCGAGGTGCCGCGCGCGCAGTGGACCTACTCTGGCGGCGCCGTCACAGTCACCGGCGCGCAGCCGTGGCACCAGTACACCGTCTCCTTCCTCGCCTGGCGCATCTGGGAGGAGATCAACATGTACAACCACACAACCAACGCCTGGACCAGCGAGCACCTGCGCCAGCTCGACCCGCGCCACCCCGCCGCCTGGCAGTACCTGCAGGACTGGCTGGATGCCTGGTGCAGGGAGAACCCGCAGACGGATGTCGTGCGTCTGACCTCTCTGTTCTACAACTTCGTCTGGATCTGGGGCGACAACCCGCGCAACCGCCATCTGTTCACCGACTGGGCCAGCTACGACTTCACCGTCAGCCCGGCGGCGCTGGATGCGTTTGAGGAAACGTACGGCTACGCGCTGACCGCCGAGGATTTTGTCAATGGCGGCAGGCATCAGGCAAC
>SFFH01000019.1 GCA_004557905.1 Clostridiales bacterium | reverse complement strand
CCACAGTCAAGGTCGGGTCGTATTTGCTTCGCAAATCTCCACCCTTCCCTTGACTGTTCTCTAGCCGCTTGAGTGTAACCTATGTTTGATACTTCAACACGCGAAAAAACGGGAAAAAACGCTTCGGCATTGCCTGGACGCTGCGCGGGTGCTATAATACATCCAAATGCGACAAAATGTGTGAGGATGAGGAAAGCCATGCTGATCAGAAAATTCAGGCGGGACGGCGGCGTGCAGCCGGACAAAACGGTGACGCAGGACGGCTTCAGCGCGACCATCGACGCGCAGGTCCCTTACGCGGCGCCGCGCCCCTGGCATGATGATGAGCCTGCCGCAGCGCCGGTTTCCTCCTCCGCCGCGTCCCGGGCGCCGGCTGTGCCAGAACCGGCATCGGCGGTGCAGGCCCCTGCCGCGGCCTCTGAGCCGGCGGCGGCTGCTCCGGCGGCGCGGGGCGCGTACCGCGCGCAGGCGGGCTATGCGATGGTGGGCCGCCGTGTGCTGGACTTTGCCGACAACGGCGACGGCACGCTGACGGCGGTGCGCTGCATCGATCCGCAGGCGGACGACCTGGACATCCAGTTTGAGGCGGGCGCGTGCCCGGTGACGGCGATTGCGCCCAGGGCGTTCGAGGGCTGCACGGCGCTGCGGCGCGTGGCACTGCCCCTCAGCCTGCGGCAGATCGGCGAGATGGCGTTTTCCGGCTGCATCCATCTGACGCATCTGGTGATTCCCGGCGGGGTTCAGCGCGTGGGGACGCTGGCCTTTGCCAAGTGCGCAGGCCTCAAACGCGTGCGCATCGAGCCGGGCGTGCAGGCGCTGGGGCCGTCGTGCTTCTCCAAATGCACGGGGCTTGAGCGGGTGGACGTGCCCGCCAGCCTCGCTTCCTTTGGCGGCGGCGTGTTCTTTGGCTGCGGGCGGCAGCTCTGCCTGCACGGCGCGCAGGACGCGCCCGCGCAGCGCTACGCGCAGCTCAACGGCGTGCGCTACGATTCCGAGAGCTGGCGCGAGGACGCGGCACTCGTGCTCGAGGAGCAGGAGGACGGTTCGCTGATCGTGACCGGCGCGCGGGAGAAGACGCCAGCGCGCATCGAGATCCCGGCGGAGCTGTGCGGGCGGCGCATCGTGGGCGTGGCGCCCAGGGCGTTCTTCGCCTGCGGCACGCTTTCTCACCTGACGGTTGGCGCGGGCGTCCGGGAGATCGGCGAGAGCGCGTTCTTCGGGTGCAGAAGCCTGACGGGCGTGAGCTTTGAGCGCGGCCTGGAGCGCTTGGACGACAGCGCGTTTGCCGGGTGCGAAAGCCTGACGCAGGTGACGCTGCCCTGGGGAACGGCGAGCGTAGGACGCATGGCGTTCTTCGGCTGCACGCGACTCGCCTTCGTCAAGATGCCCACGACCACACGCGTCTCGGACTTCGCCTTTGACGGCTGCGCGCCCAATCTGCGCGTGTTCGGCGGGGTGAACGCCGGGCGCATCCAGGGGACGCAGTACGCGTAAAATTGCCCGCGCATCTTGCAACGGACCGCGAATTTTGCTATACTATCTATCGTTTTTTGTAGGCTTCCATGTGTGAGTGGGGACAGAGGAGACGGCATATGAAGAAAATCGGCTTTGACAGCGCCAGGTACATCCGCCTGCAGTCCGAGCGCATCCGCGAGCGCATCGGGCAGTTCGGCGGCAAGCTGTACCTGGAGTTCGGCGGCAAGCTCTTTGACGATTATCACGCCTCGCGCGTGCTGCCCGGCTTTGAACCGGACAACAAGATCAAGATGCTCCTGGAGCTCAAGAATCAGGCGGAAATCGTCATCGCCATCAGCGCGGGTGACATCGAGAAGAACAAGCGCCGCGGCGACCTGGGCATCACCTATGACACCGACGTCATGCGCTTGATCGACATCTTCCGCGGCTTCGGGCTGTATGTGGGCTCCATTGTGCTGACGCAGTTCGCCGATCAGCCGTCCGCCATCACGTTTGAAAACCGGATGACGGCCCTGGGCCTGAAGGTCTACCGCCATTATCCCATCCCGAACTATCCCACGGACATCCGCCTCGTCGTCAGCGACGAGGGCTATGGCCGAAACGACTACATCGAAACCACCCGCTCGCTGGTCGTCGTGACTGCGCCCGGCCCGGGCAGCGGCAAGATGGCCACCTGCCTGAGCCAGCTGTACCACGAGCACAAGCGCGGCGTGAAGGCGGGCTATGCGAAGTTTGAGACCTTCCCGATCTGGAACCTGCCGCTCAAGCACCCGGTCAACCTCGCCTACGAGGCGGCGACCGCAGACCTGAACGACGTGAACATGATCGACCCGTTCCACCTGGAGGCGTACGGCCAGACGACGGTGAACTATAACCGCGACGTGGAGATCTTCCCGGTGCTGCGCACGATCTTTGAGCGCATCTACGGCGAGTGCCCGTACAAGAGCCCGACGGACATGGGCGTCAACATGGTCGGACTGTCCATCGTGGACGACGAGGTCTGCCGCGAGGCGTCCCGCCAGGAGATCATCCGCCGCTACTTCAAGGCGGCCTGCCAGGTGCGCCAGGGCCTGTCCTCCGGCGCGGAGCTGAGCAAGATCGAGCTGCTGATGAGCTCGCTGAACCTTGAGCCGGAGGAGCGCGCCGTCGTGCCCGCCGCCCTCGGCGTGGCGGACAGGACCGGCAAGCCGGCCGCAGCCATCGAGCTGCCGGACGGCGCCATCGTGACCGGTAAGACGACCGATCTCTTCGGCCCGGCGTCCGCGGCGATGCTCAACGCGCTCAAGGCGCTGGCGGGCATCCCGGATGAGATCAAGCTGATCTCCCCGGAGGTCATCGGCACGATCCAGACGCTGAAGACCGACTACATGAAGAGCCAGAACCCGCGCCTGCACACGGACGAAATGCTCGTGGCGCTGGCCATCAGCGCCGCAAGCGACGAGAACGCCATGCGCGCCATGCAGAAGATCAACGAGCTGGGCGGCTGCGAGGTGCACTGCTCGGTCATTCTCTCCTCCGTCGACGACGGCGTGTTCAAGCGGCTGAACATGCACCTGACCTGCGAGCCGACGTACGAGAAGAACAACCTGTATCACAAGTGACCGGCATGCTGCCGGCGGCATCTCCGAAAAGCCTCTGCAAGTCTTGCAGCTCTGTGCCCGGGAACGTAGCTTTGCGGAGAGACGAATCAACGGCTGAACCAGGCGGACGCAGCAAAGGAGCGCATCAGGTGACGGCGGTGGACGTAGCGCCGGAAAAGGTGGAAAAGATCAACCGCCGGCAGTCCCCGATTCAGGACGCGGAGATTGAGCAGTACCTGGCGGAAAAGGCGCTTGACCTGACCGCGACGCTCGACGGGGACAGCGCGTACAGGGAGGCGGAGATCGTGGTGATCTCCACGCCGACGAACTACGACCCGAAGCTGAACTACTTTGACACCTCGAGCGTGGAGAGCGTGATCGCGCAGGTGAATCGCGTGAATCCGGACGCGGCGATCGTCATCAAGTCGACGATCCCGGTGGGCTACACAGAGGCGATCTCTGCGAAGATGGGCGTGCGCAACGTGATGTTCTCTCCGGAATTCCTGCGCGAGGGACGGGCGCTGTATGACAACCTGTACCCCAGCCGCATCATCGTGGGCGCGGCAAGGGACAACGAGAAGATGCAGCAGGCGGCGAAGACGTTTGCCGGGCTTTTGCAGGAGGGCGCCATCAAGGAGAACGTGCCGGTGCTCTTCACCAGCCCGACGGAGGCCGAAGCGGTCAAGCTGTTCGCCAACACCTATCTGGCGCTGCGGGTGAGCTTCTTCAACGAGCTGGACACCTACGCCGAGGTGAGGGGCCTTGACACGAAGGCCATCATCGAGGGCGTCTGCCTGGACCCGCGCATCGGCAGCCATTACAACAACCCGTCCTTCGGCTACGGCGGCTACTGCCTGCCCAAGGACACCAAGCAGCTGCTGGCCAACTACGACCAGGTGCCCAACAACATCATCGGCGCCATCGTGGACGCGAACAGGACGCGCAAGGACTTTGTGGCCGAGCGGATTCTGATGCGCGCGGGCTTCCCGGAAAAGGAGCACCCGATTGTGGGTGTGTACCGTCTGACGATGAAGGCGGGCAGCGACAATTTCCGCCAGAGCAGCATTCAGGGCGTGATGAAGCGCATCAAGGCCAAGGGCGTGGAGGTCGTCGTCTACGAGCCGGCGATGAAGGAGGAACGCTTCTTCAACAGCCTGGTGATGCGCGACCTGGACGAATTCAAGCGCAAATGCGACGTGATCATCGCCAACCGCTGGCACGAGGACCTCGCCGACGTGGAGGAGAAGGTCTACACGCGCGACCTGTATCGCAGGGACTGACGCGGCAGGGGACCTCATCCGTCACGGCTGCGCCATGCCACCTTCCCCACAGGGGAAGGCTGAGTTGGTTTCGATTGGCGCAAAGCGAAGAAAGGTTGGGCAACAACCTGACGGATTCCATAAGATCAAAAATCACCCTCCCCGAATGGGGAGGGCATTTTTGCATTTTGGGGTTGACGATGCGGGCGTTCGGGTCTATAATGAGAACATAAGTTCGCATAAAGGAGGAGCATATGGAGAGAAGGGAAGCACTAAATCGGGTGAGGCGGCAGGTGATGCTGGTGCGGCGGCTGACGGAGCAGATGCGCGAGCTGTCGCCGGACGGCGTGCGCAGCCTGCGACCGGACGGGATGCCCAGGGCGTCGGGCGGCCCGGCGAGGGGACTGGACATGCAGATGGAGAAGCGAGAGGCCATGGAACGGATGCTGCGCCGCGAAAGCGAAGTGCTGCGCAGATACGAGCGCGAGGCGAGAGAGACGATGGACGGCATGCGGCCGGAGCTGTACTCCTTCTGCGTGATGTACTACATCAACGGGTTTTCCATGGAGGAGACGGCGCTGGCGCTGGACCGCTGCAAGCGGCAGTGCGCACGCTACCGGCGGGAAATCGAGTCGGCCTGAGATGTCCCCAAACGTCCCCAAATGTCCGCAAATGTCAGCTTGCGGAAGAAATGGAGCTGTGGTATGATAGGCTTGTCAAAAGAAGGAACAAACGAGCCGCTTCTCGCACAGAGAGGCGGTTTTTTGATCCCCGAAAGGAGGAGAGGCATGGGGAAGCTTTCGGACAAGCGATGCGGCGAGGTGCTGTACGCGTACTTTGAGGAGGGGCTGGAGGCGGAGGAGATCGCGCGGCAGATGAAGCTGTCACAAAGATCGGTGCTGGCTGTGCTGAGCGACAAGCGCCGGCTCGAGCCGTATCACACCAGGAGCGAGGCCGCCAAGCTGCGGGCGCAGATCTGCGTGAACGAGAGCGCCGAGGAGGCGGCGCGCAAGCAGGCGCAGCTGCTGCGGGACGGGGAGACGGCGCAGGCGGTGACGCAGCGGGCGGCCAAGGACATCCTGGATCGGGCGGGCGTGCGCGTGGCTAAAGAGGACAAAAAGGACGTGACGATCCGGTTCAGCGGGGAGACGCCGAAGATTGGCATGCCCAGACGGCAGGAGGACACATGGACATCCTGCTGAACTACAGGCCGACGGACAAGCAGCGCGAGTTTCACGAGAGCGACTGCGACGAGGTGCTCTACGGCGGCGCGGCGGGCGGCGGCAAAAGCTACGCGATCTGCTGGGACGCGCTGATGCGGCTGCTCAAATACCCCGGAACGCACGCGTACCTGTTCAGGCGGACGTATCCGGAGCTGGAGATGACGCTGGTGAAGACGATGCTCACCATCGTGCCCAAGGAGCTGGGCAGGTATGTGGCGGGGACGCACGAGCTGAAGCTGATCAACGGGAGCGTGGCGCACTTCTGCCACCTGCAGAACGAGGGCGAGGGGCTGCTCAAGTACCAGGGCGCGGAGATCCACTGGCTGTACTTCGACGAGCTGACGCACTTCACGAAGGCGATGTACGACTACCTGCGCACGAGGCTGCGCGCGGAGAAGCGGCTGGGCATCGTGCCGTGCGTGCGCTGCGCGAGCAACCCGGGCGGGCCGGGTCACGCCTGGGTGAAGGCGCGGTTTGTGGACGCGACGGACGGCGGGCGGCATGTGCGGGAGATTCCGGTAAAAAGCGAGGTGCTGGGCACCGTCGCGGTGCGCAGGGTGCAGTACATCCCCGCGCTGGCGACGGACAACCCGCACATCACCAGGGACTATGTGATTGAGCTGGAGCAGAAGCCCCGAGCGCTGCGGGAGGCGCTGCTGGAGGGCAAATGGGACGCCTTTGACGGGCAGGCGTTCCCGGAATTCACCGACGATCCCGCGCACTACGAGGACGGGCTGTACACGCACGTCATCCGCCCGTTTGAGATTCCCTATCACTGGCCGCGGTACGTGAGCTTCGATCACGGATACACGCGGCCGTTTTCATTCGGCGTCTGGGCGGTGGACGAGGAGGGAAGGGTATACCGCTACAAGGAATGCTACGGCTGCGTGCCGGGCGAGCCGAACACGGGGCTGATGCTGCCGCCGGGCGAGATCGCGCAGGAGCTGGCAGGCCTGCTGGAGAGCGAGTTCGCGGAGGGCATACGGCCCAGGGGCATCGCCGATCCGGCCATCTGGGACAGGAGCCGGGGCATGAGCGTGGAGGAGCAGATCCGCAGCGGCTTCGGCGGGGTGGTCTTCCAGAAGGGCGACAACACGCGCCTGCCGGGCAAGATGCAGCTGCACGAGCGGCTGAAATTCGGCGAGGACGGGCGGCCGATGCTCTACGTGTTTGAAACCTGCCGGGACTTCATCCGGACGATTCCCGCGCTGGTCTACGACAAGAAAAAGCCCGAGGACATCGACACCAGCGGCGAGGATCACATCTACGACGAGACGCGGTACTTCCTGATGAGCAGGCCGATCGCGCCGAGGGCACAGGCACCCAGGAAGAAGCCGGGCGGGTTCGACCCGCTGGGGGAGTAAACGGGGACCTCATCTGTCACGGCTGACGCCATGGGACCTCATCCGTCAGCCCTTCGGGCTGCCACCTTCCCCATAGGGGAAGGCAAGGGGGGTGCGGCTTGAAGGAAATTTTCAACGGAGAATTGGAAATCGAATGAAGACAAGGAGAGAGCAATGAGAAAGAGACGACGGGAGGAACAGACAGCTGACGTGCGCCAAAGCGAGCTTCGCGGCATCGAGCAACCGATGAGCAGCGAGGAGCGGGAGATCCTGCGGCGGGGCTACGCGCTCTTTGAGCACTTTTACGAGCAGCTGCGCGAGGAGCACGAGGAGATGCGCGAGGCGCGCCGGATGCGGATGCTCCGCCAGAGCGAGAGGAGCGGGACGAGTCCGACGATGAGCACGCTCAACAGCTGCGTGGACAACGTGGTGGCCGACCAGATCGACAACATGCCCGAGGCCAAGATGGTGCCCGAACGCGAGGAAACCATGGAGAGCGCGGAGGAGATGAGCGACGTGGTGAGCTTCGTGCTCTATCACGCGGGCTGGCCGGGCAAGTACCAGAGGATCATGGAGGACGCGGTCGTCACCGGCACGGGCGTGGCACAGGTGTTCTGGGACGACGACATGGAGGACGGCGCGGGCATGGCGAGCGTGCTGTGCTGGCATCCGGAGGACTTTTACCCCGACCCGATGTACGAGGACATTCAGGACGGGCGCGCGTGCTTCAAGGCGACGCACACGACGGTCGGCTGGGTGGAGGAGCACTACCCGATCGCCCGGGGCTTTGTCGTGAGCGACGCATACGCGCGGCAGGGCGAACAGGCGGACATGGAGACGTCGGACGGGGACAGCAAGGTGACGCTGATCGAATTCTGGTACAAGCGCTACGACCCGACGCGCAGAAGGAGCATCGTGCACATGGCGCAGTTCGCGGGCGGCGCGCTGCTGGTGTGCACCCAGACGGGCTTCGGCCTGGAGACGGAGCCGGGCGAATACGACGGCGGCGTGTACGCGCACGGGCAGTATCCGTTTGTGCTGTACCGCTACCGCGACGTTTGGCGCAGGCCGTTCGGCTCGGGCCTGATTCACGACTACAAGGAGACGCAGCACGCCATCGACCGCTACGCCAAATACATCGACGACAACGCCAGGGAGAGCAGCGTGCAGCGCCACTTCATCCGGCGCGGCAGCGGCGTGAACGCGGAGGACGTGGCCGACCTGAGCAAGACGGTGATCGAATGGGACGGCAGCGATATCCGCGAGGTGCTGCAGACGGTGCAGACGCAGCCGCTCAACGGCCAGGTCTACCAGATGATGCAGTACATGGCCGACGCGATGAAGCAGGACTGCGGCCAGAACCAGTTCGCGCGCGGCGAGGGCGGCCTGAACGTGACGGCGGGCACGGCCATCAACGCCCTGCAGCAGGCGGGCAGCAAGATCGCCCGCTGGCACACGGAGCGATTCAAGGACAGCTTCCGCGAGATGGTGGAGATGATCCTGTGGGTGCTCAGCGAGTACATGGAGCCGGGACGCACGCTGCGCATCGTCGGTGGGGACGGCGTGCGCGACAGGCTGATCGAGCTGATCGCACCGGAGATGGCGGCGCAGAAGGGCGGCGCGGTGCCGCGCCCCGCGTACACGGTGCGCGTGCAGGTGCAGCGCGGAAACCCGGATCAGATCGCGCAGGACAACGAGTTTATCCTGCAGGCGGTGAAGATCTGCGCGGAGGCGGGCACCCCGCTGCCGGCCGAGGAGGTCATCCGGCTGCTGGAGGGCCACCGGATCAAGGAGAGCGTTTTGCAGGCAGTCAAGCGGGCTGTGCCCGCTGCTGAATAAAGCCGGCCTGGGCCGGCGGAAACAAGGAAAGGAGAAACAGGATGGAAGAGAGGAACGAGGAGATGCTGGGCATGCCGATGAGCGCGCAGGAGATCACGGGCGAGCTGATGGAGGAAAGCGCCGAACGGGCGGCCCAGGAGGACGAGGAGCTGGCGGCGAGCCTGCGCGAGGGCATCGGCATGCTGTTCGAGGACGGCTGGACCGCCGAGGAGCTGGCGGCGCTTTCGCAGGACGAGGGCGTGCGCGGCGACGTGGCGGCGGGCATCGACCTGATCCGAGCGGCGGCGAGGATGCTGCGCAGGCAGCTGCTGGAGGCGAAGGCCATGCAGGCGCCGCGCAGGCGCGGCGTGCCGGTGACCCGGAGCTGCGCGGCGGGCGCGTCCGTGCCGGAAAACCGGATCGATGCGATGAGCGACGCGCAGTTTGACGCGTTCTCCAGGCAGGCGCGCGCCGCGGCGATGATGGGGAAGAAGGTGAGGATGTGATGATGTAAGGCGGACGCAGGGAAAGCACAGAGAGGACAATTCAGAAAGAACAAGGAGGAAACAAGATGGCTTATACGAGTGCCAATACCAACATGACGGCGAGCACGGGCCTGACCCCGGGCATGCAGACCTACTACAACCGCGAGCTGCTGCGCACCTTTGAACCGGAGCTGGTGCACCTGCAGTTCGGCGACGAGCACAGGATGCCGGAGAACAGCGGCCTGGTGATGAACATGCGCAAGATCATCCCGCTGGAGGCGAACACGAACACGCTCAGCGAGGGCGAACCGGGCGAGAGCGTCATGCTGACCGAGACGGAGGTGACGGTGAAGCTGGAGCAGTACGGCGAATACGCCCGCTGCACGGACAAGCTGGATCTGTCACACCTGGACATGAACATCCTGCGCAAGACCAAGCTCTTCGGCGACGCGGGCGCGCGCTCCATCGACGCGGTGGTGCGTGAGGAGCTGGCGACCTGCACGAACGTGATCTACGCCGGCGGCAAGACCAGCCGCAGTGCGCTCACCAGCGCGGACAAGCTGACCACCAAGGAGCTGCGCAAGGCCGTGCGCAAGCTGAAGAAGGCGCACGCGCAGACCTTCGGCGGGTACTACATCGCGATTGTGGGCCCGGATACGTTCTACGACCTGCAGGACGACGAGACGTTTGTGGCGGTGAGCCGCTACCAGGACAAGGAAGCGGTGTACACCGGCGAGATCGGCCGCCTGTTCGGCTGCCGCATCGTGGAGACGACCGAGGCGAAGGTCTTCGAGGGCGCGGGCGCTTCCGGCGCGGACGTGGCGAGCGTCATCGTGCTGGGCCAGTACGCCTATGGCTACACGAGCTTCAAGGGCGCCAAGCCGCGCGTGATCGTCAAGCCGGCTGGCAGCGCGGGCACCAGCGATCCGCTCGACCAGATCTCCACCGTGGGCTGGAAGATGGACGGCTTCGGCGTGAAGATGCTCCAGCCGGAGTACGCGGTCAGGATCGAGTGCGGGTTCACGGCGTAAGGCTGCGCGCATTTGATCGAAAGAACTCCCTCCGGCTGCTGCGGCAGCCACCTCCCTCACGAGGGAGGCTATGGAGAGAGGAGTAAGGACGAAACTCTGAAGAGGCGGACAAGGTTTGAGAGGATGAAATCCCCAAGGAAAGGAGAAAAACAATGGCGATCAGGACGAATACGACCCGTACGATTGACAAGGCATCCAGCGCGCTTGCCGCGAGGTGCGAGGCGACGCAGAAGAACATGGACAAGCTGGCCGCACAGGCCGGGTGCAGCGGGTGCACTATGGAAAAGGTGACGCTGCCGCTGGCGCCGGGCAGCAGCGACGACGTGGTGTTTGTGGGCCTCAACGGCGCGGACTTCTACTTCATGCGCGGCAGGCAGGTGGAGATGCCCGCGCCGATTGCCGAGATCCTCAGGAACACGGGCCATCTGTGAGGTGAGGACGATGACGCTGGCAAACATCATGAAGCTGGCGCTGCGGCAGCTGGATGAGGCGGCGGAGGACATCGCGGAATACGACGAGCTGTTCCGAAGCTACGCGAACATGGGCTACATGATCGCGCTGCGCCTGTTTCTGAAGCCCAGGGAGACGTTTGAACTGACGACGGATGATCAGGGGCGCGCGGACATCTCCGCGCTGCCCGTCATGCGGGTGGTGGACATGCGAAACGCACAGGGCAGACCTGTGCGTTTTTCCATCTCCGCAGACGGCAGGGCGATCGGGACTGAAGAGAAGAATACGGCTGTTCAGGCACTGTGCGAGGTGGAACGGCCGGCGCTTGAGGCCGATACGGACGAGCCGGAGCTGCCGCAGTACGCGCATCCCGCGCTGGCGGACTACATCTGCTACCGGCACCTGTCCAGCGGCAACCTGGCCAAGCAGAGCCGCGCGGAATTCTTCCGGCAGAGCTTTTACCAGCAGATGCGCACGCTGATTCCACAGGGCGCGGGCAGCGTGACGCAGCTGCGGAACCTGTACGCGGTGACGGACGCACGATACAGGAGGTGACGAGATGGCGGGCAGGGCAAGACGCGTTCAGGACGAGGGGTATGAGGGACGCTTTACCATCCCCACGCCCAAGGGCGTCTATCAGGCGGCGGGCGATACCAACGTGGATACGGACTACGCCTACCGCGCGGAAAACATGCGCACGCAGCGCGGGCTGCTGGCGACGAGCTACGGCACCAGCCGCGCCTTCCCGGCGCTGGGCGTGCCGATTGAGACGCTGACAAGATTTTACAGGCGCAGCCGGCCGGATGATCCGGACGTGTTCGTGGCGGGCGCGGGCGGCGCCATCTACACCTATACGATGGGCACGGAGGGATGGGTCATGCGCGGCGAGGGATTCTCCTGCAACCGCTGGAGCTGCGTAACCTATGAGGCGCAGGAGGACGGCGCGACGGTCGACGTCCTGATCATGAGCAACGCGCACGACGGGATGATCGCAATCTACGGCAGCGACCTGCGGGTGGAAAGGAAGACGCTGCGCATCGGCGAGGACTACGCGGACGTGCGCTTCTCCGTGCTCGGACGGCATGCCGAGCGCATCTGGGGCACGGGCGCGCCCGGCTATCCGGACGATGTGTTCTACTCGCGGCCGTACGACCCGTTCGACTGGACGGGCGTGGCGGATACCCCGGAGCTGGGCGACGGCACGGACGGCCCGGTGCAGGCGCGCACGGTCTGCGTCGACAGGCTGCGGATGTTCTTCCTGGCCTCAAGCGGGCTGGGCCTGTACGACGGCAGCACACTGTCCCTGCTCTCCCGCGACGCGCTGCACGAGACGATGCGCATGCGGATGGAGGGCACGGACGAGCTGGCCACGGCATGCGTGTGCGGTCATGTGTACTATCTGGCGCTGTGCGTGAGGGAAAGCGCGGGCGACGTGCTGAGCGAAAACAACACGGTGATCGAATACGACACGGAGCGCGGGACGTTCATGGTCAGAAAGGGGCTGCGGGTGAAGGACTTCTTTGCGCTGGGCGGAAAGGTGTACTTCACCCAGGCGGACAGCCCGTATGAGGTGCTCCGCTATGACGACGAGAACGCCGGTGGGTACATGGGCCGGCCGATGGAGAGCCTCTGGGAGACGCCGTGGCTTGACCTGGGCAAGGAGATGACGAAGCGGGACTTTGTGCTGCGCTTCACGGCCGACGCGGACGAAAACGACGTGCCGGTGGAGCTGACGATTGTGACCGACAGACGGGAAAAGACGAAGACGGTACTGCTTCAAAAGCGGCGGCGCGACTATCGGGTGAAGCTCCAGAACAGCGGCGTGCGCGTGCGGCTGAGGGTGGCAAGCCGGGCAAAGGCCGCGGGCTGGCGCATCTACGGCGGGATCCAGGTGGAATACAGCGTGGACGAGGCATAAGGAGGCGAAGAAATGGCGTTTAAGCAGCCGAGGGTGCCCGAATACCGGGAGCGCGAGGGCACAGACAGGTACATCCGAAGCCTCGTCCTGTTCCTCAAGGACTTCTGCATGGACGTCTGGACGGCCAACAACCAGCGCACCGGAGAGATCGACGCGGTCAGGGGCGGGTTGTCGGGGATTCATTACCCGGTGACAGGCGTGTGCGGGAAGACGGGTGATGTGACACTGACGGCCGGCGACGTGGGGGCGCTGGCGGCAGACGGCACGGCGGAGAATGCCGGCAAGCTGGGCGGGAAGACGGCTGCGGAGCTCATGCTGACGCTTTATCCGGTCGGCAGCATCTATATGTCGCTTGAAGCGGTCAGCCCGGCCGGCCTGTTCGGCGGAACGTGGGAGCGGCTGAAAGACTGCTTTCTGCTTGGCGCCGGAGGCAGCTATACGGCCGGACAAACAGGGGGCGCATCCAGGGCAAGCATAACGCCGGGCGGATACAACAAAGGAACGGCGCTGACCACCAGCCAAATACCTGCGCATGAACACGGGTTCATGCTCAATATCCAGCATGTCGACGGCACGGTGACAACCGCAGAGTCCATGAAGACCGGGCTACAGGTAGGCGGCAGGATCAGGTACAGCGGCAGTACGTATCCGGTTGGCGGCGGTCAAACGCACACGCACGACTTTGTTGGCTATGCGCAGGATGTGAGCACGATGCCGCCGTTTCTTGCGGTGAACATGTGGAGAAGGGTAAGCTGATGGAAATCTATGACGAGAAGATGGAGCGCATTGTGGATCCGGACCTGACGCTGGGCTGGCTGGAGGACACGGTGCGCAGGGTGGAACACGAGGAAGTCCCGGCGGTTCAGGAGATCTGGCATTATGAGACGGCGGCCGAATACGAAAACGGCGGCAGGGACGTGGTGAAGGTCGTTGACGTGCCGGGCGTTCCTGCCAGGGAGGCCTGGGAGGAGAATGTGCCCATTCAGATTTACCACCCTTACACGCAGGCGCAGCTTGAGGAGATCGAGGCGGAAAAGAAGCGCCCGACGCAGGAGCAGCGGCTTCAAAGGGTGGAAGAGGCCATGAGCAGAATGACGGCGGCGCTTGCACAGCTCCAAACGGATGTGGGCGCGGCGATGGCATGGATGATGCAGAAGGAGGCATAAATGGCGAGAATCACGGAATCCAACACGGAATACGAGAGCACGACAAACAGCAAATACCACAGCGAAAGCACGAGCAAAAGCGAAAGCCAGAGCCAGAGCGCAACCCGAAAGGTGCTCGACGAGGCGCTGCGCGACAGGATTCTCTCCGGCCTGATGGGCACCATGACGGACGAGGAGATCGACGCGTATGCGGAAAACCTGCTCGCGCCGCAGCGCAACGCCGGGCTGGAGGCGGCGCAGCAGAAGTATGACGCGGCGAAGCTGACGGGCGAACAGGAGATCGAAAGCCTGGCGGCGGAACTGGCCCGGAGCATTACGGAGCAGAAGCGCAGCTATGCGCAGAGCGCTGCGGATGTGCAGACGGCGGCGCTTTCCCGCGGCATGGGCCGAAGCAGCTACACGCTGGAGGCGCTTGCCAACACGGGCGACCGATTTTCACGCGCGGTGAAGGAGCTGACGGATGCAAGCGAGCAGAAGACGGCCCAGGCGCGCGCCCGGATGGCGCTGGCGGCGCAGCAGAACGCTGCCACGCAGGGGCGGCTGAACGAGGACTACGCGAGGGAGCTGGCGGCGAAGGTGCAGGAGCTGAAGGAGAGCCAGCGCAAGGAATACAACCAGAATTACCTGGCGGCGGTGTCCGGCAGCATGGGCAGCGCGACGAGCGGAACGAGCAGCTCACAGGGCAGCTCCGTCAGCAACGCGACGGGCACGAGCCACACGCAGGGATCGAGCTCGACGGTGACCAAGTCGTACAGCACGGGCGGCGGCAAGAAGAGCAGCAGCCAGGTGGACGCGATCAGCAGTGCGGCGCCGAGCGTGAAATACAGGCGATGAGGAGGGACGGCCATGATCGAGGCGAGCTTTGAGCAGGGCAGGGGACGAAGCGCGGCGGTGAGCGGCGCATATCAGTACGATACGGGCCAGCGGCTCCGGATGTACGGCCTGCCGGGACCGGATGAGCTGGCGCAGCGCGACGAGCTGCTCTCCGGTGAGCTGGTGGCGGTGCAGGCGCAGTTCGGCTTTGCCGGCGACAGCCAGACGGAGACGCGGCTGGCACAGTACGACGAGGCCAGCGGCGCATGGGTGGCGGCCATTCCGGATACCTACATGACGCAGAGCCGGGATGTACACGTGTATGTGTACGTGAGCTACGGGCAGACGGAGGAGGCGAGCCGGGCCAAGACGTGCTACGAGGCGGTATTCCGCCCGATCAGCCGTCCTGCGCCCGGAGATGCCGTGACGCCGGATCAGGTGAACGCATGGGATGCGCTCGTGCAGGAGATCAACCTGA
Source organism: Clostridiales bacterium (assembly GCA_004557905.1). Lineage (GTDB taxonomy): Bacteria > Bacillota > Clostridia > Christensenellales > Aristaeellaceae > Ventricola. The sequence continues at coordinate 33,943 of SFFH01000019.1, read as the reverse complement.
CGCTGGCGACGGTGAACACCGCCATCTCCGGGGCAAACGCCGCAGCGGAAAGGGCGAATGAACAGAGCGGGACGGCCAGGACGGCGGCACAGGAGGCTGCGGCTGCGGCGGAAACCGCAAGGGCTGCGGGCGAAGCGGTGGAGACGGCGTGGAAGAACGCGACAGTGAGCGCCGAGACGCTGGAACCCGGCGACGCGGCGACGGTGACGATCAGCGAAAGCGACGGCGTGAAGCACCTGACCTACGGCATTCCGCGCGGCCGGGACGGCGAGCGGGGACCGCAGGGGCCGCAGGGCGAGACGGGACCGGCGGGCGTGACGTTCACGCTCAGCGGCACGACGCTGTACATCGATACGGACACATAAGGCAGGTGAGCGGATGGGATACATTCCAAAAACGCTGCCCGGTTTTACCTACACGGGCGAATGCAGCACGGAGCTGCGCGCGGACTGGGGCTGGATCATCCGGATGAAGACGAGCGGCACGCTGACCATCACGGACAGAAGACGGAAGGTGGACGCCTTCCTCGTGGGCGGCGGTGGCGGCGGCGGAAACGGCACCGGATCTCCGGAGGGCGGCGGAGGCGGCGGTTATACCAAAACGGTCAGCGGGATTTCGCTTTCGCCCGGCACCGGATACTGGATCGAGATCGGACAGGGCGGCGCGCCCAACGCAAACGGCAGCGCCTCCAGTGCGTTCGGCTATCAGGCGAATGGAGGAAACACGAGCAGCGGAAACACCGGAGGCGCAGGCGGCAGCGGCGGCGGCGCCGGTCAGTATACCGGAACGCCCGGAAACGGCGGCAGCGACGGCGCAAACGGATCGGACAGCGCGAAGGGCCACAAGGGCGGCGCAGGTCAGGGCAGCACGACGCGCGAGTTCGGCATGAGCGGATGGACGCTCTATGCGGGCGGCGGAGGCGGCGCCGGCGGCGGATCGTACCAAGGCAACTCGTCCGCCTGCGGCTATGGCGGCTCGGGCGGCGGCGGAAACGGCTACAACCCGTCGACCGGTGAAGCGGCCCAGAGCGGCAGCGCGAACACGGGCGGCGGAGGCGGCGGTGCCGGCGGCACGGGCGGAAGCGGCATCGTGTGCATCCGCAACAGCGCGGACGACGTGCTGCCGGTGGTCTTCAACGGAACCTGGCTGACGAATCTGGTGCACAACGGCACGGATGTGGAACGCCTGATTTACAACGGCACAAGGCTGTTCATGCGCGCAATGAGAAGGAGAGAAAGAAAATGCAGGAAACACAGGGCCTGTATGTGGGCAGGGTTGAGGTCAGCGGGATGCTGAACGTGCGCGATGCGCCGGACGGGGCCGTCATTGGCAAGCTTGCGCCGGGCGAGGAGGTGGACGTGCTCAGGGACGAGGGCGAGTGGGTCGAAATCGCCTACGAGGGCGGAACGGCCTACGCGGCGAAGCGCTACATCTGCTTCGCACAGGCCAGGCAGGAGGCGCGTATCATCATTACAGACGAGGAAGGCTTCGCCTTTGTCCCTGTGGGAGGCTTTACGCTGCGGATGGAGGCGGGACCGGTTGACTGACAGACAGAAAAGAGAGGGGAGCAAATGAAGGAACAGGCGATGGAGGTGCTGCACGCCATCCGCCCCAATGCGGCGCGGATGATCGGCGCGGCGATCGGCGCGGCGGCGGCCTGGTTTGCCGGGCTGTCGCCGATTGCCAAGGCACTGCTGGTGACGCAGGGCGCGGACGTGCTCACGGGCGTGCTGTGCGCAATCTGGGGCAAGAGCAGAAAGTCGGACAGCGGCAAGGTGTCTTCAAGCGCGCTGGCGATGGGCATGGTGAAGAAGGGCCTGGAATGGCTGGTGGTGCTCATCTGCGTGTATGTGGGCGAGGCGCTGGAGATGCAGGGCATCGGCGGGGCGGCGATGACGTACATGATCGCCACGGAGCTGGTGAGCCTGCTGGAAAACCTGAGCCTCTTCGGGCTGGAGGCGCCGGTGCTGCGCAAGCTGCTGGATGTGGCGCAGAACAAGGAATGAGCGCTTTTGCGCCTTGCATCGGGCAAAAGCTGTGATATAATAAAACTGCATGAAAAAACCTCCCCGTGCGGGGAGGCGTGCTGTTTCGTGGTGCTGATGGCGGGACTCGAACCCGCACGCCTGACGGCAAGGGATTTTAAGTCCCCGGTGTCTGCCGTTCCACCACATCAGCGTATTTGTTTCTATGCGTATTATAGGCGTTTGCCGAGGGGTTGTCAAGATTGAGCGGATGCGGAGAAAAGCGGACGGCGAGGCTGGGCCGCGTGACGCTGGGCGAGGGCATGCCCGCGATTTGCGTGCCGGTGATGGGTCGGACGATTCCTGAAATCGCGCAGGCGGCAGCGCGGGCGAAGGCGGCGCAGGCCGACGTCATCGAGCTGCGCATCGACAGCCTGGCGGACAGGCCGGATATCCGGGACACTGTCGGCGCGTGCAGCGCTGTGCGCGAAAACGCAGAGGGGATTCCGCTTCTGTTCACGCTGCGCACGAGGCGCGACGGTGGTCCGGGGACATCGGACGTACAGGCCTATGAGGCGCTGCTCGGCGCGGTGATGGAGAGCCGGTCGTGCGACGCGGTGGACTGCGAGCTGAGCGCGGGCGAGCAGACATTCGTCCGGATCGCGGAACAGGCGAAGCGGGCGGGCGTGCTGCTGGTGGGCTCGAGCCACGAGTTCGGCGAGATCGGCGACATGCAGCGCGCGGCGCAATGGCTGAAGCGGCAGGAGGCACTGGGCGCGGACGTCTGCAAGGCGGCGGTGATGACGAGGACGAACGCCGAGGCGTTCGCGCTGGCGCAGGTGTACGCAAGCGTATACGAGCAGCTGACGATCCCGATGATCGCCATCGCCATGGGACCGGCGGGCATTGTGACGCGCATCGGCGCGGCGTGCACGGGCAGCTGCCTGACGTTCGGCACGGCGGGCGAGGCGAGCGCGCCGGGACAGATTGACGCGGTCAGGCTGCGCGCGGCGCTTGAAATCGTGCAGGATGCGATCCAATAAAGAATTTACGGAAGGGTTTTGACCATGGACGAGAGGATTCGGAAGATCATCGCACAGTTTGCGCTGCCCGGAGGTGAAATCGAGGCGGCACCGTACGGCAACGGCCACATCAACGACACGCTGCGCGTGATCGTGCATGCGGACGGGGGAGACAGGCGCTACATCCTGCAGCGGGTGAACAGCTATGTGTTCCCCAAGCCGGTGGAGGTCATCGAGAACATCGAGAAGGTGACGGCGTACCTTCGCGAAATCATCGCGCAGGAGGGCGGCGATCCGCTGCGCGAAACGCTGACGCTGGTTGAAACCCGCGACGGCAGGCACTACACCCTCGCCGAGGACGGCGAGCTGTGGCGCATGTACCTGTTCATCGAGGGAACGAGGTCCGTCGATCTGCCGGACACGGAGGCGCTGTTCGCGCTGTCCGGCCGGGCGTTCGGCAGGTTCCAGCACCAGATGGGCGGCTTTGACGCAGCACAGCTGCATGAGACGATCGTCGACTTCCACAACACGCCGGCGCGTTACCGGCAGCTTGAGGACGCGATTGCCCGCAACGAGGCGGGCCGCCTTGAGCAGGTGCAGGAGGAGATCGCGTTCTGCAAAAAATACGAGCGCGAGGTGCATGTGCTGCTGGACGCGATGGAGGCGGGCGATATCCCGCTGCGCGTGACGCACAACGACACCAAGCTCAACAACGTGCTGCTGGACGAAAAGACCGGCGAGGGCGTGTGCGTGATCGATCTGGACACGGTGATGCCGGGCCTGGCAGCGTATGACTTCGGCGATTCCATCCGCACGGGCGCGAGCACCGCGGCGGAGGACGAGACAGACCTTGACAAGGTGCAGTTCTCCCTGCCGATGTTCAGGGCGTTCGCCGAGGGCTTCCTGGCCGAGGCGGGCGCGGCGCTCACCGCGCGGGAAAAGGAGCTGCTGCCTATGGGGGCAAAGCTCATGACGCTGGAATGCGGCATGCGCTTCCTGGCGGATCACCTCAACGGGGACAAGTACTTCAGGGTGCACCGGGAGAACCACAACCTCGACCGCGCGCGCACGCAGTTTACGCTGGTGCGCCGGATGGAGGAAAAGTGGGACGAGATGACCTCGATTATCCGGGCCATCGGCTGAAAAACTGAATGAAGAGGAAGGCCTGTTCTGCGACGGAGCAGGCTTTTTCCGTTGGAAAGGAAGTATTTGATCGCACGGTGAGCGCCGGGAAGCATTTTGACATATCAAGAAAATTTTATAGCGATGGATGTATAATGAAAGGTTTCAATCGTTGCTTTATGCATGCGCACAGGCTATAATAAAAGGCAACGACACTTGCCAGCCAGAGGGGGCCGCTTATGGAGCCGACGGTACAAAAGACGCTGCATCCGACGCAGGAATTCGGGCCATGCCTCAGGGAGATCCTGAAAGAAAAGCAGGTGTCTGCTTCCGAGCTGGCGCGTATGATGAACTACAAAAGCCGAAACAGCATCTTCCGCATCCTTTGCGGAAAGGGCGGACACGGCGCGCGGCAGACGTTCTATGAGCGGCTGATGCAGGAGGATCCGCTGCGCCTCAGCGATGAACAGCGGGAACGGCTCGGGCAAGCGCTGGAAATCAGCCGGGTGGGGCTGAAGGCCTATCTGGACAACCAGGCGATGCACGAGCTGCTGATGGGCGGAAAACCGCGCACAGCGCAGCAGACGGTGCGCGTCGACGCGGCGTATCTCTATCCGCAGGATCCGGACTTTTGCAAAGCGACAGAAAGCCTGACCCGCGCGCAAAGGGTGTGCCTGACGATTCTGGGCTGCTGCGACCGGGCGATCTTTGATGCGCTGCGCGAGCGGATTTTCCGCAGAGACGTGCGCTGCGATGTGCAGATCGTTCACCTGATCTACACCGGACCGGAGGAAATCGTTCGCAACATCGCCGCTATCCAGCCGCTGCTGTACTGCGATTTTTACAACGCGTACTGCATAGAGCCGGGCCTATTCAGCCGGGAGAGGGAGAGACTCTATCGCGGCAACTGCATCTATGCGCATGTGCAGGACGAGCAGGGCGACTGGTACGACCGTCAGCTGCTGCTGATTGACAAGGGCGTGTTCGTGCCGACGCACCGGATGGCCGCGGCGGAACACAATCCGATCAAGGCGCTCCTTGATCAAGACCTGGCGCGGATGACGCCGCTGAAGGCGCCGTCTGGAGGGGGCATGGCTGTCGGAGACTATCTGGCGTACACCGAGGGCTGCCGAAAGCTGGAGCAGAACCGCGCGATTTACACGATCAAGCTGGATGTGCCGGTGAGCTTTGTACCTGCGGACATCCTGGTGTCGTGCGTCAGTGACGGGCTTCTGGAAAAAGAGGTACTGGAGGACATGGAGCGCATTCACCGGCAGCGCTTTGAAAACTTCCTGACCAAGAAAAAGGTGAACCACACGATCTTCTCGCGAGAGGCGATGGAACGCTTCGCCCAAACGGGCCGACAGTCGGATCACTTTTTCGCGCTCAGAAGCTACACGCCCGGGGAACGGGTCAGAATCCTTCAAAACCTGCGTGAGCAGGAGGCGAGAAATCCATATTTCCATGTGCATTTCTTTACGGATGACTTCGAGCCGCCAGCGTCGGAGATGGCGCTGTACGAGGGTGTGGGCACACTGATGGCCAAGCCGTACACCAACTACGATCTTGCGGGCGATCACGCGGAAACGATCATCGCGCAGGAGGAATTCTGCGTGAGCTTCAGGGCGTTTTTCCTCCATGATCTGCTCGAACGGCATGTGCTCAGCCGTGAGGCGACGCTGGCTGTGCTGGATGAACTGATCGAAACAGCGAAAAACGCATAAGAACAGCGGATGAGCGCGCCGATGGGCACGTTCATCCGCTGTTTTTTGGAATCTTATTCTGGCTTTACGCCGTGGAGGAAGCGATGTGCGTGCAGGCGCAGCTTCTGCAAAGGCGTCATCAGCGCGTACACGGCGCGATACGTCTTTTCGGCCTTCTGCGCGGCGGCAGGCTTGAGGCGGTGGGAGGAATAGCGGGCAATGCACAGCGCCTTGCCGAGCGTGATCAGCGTGACCCGGCCGCCGAGGGCCTCCTGCACGCGCAGCAGATACGTGGCGGGCGCCTCGCCGGAGCGCAGCGGCAGGCCCAGGCAGGCGAGCGCCTGGCGGGTCGCTGTGTACCAGACCAGCACCTGTTCGCCCGGACTGCGAATGCTTGCGGCGATGCGCGCAGGCGAGACGAGGTACAGCCGCAGCGCGACCAGCGCAGCGAGGAGCACGAGCGAGAGCAGCAGCCAGAGCAGCGGCGGAGGATCGGAGGGATCATCGCGGGGCGGCGCGGGCGGAGCGGTCGGCGAGGGAGAAGGCGTGGGCGGCGGCGTGATCTCGGGCGTCGGGGTGACGGATGGATCGTTGTGCTCGGGCGTGGGCGACGGAGAGGGCGTCGGCACAGGCGAGGGCGTTGGAGAAGGCGTGGCATCCGGGAGCACGCTGTCCGGCTCCTCTTCCGGCTCGGGCGTGCTGCCGTCCGGGGTTTCACCGCTGCCGGAGCCATGATCCGGGGCGCTGCCGCTGCCCGGCGTGGGATCGAACGGCAGCCAGCCGAAGCCGGGGAAGTAGATCTCCGTCCAGGCGTGGGCGTCCTGCTGAGTGACGCGGGCGACGCCGTCACTGTCCGGTTGGGCGGCGTAGCCCTCGACATAGCGCGCGGGCAGCCCGGCAATGCGGGCGAGCACGGTGAGCGCACTGGCAAAGGACGTGCAGTAGCCGCGCTTTTCCTCGAGCAGGAACCAGGAGACGAAGTCGCGCGTGAGCGGCGGCTCGCTCTGGTTGAGGGAATACGGAAAGCCGCGCTGCAGATACAGGCACAGCGCGCCGGCACGGTCGAAGGCGTTGGCGGCGGACGCGGTGATCTCCTGCGCGATCTCAAAGACCGCGGGCTCGACCGAGGCGGACAGCTGCAGATAGGCGATCTTGATGGTCTCGTAGTAAGGATCGGATTCGTCATACGCGGCGAGCACAGCCTGACGGACGCCGTCCGTGGACGCGTCGATCAGGCGGCCGGAGAAGGTGTAGCTGTCCCCGGCGGACAGGCTGCGCGTGGCGAAGACCTCGCTCGAGGGAGAAAAGTAGCTGACGACGCCGTCGCCCTTGGGAGAGAGGAAGCGCTGGGTGAGAAAGAGCGTGCTGGCGGCGTCTGCGCGCATGACGACCTCGAGCGTGCGGGCGGCGGGCAGCAGGGGGAGGATGGACTTCTCCGGACGGTCCTGGTCAAAGAGATTGCGGCGCAGCTGCGAAAAGCGCGGATTGACGAACAGATAGCGGCGGCCCGAGGTGGTATCTGCCCAGGCCAGGCCGGTGTACTCGTTTTTGACCGTGGCGCGAAGCAGCGCGCGGCCCGGCGTTTTGACCTGCATGACGGGATCGTCCGTGGGCGAGGCCGTGCCGCCCAGACGCTCCTGCCCCAGCGGCTGATAGCCGGTGGAGGCGAGGGAAAACGCGGTGCGGGGATCGGTGAAGAAGAGATAATCCCCGATGGTCTGCTGGACGCGCAGGGCGAAGGCGTGCAGCGCGGGCACGGTACGCCCGGCCAGCGGCATGCACAGCAGCGTGAGCGCGAGAACCAGCGCGGCCATGGGCAGAAGGCGCGCGGAGCCGACGCTGCGCGCCCGGCTGACGAGTATCAGCGCGGCGAGCAGGGGGACGAGCGCCAGAGTATCGACGCCAAGGCCCAGCAGAGAGACGATGAGCAGCTCGAACACGGTGAGGAGGGCCAGCGGGAAGAACGCCTGATCGCTGCGGGCGAGGGACGCGCCGACGCAGGTGAGCAGAACCGAGAGCAGCGCCGTGAGCGCACGCGAATAGGCGGCCAGCGCGAGGGGCTGGCCGTTTAAAAAGAGGGTCAGCGAGCCGGAGACGGCGGCGGCCTGATCGCGATAGGCAAACACGATCCCAGCGAGAGCGAGGAGCAGCAGCGGATAGACCGCGGCGCGGAGCCGGGGCATGCAGTCGCCCAGCGCAAAGAGCAGCGCGACGAGCGCACAGCAGGCGGCGCACAGCGGCCAGGACGCGGCGAGATTCATCGCCAGCAGCAGCGGCCAGGCGCATCCAAGGCCGATGCACAGCGTCGCCAGCGCATGCAGCGCCAGCCCCTTCGGGATGGAAAAGGAAGGTTTCTTCATGGACGTTCCTTATGCTGATACATGATGGGTTTCGATATCGCAGGTCTCAAGCAGGTGCACAAGCTGCGCCTGCTCCTGAGAGAGCGCGCCGGGCGCGATGAGATACACGCGCGTGCGCGGACCCATGCGCGAGAGGGCGATGACCGCGTCGGCGATGTGCGGGGTCAGATTCGCCGTGAGGATGGCGGTGGAGCCGGTGCGGCGCATGCGCCGGGAGGCGAGCAGCAGCACGCGGGCAAAGTCCGACGGACGGGTAAAGCTCTCCTGCGCGAGCGCGCGCAGCATGGGCGCAAGCGCCTGCGGCTCCTGACCGCTGAGCTCCCTCGGATGATCGCCGGAGAGCGGCAGGCGCGCGATGCGGCGGGCATCCAGCAGGCTCTTGAGCACGCCGGCGCAGGTCTCGGTGAGCGCGTCGATCATGCCGGCGCGCAGCGCGCCCTGCGCAGGCGGCGGGGCAAGATCGAGCAGGATGAGCGCGTCCGGGCGCTGCGGGGTCTCGTAGGTGTGCACCATGAGCGCCTGACGGCGCATGGACAGCTTCCAATGTACGCGCTTGAGCTCGTCGCCCTCCTGCCAGGCGCGGGTGTCCGCCGGGGTGGTGCGGTCCGCCTGCGCGCGCTGGGCGGAGGTGCTTTCCCCCTCGCCGGGGCTGGTTTTCAGTGGCCGGGTTTCCCGCGGAACGGGCAGCACGGTGACGGGAATCAGCGGCGATTTGACGGAGTGGGCAAGCGAGAAGAAGCCGAACACATCGCCAAAGGCGACGCGCAGCACGCCGAGCTCGAACACGCCGACATGCGGACAGGGAAAGGCGTTGTCACTGGCGGTCGTGCCGAAGAGGCGCGCGGGGAGCAGAAATTCGCTTTGGCGGCCGTTCGGCGTGGCGACGCGCAGGGACAGCGGCGCGATGGGCAGCGGGGCAAGCATGGACACCGACAGCGTGTACGGACAGGAATCGCCGCGGCTGACCTCCGCACAACCTGCCTGCTGGGACAGGCGGCAGGTGCACGCCGCAAGGAGCACGCTGAGGACGGCGAGCAGCCACGCAATCAGTGCTGCCGCACCCAGCAGAAACGCGCCGGCACTTCCCACGGACAGCGCCGTGACGAGCATGACCGAGCCGAAGAGCAGCGTGTAAAACCCGCGGGCGGTCATTTGAGCCTCACGGGGATGCGCACGCCACCCATCAGCTCGGAGAGCACCTGCTGCTCGGTATAGCCGCGCATGCGCGCGTCGGCGGAGAGCACGAAGCGGTGGCAGAGCACCGGGGCGGCCATGCGCTGCACGTCCTCGGGAATGATGTAGTCGCGGCCGCACAGCAGCGCGTTGCCCTGGGCAGCGCGCACCAGCGCAATCGCCGCGCGGGTGCTCGCGCCGAGCGTGAGATACGGCGTATTGCGCGTGGCGGCGCAGATGGCGGCGACATAGGCGCGCACCTCGGGCGAGGCATAGGTGCCCTTCACCTGCTGCTGCATGGAGAGCACGTCCTCCGCGGAGCAGACGGCGGAGAGCGTCTGCATGGGCGCGGACGCGCCGCAGTAGCGCGCGAGGATGTCCATCTCGTCCTCCACGGTCGGATAGCCGATGGAAATACGCATGAAGAAGCGGTCCATCTGCGCCTCCGGCAGCGGATAGGTGCCCACGAAATCGACCGGATTCTGCGTGGCGAGCACCATGAACGGGCGGGCGAGCGGATAGGTGACGCCGTCGACGGTGACCTGCCGCTCCTCCATGACCTCAAGCAGCGCGCTCTGCGTCTTGGGCGAGGTGCGGTTGATTTCGTCCGCGAGGACGATCTGCGAGAGAATCGCGCCCGGGCGGTACTGCATCTCGCCCGTGATGCTGGGCACCGTATAGCCGGTGATGTCCGACGGGGTAATGTCGGGCGTAAACTGAATGCGCTTGAACGAGCAGGACAGCGAGCGGGCGAGCGCCGAGCACAGCGTGGTCTTGCCCACGCCGGGCACGTCCTCGATGAGAATATGGCCCTCGCACAAAAGGGCGGTGAGCAGAAGCTCCACCACGTCGTCCTTGCCGACGACGACCTTGGCGATGTTCTGCTTGAGCGCGGAAAGAATGGCGTTGGAATGCTGCATAACGTTCTCCTTTGGCATCCCGAGGATGCCCCAAAACTACGTCCATTATAATGGATGCGGCAGGATTTGGCAAGGACAGGGAGAACGCCTTGCATGTACCGTGCGTTTTTGTTACAATAGGGACATCCTTGCAGAGCATTTTGGGCGCGCGGAACGGAACGGACGACGCGCGGCGCACGGGAGGCGCAGGCATGACCAGAGAACAGATACAAAGCGGGCTCGGCACGCAGTGGGCCGGGCAGGATATTGTATATTTTAAGGAAATTGATTCCACCAACCGGTACGCAAAAAAGCTGGCCGGCCAGGGCGCGGCGCACGGCACAATGGTGCTCGCCGACACGCAGACGGCGGGTCGAGGCCGGCGCGGACACAGTTGGATATCCCCGGCGGGATCAAGCATTTCCATGACGCTGATCCTGCGGCCGGACGTGCCGCCGGCACAGGTGGCAAAGATATCGCTTCTGACGGCGCTTGCGACGGCAAACGCCATCCGCCGGGTGACCGGTCTGGATGTACGGATCAAGTGGCCAAACGACATCGTGGCCGGGGGGCGCAAGGTCTGCGGCATGCTGATGGAGATGGACGCAACGCCGGAAAAGGTGGCGAGCGTCGTGGCAGGCGTGGGCATCAATGTGCACCAGACGCAGTTCCCCGAGGAGATTGCGCACAGCGCGTCGTCCCTGGATCTGCTTGCGGGCAGACGGATCAGCCGTGCGGACATCGTGCGCGCGTTCCTTCAGGAATTCGAGCAGGCGTGGGTGCTCGGCGACGAAGCGATGATGCGCGCGTACTGCGCGCGGTCGGCGACGATCGGGCAGCGGGTGCAGGTGATCGGCCTGAACGGAACCTACACCGGCACTGCGGAGGGCGTGACGGACAGCGGCTCCCTGCTGGTGCGCGCGGACGAGGACGGCGGGGTGCGCGAGGTGCTGGCGGCGGACGTGTCCGTACGGGGGATCATGGGCTATGCCTGAGGTCATTGGAATCGGGATGGACCTGTGCGCGGTATCGCGGATGGAAAAGGCGATCGCGAAGGAACACTTCTATACGCGCGTATTCCTCGAGGGAGAGCGCGCGTATCTGGACGGAAAGGGAAAGACGCGGGCGCAGAGCGCGGCGGCGATGTTTGCCGCGAAGGAGGCCGTCGCCAAGGCGCTGGGTACCGGGTTTGCCGGAGGTGTAGAGCCGTGGGTCATCGAGGTGACGCACGAGGAGCGCGGCGCGCCGGGTATCCGGCTGCACGGGGATGCGCTCGCGCGGCTTGAGGCGCTTGGCGGCGGGCGTGTACTGCTGTCGCTGACGCATGAGGGCGACATGTCAATGGCGTTCGCGGTGATTGAGGGCTGCGGCCCTGGACCCGGGGCTGAATGAGCGGCAAGGCAGGTTGATTGCTTTTCCTTGGGCAAACGGAGTTTGCCGACGACAGGATGCTTAAAGCAGGCGCGAAGCGAAGGAGGGGTCTGGGGACGAGTCCCCAGGCGGGTTTCAGGGCGGCAGCCCTGACGGAGGTTTTTATGCTGCACACGATTTCACCGCAGGACATGCGGGAGATGGAACGCGCGTTTCTGGACGGCACGGGCTATCCGTCCATCCTGCTGATGGAGCACGCCGCGCAGGCGGTGGCGGATGCCGTGGAGCGGTATGCGAAGCGGGGAAGCCGCGTGCTGTTCGTCTGCGGAAGCGGCAACAACGGCGGCGACGGGTGCGCAGCGGCGCGCATCTGGATGCAGCGCGGCGGCAGAGCGGACGTATGGCTGATGAGCAGCCCGTCCAAAATGAAGGACGACGCGGGCGCGAACGCGTGCCTGCTGAACGTCTGCGGCGCGAACATGACGATCCTGTACGGCGATGCGCCGGAGATTCCGGCGGACTGCGCGGCGATTGTGGACGCGCTGTTCGGCACGGGGCTGTCGCGCGCGATGGAGGGCACGGCGCTGTCCGCGGTGCAGCGGATGAACGGCAGCGGCCTGCCGGTGATCGCGGTGGACATTCCCTCCGGCGTGGACGGCGCGACGGGCCAGACGCTCGGTGAGGCAGTGCGCGCGACGGAGACGGTGACGTTCCACCGGGCCAAGCACGGGCACATGATCTTCCCGGGCAGGGCGCTGACGGGGCATCTGACGATTGCCGACATCGGCATTCTGTCGGAATGGGACGGCGCGCAGGGCATCGACGTGCTGGAGGCGGCGGACGCGGCGTCGATGCTGCCCGTCCGCGCACGGGACGCGCACAAGGGGACGTTCGGCCATGTGCTGCTCGTCGCGGGCAGCGAGGGCATGAGCGGCGCGGCGTGCCTGGCTGCGCAGGCGACACTGCGAAGCGGCGCGGGCCTGGTGACGGCGGCGTGCTGCGCGCCGGTGCGCATCCCGATGCAGACGCTGGTTCCCTGCGCGATGGCGAAGGTGGTCTGCGGCGGGGCGGCGCTGGAGGCGGGCACGTCCATGAAGCTCTATGAGCTGGCGCAGGGCAAGCAGGCGCTGGCCATCGGCCCGGGGCTCGGGCAGGAGGAGGGTACCTGGCGCGCCATTGTGCAGCTGGTATCCGGCGATATGCCCAAGGTGATCGACGCGGACGCGCTGAACCTGCTGGCCAGGTACGGCGGCAAGGTGGGCGCAAACACGGTGCTGACCCCGCATCCGGGAGAGATGGCGCGGCTGACCGGCGCGCAGGTGCAGGAGATCCTCGCTGCGCCGGTGGAATACGCCCAGCAGCTGGCGCAGGACTACGATTGCTGCGTGCTGCTCAAGGGCGCGACGACGGTGATCGCGCGCGGCGAGGATGTGGCGATGAACGTGACTGGCTGCGAGGCGATGGGCACGGGCGGCTGCGGCGACGTATTGACCGGCGTGGTGGCCGGCCTGATGGCGCAGGGCATGACGCCCATGGACGCAGCGCGCGCGGGCGCGTACTATCACGGCCTGGCGGGCGAGGCGGCGGCCAGGCTGCGCGGCAGCCGCGCGGTGACGGCCTGGGACGTGTGCGAGGCGCTGCGCATAGAATAAGAGCGCAGGGGAAGGCTCCATGATGAAGCAATGGGTTGTGAGATCATGGAGGTTGTACGCGGAGATATTTTCATTGCGGATCTCGATCCCGTCGTGGGCAGCGAGCAGGGCGGCGTGCGCCCGGTGCTGATCGTGCAGAACAATCGCGGCAACCGGTTTTCGCCGACGGTGATCTGCGCGGCCATGACCTCGAAGCTGATGAAAAATGACCTGCCGACGCATGTGTGGGTCGCGGCGCGCGAGAGTGGCCTGAAGAGCGATTCTCTGGTGCTGTGCGAGCAGATCCGCACGCTGGAAAAGCGGCGGCTGCGGGCCAAGGCGGGCCACATCGGGGGGATGTCGCTGGCGCGGGTGGACCGCGCGCTGATGGCGGCGCTGGAGATCCAGCAGATCTGACCAACCGAAGCGGGGAGGCCTCCCTGCTTCTTTTCATAAAAAACGGACGAACCAGGAAGGGTAAAACCATGCAGAACATCAAGGAGATCAACTTTCGCAAAGAGGGAAAGCAGCTGCTCAAGGACTATGCGCTGATCGTGCTGGGAACGTTCCTGGCAGCGCTGTCCCTGCCGCTGTTTTTTCTGCCCTATGACATCGCGCCGGGCGGCATCTCCGGCATTTCGACGGTGCTCGCCAGCGTGCTGCCGCTGTCCGTCGGTCTGATCAGCTTCGTGCTGAACGTGCCGCTGTTTCTGATCGGCTGGCGGACCGTCGGCTGGCGCTTCGCGGTGCGCTCGTTCATCGCGATGTCGTTGATGTCGCTGTTCATCGATCTGGTGCCGGTGCGCGACGTTTCCGGCAATGTGATGCTCGCCTCCGTGTTCGGCGGTGTGCTGCTGGGCGTGGGCCTTGGGCTGGTGGTGCGCGCGGGCGCGACGACGGGCGGCACGGACATGGCCGCGAAGATGATCCACAGCCGCGTCGCCTTTCTGCCCATCGCGGCAATCCTCTTTCTGATTGACGGGCTGGTCGTGGCGGTTGCCGCTCTGGCGTTCGGCTTGCAGGCGGCACTGTGGGCGCTGATCGCCCTGTTCGTCTCCAGCCAGGCGATGGACAGCGTCATCAAGGGCTTCAACACGGCGATGCAGTTCATGATCATCTCGCGCGACGCCGAAGAAATCGTCCGGCGGATTCACACGGAGATCGACCGGGGCTGCACGCGCCTGATGGCCGAGGGCACATACTCCCGCCTGCCGGTGGGCACGCTCCTGTGCGTGGTCTCCCGGACGGAGGCACCGCGGCTGAAAAAGCTCGTGGCCGAGGTGGACCCGCAGGCGTTTGTGACGGTGTGCAACGTGCACGAGGCACTGGGCGAGGGCTTCACCGGCATCGACGATGAGTGACCGGAAAACAGCGCAAGATACTGTTTGCAAATCTCTATGGGCAATGCTATAATACAATTGACGTCTGCCCCAAGCGGCAGGAATAACGATAGGAGGAATATCCCATGAAGAAGATCCTTTCCATGATGCTCGTCCTGGTTGCGATGCTGGCGATCTTCGCCGTCCCGGCCCATGCTGCCGAGATCGCGCTGGTCACCGACGTGGGCACCATCGACGACGAGTCCTTCAACCAGGCATGCTGGCAGGGCGTGGAGGCGTACGCCACCGCGAACAACATCAGCTACCAGTACTATCAGCCGGCGGCTGACTCCGACGACGAGCGCCTGGGCTCCATCGACCAGGCGGTCTCCGACGGCGCGAAGGTCATCGTGCTGCCGGGCTACCTGTTCGGCGCGGCTGTCGCGCAGGCGCAGGAGCTGTATCCGGACGTCAACTTCATCGCCATCGACGTGTCCGCGGGCGACCTGGGCACCGATCCGCTCGCCAACGTGTACTGCGCGGTGTTCGGCGAGGAGCAGGCGGGCTATCTGGCCGGCTATGCGGCGGTGAAGGACGGCTACACCAAGCTGGGCTTCCTGGGCGGCATGGCGGTTCCGGCCGTTGTGCGCTACGGCTACGGCTTCGTGCAGGGCGCGAATGCTGCGGCGGTTGAGCTGGGCACCCCGATCGAGATCAACTACACCTACGGCGGCCAGTTCTACGGCGATGCGAACATCACTGCCAAGATGGACGGCTGGTACAGCGCGGGCACCGAGATCGTCTTCGCCTGCGGCGGCGGCATCTGGACCTCTGCGGCTGAGGCTGCGCTGGCGCACAAGAGCTACGTGATCGGCGTTGACGTCGACCAGCACTACCTGGGCGAAGCGTATGTGGCCGACTACGGCTACAACCCGTTCGTGACCTCCGCGATGAAGCAGCTGCAGAACGCGACCGAGGCCGCGCTGGCCAAGTTCTACGCGGGCGAGTGGGAGACCATCGGCGGCAAGATCGAGACCCTCGACCTGAGCGCCGGCGACTTCGTCGGCCTGCCGACCGCTGAGACCTCCTGGTGCTTCAAGACCTTCACGGTCGACGAGTACAACGCTGTGCTGGAGGGCATCAAGTCCGGCGCTGTGGTCGTCTCCAACGCGATTGACGCCGCTCCGGCTGTCGACGCGTCCGTGACCGTCAATTACATCGACTGATTCTCACACAGAAGGGGACAGGCCTGCGCCTGTCCTCTTTTTTTGCACAATGGGATATGACGTAAAGGCCTTTGGAGCGCACAGCGCGCTTTTTACCGTATAGGATACCGCACAAGGACCGTACTGCGAGCACCGAAGAGCTTCATTCTGTAAAGCTGTTCGGAAGTGGGGGCGCGCACAGCGCGCTTTTTGGTGGAAAATGTCGGGGGATCGGTTGAAAAATCCGGGCAATATGGTATAATATATGCACCGGTATCTTGTCATTTTATCTACATTGGAGGAGATTTTCATGGGACGCAACGCAATTGTCGGCCAGAGTGGTGGCCCGACTTCCGTCATCAACGCGAGCCTCGCCGGCGTTCTGCAGGCCTGCCAGAAGCGCGGCGCTGAGCATATCTACGGCATGCGCCACGGCATCGAAGGCCTGCTGAGCGGTCAGGTTGTCGATCTGGGCGAAACCTGCGGTTCCACGCTGGAGATCGAGCTGCTCAAGCGCACCCCGTCTTCCTACCTGGGCAGTTGCCGCTATAAGCTGCCGGGCTACATCGAGAATCCGGAGGTCTATGCCAAGCTGTTCAAGATCCTGGATCAGCTGGACATCGGCTACTTCTTCTACATCGGCGGCAATGACTCCATGGATACCATCATGAAGCTGAGCGACTACGCCAAGCAGATCGGCAGCCACATCCGCTTCATGGGCGTGCCCAAGACCATCGACAACGACCTGATGGGCACCGACCATACCCCGGGCTACGGCTCCGCTGCCAAGTATGTGGCGACCGTGACCAAGGAGCTGTGCCGCGACGCCGCCGTGTACGGCACCAAGTATGTGACCATCGTGGAGATCATGGGCCGCAACGCCGGCTGGCTGACCGCCGCCGCCGCGCTGGCCCAGGGGGAGGACTGCGAGGGCGCCGACCTGATCTGCCTGCCGGAAGTGCCGTTTTACATGGACCGCTTCATGACCAAGCTGGAGGCGCTGCAGAAGGATCATCCGTCCATCGTCGTGGCTGTGTCCGAGGGCGTCAAGACGCCGGACGGCCGCTATGTGGCCGAGCTGGCGAGCGACGGTCTGGCGGTCGATTCCTTCGGCCACAAGAGCCTGTCGGGCACCGCGCGCTTCCTGTGCGACTATGTGCAGAAGAACATGAACACCAAGACCCGTGCCATTGAGCTGTCCACCCTGCAGCGCTGCGCCGGCCACATCACCAGCCGCACCGACGTCACCGAGGCCTATCAGGTGGGCGGCGCTGCGGCGATGGCCGCCTTTGACGGGAAGACCGGCATGATGGCCTCCCTCAAGCGCGTGTCCAACGATCCGTATCAGTGCATCACGGAGCTGGTGGACGTGCACAAGTGCGCCAACTTCGAGAAGAAGGTGCCGATGGAGTGGATCAACAACTACCGCAACGGCATGACGCAGGACTTCATCAACTACGCCCGTCCGCTGATTCAGGCCGAGCTCACCCCGATCTACATCGATGGTCTGCCGCGCCACATCTACATCAAGGACTGAGAACTCTCCTTCATACGCATCGCATGGGACCGCAAGCCGGAAGGCCTGCGGTTCTTTTTTTGTGGCAAAAAGCTCCGGAAATACCGTGCGGCGGGTACCGGACAGCATGATTGGATCAGAATGTTCGGAAGCGGGAGCGGGCACGGTTTGCTTTCCGTTCAGAAAGGATAGATATGAAAGAAATCCACGCATACGGACGTGAAAAACGCATAGATTCACAGAGAGGGAACAAAGGGACAGACTGGTCAGAAAGGCGGTGAGCGGACATCAAGCGCGCTTGATAAAGAACACGGGAAGCCGGAGGGGACGAATGACAAGATCCGTTGATGTCGATGGAAATCCGCATGGGAGGCATATACAATAACAACAGGACAGACGAACAACTGGTGAAGCGCGCAGTCGGCATTCAGGCGCGCGCAGAGCAAAGGAGGAAGAATGCTTATGGCAACCCCGAAAGGCGCCGCTCTGCGGGGCGGCGGATGCCGCGCGATGCTGGTGAGGCTCAATCACCTGACCCACAGGATCATGCTGATCATTGCGCAGCTGTCCATTCTTGCGATGATTGTGATCGTTACGCTGACCGTAGTGCTGCGATACTGCTTCAGCACGGGGCTTTCCTGGGCGGAGGAGGTGCCGCGCCTGCTGGTGACGGTGTTTGCCTTCATGGCCTGTGCCATCGGCGTGCGCGACCATATGCACGTTTCCGTCGACGCGGTGTACAACCGTTTCCCCGCAGGAGGCAGGGCACGGCATCTGATGGATATGCTCACCGATGTGGCGACGCTGCTGTGCGGCCTGTTCATGCTGGTGGTGGGCGGGCAGCGCACGATGAAGCTCTTCTCCCTGACCGGCACGATGCCCATCACGGGCATTTCCACCGCCTGGCAGTATCTGCCGATTCCGGTGGCAGGCTTCGTCATGACGTTTGATTCCGTGCTCTTCCTGACCGGAGTCATCCGCAGGGACGACCTGCTCTACTCCGAGCCGGAGATCGACTTTACCGATGAAGAGGCCGTGAACAGGCTGCGCAGAGAGGGGGAGACTTCATGACGACGCTTGCCGGCATCATCCTGATCGGCGGCTTCGCGCTGCTGATGCTGCTCAGAGTTCCAGTCTCCTTTGCCATGCTGCTTGCCACGCTGGCGTCCGCGCTGGTGATGGACACCAACCTGTCCGTCATGATCCGCCAGATGATGGACGGCGCGAACAACTTCTCGCTGCTCTCCATCCCGTTTTTCATCGTGATGGGTGAATTCATGGGCGCGGGCGGCATCTCGGAAAAGATCGTCGGCCTGGCGAACCTGGTTGTGGGCCGCTTCCGCGGCGGTCTGGCGTATGTGAACGTGCTGGATTCCATGTTCTTCGGCGGTATCTCCGGCAGCGCTGTCGCCGATGTATCCTCCCTGGGCTCCATGGTCATCCCCATGATGAAGAAGCAGGGCTATGACGAGGACTTCGCCGTCGGCCTGACGGTCACCACGGCCTGCCAGGGCGTGCTGATCCCGCTGAGCCACAACATGGTCATCTATGCGCTTGCTGCGGGCGGCGTGTCCATCGGCACGCTGTTCATCGCGGGCCTGCTGCCGGGCATCCTGCTGGGCTGCGGCATGCTGGTGATGTGCCTGCTGATGAGCAGACGCTACAACTTCCCCAAGGGCGTCGGCGTGCCCAGGGGAGCGCGGCTGAAGGTGCTGCTGGACGGCATCCTGCCCATGATGACGCTGGTCATCATCATGGTCGGCACCGGCGCGGGCGTGTTCACGGCGACGGAATCCTCCGCCATCGCGTGCGTGTATACAATGCTTCTGTCCATCGTGGTCTTCCGCACGGTGAAAATTACCGACATTCCCGGCATCATCCGCAACAGCCTGAAGACGCTGGCGATCGTCATGACGCTGCTGGCGACGGCCAAGGCGTTCGCGTACATGATGACGGAGCTGCGCATTCCGGCGGCCATTTCCGCGGCGCTGCTCTCCATCACGGACAACCGGTATATCCTGCTGCTCATCATCAATGCGCTCCTGCTGGTGCTGGGCTGCTTTATGGACATGGCGCCGCTGATTACGATCATGACGCCGATCCTGTTGCCGGTGGTGACGCCGCTGGGCGTGGACCCGGTGCACTTCGGCGTGGTGATGATCTTCAACCTGGCGGTCGGCCTGTGCACGCCGCCGGTCGGCTCCGCGCTGTTTGTGGGCTGTGCCATCGGCAAGACGCCGATTGAGCGCACGGCGAAGAACATGATGCCGCTGTACCTGGTGATGATCGCCGTGCTGCTGCTGGTGACGTATGTTCCGGATACTGCGCTCCTTCTGCCCAGAATGATGATGGGATACGGCGCGTGAGGAAAAGCATCTGTCCGCATCCCGGCATGGCGATGCGGTGGAGAATCAAACGACAGGAGGGAATTGTATGAAAAAATGGATGACCCTGGCTCTGGCGCTTGCGCTTGTGCTGTGCGCCGCGACGGCCGGCGCTGTGACCCTCAAGCTCAGCGAGGTCCACGCCGAAGGCTACCCGACCACCCTGGCCGATCAGGAGTTCGCCCGCCTCGTGGAGGAGCGGACCGACGGCCGCATCAAGATCGACGTGTACTCCGGCGGCGCGCTTTACGGCGAGGAGACCGGCGCCATCGAGGCGCTGCAGCTGGGCGATCTGGCGTTCTCCAGCGTCTCCGCATCCCCGGTATCCAGCTATGTGCCGGCGATGAACGCCATTCAGATGCCGTATCTGTACAAGAACGCCGATCACATGTGGGCGGTTCTTGACGGCGAGATCGGCCAGAAGATGCTCTCCGAGGTGCAGGCCTCCGGCTCCGGGCTGGTCGGCCTGTGCTGGTATGACGCGGGCGCGCGCTCCTACTACACCAACAAGCCGGTGACCTGCGTGGCGGACATGAAGGGCCTCAAGATCCGCATGCAGAACAACCGGATGATGGTCGCGATGACCAACGTCCTGGGCGGGTCGGCGTGACCGGCATCGGCCCGAACGAGGTCTATTCCGCCATCACCCAGGGCACCATCGACGGCGCGGAGAACAACTGGCCGACCTACCAGAACATGGGCGACTACGAGGCGGCGCCGTACTATGTGCTGGACAAGCATACCATGGTGCCGGAGATCCTGCTGGCGTCCGAGGCGGTGCTGGCGGAGCTTGACGAGGCGGATGTGGAGATCATCAAGGCCTGCGCCAGGGAAACCCAGGAATTTGAAAAGCAGAAGTGGGCGGAGAAGGAGGCCTCCTCCGAACAGATCGTCCGCGCGGCGGGCTGCACCATCACCGAGCTCACGCCGGAAGCGTTTGCCGAGTTCCAGGAGGCGATGACCCGGCCGGTGACCGGCGTGGAGGGCATCGACGACGGCAAGAGCCTGTACGAGATGTACGGCGGCGCTTACCAGGACGTGATCGACGCGATCACCGCGGTCGGCGAGGGCTTCTGATTCCCCGGAAAATTCAGCTGAATTCAAAAACCCGCACGGGCAGCCGTGCGGGCATTTTGTATGTGCGCGTGGATTACGGCCTGCGGCCATGGAGCGCACCGCCGGGCAGGCGCTCCCTGAAAAGGTCGTACAGCTCGGCAGGCGAGAGGGCGCACTGTCCGTCCGGCAGGATGAACGCGCGCGCGGGCGCGGCGTAGAGGTAATACGCGCCGGAGGCACGCCACACGCCAAGCAGCCCGGCATAGGGGAGGACGACCTCCGGCTCACGCTGCATGTCGTTGATGACGCGCAGCTGCGTTTCGCCCAGATGGAGCGTATAGGCGGGCCGCAGGGTCTTCAGCCCCAGACGCCTGCACTGGTCGTGCACCTGCAAAAGGAAGGAGAGCACATAGCACACGGGCAGACCCAGACCGATGACCTGCAGGAGCGTGCCGATCAGGCCGGCCTGCGCCCTGCCGCTGGCCATGCAGAGAAAGGACAGCGCGAGAAAGACGGCGCAGAAGACGGCGGGCGATACCCAGCGGCGCTTGAGGCGGAAGGCGTCGAACAGGGCGAAGCGGCGGAAGATGCCTGCGTTGATTCTGACATGGACGGTGACGGTGCCTGTTTGCATGGGGGACCTCCTGCAAAGCCGGATTGATCATGACAATCCGGAATCAGTATCTTCGTATTCTGACATAAGTTCTGCAAAAAATCAAGCGCTATTCGCTGACCGGACGCCGGCAGCAGGCATAGATCATGTCGGTTTTATTAAAATTTGCAAAATGCCTTGTCGCATACTGGACAATAATGCCGCGGCTGTGGTATGATAATCCCAATGAATCGACAGGGGGATAATGGTTCGCTTTGTCGAGAGAAAAGATTAGGAGGAATCACCCATGAAGAAGCTTCTCGCTCTCATCGCGGCCCTGGCGCTGGTGCTGACCTGTGCTGCGGCGTCCGCAGAACCGGTTACCCTGACCTACGCTGAGGTCAACCCGCTCGACACCATCGTCGGCAAGATCGCGACCGATTTCAAGGCCAAGGTGGAAGAACTCTCCGGCGGCGAAGTCATCATCGACGTGCAGGCTTCCGGCGTTCTGGGCTCCGAGGCGCAGATCCTGGACGGCATCCTTTCCGGCGGCACCACCGTCGACATCTCCCGTATCTCCGCGTTCGCCCTGACCAGCTACGGCTGCGGCAAGGCGACCCTGCTCTCCATCCCGTACACCTTCGCGAGCCGCGAGCACTTCTGGAACTTCGCCGGCAGCGACCTGGCGCAGGAGTTCCTGGCTGAGCCGCAGCAGATGGGTCTGCCGCTGCGCGGCCTCATGTATGGCGAGGAAGGCTTCCGTCACTTCTTCTTCAAGAATGAGGTCACCGACATCAGCTCCCTCAATGGCCTGAAGATCCGCGTTTCCGAGGATCCGATCATGACCGGCATGGTCAAGGCGCTGGGCGCGAACCCGACCGTCGTGTCCTTCACCGAGCTCTACTCCGCGCTGCAGACCGGCGTCTGCGACGGCGCTGAGCAGCCGATCGCCAACTACAAGTCCAACGCGTTCCCGGAGGTTGCCCCGTATCTGATGCTGGACGGCCACACCCTGGGCGCTGTGCAGGTTGTCATCACCGATGCTGCCTGGGCGAAGCTGAACGAGCAGCAGCAGGGCTGGATCATGGAAGCTGCGAAGTATGCTTCCGAGCAGAACGCTGCCGGCGTGCAGGCTGCTGAGGACAAGGTCCTGGAAGAGCTGAAGGCTTCCGGTGTCACCGTCATTGATGTGCCGGACAAGTCCGCTTGGCAGGCCGCCGTGGCCGACGTTGCCGCGATCAAGAGCGCGACCGCCGCGTATGCTGATCTCTATCAGCAGATCCTCGACATGCAGTAAGCTGCACAAGAGGGAAATCACGCTGTATACGCTGATGAAACTCCAATGAGGAGGGGGTGCGGGGAGGTATCCCTGCACCCCCTTCCTGCTTTTGTAAAGATTCCTTTATGAGACGAAAGGAACGTGAACCGATCATGCCAAAGATTTTCACAATTCTTGACAAGATCAGACCGGTGTATGACTGGACCTACAAGATCGTCATGGTCATCTGCAAGCTCCTGCTCATCACCGATATTCTGATTACGACGATGGCGGTCTGCGGCCGTTACATCCCGTTCATTCCGGATCCGGCGTGGAGCGAGCAGGTGGTTCTGACCTGCATGATCTACATGGCCGTGCTCTCCGCCACGCTGGCCATCCGCAAGAACGCGCATATCCGCATGACCGCGCTGGACAACTACCTGCCCAAGAAGGTCGTGCAGGTGCTGGACGTCCTGTCCGACATCGCGGTGCTGGCGCTGGGCGTCATCCTGCTGGTGCAGGGCTACAAGGTGTTCACCTCCCCGCTGGCCAAGTTCGGCAAGTATGAGTCCATGCCGTGGCTGAGCCGCAAGTGGATGTACTTCCCGATCCCGCTGGCCGGCGCCTCGATGATCATTTTCGAGCTGGAGCAGCTCTATGAGCACATCAAGGTCTTCTTTGTCAAGGAGGTGGCGTAAGTGAATCCTGAAATCTTCTCGACCATCATCCTTCTGGGAAGCTTCCTGGTGATGATCTTCCTGCGCTTCCCGATCGCCTACGCCGTCGGCCTGTCCACGGTGTTCTGCCTGCTCTCCCAGGGTCAGGCGCTGGTTACCCTGCCGCAGCAGATGGTCAAGGGCGTATGGTCCTACTCGCTGATGGCGGTTCCGTTCTTCATCACCATGGGCGTGCTCATGGGCTCCGGCGGCATCTCTGACAAGCTGATCGCACTGGCGAACGCGCTGGTCGGCTGGATGCGCGGCGGCTTGGCGATGGTCAACATCGTCGCGTCCTACTTCTTTGGCGGTATCTCCGGCTCCGCGTCTGCGGACACCGCGTCCCTGGGCTCCATCCTCATCCCGATGATGGTCAGCGAGGGCTACGACGACGACTTCTCCATCGCCGTCACCATCACCTCCTCCTGCGAGGGCCTGCTGGTTCCGCCGAGCCACAACATGGTCATCTACGCGACGACCGCGGGCGGCATCTCCGTGGGCAGCCTGTTCCTGGCCGGCTATCTGCCGGGCGCGCTGCTGGCGGCCTGCCTGATGATCGGCTCCTACATCATCTCCGTCAAGCGCAACTACCCGAAGGGCGAGCCGTTCAGCCTGAAGGGCTTCATGAAGCAGCTGGGCACCTCGATCTGGGCGCTGGCCGCGGTCATCATCGTCGTCTTCGGCGTTGTCGGCGGCGTGTTCACGGCGACCGAGTCCGCCGCCATTGCGGTCGTTTACTCGCTGCTCGTCTCCGTGTTCGTGTACAAGGGTCTCGACTGGAAGGGCGTCTGGAAGGCGCTTGACCAGTGCGTGGAGACGCTGGCCATCGTGCTGATCCTGATCTCCACGTCCTCCGCGTTCGGCTACTGCCTGACCACGCTGCACGTGCCGAGCATGGCGGCGAACCTGATCACCAGCATTTCGAACAACCCGATCGTCATCGCGATCCTGCTGAACGTCATCCTGCTGGTGCTGGGCATGATCATGGACATGGCGCCCAACTGCGGCATCGGCCTGCTGACCCCGCCGGTCGGCGCCGTGCTGTTCATCGGCTGCGCGGTCGGCAAGCGTCCGATGGAGAAGGTCGTCAAGGAGACTCTCCCGTTCTACGCCTGCATGATCATCGCTCTGCTGCTGATCACCTTCATCCCGGACATCTCCCTGTTCATCCCGAAGGTGCTGGGCGGCTACACCACCACTGCGGTGGGCGTCCTGGGCATGCTGTAAACCCTCTAGTGCAAAGAGCTTCCGAGTTTTCGGGAGCTCTTTTTTCATCTGATACCATTTTCTGATCGTAACGAGCTATAAGCGCGAAGCGAAGAAGGGAGTCTGAGGGATGAAATCCCTAAGGCAGGTTTGGGCGGCAACCCAACGTATCCTGATGCAAAAAGACATCCGGCCGTCAACAGCCGGATGCCTGTGGATACTGTGGGAACGCGATTCCCGCGGCGGTTACTTTTCGCTCTCCGCCGGGCGGAACAGCTCCGTCTCGTAATAGGTGCCGTCGCGCCAGAAGGTCATGGTTGCGCTCTGGCCCGGGAGCAGATTGCCGCGTGCCTTGCGCAGCGTCGCGTCGCCGAGGATGGTGATGTCGCCGATGCCGACGATCACGTCGCCCGGCTCGATGCCGGCCTCCGCCATCGGGGAGAAGGCCTCAACCTTCCTGACCCACGCGCCCTGCGGGAGACTGTAGTAGGTTTGATAGACGGGCAGGACGTAGTGCGTCGTCACGCCCATGTCCCAGTTGGCGTTGGCAAGCTCCGCGGCGCTGATGTCGATGGGCAGCGTGTGGATGAGGCTTTCGCCCACGCCGTAGTCGATGCCGACAAAGACCAGCTGGTCGTCGTCGACGGTCACGGTCTTGCCGCCCGCGCGGTACCAGCTGACTGCTGCCTGCGCGCTGGAGAAGTAGATCTGGTTGCTGACCTGGAAGTGATGCGGCTCGTAGGTGGCGGGGGTGCTCTCATCGATCAGACCGGGTGCGTTGATGCCGCCGCTGTCCTCGTAGTTTTCATCCTCCTGGCCGTCGTCGTCCTCCTCTTCCGGCTCCCAGAAGTCGGAATAGTTGCGGCCGTTGGCGATGGAGATGCCGGAGATGGCGTATTCGCGCTCGATTTCCTCGGCGAAGGTTTCCTTCATGTCGGCGGGGGAGCCGTCGCGGAAGTAGGGGATGATCTTCAGGCCGAACGCGGTGAGACGGCTGCCGGAGTTGTTGCGGATGGAGACCTGGATGCTGCCGTGGAAGCTATAGGAGGTGATCTCCGCTTTCTGAATGTAGAGGGGCTGCTCGCGGTTGCTTAAGTACTTGATCTCCTTGCTGCTGCCCGCACGCGCGAGCACGCGGTCGTCAAAGAGCGTCGCCTGGGTCTGCGGATCGGCCTCGCCGGTCACGGGCAGGCCGTTGTCCTTCTGGAAGAGCTCGATGACGTCCGCGGTGGAATCGGTGTAGCGGGTATTGTTGTTCTCCTTCTTGAAATAGCCCAGATCGTACAGGCGCAGCTTGAGCCGGCGCACGGCCTCGCTGCTGTCACCGGTGCGCAGCGTCCTGTACTCGGCAAGCTCCTCGGGCGTGTACTCAAACGGCTCGGCGATCTGGATATCGTTGATCGGATCGCAGGAGAGCACGGGATACCGCTCCAGCACTGTGTCGGCGTCCACCTCCACCAGCGTGGCGGGCTTGAGCTGGCGGATGAATTCGTCGAGCATGTAGCCCTCCATGCCGGTATCCTTGACGACGATGTGCAGCCACAGCGCGCCGTCCGATTCCACCTCGCCCAGAATGCGCAGCTGCTCGCCGGAGAGCACCTGCGTCAGGCGCTTGCCGCCGGGCGTGCGGCGGATGTTCGCGTTCTTCTCCGTGCGGCCGATGCCCTCCTCTTCATAGAAGGTTTCCCCCTTGACATAGAGGCCCTTCGGCGTGGGTGTGGGCTCGGGTGTGGGCGTGGGGGTGGGCGTCGGGACCGGCGTGGGCGTGGGCACCGGCGTCGGTGTGGGCGTGGGTGTCGGCGTGGGGGTAGGGGTCGGCACCGGCGTGGGCGTGGGCGTCGGCGTTGGGGTGGGCACCGGCTCAAGGAGATTGAGCATGATGTAGCCGGTCTTGCCGGTCTTGACAACCCGGACATAGGCCCAGGTGTTTTCGCCAATGCCGGTCTGATCGAGCACCATCACCTGGGTGCCGGCCTTGAGCGTTTCGCGGATGTCGCTCTTTTTGTCGGGCTCCTTGCGCATGTTGGCCTTTTTCGCGGTCTGCAGGACGCTGCTGCCGGCTGTTTCGCTCTCGGCAAGCGCGTGAGCGGCAAGGGGAGCGGGCGCAGGAGCAAGAAGCAGCGCACAGGCCGCAAGTGCGGCAGCGCAGAGTCTTGTCGGTGTCTTCATAGAATCCTTTCAGCGCGGCGTTGCGCGCGTGCGTCGATATGGTTATGAACATTATACCAGCTTTGAAAATGATCGGCAACCGATTTTTGCAATCGCTGTCGACTGCGCGGAAAATCCAAAGCGGCTTGAGATTTCAAAATGTCCAAAAAACGAAGAAACATGGCGCGCATGGCGGAAACGGAAGGAATCCTGCGGATTTTGCGCCGTGCGGAGCGCGGCGGGACGGCTGATTTGCGGGACAAAGCGTTCGTTTATTTTTTTGCAAACATGCTTGCCTCTCAAACCGCTTGAGGGTATATAATGTCCGTATCGACGATGAATTGTGGCCAAATTGCGGCAAAACCGTGAAAGCGGCTGCAAGGGTTCGTCAGGGACATGACAAAACACGCGTGACAAAAGAAAGGAAGATGAGAAGATGAAGAAAGGACTTTGTCTGCTTCTGACCCTGGTGCTGACGCTGGCGCTGTGCGCGGGCGGTCTCGCCAAGGAGGACTGGGTGACCCCGGTTCAGGAGATCGAGACGTGGGACCGCGAGGTCGATTTCCTGGTCGTGGGCTACGGCCTGGCCGGCGCTGCGGCTGCGGTCGAGGCGCATGACATCGATCCGACCGCCGAGATCCTGGTGCTCGAGAAGATGCCGCGCAGCCTGGCCGGCGGTAACTCCATCGCTTCCGGCCAGACGTTCCTCGTTCCGGCCCAGAGCGCTGTGGAGACCGTCAAGACCTACCTGTACAACTGCAACCTGCCCAACCCGATCCCGGACGAGTACCTGACTTGGCTGTGCCAGGGCTTCGCGGATCAGTTGCCGTGGATTCAGTCCGTGGCGGCGGGCGTTGGCTATGAGGCCGGCTACGTCGGCGGCGGCGAGCTCAAGTGGGGCTCCATGGTCGTCGAGTTTGACAGCTTTGAAGGCTCCACCTTCGACGGCTGCTCCGCGCACCTGCGCAAGATCGGCTCCACCTTCGAGAACGGCGGCGTGTGGCGCTGCTTCGATCTGGCCTGCCAGGCCCGCGACATCGAGGTCGCCTATGAGACCCCGGCCGTCTCCCTGATTCAGGACCCGTTCACCAAGGAGGTCTTCGGTGTGATCGCCCGTCAGGCGGACGGCACCGAGATCGCCATCAAGTCCCGCAAGGGCACCCTGCTCGCCTGCGGCGGCTATGAGAACAACCTGACCATGCAGCGCGACTTCCACGGCATGGACATGGTCTACACCGCCGGCACCCCGGGCAACACCGGCGACGGCATCAAGATGCTCATGGAGGCCGGCGCGCAGATCTGGCACATGAAGAACCAGACCCAGTCTGGCGGCTTCTGGCTGGGCATCAAGGTGCCGGAGCACGAGGCCACCTTCATGCGCAACTTCAACATGGCTGGCAATTCCTGGATCGAGATCAGCGCGGACGGCACCCGCTTCTATGACGAGGCGAAGAGCTATCACCGCCAGCATATGAAGTACATGGAGTATGGCCGCTACGTCGATCTGCCGCACGAGAAGGCGCTGCCGGTCGACCTGATCTTCGACGAGAAGACCCGCGAGGCGGGCTCCATCGCCTCCCAGTGGCTCAGCTGGCCGACCACGACCGAGGGCTACATGTGGACCAGCGACAACCTGGCTGAGATCGAAAAGGGCTGGATCATCAAGGCCGACACCATCGAGGAGCTGGCGCAGAAGCTGGGCCGCGATCCGGAGGTCCTGAAGGCCACCATCGACAAGTGGAACGCCGACTGCGCTGCGGGCGCGGATTCCGAGTTCGGCCGTGATCCGGCGAAGATGGCGCCGATCGACACCGCACCGTACTACGCTGTGTCCATCACCCCGACCCTGGTCGGCACCACCGGCGGCGCGAAGCGCGACACCGCTGGCCGCGTCCTTGACTGGAACGACGAGCCGATCCCGGGCCTGTACGAGGCCGGCGAGCTGGGCTCCTACTTCGCCAACCTCTATCAGAACGGCACCTTCCTCTCCGAGGCGATGCTCTCCGGCCGTGCCGCGGCGCAGACCGCGTTCGGCGGCGTGTCCGAGATCAAGGAGGTCGCTGCTGCTGCGGGCGGCGTGGCCTGGGAAGGCGCTGCGGACGGCGTGTACACCGCGACCGTCGACGGCCTGCACGACAAGATTGAGGTCTCCCTCACCGTCGAAGGCGGCAACCTGACCGCAATTGACATCACCGGCGGCCGCGACACCATGTTCATCACCGATGAGCAGCTGGCCGAGTACACCGGCGCGATCATCGCCGCGCAGGATCCGAACGTGGACATCGTCGCCGGCGCGACCGTGGACTGCCAGGCGATCGGCACCGCAATCGGTCAGGCGTTCGCCAAGTAACCGGCATGCTGCCGGCGGCCTCACCGACAAAGCGATGTAATTCTCACTGCATTGTGGCCGAGGCCAATACTTGGAAAATCGCCAGACAATCGCAAACCTCACCTTGGATTGCAGCCGGGCGCGCGGAAAATTCGCGCGCCCGGTTTTGCTTTCATGCGTACAGAAATGGAGGAAAAGAGCATGAAAAAGCTGATTTCCCTGCTGATGGCGCTGGCCCTGCTGACGGCCTGCTTCGCCTTCCCGGTCTTCGCTGAGGAAGCGGATGCGGATATCGTGATCGTCGGCGCGGGCGGCGGCGGCCTGTCCGCCGCGCTGGAGGCCGTGGCCCAGGGCGCGCAGAAGGTCATCGTGCTGGAGATGACCGCCAAGACCGGCGGTGCGCTCAACTATACCAGCGGCTCCATGTCCGCCGCGGGCACCATCATCCAGAAGGAGGACGGCATCGAGGATACCGTCGAGTCCTATGTCGCGGACATCATCAATAACGGCGACGACTTCGGCGGCCAGCCGAACGAGGAGCTCATCCGCGTGTACGCGAACGAGGCCGCGCAGACCTTCGACTGGCTGTACGAGAACGGCCTGAAGGACTGCAAGTTCTCCACGGACCGCACGACCGGCGCGCGCGCCGTGTTCGCGCCGGAGCACGCGCTTTACTCCATCCAGCGCACCTACAAGGCCAGCCCGAAGGACCCGGCAAACTACAAGTCCGCCGCGCACGAGGTGCTTGATACCCTCGTGAAGGCCGACGGCCGCATCGAGGTGAAGCTGAACACCAAGGCCGCGAAGCTCGTGGCCAACGACAAGGGCCAGGTGCTGACCGTCGTCACCGAGGACGGTGCCAGCTACACCGCGAAGAAGGCCGTCATCATGGCGACCGGCGGATACTCCGCCAACGGCAAGCTGATGGCGCAGTATGTGCCCAACGGCGAGCACTATCTGGCCGGCGGCGCGGCGGGCGCGGACGGCAACGGCCTGCGCATGATGCAGGAGGTGGGCGCGGGTCTGACCGCCATGGACGCCATCCCGACCTTCCCGATGGGCCTGGTGAGCCGCGACAACCCGAAGACCGGCTCCATCGCCTCCACCTACACCTGGAAGACCGGCGGCATCGTTGTCAACCAGAATGGCGAGCGCTTCTGCAACGAGACCGAGAGCAACCCGTCCATCCGCGAGGTGGCGCTCGAGGAGCAGCCGAACGCCGTCCAGTACGACATCTTCACCGACAAGATCGTCGAGGACCTGCGCGCGAACAACGGCGCGTTCTTCTATGACGCGTACTTCGCCGACGAGACCATGCGTGGATACCACGTCGTGGAGACTGCTGCGACCCTGGAGGAGCTGGCGGAGAAGATCGGCGTCCCGGCGGAGAACCTGACGAAGACCGTTGAGGCCTACAACGCGGCAGTGGACGCCGGCGCGAGCGACGAGTTCGGCCGCAAGTACGACGGCACCGTCAACGCCTACAACTACTGCACCAATAAGATCGAGGGCGACAAGTTCTACGCCATCCGCCTGCAGGCGCTGTGCGTCATGACCCTGGGCGGCGTGACCGCGAACAGCAACATGCAGGTGCTGGATGAAGCGGGCAACGCGATCCCGGGCCTGTACGCGGCGGGCGAGACCGTCGGCGGCATCTGGGGCAAGTTCGTTTCCGGCGGCACCGGCGTCATGGGTCCGATCGTCTTCGGCAAGGTCGCCGCGCGTCACGCGATGGCGAACGAGCCGGCTGAGGGCTACACCGTCAAGGCGGCGGCCAACCTGCTGGACGAGAGCCTGTTCGTGAAGGAGACCGCCTCCGAGAAGCGCTTTGACATGAGCAAGGCCCTGAATGACGGCGAGTATACCGCGACGGTCGACGGCCAGGAGGGCCCGATGACCGTGAAGACCGTGATCGAGGACGGCAGGATCGCCAGCGTCGACGTGGTGGAGAACCATGAGACGCAGGCCATCGCCGCCGGCGCGCTGGAGAGCATCCCGCAAAGAATCGTCGAAGCGAACGACGCGACCGTCGATGTGGTGGCGGGTGCGTCGCTGACCTCCGGCCGCATCATGAAGGCCGTGGCCGAGTGCCTGAACCAGGCGGCGAAGTGATGCGGGTCATCATGATGCTGTCCATGTAATCCAAAAAAACGCTCCGGAGCGCTCCGGAGCGTTTTTTCCATAAAGAAAATTGTGTGAAAAATCGTACAGCGAGCACTGAGCGGCTTGATTTTGCAAAGCGGTTCGGAAGTGGGAGCGGCCACTGGCCGCTTTTCATTTGCAAGGAACTGCACAAAGCCTTCTACAAAAATGACAAATCGGGGAAACATTCATCATGGGCACGCATATCGATTTATTTGTACTTTCTTTACATATTGGAATTTTTGTGCTAATATATTGACCGAACGATTGGTTAATGAAAAGAGGATACGATGAGAGAACGCGACGAACAGGCGTTTCAGCGGAAAAAGGCGGAGATCATGGAGGCATGCTTTAACTGCTATGCCGAAAACGGCCTGACCGGAACCGGCATACAGGCGCTGGCTGATGCCTGCGGCCTGTCCAAGGCCAGCCTGTATACCTATTTTGATTCGCTGGACGATTTGATTGTGGAATCCACCGCGTACTGCATGAGCAAGGTGGAGGACGATTTCATGCAGCTGGCGCCTACGGGGCTGGAGGATATCGACAGATTCATCGACGAGGTGCCCTATTGGACGGCGAAGCGCCATGGCAAAAAATACCGGCTGATGTATCAGGTCTACACCCATCCCAAATACATCGAGCACGGCAAGGCGTTCTTTGCCGGGGTGAACGAGCGTTACCGGGCCTATGCCAGACAGTTGGAGCCCCTGCTGGGCATACCCTGCGATGTGATCACACCGCTCATCTTCATCTTTGTCCGCGCGTCGGTGCATTATGCCCTGTTTGAGGACGAGTATTACCTGAAGAGCCAGATGAGCGTGCTCAAGCAAGGCGTTTTCCTGCTTGGCAGGCAGTACCGAAAGGAGAATCAGGAATGAGGAAAAGGATATGGACTGCGTTGCTTTGCTGCCTGCTGATGCTGTGCTGCGCCGGCTGCGGCGCGATGGCAGAGCAGACGGACGCCGCCGTCCGGGTAGGCGACATTGCCTATGACCTGCAGACGGTGCAGGACGCCCTGACCGCGAGCGCCGAGCTCTACGAGACAGCGGGCGTGAGCCTGAATGACGCGCAGAAGCAGCAGCTGACAGACAGCGTGCTCGAGCACTTCATTGGTCTGGGCGTGCTGGAAAACCTGCTGCGCGAGGCGGGACAGGCGGAGATCGACGAGCAGACGCAGCGCCTGCTGGATGAGCAGGCCCGGCAGACCTACGAATCGGTCTGGCAGCAGATGGCTGCGCTCATCCGCGAGGAATCGCCCGATGCATCCGACGGGATGGTCGACGCGTTCCTGGCGGATATGGGCTGCACACAGGAGGCTTACCGTCAGCAGCTGGAGCTGGAGCTGAAAAACCGGCGGGTGCTGGATCTGTACTGCGGCGAGATCGCCCTTGACGAGGGGGAGGCACTCGCGTACTATGAGCGGCAGTACGTCTCCGTCTGCCGGGAGCGCTATGAGGGGAACATCCCGCTGTTTGAGCAGGAGGTTCTCGTGAATGGCGGAGTTTCCTATTATGTACCGGAGGGCTACCGGCGCATCAAGCACATCGTGATGGCGCTGCCCGAGGATATCGCAAACAGGCTTTCCGCTCTGCAGTCCGGCTCGTCTTCGATCAGCGAGGACGCATGGCAGGCCCTGCTTGACGCCGCAGGCAAGGCCATGAAGCCGAAGACGGACGCCATCTATCAGGCGCTGGCGGACGGAGAGAGCTTTGAAAGCCAGATGGCGCTGTATTCCTACGACACGGGCGTTGCGCCCGAGGACGCGGGCTACCTGATCCATGCCGATTCCGAGCTGTGGGACGACGGCTTCCTCAAGGCCGCGATGGCGCTGGAGCATCCGGGGGATGTCTCCGAGCCCGTGGTCACTTTGGCTGGCGTCCACATTATCCTGTACGCGGGCGATGAGCCTGCGGGGGCCTTGGCCCTGACGCAGGAGCAGCAGGCGCTGCTGGAGCAGGAAGCGCTGGCAGACAAGCAGACACGGGCGCTGGAGGAACTGGTGAGCCAGCACCGGGGCGATTACGAGATAGAGACCCACCCTGAGCGGCTGACGATTTCCAAATGATTGAGAGATATAGGAGGTTTCTCCCATGAGCAAACGGCTTCTTTCCCTTCTTCTTGTGCTCGCGCTGCTGCTGTGCGCGGCAGCCGGCCTTGCCGAGCAGACGAGCACCCTCACCGCCGCGAAAATCAGCGCCCTGCAGAAGCTGGCCGGAGATGCCGGTACGCCGCTGAACGAGGGCGCGCGGCCCACGCAGGACATGACCGCCTATCAGGCGTGGCAGTGGACGGACAGGTTCCTGGCGGGCCAGGTGCGCAGCCTGCTGGGCACGATCCAGAGTTATGATGTGCTGGATACGAGCAACAGTCTGGATCCGGAGACGGCAGAAGCCCAATGGATTCTGCTCGAATTGGAGAACACCCTCTCCCACTTTGAAGCGCAGCTGGAGGATGCCCGCCTGGCGATCCTCAACGGCATCGAGCGGTACCAGAGCGGCGAGGGAAGCGAGGCCGAACGCCAGAAGGTCGTTAGCCGTACCCTGGAGGCCGAGAGCGAGATCCGGCAGATCATCAAGAGCATCTGCGGGGATTACCAGTCGTACCTGGAGAAGGTGAACGAATGCAGCAATCGATTGAACGCCCAGAACGCTGAAGAAACGTTGGCTGGACCGCTCAATGCGCTGATCAGTGAAGCCGAAAAGCTGGAGCTCGACGAAAACGCCGGCAACGCGGATTTCAAAATCTCCGTCATTTCCAAACTTCAGTTCAAGATTCAGGTCAAGGACGCAAAGGGAAACGCGATCAGCGGCGCGACGGTCACGGC
>SFFH01000018.1 GCA_004557905.1 Clostridiales bacterium | reverse complement strand
CAGACGCTTGATGAGCTTCACGATGTCCTCGTCCTTCATCTCCTCGCAGATGCGGGTGTAGCCCAGCAGGCAGCCGTACATGCTCATCGCGGTGTGCAGGGGGTTTAAGCAGGTGGTGACCTTCATGCGCTCCGTGCAGTTGACGGTGTCGCGGTCGGTCATGTACACGCCGGCCTTCTCCAGCGCCGGACGGCCGTTCGGGAAGCGATCCTCCACGACCAGGTACTGCGGGCCTTCCGCGTTGACGAACGGCGCAATGTAGGTGCGCTTGGAGGTGATCACCGGCGCGATGTCCTCGCAGCCCAGCTTCGTGAGCTCCTCGCAGACGGAGTCCGCCGGGCGCGGGGTGATCTTGTCGATCATGCTCCACGGGAACGAGACCTGCGCCTCGTCGGAAATGTAGGCGACGAACTCAGCAGAGACGAAGCCCTTCTTCTGCCACTCCTGCGCCATGGTCAGGATGGAGGAACGCAGCTTCTCGCCGTTGTGGCTGCAGTTGTCCATGGACACGACCGCCAGCGGCGCCTTGCAGGTTGCAAAGCGATGATTCAGAAGCGCGCAGACGACCGCCATCGCGGAGGTCGCCTTCTCCGGGCCGTTGTCGATGTCAGCCTGGATGAACGGGAAGAAGTCGCCCGCGGCATTCTTGAGCGCATAGCCCTTCTCCGTGATGGTGAAGGAGATCATCTGCAGGCCCGGATTGGCGAAAATCGTCTTCAGGCGGCTCCAGCTCGACTCGTCGGCGGACTGCGCCTTGATCGCCTCGGTCAGCGAGCCGATGACCTGCTTGTCGGTGGTTGCGTCTGCGTTAAGCGTGACGGCGAGCACCAGGTTGTCGTACGGCACGTAGATTTTGTCCACCACGTCAAAGTCGAACGTCTCCACGCAGGTGATGCCGCGATCCATCTCGCCGCTGGTGAGCAGCTTGTCGGCGATGCCGCCGATGAAGATGCGGAAGATGTTGCCCGCGCCAAAGTGCACCCAGACCGGGTTCTCCTTCGTCTTCTTTGCCACTGCCTCCACGTCGTACGCGGGCAGCTTGATGCCGGCCTGCGTCCACGCGGCAGTATCCTTGATTCCCTGAAGGGTCAGCTTCATGATCAATCAACCTCTTTTCTTATCTTTGTTCACGGCATACCGGAGGAATCAGTCCTCCGCCATGCCGATCAGATCGAACTTCTCCGTCGAAATCACGATATCGAAGTCGTTCTTCTTCGGCTTGGGCGTCTTGAGCCAGATGGTGCGGTCGGACAGGTTGTAGTACCAGCCGCTCTCGGCCTCCTCCCAGGCATCGCGGACGATGTAGCGCGTGACCGGCTTGCCGTCCACCGTCGCCCAGAACGCGCCCTTCTTCTTGGAAACCAGCTTGAGCGTGATGCGCTCCACGGTGTCCTCGTAGCTGCCCTCTCTGCTGAAGGAGATCTTCGTCTGATCGCCCGCCTTCACGGAGATGGTCGTCTTCGCGTACACGCCGTTCTTGTAGTCCTCGGAATGGCCGTCGTCGTCATACTGAACGAACGTGCAGTCGCTCTCCGCGGCGATGAGGTAGTCCATCTGCTTCCAGGTGTCGCGCAGAATCTTCTTGACGTCCTCGCTGGTAACGAAGATGGCGCTGCCGCGCAGGAACATCGGGATGCTGCCCGGGCCGACCGGCACGCTGATCGTCTGACCGCCCGCATAGGCCTTCAGGTTGTCGTTCATGTCGTACCAGGTGCAGCCCGCCGGCAGATAGATCGTGCGCTCGGTCGCACCCTTCTCCACGACGTTGGCGACCAGCACGCTGCTGCCATACATGAACGTGAGGTTCTTGTCGGTATAGCAGGCCGTGTCCGCCGGGAACTCGAGGAACAGCGGGCGCATCGCCGGCATGCCGTTCTGATTCGCCTCATACATCAGGGAATACAGATACGGCAGCATGCGGTAGCGCAGCGCGTAGGCCTCGCGGATATACGGCAGGTTCTCCTCGTACATCCACGGTTGGGTCACGGTGTTGTCATTATTGGCGGAATTGAGCGTGAAGCGCGGCTGGAAGATGCCGCTCTGAATCCAGCGCAGCAGCAGCTCCGCCTCCGGCGCCGGACCGGCAAAGCCGCCGATATCGCAGCCCATGTTCGCGCAGCCGGACAGGCCCATGCCCAGGATGGTGGCGATATTGAACTTCACCGTGCGCCAGTCAGTCAGGTTGTCGCCGCCCCAGACCTGTGCGTAGCGCTGAATGCCTGCGTAGCCCGCGCGGTTGATGATGTAGGGGCGCTCACCCGGATAGACGTCCGCAATCGCCTGCTTCGCCAGGAAGGCCATCAGGTTGGAGTGCAGGATCTTGAGCTCCGCCATGGTGCCCTTCCCGCCCTCGAAATCGCACTGCGCGTTGCGATCCTCGACGCCGTCCATCTCGCAGTTGTCGTTCCATACGGTCTTGGTGCCCATCTCCAGGATGTTCTTCTCCAGCAGCTGCTTCCAGGTCTCGCGCGCAGCGGGCTTGGTGAAGTCGATGAAGCGGCCTTCACCGCCCCACCAGCGGCCAAGGTAATCGGCGCTGCCGTCCG
This sequence comes from Clostridiales bacterium, assembly GCA_004557905.1. Lineage (GTDB taxonomy): Bacteria > Bacillota > Clostridia > Christensenellales > Aristaeellaceae > Ventricola. The sequence goes on along the minus strand of SFFH01000018.1, from coordinate 58,237 downwards.
GGGTCTTGATGAACACGTCGTTCTTCTTGAACAGGTCCATGTACGGATGGCGCTTGAGGATGCCCGGCTTCAGGTTCGGGATGACGTTGATGCCGCGGCGGTTCATCTCCTCGAAGAACGCCTTCGGATCCGGGAAGCGCTTGTGGTTCCAGTTGAACACATAGCGTAGGTTGTCCTCTTCGCCGCTGGAATAACCGGAGGCCAGCCAGAAGTTGTCGATCAGGATGTCTTCCTTCTCGTGCTTGTCGATGACGCGGTAGATCTCCTGGTCGCAGTCCTTCTCCAGCTCCGCATAGTACATGGTCGAGGCGCAGTAGCCCAGCGACTGCTTGGTCGGCAGCGCGCTGCGGCCCGTCAGCATCGTGTACTGATCGAGGATGCCCGGCATCGTCGGCGCAGCCAGCAGGAACAGATCGAGGTCGCCGCCGTCCGTCTGGTAGTAGGTATAGCGCTCCCAGTAGCCGGAGAGCTCCTGACCCAGGTCGAACACGCAGTCGTAGCTGTTGTGATAGAACAGGCCGACGGGGCGCTTGTCGTTCTCGTTCACGCGGATGTAGAACGGGATGTGCTTGTACATGGGATCGCCGTTCTCCGGGTCGTGGCCGATGGCGTCCTTCGGGCTCATGCGCAGGCGACGGCCATGCTTGTCCAGATGGCCGGTCTTCTCGCCAAAGCCGTAGAAGTGATCAAACTCACGGTCGGTCTTGGAAAAGTGCGTCAGGCGGCCGATCTGGTCCTGTTCAAAAGCGCGCTCACGCAGATCCTGATGGATGACGTTGCCATCAAGATCATACAGCGTAAAGGAGAACGGCTTCTTGCACAGCACGAGCTTCACCTTCGCCGTGGTGAAGGTGATGGTGCTCTCCGTCTCCTCCGCCGGCACGTCGAGCGCCGTGATGCGCTTGCGCTCGTCCGCAAGCAGTTCGTCCATGCGGTCCGGCCACGCGGTCGTCACCAGCGTGTAGCTCTCCTCCTTGAACGCACGGTCAAAGGACACGCGGATACGCAGCAGGTCGTCCGTCATGAAGACCAGCATCGCGTCCGCCGCGTCTCCGTGGATGATGTATCCGTTGTCCGTCTTTTCCAGCGAACGGAATTCTCTGAGCAGCATAATGCTTCCTCCTTCTCAGGGATGGGAAGAGGCGGCAGCGCCGCCTTCCCTGCGCTTTGTCACATGCCAATGAGGTCGAAGTCCTCGAAGGAGACGGTCAGCGTCGTATCCTTCTTCGGATTGGCGTACTTGATCTCCACAGCGCGCTTGCTCTGGCTGTAATACCAGCCCTCCTGCGCCGCGTCGAACTTCTTGCGGTTGAGGAAATGCGGGAGCTTCCTGTCGCCCAGCGCCACCCAGAACGGGCTGCGATCCTTGCGGACCATCTCCACCATCACGGTCTCGACGCTGTCGCGGTAGCTGCCCTCGGACGTGAAGGCCACCTTGACCACGTTCTTGCCGGTCATGGCGATCTTCGTGCGGCGGTACACGCCCTGCTTGAAGTCGTTGGTCACGCCGTCGTCCTCATAGCAGGTATAGACGCGATCCTCGCCCGGCACCATGACCAGGTGCAGGTTCTTCACGCAGTCGCGCTCCATGCTCATGAGCTGGTTGTCCGCCATCGGGATGATCGCACCCTCGCGCAGGAACATCGGAATGCTGGTCATGTCCACCGGCACCTCGATGGTCTGGCCGCCCTCGTAGCAAGCGAACTTGTTGCCCCAGTCATACCACTTCGTGCCCTTGGGCAGGTAGACGCTGCGGGTCTTCGCGCCCTTCTCCAGGACGTTGGCCACGAGAATGTCACGGCCGAACATGAAGTCGAAGCTGCTGTCGTAGACGTTCTCGTCGTTCTGGAACTCGTAGACGAGTGCGCGCATGATTGGCGCGCCGGTCTGCGTCGCCTCATACTCCGCGCTGTACAGATACGGCGTCAGACGATAGCGCAGCAGAATGGCGTCGCGGATGATGTCCGCGCTGTCGCGGAACATCCACGGCTCGGTAACGGTATTGTCGTTGCTGGCGGAATGGATGGAGAATCGCGCCTGGAAGATGCCCTGCTGCACCCAGCGGACAAACAGCTCCTCCTCCGGCGCCGGGCCGGCAAAGCCGCCAATGTCAGCGCCCTCGTTCGGCTGGCCGGACAGGCCCATGCCCGTGATGATCGGGATGTTGTACTTGAGGCTCTTCCAGCTGGTGTAGTTGTCACCGCACCAGGTCTGTGCGTAGCGCTGGATGCCGGCGGAGCCGGAGCGGCACACGCTGTACGGGCGGGCGGACGGATCATGCTCGCGGACAGCATCGTTGCTCAGCTTGCACATGAGCGTGCACATGATCGGCTTGAGCGCGGCGATCGTGCCGCCCTTGCCGTCAAAGTCCACCGTCGCGTCCTTGTCCAGCAGCGAATCGTACTCGCAGTTGTCGTTCCAGATGGAGTTGGTGCCCACGTCGATGAGGCTGTCGGTCATGTACTTCTTCCAGGCCTCGCGCGCCTCGGGCTTGGTGTAATCCCAGAACGCGCCGTCGCCGCCCCACCAGGAGCCGACGGCGTACTTGGAAGGATCCTCGCTGTCCTTGACGAAGACGTCCTTCTCCTCGAACTCCTTGAACCACGGGTGCATGAGCAGGATGCCCGGCTTGATGTTGGGCACGTTCTGTGCACCGCGCTCGTTCATCGCTGCGAAATACGCGCGCGGATCCTTGAAGCGGTCCGTATTCCAGGTGAACACGCAGCGCTTGTTGTTGTAGCTTGTGTAGCCGCTGGACAGATGGAAGCCATCGATCGGGAATCCTTCCTCCTTGATGGTGTCGATGAAGCCGATCACGGCGTCGTCGCTGTCCTTTTCCAGCTCCGGATAGTACATGGAACTGCCCTGATAGCCCAGGCCGCGCTTGGGCAGCAGCGCCGGACGGCCGGTCAGCAGCGTGTAGTTGTCCACGACGCGCGCAATCGTATCGCCGGCCAGCAGGAACATGTCGATGTCGCCGCCGTCAGCCTGCCAGTAGGTGTAGCGCGGCCAGTAGTTGCTCTTCTCGCAGCCCATGTTGAACACGGACTCGTAGAAGTTGTGATAGAACACACCGACCGCCTTCTGCGTGCTTCTGCTCAAGCGGATGTAGAACGGGATGTGCTTGTAGAGCGTGTCCATCTTCTCCGCGTCGTAGCCCATGGCGTCGGTGGCGCGCTCACGCAGGAAGGTCTTGTTCTTGTTGAGCAGTCCTGCCTTCTCGCCAAAGCCGTAGAAGCAGTCCTCCTCCTCCATGCGCGCGCGGGAGACGACGCGGTTGTTGCTGTCCAGAATGAACGGGCTGCCGGAGATCGTCCGGTATAGCTCCACGCCCTCGGCGTTGAAAAGCGCCAGGCACAACGGATTCTTTTCCAGCACCAGCTTCACCGCAGCCGTGGCAAACGTGATCGTGCTGTCGGTCTCCTCCACTGACGGCACGACGGGCGCCACACGCGTGCGCTCGCCCTCAAACAGCGGGTCGAGGCGATCCTCCCACGCAGTCGTCATCAGGATGTAGCTTTCCTCCGCCAGCTCCTTGTCAAAGGAAGCGCGGACGCGGACGATTTCGTCGGTCACGAAGACAATCTTCAGGTCGGCGTTGTCCGTATGCACCAAATAGCAGCCGCCCTTCGTCTCCATACCGGCAAATCGAGAGCAGATTTTCATGGTGACGGTCACTCCTTTCATGATTCAGGGTACATAAAACGGCGGCAGACCGTTTCCACAGTCACCTGTGAAGACGGTAACTGCCGCCATGAAGGGGTTTTCAGTTTCGATCAGTTCCACCACAGCGACGGAATCAGGCCGCACAGCTTCGGCACGCACAGCGGAATCGCCGGGATGAACGTGACCAGGAACAGCGCGATGACCATCGCCGCGAACATCGGAACGATGTACTTGGTGACACCCTCGATCTTGACATGGCCAACGCCGCAGCCGACGAACAGGCAGGAGCCGACCGGCGGGGTGACGGAGCCGATGCCCAGGTTCATGATCAGCATGAGGCCGAAGTGCACGTCGCTCATGCCGATGCTGCGGGCGATCGGCAGGAAGATCGGCGTGAAGATCAGCACGGCCGGGGTCAGATCTAGGAACATGCCCATGACCAGCAGGAAGACGTTCATGATCAGCAGCAGCACGTAGCGGTTGCTGGAGATGCTCATGAGCATCTGGGAGATGGCCGCCGGGATGCCCGTGTAGGACATGACGTAGGACATGATGGAGGAAGCCGCGATCAGGAACAGGATCGTCGCACTGCTCTTCATCGTGTCAGCCAGCAGGTTGTAGAAGGTCTTGAGGTCCATCTCACGATAGATGATCGCCAGCAAGCCGCAGTACAGGCACATGACCACGCCGGCCTCGGTCGCCGTGAAGATGCCGCCCAGGATGCCGCCCATGACGATGATGACCGCCAGCAGGGACGGAACCGCGTCGATGACGATCTTGAGTGTCGAAGCCTCTTCCTTGACCGTGGAGGCCTTGTAGCCCTTCTTGATGGCCAGGTAGATGGCCACAGCGATGACCGCGATGCCCAGCAGCGCGCCGGTCAGATAGCCGCCCATGAACAGCGCCGCGACGGAGACGCCGCCGGCGGTGATGGAGTAAAGAATCAGCGGACCAGACGGCGGAATCAGAATGCCGGTCGGCGCAGAGCAGATGTTAACCGCAGCGGAGTAGTTCGGGTCATAGCCCTCGTCCGCCTCCAGCGGGCTCATGATGGAGCCCATCGCGGAGGTCGCCGCAACGGAGGAGCCGGAAACCGCGCCGAAGAACATGTTCGCCAGCACGTTGGTGGCCGCCAGATAGCCCGGCACCTTGCCCACCAGCAGGCGCGCCAGACGCACCAGGCGCTTGGCGATGCCGCCCTTGTTCATGATGTTGCCGCCCAGGGAGAAGAACGGCAGTGCCAGCAGGGAGAAGGAGTCGACGCCGTCGAAGCACTTCTGCGCCGCGACGAACGCGAACTTGTCAAACGGCATGCCCGCGGAAAACGCGGTCAGGCAGGACGCGATGCCGATGCCGGCAGAGATCGGAACGCCGGCAAAGAGCATGACGAAGAACGAGCCGAAAAGCACGAGAATGGACTGCGCAACCATTACTGCTTTCCTCCCTTCTCAGTAAACATCTGGATGTACTTGAGGACGCGAGCGACCACAACCATCACGCCGGAAATCGGAACGATGGCATACAGCGTCTTGTACGGAATGCGCATGACGGAAGAAACCTTCTTTGCCTTGGCCATCAGCTGCCAGCCGCCGTACACGAAGACGTAGCAGATGAAGAACAGGATCATTGCCTCGATGAAGACGGTCAGCGCAACCTTCGCCTTGCCGTGCAGGCGATCCTTGACCAGGTCAAGCGCAAGGTGCTCATCCTTGTAGAAGCAGTATGCGGAGCCGATCATGGAAGCCCAGATCAGCACGTAGCGCAGGAACTCGTCGGTGAAGGTGGACGGATTCTTCAGAATCCAGCGGGTGAAAATCTGCCAGGTGCCGCCGGCCAGCAGTGCGAACATGGCAATGGCCATGAGGCAGCGCATGACGGCATCCAGGATTTTATCTACCTTTTTCATGATACTCGTCTCCTCTGTTGATCGGAGGGAAGCGGGCGCCGTCCATCGCGTCCGGCTGTCCGTTCCCTCCCTGCCCTACACAGCAGCAGCCCAATTTCCTTACGGCAATTGGGCTGCTGCCGCTATGCAGGCAGGTTTCTCAGGTATTACTTGCCGGCTTCCTGGATCTTCTCCACGATGGAGTAGACGGTCGGATCTGTGTTCTTCAGGTTCTCGTAGATGCCGGCGCAGGCAGCCTGGAACGCCGGGATATCCACGTCGCGGATGAACTCAACGCCGTCGGCGGCAGCCATGACTTCCTCCTCGAAGGCAGTCCAGCGGGCCTTGTACTCGTCAGAAGCCGCAGCCGCGCACTCCATCATGATCTGCTGCTGCTCCTCGGTCAGGGAGTTCCAGGTGTCGGTAGAGATGACGACGATGTCCGGGATGCGGGTGTGGGCGTCGAAGCAGTAGTACTTGGTGACGTCCTTGTGGTCGCGCATGGCGGTGACGTTGTTCTCAGCACCGTCGATGACGCCCTGCTGCATGCCGGTGTAGATCTCGGAGTAGCTCATAACGGTCGCGGAGCCGCCCATGGCCGCCATCATGTCGATCGCCATCTGGGAGTCCATGGTACGGATCTTCAGGCCGGCCAGGTCAGCCGGGGTGCGGATGGCCTTGTCCTTGGTGTAGAAGGAGCGGGCGCCGGAATCCAGCCAGAACAGGCCGATGAAGCCCTGATCCTCGGTGGTCAGGTACAGATCCTTCGCGATCTCGCCGTCCATGACGTTGTAGTAGTGCTCCTGATCGTTGAACACATACGGAACGGACAGCGCGTTCCACTCGGAGGCAAAGTTGCCCAGGGTGGCCGCAGAGACCTTGGTCATCTCCACCATGCCGTAGCCAACCTGCTCCAGCACAGCGCCCTCGGAGCCGAGCGTACCATTGGGCACGACTTCGATGTTGATTTCACCGCCCGTCTTCTCGCGCACAGCGTCGGCGAAGGCCGTCAGCTGGATGTGCACCGCATGATCCTCTGCCAGGTTGTGAGCCAGCTTCATGTTGGTTGCAGCCATCGCGGGGATGGACACAGCCAGCAGCAGGACAGCCGCAAACAGTACGCACAGGGTCTTTTTCATGTTGAGGTTCCTCCTTTTTTTGTCGCTTGCCGATTTTTATCGGTTCGCAGGTTAACCGGACTACTCCGGCAGGTTCCACTTCTGAACGGCTGGCAGCCGCTTCATGCATCGCTTGCGTTTACCGCTTCGTCCGCTTCTTCCCCTTGGCGGACCCCAGCAGATCAAAGAGGTTCATCGAGAGCAGGTTGACGTTGCGGCCGAATTCCTTCCCCGTCTTCTTTTCGATGAATGCGCGGAAAGCATCGGGATCGCATGGCTCCAGGCCGGCCTTGGCCGCCATCACCGCCGTCTGCTTGTTCTGAAAAATGATGAAATAGGCGTCGTCCTCCACCAGCCTGTCCACGCTGGCATAGGGAATCCTCTGTCTCTGTTCCACCTGAATCTCCGTGTCATTGAAGGTCAGGTGCACCTGCGAGGTCGTGCCGCCCCGGCGCTGGATCACGCCCTCCGCGCGAACCTTGCTGGGAAAATCCATCGCCACCAGCAGCCATACGCCGACCAGCATGCACAAAATCCGCACTCCGATAGGCAGACGCGTCAGCATGCCGACCGCAAGAAGCACTGCTGCAAAGGCGACCCGCATCAAAAGGAGCTTTTTTTCATAGGTAAAGTACTCCGTTTTGAACATAAGACGGATGGCATTCTCGTCAAATTCCGTCCTGCAGGTATAGAACACGAGGCCGTGCTTCATTTCCGCGATATCTCCTGTATGTTTTCGTAGATTCTGCACAGAATGATTTGTTCACCTTCTGTGCCAATTTCTCCCGTTCTTCTTTCACTGTCGTCATTATAGCGATTTTTGACGATGTTATCTTGTGTTTTTGTCTCATAAACATTGCAAATTGTGCTCATCCTCGCTATAATGGATTCAGCCCGGTATACACATACCAAGGAAGGGGATTTGCATGGTTCACACAATCGCGCATTATGTCGATTCTCAGCTGACTCAGGATCAGGCGCGCCAGGTGCTGCCCAGTGCCGGCATGGTGGTCGGCTGGTATACGAACAAAAAGAACGTCTGCTCCGTCGTCCACAGCCATCCCTATTACGAGCTGATTCTGCCCATCAGCGGCGAGGTGCTCTATTCCTGCAGCGGCAGCCTGTACCATGTGACCAAGGGCGATCTGATCATTTTCCCGGACGAGGTCTTTCACATGGGGCGCTACGACGTGGGAAAAAAGGTCAGCGAACGCCTTCTGCTTCAGGTGGACCGGGACAGGTTCAACGAGGTCGCAGAATCGCTGGGCTTTGAAAACTGCTTCAGGGAAAAGTGCCCCATCGTCTTCAACGCGGATTTTGTCTCCTCCTGGGGCATCCGCGATCTGTTCATCCGGATCGGCAAATACAGCCAGATGCCGCCGCATCAGCGGGACATCCTCTTCCGCGGACAGCTGACAGAGCTCCTGCTCATTCTTTGTGCCTGCTCCGGTGAGGGTAATATGGCAGAGGCCGACGCCAGCTCCGCCTTGGTCAGCAAGGCACAGAAATTCATTCAGCAGCACTATACCGATCCCTCGTTCTCCATCAACCAGCTGACGGATTACCTGTATGTCAGCCGCAGCCACATCAGCCGCGTGTTCCGCGAATACACGATGGAGAGCATTCACGGCTACCTCACCGGCCTTCGGCTCCAGCACTTCAAAAACGCGCTCGGAGAAGGAAAGAGTATCCTGGCGGCCTGCACGGAAAGCGGCTTTTCCGATTACAGCAGCTTTCTCAAGACGTTCCGCAAGACATACGGCATCACGCCCAACGAATACCGCAAGAGGCTGTTCCAGAATCCCGAGCAGGCGCCCGTGGAAAACGTCGTCATGCTGGATATGAACGACCTGTCCATGGTGGCACGGCAGAACTGACGAGCGCGCCTTTGACAAGCCTGCATGTGCTTGAATTTGCAAAACATGGCCCAGAGATCGTGTCTCAAGGCCATGTTTGTTGCATAAAAAAGAAAAACCTGAAAGCAAATGCCTTCAGGCTTTCTGGTGCACCATCAGGGGCTCGAACCCGGGACACCCTGATTAAGAGTCAGGTGCTCTACCAACTGAGCTAATGGATTGAGCTACACCCGCACAGTGGAGCGGTAGACGAGATTCGGACTCGCGACATCCACCTTGGCAAGGTGGCACTCTACCACTGAGCTACTACCGCATAATGGTGCGGGTGAAGAGACTCGAACTCATACGCCTCTGGCAACAGATCCTAAATCTGCCGCGTCTGCCATTCCGCCACACCCGCAAAGTCACTAAAATGGTGACCCATTGGGGATTCGAACCCCAGGCACCCTGATTAAAAGTCAGGTGCTCTACCAGCTGAGCTAATGGATCAAATGGCTGGGGTGGCAGGATTCGAACCTTGCGAATGCGGGAGTCAAAGTCCCGTGCCTTGCCGCTTGGCGACACCCCAACGGAACCTGCATCCTGCAGCGAAAAAGTGGGGTGAGTACTGCAACTGAGCTATACCCACCACATGGCGCGCCTTAAGGGATTCGAACCCCTGGCCCACGGCTTAGAAGGCCGTTGCTCTATCCAACTGAGCTAAAGGCGCCCGGTTCTACTTCTCTAGCGCTGCGGCGTTCCCGCTGACGGATATTGATTATACAGGATGGCGTTCATTCTGTCAAGCGCTTTTTCCCACTTTTTTGAACTTTTCTCCTTCTTTTCTCCTCTGCCGCCTCCGCCTCACAGCAGATAATTCGTCACGCTGCAGCATCCCCTGTTGATCTCAAGCACGCTGGCGCGCGCCCTGCCGCCCCGGCAGAAGTTGCCCGCCGATCCGGGATTGAGCAGCAGCACGCCCTGCACTGTCTCGCACAGCGCCTGATGCGTATGACCGAAGAGCGCAACCTGCGCCCCGCATTCTTGTGCCTTGTAGGCAAGATTCATCAGGCTCACCAGCCGGTGGCCGTGCGTCATGTAGATGCGCACGCCGCCCAGCTCGATGAGCAGATCCCAGGGCAGCGTGCAGGTGGAATAATAATCGTTGTTGCCGCGCACGGCGTAAAGCACGGGCTGATTCGGCATGGCCGCAAGGCGCTCCCGAAGGTGCTCAGCGTCGCGCGCGACATCCCCCAGGAAGCACACCGCGTCCAGAGCGCCCATCCTTTCCAGCAGCTCATCCAGCGCCTCATGATCGCCGTGGCTGTCCGAGAACACGCCCACGCGCATCAGTCTTCCTCCTTCAGCGCAGCCAGCACCGCCATGATGCCGCGCTTTCTGTGGCTGATGGCGTTCTTGGTCTCCATGGAGACCTCGGCGAACGTCTCTCCCGTCTCACACTGGAACAGCGGGTCATAGCCAAAGCCGCCCTGCCCCCTGCGCTCAAGGAGAATCTCACCGTCACAGGTACCGCGGCGGACGATCGGCGCCCTTCCCGGACGCACCAGCGCGATGGCCGCCACATAGCGGCCCGTTCGCGGCGCAGGCACATCCCGGAGATTGGCCAGCAGCAGATCGTTGTTCGCCTCGTCGTCGCCGTGTCGGCCGCAGTAGCGCGCGCTGTACACGCCCGGCGCGCCGCCCAGTGCGTCGACCTCCAGGCCGCTGTCGTCCGCGATAGCCGCGCAGCCTGTGGCGTTCATCACATAGTTCGCCTTGATCAGCGCATTCTCCTCAAACGTCGTGCCATTCTCCTCGATATCTGCATCGATGCCCGCGTCGCGCATGGAGACGATCTCATACAGTTGGCCGAGAATCGCGTCAAATTCCTTCAGCTTGTTCTTGTTGTTGCTGGCCACGATCAGGCGCGTCAGATGGTTCGTCATGAATGTTGTTCCTCCGCACATGTTTTCTCGTCGCCCAGTATACCATATTTCATCCATGAAAAAAAGGGCCGAACCTCCGCTTCAGCCCTTTTTCATGTCATAGGAACCTGCGTAAAGAATCGTGCAGCGCGCACCAAATAGCTCGACTTGTTCAAGTATTTCGGAGGTGGAAGCGAGCACAGCCCGCTTATTCGATAAGCATGACCTCCGGAAAGCTGTTCTCCACGTCCGACGCCACGTTGGCAAACGTCGGCACATCGCTGACCGGCATCTGATACGGCTCGCCGTCCACCAGGATTTTCACCTTTCTGATGCCCGGATAGCGCGTGCAGGTCATCATCAGTCCGCGCATCGCCTGCACGCCACCGTCGCTCCGCTCAGCGATTTTCGTGAACTCCTTGGAGAAGTTGATCGTCACCACGCCGCCGCTGACGCTCACGCCCAACAGCTGCACGTCCTCGTCCAGCGGGGTTTCCAGTCCGCTGTCCGCCTTCGGCCCGCGAAGGAATTCAAACACCGCCGTCGCCACGTCGTCATCCGAATACACCGTGCGTGATACCGGAACCAGCAGTCGTCCGTCCTGCGCCGGGAAGTACATCTGCACCTCGCTGGCGCCGGCGAACGTCGGCGCTGCCGGCTCCTCCTGATTGAGACCCACGCGCGTGTAGGAGCCGGAGATGTTCGTGCCGTGCGTCAGCGTATCGCGCTTCTGGCCGTCCACCAGGAAGTTCACGTCCTTGACCGTGTCAAACTCCGTCAGCGCCCAGACGATGGCTGTGCGCATGTTCTCCTCCTGCTGCTTGCTGCTGGCGGAGAGCGCCTCGCGCCCCAGGTCCACGCGCGCATGCCCGTCCGCAATATCCAGATCGAACGTCGTCCCCTCCGGCACCACGGGCGAAAGGCCCAGTCTCGCTGCATCCATGTCGTTCCTCGCGCTTTGCACCATCAGCTCCAGCGTCGCCTTGGCGATGCCGTCCTGGCGCAGCACGTCGCGCTGAACGGGCACGAGGTATCCGTCCCCATCCTCGTAGTAGACGACCGTCTGCTGCATATCCTGCGCCGAGACGGATACGGCTGCCTGCGCCTGCGGAATGTCCTCAAGCGGCTCCTCGTACGGCTCCCGCTCGACATTCCGGCTTTGAAGGGACAACAGCAGCACCAGCGCAGCGCTGCATCCAATGAGCGTGCGCTCCACATGCACCCGTCTGAATCGGAACTCCGGCATCTTCGGCCACTTCATCCTCCATCACCCCTTGCCCTTTCTTCCGCTTGAGTGTATTCCCGCACATGCGTCTGCATGCCATTTCCATCGTGCGTATTTGGGTTTGCTTCTCCCCGCGCGGCATGCTATAATGAGAGAGCTGATTTTGTGGTTACCCAAGGAGGTTTTTCATATGCCCATGGACGGCGTGATGCTCGGCTTTGTCGCGCGCGAGCTCGATCAGAAACTCAGGGACGGACGCGTGGACCGCGTCATCCAGCCCGAGCGGGACGAGATTCACCTGCTCATCCGCGCGCAGGGCGCGAACCATCGTCTGGTGCTCAGCGCCTCGGCCAACGCCGCGCGCGTCCACCTGAGCCAGCACGCCAAGACCGGCCCGATGGAGCCGCCCATGTTCTGCATGCTGCTGCGCAAGCATCTCGCCTCTGGCCGCGTGCAGGCCGTGCGCCGCGTGGCCGGCGACCGCATTCTGGAAATCGAGATTCAGGCGCTCAGCGAGATGGGCGACCCCGTCACGCGCACGCTGGTCGTGGAGATCATGGGCCGCCATTCCAACATCATTCTGCGCGGCGCAGATGGGCGCATCCTGGACGCGGCGCGCCACATCGGCGAGGACATCTCCCGCGTGCGCCAGGTGCTTCCCGGCCTGCCCTACGCCTATCCGCCTACCCAGGGCAAGCTCAATCCCGAGACGGCGACGGCACAGGAGATCGAACAGCGTCTTTCCGAAGCCGGCGGCAAGCTGGACAAGGCCATCGGCGCGTGCATCGCGGGCTTTTCCCCGCAGGCGTCCCGCGAAGCCTGCGCGCGCATCGGACTGGACGCCTCCGCGCTCATTCAGGAGCTTGACGTCGAGTACACTGCCGAGCAGCTGCACACCTATCTGAAGGCAATGCCGCAGTTGGGTCCTTGCGTGATCACCCTCGCGGAGGACGGCTCTCCGTCGGACGTGTATCCCTTTGCCCAGCTGCACCTGCCGCTGGCAAAGACGGCACCCTTCAACAGCCCCAGCACCGCGCTGGATGCATACTTTTACGAGCGCGACCGCCGCGACCGCATGAACCAGCGCGCCAGCTCCCTCGCGCACACGCTCAAGAACCACATCGAGCGTTGCGAAAAGAAGATCGCGCTCCAGAACGAGGCCCTTGAGGGCGCAGCCCGCATGGAGGAATACCGCCAGAAGGGCGAGCTGATTCAGGCGAACCTCTACCGGCTCAAGAAGGGCGAACCCGTCGCGCGCGTGGAGAACTTCTACTCCGAGGCCTGCGAGCTGGTCGACATCCCGATGGACGTCTCCCTCTCGCCCGCGCAGAACGCCCAGCGCTACTTCAAGCTCTATCAGAAGGCGCGCGGCGCGCGCACGCTGGCCGCAGAGCAGAAGGCCAAGACGGAGCAGGAGCTTGCGTATCTGGAGCAGATGGAGGATGACCTGCGCAAGTGCACGGACGCGGCGGGCCTTGCCGAGCTGCGGAGCATGCTGGAAAGCTCCGGCCATGTGCGCCGCGCAGTCTCCCGCGTCAAGCCGCGCAAGGAAGCGGCGTCCCAGCCAATGAAGTTCCTTTCCTGCGACGGCATCGAGATTGAGGTCGGCAAGAATGCCCTGCAAAACGAGCGTCTGACCATGGGTGCCCGGGGCGACGAGCTCTGGCTGCATGCGCAGAAGATGCCCGGCTCGCATGTGCTGGTGCACGCCGCCGATGTGCCGGAGACAACGCTGCAGGAGGCCGCGATGCTGGCGGCGTATTACTCCAAGGGCATGCGCTCCGCGCAGGTGCCCATCGACGCGACGCTTCGGCGCTACATCAAAAAGCCCGGCGGCACGCCCGCAGGCTTCGTCATTTACACGCATCAGCGCACGCTCTACGTCACGCCGGACGAGGCGGCGGTAAAGAAGATCCGGTGCATCCGGGAATAACCGCATAAAAGGACGCACCGCAAGCCGCAGTGCGTCCTTTCATTGGTTTTGGCCGGGAGCAGGATTATGCTTCCTTTCTCACCGGATGGCAGACCTCGGTCACGAACTCATCCGGGTCATCCGTTTCATGCGGGCTGACGTAATAGATGTTGAATGCCGGGCCGTCAAACGCATATCCGTTGTCCGTCACCCAGCTGGCGACCGCCGTCATCACCGCGTCCAGCTGGCTGTACGGACCTTTGCAGGTCGCCGAGGCGACCGTCACCGGCGGCAGCGTCCTGAAACGGACGTGCTCCGTATCCGGATAGCGTCCCTTCACCGTCTTCTGTGCCTCCACGTCAATGTCGTATTCCCTGTATTCCTTGTCGTGATAGACCACGCAGCAATAGCAGGGATCATCCGGCACGACGTTCAGCGGCTCCGTCTCGCCCACCAGGGTATTCCAAAGCATGACTTCCGCTTCGTAGGTCGGGATGTTCATGCGCAGCGTCGCCGCATAGCACTCCGGGAATGTCTTGAGGGTCACATCGTATTGCATGGCAGTATCGTCCTTTCTCAGCCGCTCCAGGGCTGTTTCGAGGAGCCGTATCCGTCTGGCCGTCTGCCGAAGCCCGCTTTGAAGCTCCACCTGCTTGTCCATCAGCCGCGCTTCCAGCGCCGTCCTGTCGTCATACACGTCAAGCAGCGTGCGGATGTCCGCCAGGCCGAAGCCCATGTCCTTGAACGCCGCAATCCGGCCCGCCACAGGAAGCTGCTTTTCGCTGTAATAGCGGTAGCCTGTCCATGCGTCCGTTTCCGTCGGGCGGAGCAGGCCGATCTCGTCGTAGTGACGAAGCATACGGATACTGACTCTGGTCAGCTTGGAGAATTCTCCGATTTTCAGCATAAGGATCCCTCGCAAACCTGTTTTCTGAGCTCATGCCCCCATATTACGGCCTGCCACAGTGGGAGAGTCAAGCCTGTTTCTGCATTTTTCGCAAAGAAAAACCTCCCCGGGAGACCGGAGAGGCCTGCAATGCAGTTAAACGATCTTGACCTTGCCCTTTGTGGCCCTGAACACGATCAGCATCGAGATGACCGTCGTCACCGAGAGGATCGTCGCCAGCGCCGCGGCGGTGCCGTCGCTCATGCGGACGACCTCCTGATAGATCGCGACCGCAATCGTCGAGGTCTTGCCCGAGTAGAGCATGATCGAGCTGGACAGCTCGTTGATGCAGGTGATCCAGCTGAGCACCGCGCCGGACATGATGCCCGGCAGCATCATGCGCGCCGTCATCGTGAAGAACGTCTTCATCGGGGATACGCCCAGGTTGATGGACGCCTCCTCCACCGACGGATCCATCTGATACAGGAACGCGCTGCCGGAACGCACGGTATACGGCAGCTTGCGCACGATGTAGGAGATGATCATGATGGCCGCCGTGCCCACCAGGATCAGCGGCTTGCGGTTGAACGCCACGATGAGGCCGATGCCCAGAACAGAGCCCGGGATCACATACGGGAACATGATGAGTGTGTCGATGACGTTGGCCGCCTTGCCCTTCTTGCGCACCAGGACGTAGGAGATCAGGATGCCCAGGATGACGATGAACACGATCGCCACCAGCGAGAACGCGTAGGTGTTGAAGATGTTCTGGCCCAGACGCTTGAGGATCGCGCGGTAGTTGTTGAGGTTGATGCCCTGCACCACGCCCGAGAAACTGCGCTCCACGAACGACTGGCACACAACGACGATCTGCGGCAGCAGCGCAAAGAAGATGACCAGATACACCGGGAAGGACGCCAGGAAGCGCTTGACGCCGTGCAGCTGCGTCTCCTGCGGCGGGCGCAGCGTGCTCATGGTGTAGTTCTTCTTCTCCACCACCAGCTTCTGCAGCGCCAGCATGACCATCGAGCAGGCCACGATGACGACCGACAGTGCAGAAGCCATGTACGGGTCCGTCGCGCTCTCGGACATGTACTCGTTGTACACGAGCACCGGCAGCACGGTATAGCCCTCGCCCAGCAGCATCGGCGTACCGAAGTCCGCCAGACAGGTCATGAACACCATGATGCAGCCCGCCAGAATGGACGGCAGCACGACCGGCAGCGTGATGGTCATGATGCGCTTGAGCTTATTCATGCCAAGGTTCTCGGCAGCCTCCTCCAGCGAGGAGTCGATGCTGTTCATCGCGCCCGAGGTGTACAGATACACATACGGGAACAGGTGCAGCGTGAACACGAAGATGATGCCGTTTCGTCCGTAGATTGTGGGCGCGGGCAAGCTCAGCGCCGTAAGCGCCTGCGTCACCAGACCGTTGCGGCCGAGCAGCACGATCCAGGAATACGCGCCGATGAACGGCGGGCTCATCAGCGACAGGATGATGAACACGTGCAGGACGTTCTTGCCCAGCACATTGTAGCGCGTCATAACATACGCGATGAACACGCCGATGATGCAGGCAAACAGCGTCGTGAACGAGCAGATGACCAGCGAGCGCAGCAGCGTGCGGTAGTAATACTTCTTGGTGAAGAAGCGCTGGAAGTTATACAGCGTGACGCCCTCCACCTTGCTCGAGAAGACGCTCTTGGTCAGGATGGTGTAGAACGGATAGACGATGAACAGACACAGCGCGAGGATCACGCCGGCCTTGACGAAAAACCAGAAGTCGAGCTTGATCTTCCGACGCGGGCGATCCGTCACTTGGAAAGCACCTCCTCGGCCTCGTCATAGAGGCTGATGCGCGTGGCGTCGAAGCTGATGAACACCTTCTCGCCCACCTCGTGCACCTTGGCGGTATCCTTCGTGTATTCGTTGATAATAAGCGTCTGCCCGTCAAAAAGCTCCACCTCGTACTCGATGAAGTCGCCCAGGAACGTGGAGAACATCACCTTGCCCGGCATGCCCGTCTCGGAGAAGAAGAGCTGCTCCGGTCTGGCGGACAGCTGTGCCTTGCCGGTATAGCTCTTTCTGACCGGCACGTCGATGTCCAGCTCGCCCTTGATGGAGACCTTCGCCATGCCGCCCTCACATTTGGTCACGTCGCAGTTGAGGAAATTGCTCACGCCGATGAAGCCCGCGACGAACGGGTTTTCCGGCTTGGCATAGATCTCGCTTGGCGTGCCGACCTGCATGACCCTGCCCTGGTTCATGACGGCGATGCGGTCGGAGATGGCCAGCGCCTCCTCCTGATCGTGCGTGACATAGATGGTGGTGATGCCCAGTCGGCGCTGGAGCTTCTTGATGATGGAGCGCATCTGCACGCGCAGCTTGGCGTCCAGGTTGGAGAGCGGCTCGTCCATCAGCAGCACGCTCGGCTCGATGACGAACGCACGCGCCAGCGCAACGCGCTGCTGCTGGCCGCCGGAGAGCTCGCTGGGCTTGCGGGTGGCCAGCGGCGCAATCTGCACCAGCTCCAGCGCCTCCTTCACGCGGCGGTCGATCTCCTTCTTGTCCACCTTGCGCGCCTTGAGGCCGTAGGCCACGTTTTCCTCGACGGTCAGGTGCGGGAAAATCGCGTAATTCTGGAACACCATGCCGATGTCGCGCTTGTGCGCGGGCACATCGTTGATGCGGTTTTCGCCAAAGTAGAAATCGCCGCCCTCGATGGAGTTAAAGCCGGCGATCATGCGCAGCAGCGTGGTCTTGCCGCAGCCGGACGGTCCCAGCAGGGTGAAGAACTCGCCCTTTTCAATGTTCAGGGACACACCGTGCAGCGCGGTAAAATCGCCGTAGCGCTTGACAGCATTTTTGATGATGACTTCGTTGCTCATTTCAGTACCTCTCTCCACAGGGCGGCCGCGCCGCCAGAATCACCGGCAAGCTGCCGGCAACATCGACCATATCAAAAGAAGGGGGACACCGAGTGTCCCCCCATCAGTCGCAATACCGATTACTCCTCGGCTTCGATGGTCAGGTCGTTCCACTTCTCCACGATCTCGGCCTTGTTCTTGGCGGCATACGCAAAGTCGTAGTTGCCCAGGTCGAGGGTGTCCAGGCCAACCAGGCCAACCGGGGTCAGGTCACTGCGGACCGGGCGGCGGGCCCAGTCGGCGTTCTGCGCGGTCTGGCACTCAAGGCCGGTGACGAAGTCGATGAACAGCTTGGCGTTGTCCGGGTTCGGGCAGTTCTTGATAAGCGCCACGCCGTCCGGCACCGCGGAGTTCTTCTCCGGGTACACATAGGCGATGTCCGGGTTGTCGTTGTAGAGCACGGCGGACTTCTCGATGGTCACGCCCACAGCATATTCGCCGGAAGCGACGAGCTTGTGGCAGTTGCCGGAGGAATCCTGCACCTTGCCGTCCAGGTTCTTGATGAAGTTGAAGACCAGCTCCCAGCCCTCATCAATGGTGTCCTTAGAGAAGAGCATGGTGCACAGCTGGGTGTACGCGGAACCGGACTTCGCCGGGGACGCGAACGCGATCTTGCCCTTGAGAGCCTCGTTGCACAGGTCGTCCCAGGTCTTGGGCACGTCTTCCTCAGCGATGAGGTTCTTGTTGTAGATGAAGACCATCGGCAGAGGGGACTCGCCGATCCACATGTCGTCCGCGTCCTTGTACGCGTCGCCGATCACGTCGTCGTTCGCGCAGACATACGCGTCAAAGTAATCCACATAGCCAGCCAGGGTGTCCGCGCCGCCGCCCCAGAGGACGTCGCCCTGCGGATTCTCGCTCTCAGCGACGATGCGCTGGCAGAGCTCGCCGGTGCCGGCCGCGATGACCTGCACGTCGATGTCCGGATACGCGGCCTGGAACATCGCCACGCCCGCGTTGAGCGGATCCGCGTCATGCGGAGAATAGACGACGAGGCTGCCATCGGCCAGCGCCGCAGAAGCGGTCACCAGCAGCATCATCGCGAGGACGAGCGCAAAAAACTTCTTCATAATGGATACCCTCCTTTTGATTGACGGACGCTTTCCTGTCGTTCATCAAAGCGTCCCTTGCGGTTATGCTTATTGTACGCGCAGAAGCACAATGCTGTCAAGCAGATTTTACGCACAATTGACAATTTCTTTACAAAATGCTATCATAATGTGGTGAGCATCCACACCGCATGCAAAGGAGGACTGCCATGTCCCTGCTGTATTTTTTTGAGAGCGTCCGCGCGCCTGTTCTGGACGGGTTTTTTTCCCTGATCACGCACTTTGGCGAGGAGACGCTGTTCATCGCCTTTGGTCTGCTGCTCTTCTGGTGCGTCGATAAAAAGGAAGGCTATTACCTCCTGTGTGTGGGGCTTCTGGGCACGGCGCTCAATCAGCTGCTTAAGCTGCTTTTCCGCATTCCCAGGCCTTGGGTGCGCGATCCGGATTTCACCATCGTGGAAAGCGCCCGTGCCGGCGCGACGGGCTACTCCTTCCCCAGCGGCCACACGCAGACGAGCATCGGCGTGTATGGCGCAATCGCCCGTTGGACCAGCCGCTGGGCCATTCGCATCCCCTGTGTCGTTCTATGCGTGCTCGTGCCGTTCTCGCGCATGTATCTGGGCGTGCACACGCCCTGGGACGTCGGCGTGTCGGCGCTTCTCGCGCTGGCGCTTGTGTTCGGGCTCTATCCCATCCTGCACGATTTCTGCGACGATCCCCGGCGCATGCGCCCGCTGTTTGGCGGCATGGTGCTGCTTTCCGCCGCCTATCTGGCGTTCGTGCTGCTCTTTCCCTTTCCCGCCGACGTGGATGCGGACAATCTCGCGCACGGCACAAAGAACGCCTATACCATGCTTGGCTGCACGCTGGGCCTGTTCATGATCTGGGAGCTCGACCACAGGGTCATCCGCTTTGACACCCGCGCACCGCTGTCCGTTCAGGTTGTCAAGCTCATCGCCGGCCTTGTGCTTTTAATGGGGATCAAGGCGGGCATCAAGGCCCCGCTATACGCGCTGTTTGGCGGTCATTACCTGGCCGACGGCGTGCGCTATTTCCTCGTGGTCGCGTTTGCCGGCAGCATTTGGCCGCTGACGTTCCCCTGGTTGTGCAGGAAACTCGCAAAATAACCGCATATGACGAAAGAGGCGCTGCAGGTTCTTCCCGCAGCGCCTTTCGTTGATCTCATATCAGATTTTTTCCAGGATTTCCACCACGTCGAGCACCCGGTGCTTGGGTACCAGCGGGGACGGCTCGCCGCGCTTCGCGCAGTCAAGCAGGTGCGAAAGCTCCCGGAGGAACCAGCCGCTTTTGCCCAGGTTGATGCCGCAGTCCACCTGAACCGGATCGGTGACGTCATACTTCGTCACCTCGCCGTTCTCCGCGTAGCCGGTCACGCCGTTTGCGTCGCAGATGAGCATGCCGCGCTCGAAGTATACGCGCCAGCGCGCTGTGAACGGAATCGCCGCATTGAACCAGGCGGCCTCCGCGCAGACATTCAGGCCATTCCTGTAGCCATACAGGAAGCGGTACTGCTCGGCATATGCCTTGCCCCTGCCCTCGCATTCGGTGAAGGTGACGCTGTCCGGCTTTCCGAACAGGCTCACGATCACGTCGAGGTCGTGAATGTGCAGGTCAAACGGCAGCAGGCCGCTCTTCTCCTTCTCCAGCAGCCAGCCGCCCTGCGACCACTTCGGGCAGGCGGTCAGCCGCTCAAAGCAGCCATCCAGCGGCTTGCCGTAGCGCTCTGTCCGCACGACCTCGCGCAGCGTCTCCACCTCGCGCGTGAACTGCAGCACCTGCGCGATGTACAGCTGCACGCCGTTTTCCTCCGCCGCGGCATACATGGCCTCCGCGTCCGCAAGGTGCAGCGCGACGGGCTTTTCGCAGATGATGTGCTTCTTCTGCGCCGCCGCCTCCAGCACGAGCAGCTTGTGCAGGTAGGTCGGCGCACACACATCGATCACGTCGACCGCCTCGTTTGCACATGCGTCCGCGATGGACGCATAGATCGGCAGACCCCACGCTGCCGCCGACGCCCGGTCGCTGTCGGACTTGCCCACGCACGCGACAACCCGCGCGTCTGCGATGTGCTGATAATTCATGTAGTGGCAGGTGCCCATGCCGCCCAGGCCAACGAGCAGGATGTTCATGCTATGCCCTCCTTACAGCGTGAATCCCTGTGCGAGCAGATACGCCGCGCTGTCCCTGACCGCCTGATTGACCTCATTAAGGTCCTTGGGCCCCTTGGCCGTGAACTCGATCTCAATGCTCAGCGGGCTGTTGTTTCCCGCCGCCTCAAGCTCCCTGAAGAATCCGGGGAAGTCCACGCGGCCCTTGCCAAGCGCCGGGAAATCCCACACGTCGTCTGCGCCGGCCTTGTCCTTGATGTGAACATACGCCACGTCGCCGATGCAGGTTTTGATGTCCTCGCACGGATCGACGCCGCCGTAGAAGATCACGTTTGCCGTGTCATAGTTGATCTTGACGCGCTCGCTGCCCACAAGCCTGACAATCTCGGCGAGCACCCTGCCTGTGCCGTGCTCCTTGCCGTGCGTCTCCAGCACGAGCGTAAGACCATACTGCTCAAGGTACGGCACGAGCGCCGCGATGTGCCTGGCCACGGTCTCGTTGTCCGCCACGGCGTTGTCCTTCAGGTGCGCCTCGCCGATGGAGCTGACGATATAGTCGCAGCCGAAGAATGCCGCCAGGCGGATATTCTTCACGAAGTCACTGATGCGCGCGGTGTCCATCAGGTTGCAGTGGCCGCTCATCGCGAAGGGCTTGAGGCCATAGTGATCGAGCATGTCCTTCACGGCCAGCAGGCGCTCAAAGCTCTGATCCGGGAACACGTGCTCCGTCCAGCCCTTGGTTGCCGTCAGTTCAATGTAATGAAAACCCGCCGCCGCGATGCCCTCAATCGCCTCTTCAATCGAAAAGCCGTGGTAGCAGTTGGAGTTGACCGCAATGATTCTGTTCATGAGTTAGGCTCCCTTCCTCGCTTCGCGCTGATTGCAGACGCTCAGCGGTTGACCGTGACGGTGCAGCCCTTTTCAGAGGACTCAATCGCCGCGAACACCGCGCGCATTGCCGTGAGCGCGCTCTCGCCGGTGATATACGGCACGGTTTCATCCAGGATCGAATCGACGAACAGATCGATCACGCCGGACGCGGTCTGGTTGTCGTTGGTCTGGATCAAGCGTATGCTCCGGATGGTCATAGATGCGCAGCACGCCCTCGGTGCCCCAGATCACGGTGGAGTTGTCCTCCGCGCCGTAGTCCGTCCAGGAGACCGTCATGGTGCCCATGGCGCCGCCGTCCATTTTGTAGATGCAGAAGGCATTGTCGTCCACGGTGATCGGGGTACCGTCGGCAAACTTTTTGTCCAGCACGCCCAGCTTCGCGCAGACCTCGACGATCGTCTGGCCGGTCAGGTACTGGATCAGGTCGGTCTTGTGCACGCCGAGGTCGGCCATCGCGCCCATTGCGGCGCGCTTCTTGTCAAAGAACCAGGTGTTCAGACCCGGATCGACGCTCCACGTCTCAGGACCGGCATGGCAGAACGCGGTCTTGAACGTGAGCACCTTGCCGATCGCGCCCGCTTCAATCAGCTCCTTCGCCTTCTTGTGTGCGCCGGCCAACCGCTGGTTCTGGCCGATCATCAGGTGCTTGCCCGCTGCCCTGGCGGCCGCGACCATCGCCTCGCAGTCCTCGAGCGTCGTCGCCATCGGCTTTTCGCACAGCACGTGCTTGCCGGCCTTCAGCGCCGCGATGGCGATCTCCGCGTGGCTGGTATTGGAGGAGCAGACGCTCACCGCGTCCACATCGGAGGCAAGCAGCGCCTCGACGGACGGATACGCCGTCGCGCCGTACTGCTCGGCCAGCGCCTTGGCGCGCTCCAGGTTAATGTCATACAGCGCCGTGATTTTGCAATTCGGGTTGGCCGCATACTCGGGCAGGTGGCGCACCTGGCCAATCTTGCCGCAGCCGATCAAACCGACCTTAATCATCAGAATCTCTCCTTTGCTTGATATGATGGGGAGAACGTTGGGCTGCCGCCCAAACCCGCTCGGGGACACCGTCCCCGAACCCCTTCTCCGCTTCGCGTATGGAAAATCATCTTAATCGCAAAACAGAATTAGCTATTTTTCTCCTTCTTCTGCAGCAGCACCGCCGCGATGACGATGAAGCCCTTGAACGCCTCGCGCAGAAACGGCGGAACGCCCATCAGGTTGAGCAGGTTGTTCATGACGGCAATGATCAGCATGCCCAGCACGGTGCCCAGAATGGAGCCCTTGCCGCCCGACATGCTCGTGCCGCCGACAACAACCGCCGCGATGGCGTCCATCTCATAGCCGCTGCCTGCGTTGGCATAGTCCATGGAGCCGATGCGCGCCACCTGGATGATCGCCGCGATGGAGACCATGATGCCGGAGAGCACGTACACCATCGCGATAACCTTCTCCACGTTGATGCCGGAGAGGCGCGCCGTTCGCTCGTTGGAGCCGATGGCGTACACATGGCGGCCGAAGGTCGTCTTCCTGGAGATGATGTGCAGCAGCACCGCCAGCACCAGCCAGTAGATGATCGGCAGGATGACCTGACCGCCGATCTTGGTGTTGGCAATCGCCAGGAACTGCGTGGGCACCTTCACGCTCGCGGTCTGCATCACCTGCTGCGTCACGCTGCGGCAGATCTTCATCATGCCCAGCGTTGCGATGAACGCCGGCAGCTTCTGCTTGGCGATCAGGAAGCCGGACACGCCGCCAAGCGCGCAGCCCATCAGGATGCAGGCGATGATGCCGATGATGAACGCCGGCACGCCGGTGATGCCGATACTCGTCAGCAGGCCCGTGGGATAGCTGTTGACGCAGACCATCAGCACTGCGCCGACGGCAACCAGTGTGGAGCCGACCGCCAGGTCGATGCCGCCGGAGATGATGACGAACGTCATGCCGAGCGCGACGATGCCGACGCTGGCGTTGTTGCGCAGGATGTTGATCCAGTTGCGGGACCAGTGGGAGAACCACGCGCCGACGCTCTCGAAATCAAAGCCCAGTGCGAGCGTCTGCAGGATGATCATCAGCACCAGCACGCACGCGGTGGAGAAGATCGGATTGGTTTTCCACTGCACAACCGCCTTGTGCAGAATCGTTTCGTTTTTTGCGTTTGTCCGCTGTGTCATGGTGAATAACTCCTCTCCACTTCTTAGCCGCCGGTTGCCAGGCGCATCATTTCATGCTCGTTCATGGTCTCGCCCGCAACCTGCGCGCGGACCGTGCCGTGGTACATCACCAGCGCGCGGTCGCAAAGCCGGATAATCTCCTGCGCCTCGCTGCACAGCACCACGACCGCCACGCCCTGCGCAGCGAGCCGGAGGATGATCTCGTAGATTTCCTCCTTCGCGCCGACGTCAACGCCCTGCGTCGGGTTATCCAGAATCAGCAGGCTTGGGTTTGCACTGAGCCACTTGGCCAGCACCACCTTCTGCTGGTTGCCGCCGGAGAGGCTGGTAATGGAGTCCGTCTCCTTCCCCATCTTGATGCGCAGCTCCTTTTTCTGCTTGTCAAACTGCGCAAGCTGCTCCTTTGTCTGAATGATGCCGTGCCGGGTGAGCCTGGGCAGTGTGACGATGGAGCCGTTCTCCAGAATGTTCATGTCCTTGATGATGCCGTTTTCCTTGCGGTTGCGCGGCAGATATCCGATGCCCAGGCTGAGCGCCTGCTGTGTGGAGGTGATGGTCACAGGCTTGCCGTGCATGAAGATCTGGCCCTGGTATTTGCCCTGCGCGCCGAACACCGTGCGGAACAGCTCGCTTCGTCCGTCGCCCAGCAGGCCCGTGACGCCAAGCACCTCGCCCGCGCGGACGGTCAGGCTCACATCGCGGAAAAACGGCTCCTGCGTCAGTTTCTCAATGCGCAGCACCTCGTCGCCCAGCACCGCGCTGCCTTCCTTCGCGCCGGTGCGCACCTCGTGGCCCACCATGTGGCGCGCAATCTCCGCAATGCTCGTGTCCTTCACGTAGCCGTCAGCCACCATCACGCCGTCGCGCAGCACGGTGTAGCGATCGCAGATCTCCATGACCTCGCGCAGCTTGTGCGAGATGAAGACCACGCCGACCTTCTGCGCCTTCAGCGTGCGCAGCATATCAAAAACGCGCTCGATCTCCGGATCGGTGAGCGATGTCGTCGGCTCATCCATGATGATGATCGACGCGTTCATCATCAGCGCGCGTGCGATTTCGACAATCTGTTTGAAGGACGCGTCCAGCGTGGAGACCATCGCGCCGGGATCGACGTCGATCTCCATCTTCTCAAAGAGCGCCTTCGTCTGCTGGTACATCGCCGCGTGATCGAGGAATCCGCTCTTCTTTTTCAGCTCGCGGCCGATGAACATGTTTTCATACACGGGAAGGTCGTTGATCAGGTTCAGCTCCTGATGGATGAACGCGATGCCCGCGTTCAGCGATTGGGCGGGATTGGCAAAGGTCACAGGCATGCCGTCCAGCTCGATCGTGCCCCTGTCCGCAGGCAGTACGCCGCCCAGGATGTTCATCAGCGTCGATTTGCCCGCGCCGTTTTCGCCCAGCAGCGCGCAGATTTCCCCCTCGTTCAGGTGAAAGTCGACGCTCTTGAGCACGTCGTTCGCGCCGAAGGATTTGACAATCCCTTTCATGGTCAGATTCATGCGTTCACATCCGTTCTGTGAGGTGTTTTGGGTCTTCTAGAAAGAAAGGGCCATGGCAAAGCCACGGCCCTTTTGGCGGTTAGGAATCAATAGACGGTGTTGGCCGGGTCGAGGTACTCGTCAACATTCTCCGCAGACACGATCTGGGACGGGATGACCTTCACGGCATCCACGGTCTCGCCGCCGACGACAGCGATGGCCACGTCCATGCAGTCCTTGATCATCAGCGGGCTGTACAGCGCGGAGCAGGCGCCGATCTGGTCAGCCTTCTCCTTGATGATGCCGAAGTACTCCTGGCATCCGCCGCCGCCGGTGATGGCCTTGATGTCGGTACGGCCGGCGTCGTCAATCGCCTGCAGCGCGCCGATGGAGGTCTCGTCGTCCAGAGAGAAGACGGCGTCGATCTTCGCGTTGGCGGTCAGGATGTCCGCCATATCCTTGAGGCCGTCCTCGCGGGTGAACGCGGTGGCGTACTCGATGATCTTGACGTTCGGGGCGATTTCGGCCATGGTCTCGGTGAAGCCCTTCATGCGGAGCTCGGAGACGGAGCCGGAGGACGGAACCGGCAGCGCCACGACGGTGCCCTCGGTGCCGATCTTCTCAACGATGTACTTCGCGCCGGCAACGCCCATGGACTCGTTGTCGCCGGTGACCTTGTAGATGCCCTCGGCCGGGATGTCCATGTCGAACGCCACGACGGTGATGCCCGCGTCAATCGCGGCCTGCGCGGCGACTTCCATGCCGGTCCACTGCGGCGCGATGACCAGCGCCTGCGCGCCCCAGAGCATCGCCTCGTCGATCTGCGTGGTCATCTCTTCCGCATTGGAGCTGGTGTAGAGCTTGTACTCGATGGTACCAGTGGCCTCGAGCTCCTTGCAGTACTGCTCGGCGTTGTAGGTGATGCCGCCGACCCAGCCGTGCGTCACAGCGGGCACGAGCACGCCGATCTTCACAGCCTCAGCCTGTGCGAGCGATACCATGCCCAGGCAAAGCACGAGCGCCACAACGATAGCAAGAATCTTCTTCACAACAGTTTCCTCCTTAAAAAAGTTGTTTTCTTCCGGTATCCGCCCCGGAACGGCCTGCCGTGAGCAAACAAATTACACAGAGGAACCGTGCTTTGTTTGTTCACATGCGCTAAGAGTATGATAGCATGCCGATACGGCTTTGTCAATTCGTATGATTCGTTTTCATAAGTTTACATTTCCTTATGCCGCTCACTTTTTCCCGCCATCTTCTCCGTCTCATCGCGTTTATCAAGCAGGCGCAATGAAAATTTATCATCGCCGGTTTGACACGGTTTACATTCGCCTTCATTTGATGCTATAATAGACTCAACCTATCGGGAAAGGCGGGCGCGGCGATGAAGAAAAAGGGATCGGAACCGACGATCAAGGACGTCGCGCGCCAGGCCGGCGTCTCCATTGCCACCGTTTCGCGGGTGCTCAACGACAGCGCCGCCGTGCGCCTGTCCACTGCGCAGAAGGTCACCGAGGCGATGGACGCGCTGGGCTACCTGCGCGAGCAGCCCGCTGCCGGGCGCGTCAATCAGCTAGTCATTGCCGTGCTGCCCAATCTCTCCAACCCCTTCTATGCCGAGATCATTCTCGGCCTGCAGACCTCGGCCAAATCCCACAGCCTCGATGTGCTGCTTTATCCAGAGGGCAATGTCGAGCGCCATGCCTCGCAGCTGGCCGCGCTGCTGCGCATGACCAACGCCTGTGGCCTCATCCTGCTCTCCCCCGTGACGCAGCGCGCCGTGCTCGACGAGCTTAACCTGCTCGCCCCGCTGGTACAATGTGCCGAATACAACGAGGACAGCCCGCTGCCGTATGTGGGCGTCGACGATATCTCCGCCGCGCGCAGCGCCACCGAGACGCTGCTGCGCGCCGGGCGCAGGCGCATCGCGCTCATCAACGGACCGGAAAAATACAAATACGCGCGCCATCGCCGTCAGGGTTATGAGGAAGCGCTGCGCCAGGCTGGCTATCCCGTCGATCCGCTGCTGGAGGCCAACGTGACCGAGATGGGCTTTGACAGCTCCATGGCCGTCGCCCAGCAGATGCTGCTGGCCAAGGAGCGCCCCGACGCGATTCTCGCCGCCAGCGACATGTACGCCGCCGCTGTGGTCAAGGCCGCCGTGATGGCCGGCCTATCCATTCCGCAGGACCTGGCGCTGATCAGCTTTGACAACACCTACATCTCGCAGATGCACCATCCCAGCGTCACAAGCGTCAACCTTCCCCGCTTCCAGCTGGGCTACATGGCCATGGAGGTGCTCGCCGAACGCATGGTCAGCCCCGCGTCCGATGAGCCCAAGCAGTTCCTGCTCAAGACCGAGCTGGTGCTGCGCGATTCCGTGTAATTTTGCAGGCGACGTGCCTGCCGATGATAGAGTTCACAAGGAGGAATGAACATGAAACTCGGTTTTGTCAGCGCGATTCTGGACGGCTGGACGTTCGAGGAGATGATCGACACCGCCAGCGAGATGGGCTATGCCTGTGTGGAGGTCGCCTGCTGGCCCTGCGGCAAGGCGGAACGCCGCTATGCGGGCGTGAGCCACATCAACGCGGACGAGCTGACCGACGAGAAGGTCGCTTACATCAAGGATTATTGCGCGAAGAAGAACGTGGAGATTTCCTCTCTGGCGTTCTACCCCAATACCATGGATGGCAACCTGGAGAAGCGCGAGGCGGCCGTGGCGCATCTCAAGAAGGTCATCTGCGCCAGCGCTAGGCTCGGCGTGAACATGGTCACCACATTCATCGGCCGTGACCAGACGAAGTCCGTCGAGGAGAACCTCGAGCTGGTGAAGGAAATCTGGCCGCCGATCATCGCCCTCGCCGAGGAAAAGGGCGTGAAGATCGCCATCGAGAACTGCCCGATGCTCTTTGGCCGCGATCAGTGGCCGGGCGGACAGAACCTGATGACCACCCCCGCCATCTGGCGCAAGGTGTTTGAGATTCTCCCCTCCCCGAATCTGGGCATCAACTACGATCCGTCCCACTTCGTCTGGCAGATGATCGATTACATCCGCCCGCTCTACGAGTTCAAGGACAAGATCTTCCACGTCCACTACAAGGACATCAAGCTCTATCCGGACAAGCTGCGCGAGGTCGGCATCATGGCCTATCCGCTCGACTTCATGAGCCCGAAGCTTCCGGGTCTGGGCGACGTCGACTGGGGCAAGTACGTGTCCGCCCTCACCGACATCGGCTACGACGGCTATACCTGCATCGAGGTCGAGGACCGCGCGTTCGAGGGAAGCCGCGAGAAGGTGCTCGATTCCCTTCGTCTCTCCAAGCGCTACATGGAGCAGTTTGTGATTTAAGCAATCCCGCAATGGCATAAAAACAAGACCATCGGTTCTTCGCCGATGGTCTTTCTTGATGCGGTTTACTTGCCCTCGAGCTTGTCGAGCATGTCCCACACGCCCAGCATGTACATGATGCCCAGCGCGCGGTCATACAGGCCGTAGCCCGGACGGCAGCTGCCCGGGCCCTCGCCCCAGAGCTGACGGCCGTGGTCCGGACGGATGTAGCCCTCGTAGCCGCAGTCATGATAGGCCTTGAGGATGTCCAGGATGCCGGTATCGCCGTCGCAGTCGCGGTGGCTGGCCTCGGAGAAGTCGCCGTTCTCGAAGTGCTTGACGTTGCGGATGTGCGCAAAGGCGATGCGGTCGCAGTGCTTGCGGACGATGTCGGCGACATTGTTCTTCGGGTCCGCGTTCAGAGAACCGGAGCACAGCGTGAGACAGTTGTACGGATTGTCGACCATCTTGAGGAAACGGTCGATGTTCTCCGCGCTGGTCAGCAGACGCGGCAGGCCGAAGATATCCCACGGCGGATCATCCATGTGGATGGCCATCTTGATGTCGCACTCCTCGCAGGTGGGCATGATCGCCTCGAGGAAGTACTTCAGGTTCGCCCAGAGCTTCTCATGATCGACGCCGGCATAAGCCTTGAACAGCTCGTCCAGCTTCGCCATGCGCTCCGGCTCCCAGCCCGGGAAGGTCATGTTGTACTTCTCGGTGAAGCTCATGATATAATCCGCCATGGCCTTGTAATCATTCTGGATCATATCCTTCTGATAGAAGAGCGCAGTCGAGCCGTCGCCGACCGGGTGGAAGAGATCGGTGCGGGTCCAGTCAAAGATCGGCATGAAGTTGTAGCAGATCACCTTGACGCCAAACTTGGACAGGTTGCGGATGCACTGCTTGTAGTTCTCGATGTACTTGTCGCGGGTCGGCAGACCGATCTTGATGTCGTCATGCACGTTGACGGACTCGACAACATCCATGTTGAAGCCGTACGGCTCCAGCTGCTTCTGCACTTCAGCGATTTCTTCGACGGTCCAGATTTCGCCGGGCATCTTGTTGTGAAGCGCCCACACGATGCTGGTGACGCCGGGAATCTGCTTGATATCGGAAAGGCTGATCTTGTCATTGCCTTCGCCGTACCAACGGAAACCCATCTGCATCGGCATAAGAATTCCTCCTATCACATGAACTTGATCCTCCTAGAAGCTAAGCGGATCATTGTAGTTGAGGCGATTATACCATAAATCCTGCCCCGCTGGCAATCCACTGAGTCAAGTTCGGCGAAAATGCGCATCCAAAGCCAAAATACAACATATTCCTCATGACAGCAAAAGAAACCCGGCAGATTTCTCTGTCGGGCTTCTATGATGGTGATCTGAATTACAGCTGCGGGCCAGCGGCGACCAGGGACTTGCCCTCGTCATTGCCGGTGTACTTCACAAAGTTCTTGATGAAGCGGCCGGCCAGATCCTTCGCCTTGGTCTCCCACTCGGAAGCGTCGGCGTAGGTGTCGCGCGGGTCGAGGATCGCCGGATTGACGCCCGGCAGGGAGGTCGGAACCTCGAGGTTGAACATCGGGATGGTCTTGGTCTCGGCCTTGAGGATATCGCCGCTCAGGATCGCGTCGATGATGCCGCGGGTATCCTTGATGGTGATGCGCTTGCCGGTGCCATTCCAGCCGGTGTTGACCAGGTAGGCCTTCGCGCCGTTGGCTTCCATCTTCTTGACGAGCTCCTCGCCGTACTTGGTCGGGTGCAGCTCCAGGAAGGCCTGGCCGAAGCACGCGGAGAAGGTCGGGGTCGGCTCGGTGATGCCGCGCTCGGTGCCGGCCAGCTTCGCGGTGAAGCCGGACAGGAAGTAGTACTTCGCCTGCTCCGGGGTCAGGATGGAGACCGGCGGGAGCACGCCGAACGCGTCAGCGGACAGGAAGATGACGTTCTTCGCAGCCGGCGCAGCGGAGATCGGGCGGACGATGTTCTTGATGTGGCTGATCGGATAGGACACGCGGGTGTTCTCGGTGACGGACTTGTCGTCGAAGTCGATCTTGCCCTCGGCATCCACGGTCACGTTCTCCAGCAGCGCGTTGCGCTTGATGGCGTTGTAGATGTCCGGCTCGGACTCCTTGTCCAGGCCGATGACCTTCGCGTAGCAGCCGCCCTCGAAGTTGAAGACGCCATTGTCATCCCAGCCGTGCTCGTCGTCGCCGATCAGCAGGCGCTTCGGGTCGGTGGACAGGGTGGTCTTGCCGGTGCCGGAGAGGCCGAAGAACAGCGCGGTGTTCTCGCCGTTCATGTCGGTGTTGGCGGAGCAGTGCATGGCCGCGATGCCCTTGAGCGGCAGGTAGTAGTTCATCATGGAGAACATACCCTTCTTCATCTCGCCGCCGTACCAGGTGTTCAGGATGACCTGCTCACGGGAGGTGATGTTAAAGGCCACGCAGGTTTCGGAGTTGAGGCCCAGCTCCTTGTAGTTCTCCACCTTCGCCTTGGAGGCGTTGTAGACGACGAAGTCCGGCTCGAAGTTGGCGAGCTCTTCCTCAGTCGGCACGATGAACATGTTCTTCACGAAGTGGGCCTGCCAGGCAACCTCCATGATGAAGCGGATAGCCATGCGGGTGTCCTTGTTGGCGCCGCAGAAGGCATCCACGACGAACAGGCGCTTGCCGGTCAGCTGCTTGATTGCGAGATCCTTAACAGTCTTCCAGGTCTCCTGGGTCATCGGATGGTTGTCGTTCTTGAACGCGTCGGAGGTCCACCACACGGTGTCCTTGGAGTTCTCGTCCATGACGATGAACTTATCCTTGGGGGAACGGCCGGTGTAGATGCCGGTCATGACGTTCACGGTGTCCAGCTCAGTCACCTGACCCTTGTCGAAGCCCTCCAGCTCCGGCTTGGTCTCCTCTTCGAAGAGCATCTCGTAAGACGGATTGTAGACAATCTCCGTCGCGTCGGTGATGCCGTACTTGGTCAGATCAATCTTAGCCATTTGCACGCTACCTCTTTCCTTCAAAACAATGGTCATCATGTCTGATGATTCCACAGATACGGAATACAGGCTGTCTTTTATCAAGCCCCTGTACCCTCATGATACAGTGTATATGATACACCACTGTCCTGGCAAAATCAAGATATTCTACAAGAAATTCACATTTCTGTCACGAGTACGCAATCCCGCCCGATATTTTTTAAACAAAAGGCATAAGGCTGAACGTATGGGGGCTATTTGATTCATCGATAGAAGACCACATCACGCTGCCGCTTCCCTCATTTTTGTTTGCTGCAAGTCTAACGGAATGCGAAGACTCGTCATGGATGAGGCAAAAAAGAAGCTCCCCGATTCTTTTGGGGAGCTTCTTATCATGCGTGGTTGAGCAGAAAAGAACGGTCAGTTCTTCGCTGCAGCGTTCTGTCCGGCAATGCGTCCAAAGGTAATGGCATCCGTAATGGCGTTGCCGCCCAAACGATTGCCTCCGTGGATGCCGCCAGTCACCTCGCCTGCGGCATACAGGCCGGGAATGATTTCTCCGCTGGTGTTGTAAACATGTGTCTCGGTGTCGATCTCCACGCCGCCCATGGTGTGGTGCACCGCGGGAGCGCGCAGGCAGGCAAAGTAGGGACCTTCGCTGATGCGGGAGTTCGGATCAAAGACCGTGCGGCCGAATTCTTCATCATAACCCTTGTCAAAGGCCTCGTTGAACTTGTTGATGGTGTCAACCAGAGTCTGGGGATCCAGATCGTTCTGAACCGCCAGCTCCTCCAGCGTGTCCGCCATGTAGACCTTTCCGGCTTCAATCAGATACTCCAGCGAGTAGCCATAGGCGTTGACATCGTTTTCGTCCAGCTCGCTGTTGGGACGGCTGCTGATGAGCCAGCAGACGGAATCGGTCTGCTCGAGGATGGCGGCGGACATGACATCGCGACGTTCATCCTCTGCGACGAAGCGGACGCCCTCTTTGTTAACATAGGGGCTGGTGCCGTTTCCGACGCGGGTGCCGGGTTCACCGGTGACCGGGTCGGTGACGGGAAGCAACTGGATCTTGTCCATGCCGATGAGATTGGCGCCGATGGCCTCCGCCATGACGATGCCGTCGCCAGTGATGGCGGGGCTGTTGGAAGTGGGCACATTTTCGTCCAGGGTGGCCCAGATGCTGTTGTATTTCTGGCGCATCTCCACGTTGGCGCCGAAGCCGCCGGTGGTCAGCACAACGCCGTTCGTGCCGTAGAACTCATAGGGAGTTCCATTGACGTCGGTTCCCTTGACGCCGGTGACACGGCCGTTTGCAACGATGAGCTCTTCGGCCCGGACTTCGTAGACGATTTCCACGGGCAGATTTTCGTGCTCGATGGTCTTGACGAAGGTATCGACAAAGGCCAGTCCGCTCTTGTATTCCGTGGCCTGATGGGCGCGCTGCCACAGGACGCCCTGTGCGGTCTTGGTCTTTTCCGCCAGCTGGAGACCGCGATCAGTCATCCAGTGAATGGTGTCAAGGGCGTTGGAGCAGAGCGCTTCGATCATTTCAGGCTTGCCGTAGTAGTCACCGTCCACATAGGTCTGGATCATGTGGAACTCAGGGGAGTCGAACAGCGAGGTGCTGCCCGAGGCAAGGTATTCTTCAAACTGGGCTTTTGCAGCTTCCTGCCATTTAGCCATAGCCTCGTCGTGAGGTTCCATGTCCAGATATTCCTGCACGGTTCCCTTGAGGGCGTCAGACATTTGCAGGGAGGCTTGACGTTCCGGGTCGGCGGCGTTGATCAGGCCGCCCGCCAGCTTGGTGTTGCCGCCAAGACCGGCGTTTTTTTCCACGACGACAACGGAAGCGCCGTTTTCACCGGCCGCAACCGCCGCCGCAAGGCCCGCGCCGCCGCCGCCGATCACGAGGACGTCGGCAGTCTTTGTGACCAGTTCGCCTGCTTCCTTTTCGATGGCGACCGCTTTGAGCGCGTCCACGTCACCGCCGGCCTGCCGCACGCAGTCCTCCACCGCGGTGAGCAGCGCCTCGCTGGTGATGGTGGCGGAAGCGACGGCGTCGACCGCCAGAGACTGATACTCGATGATCTCTTTGGGAAGGCGTTCGATGGGCATGTCGCCGATGCCGGGAGTCTCTTCATGGGAGAGCACTTCGATGGCGGTGATGGCGCTATCAGAGAAGGTCACGCTGACGGTAAGATCCGCGTTGCGTCCCCGAGCCGTGGCAGCATAAGTGCCGGCCTGATAGAGCGCTTCTTCTCCGACAGGGGTTTCCTGCGCCAGAGCGACGGTGGAGATGGGCGTGAAAGCGGTTTCCGGAGCTTGGGTTTGCTGCGCGCATCCGGCTGCGCCGATGACCAGCAGCAGCAGGGTCAGCAGCAGGGCAAGAAATTTCTTCATAAGAATCCTCCTGAGATTTCGGATGGAAGTGGACCGGATCAGAAGGCGCCTTGGAATGGGAAATCAGATCTGATGAATAAATGATAAACTATAAGCCTGAGGATCACGATATCATCATTCCGGAGGACAGCAGCATCACACCAATGATCCTTTATCTCCGTTCTCTCAAGGAAAAAGATGATATGCTGATCGTCGTGCTGCTGGCCGCCACACTCGGCCTGCGCCGCTCCGAAATCTGCGCATTGACACAAGAAGATTTCTTCGACGGCAAGGTGCGCATTGACAAGGCCCTTGTACCCTCCTATGACAACAAAACCTTCGTCCTCAAGGGCACCAAGTCCAAAGCAGGAAAACGCATCCTGGCCGTGGAGCCCGGCGTCTACGCCACGGTCAAAGCCTACGGCTGCAATCCACGCACAGGCCGCATCATCTCCATCAACCCGGCGCGTGTCTCTGCGAGGTACACCACGCTGGCCAAGCGCTTTGGCGTGCCGGGCAGCCTACATGATCTGCGCCACTACTACGCTTCCATTCTCGCCGCGCTGAACGTACCCGTCAAGTACGCCATGCAGAGACTCGGCCACAGCACCCCGCAGGTGACTGAAAAGGTATACCAGCACGCCCTGTCCGCATACGATCAGAAGTTCAACGAGATCGTCAACGAGCACACCGCTCAGCTGATTGGCGGCCCTTCCGTGTGACATTTTCGTGTGAACTGCCGTGTGAACAAAATCGGAAAAACGCTTCTAACCTCCGGTAATGCACTCTCGGAATCGGAAATCTCGTTCCACAATTTTTCCAGCTATTGCAAAGAAAAAATCCGGTTTCTCAGCTATTGCTAAGAAACCGGATTGGCGGAGAGTTAGGGATTTGAACCCTAGGTGGGGTATCAGCCCACACACGATTTCCAGTCGTGCGCCTTAGACCACTCAGCCAACTCTCCATCTGTTTGGCTGCTGCTCAATCAGCGAGACTTATTATACAACCATTCGCGCGATCTGTCAACAAGAAAATTGAAGAAAAAGTAAATTTCGCTGACGAACGCGCGCAGCAGCCCGCCATTGATCAGATGTGGAGGTGGTGTACCTTCCCCATCAGGCGCTTTTTGCAGCGGAAATATGCCGGAACGAGAAAGGCATCGGCAAGAATCCAGGCCAGCGGGCTGCCCAGGCAAACGCCCAGAAAGCCGAGCGGAGGCACCAGCACAAGCGCAGCCAGACTGCGCGCAATCATCTCCAGCACGCCGGCGATGATCGCAAACATGGAAAAGCCCATGCCCTGAATCGTGAAGCGCACGACATTCACCAGCGTCAGCAGCGGGTAAAACGCCACCTGAATGACCATGTACATCTGCGCCAGCTCGATGAGCTCCGCACCGCCGTCGGTCACAAACATCTGTGTCAGATGGCGTCCGAAGAACCAAGCCACCACGAACGCAAGCGCGGAATACACAAAGCCCATCGCAGAAGCCGACCACAGGCCGCGATTGAGCCGGTCATACCGGCTCGCGCCGACGTTCTGCGCGCCGTAGGTCGCCATCGTCGAGCCCAACGCATCAAACGGACAGGCGAGGAAGTTGAGCACCTTCATCGCCGCGGTCATGGCCGCCACAGCCAGCGAGCCCAGCGAATTGACCGCCACCTGCAACACCACCGAGCCGATCGCCGTGATCGAGTATTGCAGGCCCATCGGTACGCCGCACGCGCACAGCTCCAGCATTCTTTCCCTGCGCATGCGCCATTCACTCTTGGCAATGTGCAGCAGCGGTACCTTCAGCACGATCCACACAAGGCACAGCAGGCCGGAAATTGCCTGGCTGATGACCGTCGCCAGCGAAGCGCCCGTCACGCCGAGGTCAAATACCAGAATCAGCACAAGGTCCAGCGCAACGTTCAGCAGCGAAGAGAGAACCAGGAAAAACAGCGGCGTCCTGCTGTCGCCCAGCGAGCGCAGATAGCCGGACAGCAGATTGTAAAGGATCATAAACGGGATGCCGGCAAAGATCACCACAATATAGTGGTAGGCTTCCTGGAAGCAGTCCTGCGGCGTATTCATCATCGTCAGGATATCGCGGCAGAAGCAGACGGTCAGCGCCGTGATCACCGCCGCAAAGACGGCGGACAGGATGACGCCGTTGGCCACGAATTCGCGCATGCGGCTCTCCTCCCGCGCGCCGAAGCGCTGCGCCACCGGAATAGAGAAGCCCGCGCACACGCCCATACAAAAGCCCAGCACGAGGAAGTTGATCGAGCCGGTCGCGCCCACGCCGGCCAGGGCTGTCACGCCCAGAAACCGGCCCACGATCATCGCGTCCACCAGATTGTACAGCTGCTGAAACAGCATGCCCGCCAGCAGCGGCAGCGCAAATCCCAGGATCAGCTTCACCGGCGAGCCATGGGTCATATCCTTCGTCATCGGATTGAGTTCTCCTTTTCCCGTCACAGTTCAAAATCAGCGGTATTATACCATGTCTGCCCCAGTTTGCAAGATGCAAGAATGCACAGCAACTCCCCCGCTTCTCTTTCCAAAAAGCAACAAAGCGCGCCGGGCGCGCGTCTTGACAGGAATGAATCGAAATGTTATATTCTATTGGCAACTCGATTCATGTCACTTCAGAAAAGCAGGTACTGTTCATGTCCACATACGCGATCATCTATCAGATCTTCGCCGCCGCCGTGCTGTATTATCTGTGCCCCATCCGCTTCAGGTGGCTGGTTCTGCTCGCTTTCAGCTACGCGGTCTTTGCCTCAGGCGGCAGACAGGCGCTTCTTTTCATGCTCATCACCACGCTGAGCACCTGGCTTTGCGCGCTGGCCATCGGGCGCATCGGCGACAGGAACAAGGCGCTGCTACAGCAAAACAAGGCGCTCGCGCGCGATGAAAAAAAGCGGCTCAAGACCGCCGCGAGAAAGAGGCAGCGCCTCTTATTCTATTTCGCACTGCTGCTCAATTTCGGCATGCTGGCGGTGCTCAAATACATCCCCTCCGCGCCGTCGGCGGCGCTCTCCGGACTGTACGGCCTGATGGGCAAAAGCGGCGCGCCGTCCATCAGGCTCTTCGTGCCGCTGGGCATTTCCTTTTATACCTTCCAGTCGATGGGCTATCTCATCGACGTGTACAACGGCAAATACCCGCCGGAGTGCAATGTCCTCAAGTTTGCGCTGTTTATCTCCTTTTTCCCGCAGCTCATTCAGGGTCCAATCGGCCGCTATGACGCGCTCGCGCCGCAGCTCACTGCGGGCAACCGGCTCGATCTGGCCAACATCCGCAGCGGTCTCATCCTGATGCTCTGGGGCTTCTTTAAAAAGAAGGTCATCGCTGACCACGCTTTTCCGCTCGTTGACGCAGTTTTTGCTGACCATACGGCCTACGGCGGCGCGGTCATCGTCGTTGCCGTGCTGATGTATTCCCTGCAGCAGTACGCCGACTTCTCCGGCGGCATCGATCTGGTCACCGGCGGTGCGGAGCTCATGGGCATCCACCTTGCGCCCAACTTCAGGCGCCCGTACTTCTCTGTCTCCCTCGCCGATTTCTGGCGCAGGTGGCACATCAGCCTGGGCGCGTGGATGCGCGACTATGTGTTCTACCCCTTCGCGCTGACCCGGCCCATGCAGAGGCTCGCCAAATCAGCCAGGAGAGCTTTCGGCGCCGACGTGGCGCGCGCGCTGCCTGCTGCGCTGGGCAACATCCTCGTCTTTCTGCTGGTGGGCGTCTGGCACGGCGCGACAGGCAATTACGTTGCCTGGGGCCTGTACAACGGCCTGATTCTCGCCGCCAGCGCTCTTCTGGAGCCGGCGTACAGACGCTTTGGCGAAAGACATGCCAGGCTGGTCAAAAGCCGCGGATTCTATGTCTTTCGGATCATTCGCACGTTCGTCATCGTCAATATCGGCTGGTACTTTGACCGCTGCCTGCATCTGACCGACGCGTTTGCCATGCTGGGCAAGACGCTGTGCTCGCCGATGCTGTCGCAGCTGATGGACGGCACGCTGCTCACCCTGGGCGTCAGCCTTGGCGACTACGCGGTGCTCCTGGTCGCGCTCATCATCCTCGTCACCGTTTCGGTCATGCAGGAGCGCGGCGTGAGCATGCGCAAATGGCTGATGACGCTCTCCCTGCCCCGGCGCTGGCTGCTCCTGTATATCCTGCTGTTTTACACGATGTTCTTCTATGTGCCCGACGCGATGACCGGCTTCATCTACGCCGTGTTCTGATAAGACTCCCAGGAGGTCGTCATGGGTCCTTCTCCACAAAGAAAACGCGAATGGATTCGCTTTTTGTCCTTCTTCCTGCTCCCGGTGCTCGTGCTCGCAGCATCCAACCTGCTTCTGCTGCGCAGCGATGCGCTGACGTATTACAGCATTCGTGAAGCTGTCCAAAGCGAACAGCTTGATTTGGCTCTGGTAGGTTCCTCCATCGTCTTTGCCGATTTCAATCCGCAGATCATCACGGAAAAAACAGGTCTGGAAACCTATAACCTGACCATCGGCCATATGAGCCTGCAAGGCGCACTGGCAACCACGCGGCTGCTGCTTCAGGATAAGCAGCCCAAATACATCGCGCTTGTGCTGGAATCCGACAATTTCTCCAAGACAACGGAAGACATCCAGACACAGATGCGCCTTTCTCCGCATCTGATCACGCATCCGCTCATTGCCATGCGCTACTATCTGGACCTGTGCTCGCAGGATCACCGGTATATAGATCGCCTGCTGCTCTTCAAGAGCTCCATGGTCCGCAATCCGGACGATATCCGGCGCAACCTCTCGCTCTGGTTCTCGCCCGACGAATTTCTGTTCGAGTCCGGCCTACTGGAAGGCGTGACGCAGTATCAGGGCCGCGGGTTCATGCGCTATATGAAGGATGGACGCGGCTATGACGCGCTGCGCTTTACGCCGCTCAAGCACGATGTTGCGGACGATACGCCGGGTCTTGAAGACTTTTCAAAGAGAAAGCTCCTGGAATACCAGGCGCTGTGTGAGCGCTACGGCAGTCAGCTGCTGGTCGTCATCTCCCCCAATTCGACCGCTCAGGTGCTTGGCCGCACCGGTTTCTTGGATAAAAATATTGCGCTGGGCGCGTTCTGCCGGGAGAATGGCATCCCGTTCTTTGATATGTCGCTGGCCAGGGATTCCTTTATTCCTTTGCTGGATTCCCACTACTATGATATGTACCATCTCGACGGGACGGGCGCAGACATCTTCAGCGAGAAATTCGGCGAACTGATCCGCATGTATATTGCAGGCGAACCTGTCGATGATCTGTTCTATTCCTCGGCGGATGAATTTCTGGACTCCATCGACTTCATCACCAACACCTGGATTGAGCAGCGCAGCGAGGGCGGACAGGACGTATTCAAGGCAGACTGCCTGCGCGGCAGAACGGTTCTGCCCGAATACGCCTTCTATCTCGTCGGCGAGGACGATTCTCTGGAGCTGCTGCAGGATTATTCAAACCGTGACGAATACCGCTGCACCGCCGGCTCCCTTTCCGGAAAAACGCTGCGCGTCTATGCGCGCCCCGCAGGCTCTCAGATCATGCTGCCTGAGATTTTCAATGATCTGAGCATCCAATAAAAGCGCGCTGTGTTCGCTCCGATTTCCGTTCAGCTTTGCCCAATCAAGCTGCTGTATGCTCGCTTCACGATTCTTTACGCAATACTCGAAGCTATGAAAAGCCATCGGCCCGAAAACCGATGGCTTTGACTTATTCCCCTCTGCACAGCGCCGCAAGCATGTCCGGCGTATCGGCATCCGCCAGCTCGTCGGGGCCGACGGTATCCACGACCAGCAGGTCGCCCTCATGCGCGCGAAGAACCCCCTTCGCGCCCCTGTCGCCCTGAAGCGCCAGCAGCTCACCGAAGTACCGCCGTGAAAACAGCGCCGGATTGCCCATGTGCGTACCGTCGCGCAGACAGGCGATGCTTTTTCCTGAGCACGCAAAGCGCTGCACCAGCCGCTCAAGCGAAGCGGCGGTGAGGCTCGGCTGATCGCAGACCATCAGCAACACAGCGTCCATGTCCTGCATGGCGCGCACGCCCAGACGGATGGAATGCGACTGTCCCATCTGCGGCGCGTCATTAACGATGACCTCGCAGCCATGCTCCTTAGCCAGGCGCGAAACCTCCCCGCAGCCCGAGGCCACGGCGGTTCGCGCAGCCTTCAGCGATATTGCCGCCTCCAGCGCATAGCAGACCATCGGTCTGCCGCGAAAACCGGCCAACAGTTTGTTGGCGCCGAAGCGCTCGCTCTTTCCCGCCGCCAGCAGAACCACGCCGAGCTTCATCATGCTTCCTGCTCGCCCAGCAGAATCTTTTCCGCGGTGATCGGCAGATCGCGCACGCGCACGCCGCTGGCGTTGTACACCGCATCCGCAATCGCCGGCGCCGGCGTGTTGATGACGCATTCGCCGATGGACTTCGCGCCGAACGGGCCGGTCGGCTCATAGCTCGGCTCAAACGCCACGCGGATGCTCGGCGCATCCACGCGCGCGGGAATCTTGTACTGAAGGAAGGAATTGCTAACCGTGCGGCCCAGAGGATCGATGGTCGGGCACTCCGTCAGCGTCATGCCGATGCCCTGCAGCAGGCCGCCTTCGGTTTGGCGCTTGGCCAGGTTCGGGTTGATGACCGTGCCGCAGTCCACCACGCCGGCATAATCCACCAGCCTGACCTCGCCGGTCAGCGGGTCCAGATCGATCTCGGCGCAGCCGCACATGAACGGAGGCGGCGACACCGGCGAACCGTTGGAGACGCAGGCCGAGATATCCTCCGCGTTCGCCGTCATGTGCGCGTTGGCAATCTCGGCCAGCGTCACGCTGGCGCTCTCGTCCGCCTTCTTCACGCAGCTGCCCTCAAAGAGCGCCTCTTCCTCCCGGCAGCCCATCAGCTGCGCGCCGACGCGGATGATCTTCTTCCTCAGCTCTTCGCAGGTCTTCACGACCGCCATGCCGGTGACATACGTCGTGCTGGAGGCATAGGAGCCACAGTCGTACGGCGAGGTATCCGTGTCCACGCCGTGCACGGTGATGTTGTCCACCGGGCATTCCAGGCTCTGCGCCGCCATCTGCGCCAGAATCGTGTCGCAGCCGGTGCCCATGTCCGTCGCGCCGATGGACATGTTGTAGATGCCGTCGTCGCCCAAACGGATCATGACCGCGCCGGTATCCACACCGGAGATGCCGGAGCCCTGCATGGCCAGCGCCATGCCTACCGCGCGGATGTGCCCGTTGTCAAGCGTGCGGCAGGGGTACTTCTCCGCCCAGCCGATCATCTCCTTCGCGCGCGCGATACAGCGGTCGATTGCGCAGCTTTGTGCTGTCTCGCCGTAATACGCCGGCATGGCCTCGCCCTCGCGCACGATGTTCTTCTCGCGCAGCGCCGCAGGGTCCATATGGAGCGCGTGCGCCAGCTCGTTGACAGCCGATTCCACCGCGAACAGGCCCTGCGTCGCGCCGTAGCCGCGGTACGCGCCCGCGCTCATGGTGTTGGTGTACACCGTGTGCCAGGCGAAGCGGAACGCCTTCATGTTGTGCGTGTACAGCGGGATGGACTTGTGCCCGGACAGACCGACCGTGGTTGGTCCGTGCTCGCCGTACGCGCCGGTGTTGGAGAGCGTATGCAGGTCGATTGCGCGGATTGTACCGTCCTTCATCGCGCCCAGGCGCACATGCATGCGCATCGCGTGGCGCGGCGAGGAGAGCGTCATCGACTCCTCGCG
Organism: Clostridiales bacterium; assembly: GCA_004557905.1. Lineage (GTDB taxonomy): Bacteria > Bacillota > Clostridia > Christensenellales > Aristaeellaceae > Ventricola. Next base: position 16,721 of record SFFH01000018.1, on the reverse strand, counting down.
GGTATAGACGATCATCGCCGGACGGCCGGTCTTTACCGTCACAATTGCCGGATACTGCTCGCAGACCGCGGTCTGTTTTGCGCCGAAGCCGCCGCCGATGCGCGGCTTGACCACGCGCACGCGGCTCTTGGGCATCTCCAGCGCCGTCGCCAGGATGCGCCGAACATGGAACGGCACCTGCGTGGAGGAAACGACCTCCAGTCTGCCGTAGGTGTCGATGCGCGTAAACGCGCGGAACGTCTCCATCATGCACTGCTGGTTGGCGCGCGTGGTATACTCCCTGTCGATCACGATATCGCACGCCGCCAGCTCCGCCTCGACGTCGCCGTGCGCATCTTCGCCCGCGGCGACCAGGTTGCGGCGGTTGTCCGCGCCGCAAGAGGGCACCAGCGCCCGCCAGCTCTCCTCCGGGTGGATCAGCGTCTCGTTGTCCATCGCCTCCCGGGCGTCAAGGATCGCAGGCAGAATCTGATACTTCACCTTGATGAGCCGGATGGCTGCCAGCGCCTGCTTTTCCGTCTCCGCCGCCACGATGGCGACCGGGTCGCCCACGCAGCGCAGATGGCGGTCGAGGATCAGGCGGTCGTAGGGGCTGAACTCCGGATACGTCTGGCCCGCCTGGGTAAAGCGCGTGCCCGGCACATCCCTGTAGGTGAGCACGCAGGCCACGCCCGGCAGCTTCTGCGCGCGCGATACATCGATCTCCTCAATCATCGCGTGCGCGTGCGGGCTGTGCATGAGCTTGACGCACAGGCAGTCCCGGGGCGCAATGTCCGCCACATACACCGGCTTGCCGGTCAGCAGCGCGGGCGCGTCCTTCTTGGGCACCGGCGCGCCGACGCCGCCGATCACGCGGCCGCTTCTCTTTTCGCTCATGCGCGCACCTCCCCGCAGATCTGCTCCAGATATTTTTGCACCGCGCGGCGCTGGCTCACATAGCCGGAGCAGCGGCACAGGTTGCCCGCCAGGAACGCGTCGATCTCCGCCTCCGTCGCGTGCGGATTCTCCTTCGCCAGCGCGAACACGTTCATCATCAGGCCCGGCGCGCAGAAGCCGCACTGCTCCGCGCCCTCGCCGGCCAGGCAGGCACCCAGGCGCTTAGCCTCCTCCTGCATGCCCTCCAGCGTGGTGACCTCACGGTCTGCGCAGCGCGCCGCCGGCACCGAGCAGGAGAGCACGGCCTTTCCGTCCAGGTGCACGGTGCACAGTCCGCAGTTGGTCGTCTCGCACCCGCACTTGACGGAGTGCATGCCCAGGCCGCGCAGCACCTTGTACAACGAATCGTCCGCATCGATGGCGGCACTCACCTTACGTCCGTTGAGCACAAATTCAATGTTCATTCCTGCGTCACCTCCCGGCACGCTCTCGCCGCGCGCAGCATCAGCACCGGCGCAATCTTCCGTCTGTAAGCCTCGGACGCACGCAGGTTGCTGCCAAACGCGGTCCTTCCGGCAATCTCCTCGAACGTCTCCACGCCGCAGTCCGGCGCGAGACGATCCGCGACAATCTGCGCCCGTGCGGGCCGCGCGCCCAGCACGAGGCGAAGGCCTTCCTCCGAAAGCGACGCCGCGCACACCAGCACCGGAATGTCCGTCGCGCTGAGGCGTACGCTTTGCACCGCCGCCCGCTGTTCCTTGGGAATGCGGATATGCGTGATGATGTCGCGGTCCCACGCCTCCTGCTGGTAATCGGAAAGCTTCACCGCGCCGCGCGCATGGAGCATCACCTGTGCATTAAGCGCCAGCAGCAGGGCGCTCACGTCGGAAAAGCCGAAGCGCGAATAGACGCTGCCGCCGACGGTCGCCGTATTGCGGAACTGTGTGCCCACGATCGGCACAAGCGCATCCCGGAACACGCCGCCGAACGCCGCGTTCAGCGCCGCATGCGTCTCCATCTGCCGCAGCGTCGCCATGCTGCCAATGACGAACGCGTCCTCTGTCTCTTCGATTTTGTCCAGCCCGAGGGCGGACAGGTCGATCGCCGTCTGCTTGTTCAGGCCGCACATGCGCAGCCACATGTTGCCCGCCACGATGACGGCACTCTTCTTTGCATTGAGCGCATACGCCTCCTCCAGCGACTGCGCCACGATATAATTCCTGTATTTTGCCATCGCAAACCTCCGCCGCATGTGCTCATGCAGCCTGTACATATTCGGTAGATATTATATAGGGAATTGATCCTTCTTGTCAACAAGTGTCAAAACCCGAACATTTCAATGAATTCTTTGTTAAATCGTCGGCTTTCCTGTTGACAAGGCGCGTCTTTTCCAGTAATATCTTCGGGAAACCACACGGCCCGGCAAACTTACGCCGGCTCAACCCAAGAGAATATGGATAAAGGAGCATTTCGTCATGAAGAAGCTTGCACTCCTGCTCGCGCTTGCGCTGATGCTGACCTTCACCTGTGCCGCCCTTGCGGACAGCATCTCCGTCGCGGTTGTCTATTCCGATACCGTCGATGACAAGGGCTGGTGCCAGAGCATGGACACCGGCATCAAGAATGCCATCGCCAGGGGCTATGAGATCGACTACACCCCGGTCGAGTCCGTTGCCATCCCGGACGCGCCGAACACGCTGGATCAGCTGGCCGACAACTACGACATCATCATCGTGCACGGCGCGCAGTTCACCTCCGCCTGTACCGAGGTGGCCGCTGAGTATCCGGAGCAGGTCTTCGCCATCGGCACCAGCGACAAGATCCTGGGCGACAACATCTTCACCTACATGCCCATGTCCGAGGAGCCGGGTTACATCAACGGCGTGATCGCTGCGCTGACCACCAAGGCCAAGAAGGTCGGCATTGTCGGCCCGACTGACGGCGGCGACTCCGCCCGCTTCATCCGCGGCTTTGTCAAGGCCCTGCAGGATACCGATCCTACGGTCGAGTACATGCTCTCCTGGACCGGCAGCTTCTCCGATACCGTCGGCGCCGGCGACATCGGCAAGACCTTCATCGAGGCGGGCTGCGACGTGCTCGTCGGACCGTCCCAGCAGGCTGTCGGCGCGCTGCGCAACGTGGACGCCGCCGAGGGCGTGACCTGGGTTGGCCAGACGACCTCTCAGATCGTCGACTTCCCGAACGTCGTCGTGGCTGCGGCCGACTACGATTACGCTGCGGTCGTCATCGGCATCATGGAGCGCATGGCCGAGGGCAAGATTGGCGGCGAGAACATCCCGCTCAACTACAACAACGGCGGCTTCATCTACACCTTCTCCGAGAACCCCTCCCTGCTCCCCGAGGACGTGAAGGCTGCCGCGCAGGCTGCGCTGAACAGCATGATCGCCGCGCCGAATACCGTCGACTTCTCCGGCATCGAGCTCAAGTAATTCCTTTGGACTGCTGTTAACCGCCGCAAGCCGGTGGATGCCAATCGGCATCCCCGGCGCGGCCTTCTCGGCAGTCTTTCTTATGCAATAGGGAATTGTTCGGAAGTGGGAGCGGGCACAGCCCGCCAAGGACTGGAGGTACTTCATGACACCCAATGCGATCACCAGCCTTCGCATCGAGCACATCACCAAGCGCTTCCCCGGCGTCCTCGCGTGCAGCGACATCTCGCTGTCCGTGGGCAAGGGTGAGGTGCTGGCGCTCGTGGGCGAAAACGGCGCGGGCAAGACCACGCTGATGAACATCCTGATGGGGCTTTACACCCCGGACGAGGGCAAGATCTACATCAACAACCAGGAGGTTGTCTTCAAATCCCCCAGCGACGCCTTCGCCTGCGGCATCGGCATGGTGCACCAGCAGTACATGCTTGTGCCGAACCTGACGGTGACGGAAAACATCGCGCTGGGCATGGCGCAGCTGCAGGACGGCGCAAAAAAGGACCCCTTCCTCACCCGCGCGAAGCGTGCCGCCAAGCTTGACCTTGACGCCGTGCGCCGCCACATCGTCGCCATCTCCGAGCACTACGGTCTGGCCGTCGATCCGGACGCGTACATCTGGCAGCTCTCCGTCGGCGAGCAGCAGCGCGTGGAGCTGGTCAAGACGCTGTGCTTCGGCGCCAAGTTCCTGATTCTCGACGAGCCGACCAGCGCGCTCACCCCGCAGGAGACGGACGAGCTGATTGCGCTGCTCAAGCGCATGTCCGCCGAGCTTTCCATCATCTTCATCAGCCACAAGCTGGCCGAGGTCAAGGCGCTCTCGAGCAAGGTAGCGATCCTCCGCGGCGGCAAACTCGTCTTCCGCGGCAACACGGCGGACCATTCCTCCGCCGACATCGCCGCGCTGATGACCGGCCACGAGGTCTACCTCCCGGTCAACCAGAGCAAGCGCGAGCCGGGCAAGCCGATGCTCGATGTGCGCGACCTGTTCGTGCGCGGAGACCGCGGCAACATGGCGCTCAACAAGCTGAACCTGACCGTCCGCGCGGGCGAGATCGTCGGCCTGGCCGGCGTCTCCGGCAACGGTCAGCGCGAGCTGGCCGAGGCGCTGACCGGCCTGCGCCTGATCGAGAGCGGCGAGGTGCTGCTGGACGGCGTGAACCTTGCCGGCAAGACGCCCAGGCAGATCATCGCCCAGGGCATGGGCTATGTGCCGGAGGAGCGCAACGTCGAGGGCATTGTGCCGACGATGAGCATCCGCGAAAACCTGGTGCTCAAGGACATCGGCAAGGCGCCCTTCTCCCACGCCGGCCTCATCAGCAACAGGAAGATCGACCAGAACGCCGACACGCTGCGCGAGAAGTTCGACATCCGCTGCTCCGGCGTGAACGTCGCGGCAGGCTCGCTGTCCGGCGGCAACATTCAGAAGGTCATCCTCGCCCGCGAGATCTCCCGCAACCCGAAGTTCCTCATCGCGGTCTACCCCATCCGGGGCCTTGACATGGGCGCGGCGGAGTTCATCCACAAGCAGCTGCTGGCCCTGCGCGACCAGGGCGTGGGCATCCTGCTCATCTCCGAGGAGCTTGAGGAGATCATCAACCTCTCCGACCGCATCGCGGTCATCTTCAAGGGACAGATTCAGCGCACGCTGGGCCGCGGCGAGGCGACGCAGCGCAAGCTGGGCATGATGATGGCAGGAGTGAAAGAGATATGAAGCATTTCAAACTGGTGTACACCGCGGGCGTCATCCTGCTCTCCGTGCTGCTGACGCTCGGTATCGCTTCCCTCATCCTGGCGGTGCTGGGCGCGGACGTGCTCAAGACCTTCTGGGTCATCTTCTGCTATCCCTTCACCTCGCTCAAGAACCTCTCCGGCGTCATCAACATCATGACGCCGCTGACCATTGTCGGCGTGGGCATCTGCGTGGCCTACCGCAGCGGCATCGTGAACATCGGCGGCGAGGGCCAGATGATCATGGGTCTGCTGCTGGCGATCGTCTTCGCGCTGAACACCGAGCTGCCGCGCGCGCTGGCGCTCCCGGCGATTCTGCTCTTCGGCGTGCTTGGCGGCGCCTGCTGGGGCGCGCTTCCGGGCCTGCTCAAGGCCCGCTTCGGCGTGAGCGAGCTGCTGTCCACCGTCATGTTCAACTACATTGCCGCGCAGTTTTACTCCTACTGCCTGCGCGTGCCGCTGCTCGATCCCGCTGTCGCGGGCGGCTCCGGCGATCCGCAGACCGTCAAGCTCAGCACGAGCGAGTGGCTCTCGCGCATCAACGAGGTCTTCCCCTCCCTTGACAAGGGCATGCGCTTCCACACCGGCATTTTCATCGCCCTGCTGATCGCGCTGCTCGTGTACCTGTTCATGTGGAAGACGCCGGTCGGCTTCAAGATGCGCGCTGCCGGCGCGTCCGACCGCGCCGCGCGCTACGGCGGCATCAGCGTCAGCCGCTACATGGTGCTGGCCATGATGATCTCCGGCGCGTGCTGCGGTCTGGCCGGCACGGTCGAGATCCTGGGCGTGCACCATCGCGGTCTGGGCAACTGCACGGGCGGCTACGGCTTCTCCGGCATCGTCGTGGCGCTGTTCGGCGGACTGCATCCGCTGGGCGTGATCCCCGCCGCGTTCTTCTTCGCGCTGATTTCCTACGGCTGCTCCGCGCTGCAGATCAACAAGATTCCCGTGCCCAGCAACATGATCGACGTGCTGCAGGGTCTGGTGATCCTGGTCATCGTCGCCGCGAAGCTGGTGCTCGCCAACCCGTACCTGATGGACCGCACGCAGCGCAGGCTGAATGCGCTGCTGGGCAAAAAGGAGGCCGCCTGACATGCTGGACTTTATCGTGCTGTTTCTGACGGTCGGCATTCCCCTCTCCAGCGCGCTGCTGCTCGCCTCCCTGGGCGAGACGGTGAACCAGCGCAGCGGCGTGTTCAACCTGGGGTGCGAGGGCGTAATGAGCATGGGCGCGTTTGTCGGCATGCTGATTCCCTTCATGGTCGGCGGCGCCGGCAAGGTCGCCTGGTACGTGAACCTCGCCGGTCTGCTGGCCGCCGCGCTGGTCGGCGCACTGCTTGGTCTGCTCTTTGGCGTGGTCGTCATCAAGTTCGGCGCGCCGCAGGGCATCGCGGGCATCGGATTGCAGCTCTTCGGCACCGGTCTGGCTGGCTCGCTCTACCGTCACTTCATCGGTGGCGCGCAGGGCGTGGCGGGCATCGACGCCATCCGCATCCCGATCCTCAGCGATCTGCCCATCGTGGGCAAGATGCTCTTCTCCTGCAATCCGATGGTGTACTTCGCGTTCCTGATGGTGCCGGCGGTACACTACCTGCTGTTCAAGACCCCGTGGGGCCTGCGCGTGCGCGCCTGCGGCACCATGCCCCGCGCAGCGGACTCCATGGGCATCGACGTCAGCCGCACGCGCTATCAGGCGCTGGCGTTCGGCAGCGCGATGGCCGGTCTGGCCGGCGCGTATCTGTCCGTCTGCTACGCGAAGATCTTCACCGATACGCTGGTCGGCGGCCGCGGCTTCATCGCCGTCGCGCTGGTATACTTTGGCCGCTGGTCCCCGCTGGGCGTGATGGGCGGCGCGCTGCTGTTCTCCCTCGCGCAAGCACTGCAGCTGGCCGTTCAGGCCTACGGCTTCACCACCTTCCCCTACGAGTTCCTGGTCATGCTGCCGTATGTGCTGGTCATCGTGGTGCTCATCTTCGTGGGCAAGAGCAAGCACGTCGGCCCGGCCATGCTCGGCAAGCCGTTCAACCGCGAGATGCGGACCTGATCGTTTGCAAAAACCGATATCATGAGCAAAGCTCCCTGCCGCCCGGCAGAGAGCTTTTTATATGGGCTTTTTGAGGTAAATCATATCGCGCAGCAGCATGCCGCACTCGATGATGGGATGATCGTAGTTCTCCGTAAAGAAATCCTTCACGACATGTGACCAGACAAAGCCACATTTTTCGTAAAACGGCACGGTCAGCGGGCTGTCCCCCGTGCCGACAAGCAGCGTATGATACCGTCCCGCATAATGCCCTGCGACAAAGTCAATCATCGTCCGGCCGTAACCGCGTTTCTGCGCATCCGGGCTGACGGCGAGGTTCTTGATCTCAAGCACCCCTTCGCCCTCATCCGTGACGACGATGACGGCGAGGGTCTTTTCCCCTTTCCGCATCGCGAACATCTCGCCGCGCTCCAGATACCGGTCGATCATGCTTTCCTGCTCGTCCGCCAGCAAAAGCAGCGCAAGGTAATCCTTCTTCTGACCCTTGATCTGAACGATTTCCATCCGGTTCTTCTCCCTATGGCTGCTCAGCTCATTGGCCTTCATGGAGAACTCGTCCGGGTAGCCCTCGCCGTACACCACGCGCGTAATGCCGGAATTGACGATCATCTTTGCGCAGAGGATGCAGGGCTGATGCGTGCAGTAGAGCGTCGCACCGGAGATATTGATCCCCAGCTTGGCAGCCTGGATGATGGCATTCTGCTCGGCGTGCACCGCGTAGCACAGCTCGTGGCGCTGTCCGGAGGGGATGCCCATCTTCTGGCGCAGGCACTCGCCGCGCTCCACGCAGGTCCTGATGCCCGCGGGCGCGCCGTTGTAGCCGGTGGTCATCACGCGCTTGTCCTTGACGATGACCGCGCCGACCTTTCTGCGGTTGCAGCTGGCCCAGCCGGACACCAGATTCGCCATTTCCATAAAGCGATGATCCCATTTGTCAAACATTGGAGTCCTCCGTTCTGCATACCCTTGCCGGGGTGGTTGTATGAACGCTCGCACGCTCGTCAGGCAGACCATGTTTCTGAGCGCCTCGCACTTTATCGTGCGGGTAATCGGCTTTTTCAATCGCATCTGGCTCTCGCGTGCGCTCGGTGCGCAGGCCATGGGCCTGGTGGAGCTGACGCACAGCGCGCAGATGCTGCTCATCACGCCGGTGGTCTCCGGTCTGCCTGCCGCCGTATCGCGCATGTGCGCCAAATCGCAGCCGGCGCGTCAGGTGCGCGTGCTGCGCTGCGGCATCAGCCTGGCGCTTCTGACCGGCGTGCCGGTCGCTGTTCTGGCGTTCGCCTTCAGGACGCAGCTGGCGCTTTGGCTGGGCGATCTGCGTACGCTGCCGGCTCTGCTGATCTATCTGCCCTGCATCCCCGTGCTGGGCGTTTCCTGCGCGCTCAACGGGTACTACTATGGCAAGGGCAAACCCGTGCCGCCCGCGCTGTCCGAGCTGCTCGAGCAGCTCGTGCGCCTGTTTCTCTGCATCCGTCTGGTCTTCGCGCTGCGCGGCTGGCCGACGATGCTGCGCGCGGCGATTCCCGCCGCCGCGTCCCTGCTCGGCGAGACGGCCTCGCTCGTGCTGATGCTGCTCATCGCCGCGCGGGCGATCCTCTTTACACCGGGCGAGGGCAGCCGCCGCGCCGTCTACCGCGAGATGCTCTCCCTCGCGCTGCCACTGACCGGCATGAAGCTGGTCTCCTCGCTGATGCGCACGGTGCAGTCCGCGCTCATCCCCGCGCGGCTTCAGATCTCCGGCCTGCCCGCGTCCGAAGCGCTCAGCCGGTTCGGCATGCTCAGCGGCATGCTGATGCCGGTGCTGATGCTCCCGTCGTTCATCACGTGCAGCCTGTGCATGGTCGCCGCCCCGGAGCTGACGCGCCGCCAAGCAAACGGCACGCCGCAGAGGAGTCTCGTGCGCCGCATCCTCGGCGGCACGCTGCTGGTCGGCCTGTGCGCCATGGTCGGCGTCTGGCTGTTCGCGCCGCTGATCGCCGATACGCTGTACCGGCAGGCAGAGCTGCTGCCGCTGCTTCGCCGCTGCTGCGTCCTCGTGCCGGTGATGGCGCTTTCTCAGGTGGTCAGCGGGCTGATGAACGGTCTCGGCCTTCAGGGCACGTCGCTGCGCATCGCGCTGTTCGCCAATCTGCTTTCCGTACTGCTGATGTATGCGCTCGCCGCACAGCCCACGCTGCAGCTCTGGGGCGCCGTGATCGCCATGGCGGCGGCGCAGGCTGTGACGCTTGCACTCAGCCTGCGCGCGCTGTATGCCGCCGTGCGATAGGTCAGATTTCGTACCACCTGATCTCGTTGGCGTCCAGCGACAGCTCAAAGCTGCTGCCGTCGCCGCGGTATACCGTGGTCGTCTGCGGATCGTAGGTGTTGTTGACCACGCAGTACTTGCCGTTCTTCACATAGGCGTGTACCTCGACGTTGAAGTTGCTGGAGAACCACTGGTGCAGGCTCTCCTCCGCGTGCGCGCTCCACAGGATGCTGCGGTAGAGCAGGCGGCTGTTTTCAAAGGAATACGGCAGACCGGAAATGTATACCGTACGGCCCTTGCCGCAGGTATTGACCGCCATCTGCACTTCTTTTTCACGCTGGCAGAGGATCGTGGCGCCCGCAAGCGCGTACATGCCCTTCTGGCCCTCGCCGAAGTCGATGGCCTTCGTGCAGTCCGCCGTGATGAAGTGCTCGGGCTTTTCCTCCCAGTTGTACTTGTCGTAGCCCAGGGTGAAGCCGGTCTCCTTCTCCACGCCCAACTGTCCCGCCAGCTGCAGATAGTGCCCCTGGTACTGATGGCCGGAGGGCTGGCCCACGCCGATGAAGCCGCCGCCATGGGCGATGAAGCCGCGGATGGCGGAGACAATCACCGGGTTCTCCCAGTACGCGCCGCCGGTGTGCGCCGTATCGCCGTCGCCGATGTTGAGGATCACGTCGATGTCATCGAGCACATGGGGGTCCTTCAGGATATCCTCAAAGGAGATGAACCGCACGTCAAACGGCGCGCCGGACAGCGCCTCGATGACGCCGGCGTAGGAGTAGTTCTGCTTCTGATAGAGCGCATGGTGCACCATGTGGCAGCCCCAGGCGCGCATTTTGCCCCAGCAGTTGAGCACGGCCACGGTCTTCACGCAGTACGGCGTGGTGCCCTTGATGTTCTCATACAGCTCGCGGAACTCGTTGCACACGCTCTCCACATAGTCAAGGAACTCCGGGAAATCGCACGCGAGCTTGAGGTAGCCGCCGTAGCCGATGCGGTCGATCGGGCTGCGCAGAATTGCGCGGCGGGCGGTCACCCAGTTGACCTTCGCTTCCTTCACCGGGTCGCCGTGCTCGTTGAACGTATCCGGGAAGAAGTACGGCAGCAGGCGGCCCTCGGTGTACTTCACGCCCTTGATGTCGGAGATCAGGCGGAGTGTGGAGCCGTTGCCCACGCTGCCCACAACCGCGTCCAGACCGATGGTCTTGAATTCGTCCATGAACGGCTCGGTGCCGATCCAGTGATCGCCCAGGAACATCATGGCCTCCTTGCCCATCTCGTGGGTGATGTCGACCATCTCCTTGGCGAGCGCGGCGACCTCCCGGCGCTGGAACGCCTGGAAATCCCTGTACTCCTTGCTCGGCACGCGGTACTGGTTGTTGAAGTAGCCCTGGTCGATGATGTACTCCGGGCGGAATTTATAGCCCACCTCGCGCTCAAACTGCTCGAGAATGTACGGGGAGACGGAAGCGGAATAGCCGTACCAGTCCACATACTTCTCGCGCTTGAGCGCGTCAAACACCAGCGTGAACTGATGGAAGAACGTGGTATAGCGGATCACGTCCACATACGGATGCTCCGCGATGAACTTGCGCAGGCGCTCCATCGTGTATTTGCGGGTCTTGGGCTGGCGCACGTCGAACGTGATCTGATGCTCGACATTCTTCCAGTCGTTGACCACGGCATTGTACATGTGGACCGGGTCCCAGATCAGATAGCACAGAAAGGACACGGTGTACTCGTGGTAGGCGGCGGGCTTATCGATGACGACAAAGCCATCCTCATAGCGCCATTCGTCCGGGGAGACAACCTCGCCTGTCGTGCGGTCGATGACCTCCCACCAACGGCGGATGTCGTCGCGGGTATTGGGCATGAGCAGCTCGGTGGAGAGGTTGTCCATCAGCTCAATCGCAAGCGGCCCTTCCCCGGCCATGCAGAAGCCGGTCATGATGTAACACTGCTGCACCTCGTCCGGGTTGGCCTTCGCCCAGGCGTTGTCCTTGCGGGTGGTATAGTAGGTCGAGTAAACCTTGGCGTCCACGGCCTTGAGTTCGGCCGGGAAGTCCGTGCCGTCGCAGTCACGGATGGCGTCCGCGCCCCAGCGCGCGAACAGTTCGAGCGTCTGCGGAACGACGTCAACGTCAGTCGGAATCGTCACGCGTCCACGAAGTTTCGTTTCATTGCTCATATCAGCATCCTCCAGCGCATTGTAAATGTTGGATGCTCAAATTATACCATGCCGATCATTCCGTTTCAATCATTGCGCAGGAGTCATCGCAAAAAAGGTTGCGCGTTGACGAATTCTCTGTTATAATGAAGCGATTTTTATTGAGGCATCAGGAGGATTCCCCTTATGGATAGCATTGCCCGCATCGCCAGCTTCTCCATCGACCACGACAAGCTGCTGCCCGGCCTGTACGTCAGCCGCGTGGACGGCGACATCACCACCTATGACATGCGCTGCCGCCGCCCGAACACGGGCGATCTGCTCGACAATTCCACCCTGCACTCCCTGGAGCACATGTTCGCCACCTACATCCGCAACGGCGAGCTGCGCAGCCAGATCGTGTACTTCGGCCCGATGGGCTGCCAGACCGGCTTCTATCTGCTGGTGCGCAACGCGGACAACGCCACCGTGCTTGCCGAGGTGAAAAGAACCTGCGAGCGCATCCTCGCGCACGAGGGACCGGTCTTCGGCGCGGCACGCAAGGAGTGCGGCAATTACAGAAACCTGAGCCTTGAGGCCGCCAAGACCGAGGCCGCCCGCTATCTCGCGGAGCTGAACGCCCGCGAGCAGACTTTCATCTATGAGGAGTAAACAAGCATCATGATTGGCATTATCGCAGCAATGGACGTGGAGATGAAATCCCTGCGTTCCTACATGGAAAACACCGAAACCGAGGTCATCAGCGACATCCGGTTTGTACGCGGCACGCTGGAAGGCAAGGACGTCGTCACCGCCGTGTGCGGCATCGGCAAGGTCTTTGCCGCCCTGTGCGCGCAGACGATGATCCTGCACTACCAGCCCCGGTGCATCATCAATACCGGCGTGGCCGGGACGCTGACCGACGCGCTGACCATTGGCTCCATCGCCGTGTCCTCCGCTGTCGTGCAGCACGACATGGACACCTCTCCCCTCGGCGATCCGGTCGGCCTGATCTCCGGCATCAACAAGGTGGAGCTTCCGGCTGACCGCCTGCTTACCGGCCAGCTCTCCGCCTGCGCAAAGGTGATGGGCATCAAAACCGCAACTGGCGTGATCGCCTCCGGCGACCAGTTTGTCGCCAGCGCCGAGCGCAAGGCGTTCATCGTCGAGCACTTCAAGGCGATCGCCTGTGAAATGGAGGGCGCAGCCGTCGGCCAGGTCTGCTATGTGAACAAGGTTCCCTTCTGCGTGTTGCGCGCAATCTCCGACAGCGCGGACGGCTCCTCGTACATGGATTACCCGACGTTCGTGCAGATGGCCGCCGAGCAGTCGGTTGCCCTTCTGCGCCGCTTCATGCGCTGCTGATTTTCAGTCCAAAAGCTCAGCTCCGGCAGGTCGCTCTGCCGGAGCTGATTGTTTATCGCGGAATGATGGAACGCACGCCGCGGCTCGCGACGTACTCCATCGTCAGATAATACTCGAGACCGCCGAACTGGTCGGTCTCCAGATAGTACTTTGCGCCCGGAATGTCCTCAAGAGACGCAACGGCCTGATAGCCGCCCCGGCCATCCTCGATGTACAGCTGCGCATTCTCGATGCGTTCAAACGTGGCCGACGGCGCCGAATCGACGATGCGCACCATCGTCCCATCATCATTAAGGCCCGCGGCCAGCGCAATATGACCGCTCACGATGGCGAAGCTGAACACCGCGCCCTCTTTAAAGCGCTGCGCGATCTGCCCGGCATCGTACAGCTTGTCCTTATCCGTCGCAAAGCCAAAATCCCGGCCCGCTGCCGCGAGCAGATTGCTAGTCACCGTGCCGCTCTCCGCCAGATACATGGGATAGGTCCTGGCCAGTGCGTCCGGCGTGGTCTTCTCCGAGGCCTTGCCAAGCCGCTGCAGCGCATGCGAGAGCGTAAAGATGGCGCAGCCGGACTGATCCAGATTGCTCCGGCTGTATTTCTTGTCCAGCCACCAGCCATCCTTCTGGCTGTACACCTCGGGCGCTTCTGCGTCCGTGCCGCCCTCCTCCACGATGAAGCGCGCCTCGCAGCCGATGGACGCGCCGTCCGCCCGGCGGACGATCAGCTCCATCTGATAGACGCCTGCCTTGCGCGGACGATAGCTGAACGTGGTGTTGTCCAGGACCATCCGGCTGTCCATGATCACCTTGCCGTTGCAAAGCACCCGCACCGCACAGGAGGCGCCCTCCTCTCCGCGCACTTCGGCGTCCAGCTCCTCGCCGAGCCGCAGCGCGTCCTTGCTCAGCTCAAGCTGCGCATACACGGGCGGCTGCGCCACGCCTGTCGGCGTCTCGCGCCACTGGGAGATATCCGCCATGCTGACATAGCCCTCAATATCCATGCCCTCGCCGTTCTGACAGGAGACGCGCACCCACTGCTTCCCGATCTCAAGGATCGTCATGGGCTGGGATGCACTCACAGCCGTCAGGCTCTGCGACAGCGCGCTCTCCTCCTGCCGCACATACAGATATGCGCCGTCCGGATAGACCGTTCTGCCGATCATCTGGGAATCCAGCACCAGATACTGCGTCTGCACATAGCCCGTCTTTCCCTGATAGACGATGCTGCTCCATTGCAGCGTCGCCTCCACCACCTCGACCCGCGCGCCGTTGGGCACCTGCGTGACGACCACGGATTTGGGATCAGCCTTTTTGCGCACATTCAGGGCGCCGCTCTGCGTCACGATGCGGGCATAGCCGCCCTCCTGAATCACCAGCACCTCGCCCGCTTCCTCCGAGGTGCCCTCGGGGGGCTCGTCCTTCAGAAAACTGGATTTCACATAGCCCTTTTTCCCGTTGTATTCGATCCTGGTCCAATCCCCTTTGGTTTCCAGCACCTCGACCATGCTGCCGTTAGGCACCTTGCTGACGATCGTGGATTTCGCATTCGCCTTGCTTCTGACGTTCAGGGAGCCCTTCTCCGTCTCCACCCACGCCGGCTCGGCAAGCCCTGTGCCTGCAAGCAGCCACAGCAGCAGGCAGACGCTTGCCAGCGAATACCCCATTCTCTTCATCGGCATGTCTCCTTTATTCTGTACAATGGCTTTATTATACATCATCCGCGCAAAATTTGCGAATGAATTATTCTTTGCCTTGCATTTTCAGGTTTTCTCTCGACTTTTTCTGTACGATCTGCTATAATTGCAGGGCTGCAAATTTCACAGTCCTCATCAAAGACGAAAGGACCCTGTTCAAATGAAAGTCACGAAAGCCCGCGAGCTGAACACACTCGAGCGTTATCTGCTCCTGACCCTCGGCATCCTGATCACCAGCATCGGCGTCTACTTCTTCAAGTTCCCCAACAATTTCTCCACCGGCGGCGTCAGCGGTCTCTCGCTGATTCTGGGCCGCGTGATTCCCTCCGAGGTGCTCACCCCGAGCGTGCTGATGCTCATCATCAACGTGGCGCTGCTCGTCGTGGGCTTCGCCTTCATCGGCAGGGACTTTGCCTTCAGCACGGTCTACTGCTCCATGCTGCTCTCCTTCCTGATGAACATCTTCGAGCGCATCTGTCCACTCTCCCATCCGCTGACCACCCAGCCCTTCCTGGAGCTGTGCTTTGCGGTCCTGCTGCCGGCCTTCGGCTCTGCGATCCTGTTTCATCTGGGCGCGTCCAGCGGCGGCACGGACATCATCGCCATGATCCTGCGCAAATACACCAGCATGAACATCGGTCTGGCGCTCATGGTTGCGGACTCGCTCATCACCGTTGCCGCGCTGTTCTTCTTTGGCATTGAGAGCGGCCTGTACTCCATCCTGGGCCTGCTGCTCAAGTCTGCGCTGGTCGATTACGTGGCTGACAGCTTCCGCATCAAGAAGTGCTTCCAGATCATCACCGCCGATCCGCAGCCCATTGTCGATTTCATCGTGAAGGTGCTCCACCGCGGCGCAACCCTGGAGGATGTGCACGGCGCATACACCAACGGTTCCAAGACGATGATCATCACCGTGCTCAACCGTTCCCAGGCGCTGGCGCTGCGCAGACATGTACACATGATCGATCCGCACGCGTTCATGATCATCACCGCGTCCACCGAGATCGTCGGCAAGGGCTTCCTGAAGGATTGAGCTGCGCGCCGTCCGCCGTACAAAACCCGATACAACCAAAAGAAGCGACCGGCGGCCGCTTCTTTTTATGTCGATGATGCGCTTATTTTGCAAAGCCCACGATACCGAATGAGCCGGGGCCGCTGTGCGCGGCGATGACGCACCCGGTCTGCACCCAGGAAACCTGCGCAAAGCCCTTGTCCTTCGCAAAGCGCTCCGCGTCCAGCCTGATCTTCTCATTCAGACCTTCCCCGTAAATGAGGTACAGCGGACGGCTGGGATCAAGGTTCTCCGTGTAGTCGTCCACGAGCTTGGCCACCACCTTGGCCATGCTGCCGCGGTACTTTTTGGTGGACAGCAGCTTGCCGTCGAGAATCTCGATCAGCGGATTCAGGCTCAGCAGCTTTGCGCCCAGGTATGCCGCGTTGCTCACGCGACCGCCGGCACGCAGATAGTCCAGATCGCCCGGGAAGAAGCCCATGCGCACCGTCTTTGCGATTTCCTCCGCCTTCGCAGCAGCCTGCTCAAGCGTCGTCTCCGGGTTTGCCGCCAGGTAGTCCGCCACAGCGATGACCACGGCGGCCTGCGCGGCGGAAACCTGCTTGGTATCCACGATCGCGATGCCCTTGCGGTCCTCGCTCGCGATGATCGCGCTCTGCATGGAGCAGGTGGTGCAGGCGGAATACGCCAGATGCAGGATGCCCTGGCCAGGATGCTCCGCCTGAAGGCGTTCAAAAGTCACCTCAAAGTCATGCGGAGTGCAGCCGCTGGTGCGCGGCAGTTCGCGCGTTTTTGCGTAGTGCGCAAACATTTCCGTCGTCGGAAAGGAGCCGTCATCACGCGTTTCCCCGCCGAAGGAGACGTGCATCGGGACGATGGTGACGCCGTATTTCTGTGCGATTTCGGGCGTGATATCGGAACCGGACTCAGCGGTCAGAAGGATCGGTTTCATGGGCAAACACACCTTTTCTATTCATTCCTTATCAGTTTATCCGTACGACATTGCCGAATTGCTGGAGAAATGTTGCAGAAATGTGAATCCGACAAAAAAGCCGGGATTCTCCCCAATGTCATTTAGTTAAGCAGATGGCAGAGGAAGAATATCTCCGAGAGAAGATGATTTATCGAAAAGAGAGTCATCTTCTCTTTTTTGCTGTACGAC
>SFFH01000001.1 GCA_004557905.1 Clostridiales bacterium | reverse complement strand
GTCCACATCGATGGCGACCTTCATCGGCTGGAAGCCCGTCACCTCGTACACCGCGGCGGCAGTCTCCTCAGCAGCTTCCTCAGCCGGAGCAGCCTCGGCAGCCGGAGCCGCAGCGGCGGCAGCCTTCAGCGCGTCGTTGATCGCGCCGGAGGTCAGCGTCACGCCGGACTTCACGTCGATCTGCGCCGTCGCAATGTCCTGGCCAACCAGCGCGTCAAAGCCCGCACCGATCAGGTCAGCGCCAAAGCCCGGCGTCTCGTTGTGCTCAAGCACCTGCACGGACACGATCTTGCCCGCGTCGTCCACGTCAATGGCGACCTTCATCGGCTGGAAGCCCGTCACCTCGTACACCGCGGCGGCAGTCTCCTCAGCAGATTCCTCAGCCGGAGCAGCCTCGGCAGCCGGAGCAGCGGCGGCGGCAGCCTTCAGCGCGTCGTTGATCGCGCCGGAGGTGAGCGTCACGCCGGACTTCACGTCGATCTGCGCCGTCGCGATGTCCTGGCCAACCAGCGCGTCAAAGCCCGCGCCGATCAGGTCAGCGCCGAAGCCCGGCGTCTCGTTGTGCTCAAGCACGTTGACAGACACGATCTTGCCCGCGTCGTCCACGTCGATCGCAACCTTCATCGGCTGGAAGCCCGTCACCTCGTACACATTGCCAGCCGCTTCGGCCGGAACAGACTCAGTCGGTTCGGTCTCAGCTACGGATTCCTCCGCCTCAACCGCAATGCCATTGGCCGCAGCCGCCTGCCTGAGCGCATCGTTGATGGCCTTCGAGGTCAGCGTCACGCCAGACTTCACGTCGACCTTCGCCGTCGCCAGATCCTGGCCAACCAGAGAAGCAAGCGCTTCCTCGGTCAGGATGTCGGCGCCCAGACCCGGGGTCTCATTGTGAGCCGGAACGGAGATGGAAGCAATCTTACCATCGGAGACAGCGATCTCCATGGTAAACTTGTCAAAGCCCTTGACGGTATACGGGTCGGCCGGAACCTGCGGGCCGGCAGCCTTCAGCGCGCTGTTGATGGCTTTGCTGGTCAGGGTCACACCCGCCTTCACGTCGATGGCGGCACCAGCGATATCCTGGCCCACCAGCGCATCGAACACCGCGGTATCCGCGATCAGGTCAGCGCCGAAGCCCGGCGTCTCGTTGTGCTCGAGCACCTTGACCGACACGATCTTGCCCGCGTCGTCGACGGCAATCTCGACCTTCATCGGGGCAAAGCCGGTGACGTCGTAGGTGTTGGTGGTCACAACCGGCTCCGCATTGCCCGCAGCCGCGGCAGCAGCGGCAAGGATCGCGTCCTTGTCGCCCGCGTTCGGGGCGATACCGAGGGTATTCTTGGAATAGGTAAGGATTTCGGAAACAGCATTCACAAAAGCGCCGGAGGAAACGGTCGCGCCGCCGATGGTGTCAACATCATCCCGCAGCGTATCCGGATCCGCAGCGATTGCGATAAACTGGCTTTTGAACTCATCCTCGCCCACTCGGGAGCCCAGACCGGCGGTCTCCTGAAGCGCACCGACATAGGTCTGCGTGATGTAGCCTTCGGTGCTGATGCCCACGGTGATCGGAATCGGTCCGCCGTAGCCCTGCGGCGCAGCGGTCAGCGCGTAGCCGACGGTCGCACCGGAAGCATCCTTGCCCTCGAAGATCTCGTCAAGGACGCTGCCCTCGGCCAGACCTTCGTATTCAATCTGCGTATACTCGCAGCCCGGGAGCACGGTGTTGAGCGCGTCCATCTTGGCAGCAAGCTTCTGGGCCTCGATCGGGCCCTTGGTCACTTCGTTGGTCAGCGCCAGCGCCACGGCAGCCACGAGCGCGAAAACGAAGAGACGAAGCGCGAGCTTAACAATATCACCCATTACTTCTTAACCTCCCCAAAGCTCTTGGAGCCGGTCACACGCTCGATCAGCGGAGACACGACGTTCATCAGCAGGATGGCGAAGGAGCACCACTCTGCCGGAGTCTTCTTGCCAAAGCGGAACCAGAACAGCAGCAGACCGCAGCCCAGACCGAAGATGATCTTGCCCTTGCTCGTCGCCGGAGAGGACGAATAATCGGTCGCCATGAAGAACGCGCCCAGGATCAGGCCGCCAGAGAGCACCTGATACAGCGTCGCATTCACGTCAACGCCGGTGGCAATCAGATAGCACAGCGCGAAGGAGCCGATAAAGGCCGCCGGGATGTGCCAGGAGATCACCTTGCGGACAAGCAGGTACGCGGCGCCCACCAGCAGGGCGATCTTGCAGGTCTCGCCGATGGTGCCGGGGATGTTGCCCAGCGCCAGCTGTGCCAGCGTAAAGCCGCCGCGGGCCGCGCCGGAGACCGGCGTCGCAGAGGCGATGGCATCCACGCCCGCCAGATTGCCGAATGCCGGAGCGGCGAAGGTGTTCATCAGGCTCGCCCAGGACAGCGCGAGGATCGCGCGGGCGGCCAGCGCCGGGTTGATGAAGTTCTGGCCGATGCCGCCGAAGATCATCTTGCACAGCAGAATCGCGATGATGCTGCCGATGACCGGCATCCAGTACGGCACGGTGGACGGCAGGTTCATCGCCAGCAGCATGCCGGTGACCACGGCGCTGAAGTCGCCGGTGGTATCCTTGATGTGAGCAGCCTTGCAATAGAACTTCTCGCTCAGAACCGCAGTCAGCACGGACAATGCGAGGATCACCGCGGCGCGGTAACCGAAGAACAGCACGCCCGCGATGCAGGCCGGAAGCATCGCGATGCAGACGTCCTGCATGATGCTCCTGGTCGAGACATGATCGCGCAGATGCGGAGAAGCCGAAACAATATACTTGGACATTTTACGTTCCTCCGTTACATACCCTTGATTCTTCCGCCAACCGCCTTGGCGACGCGGATCGCCTGCAGCAGCTCGCGCTTGGCCGGGCAGACATAGGTACACGAGCCGCACTCCATGCAGTTGAGCGCGCCGATGTTCAGTGCGCCCTGGTAGTCGCCATGACGCACGAGAGAATCCATCTTCGCCGGCGCAAGGCCCATCGGGCAGGCGCGCAGGCAGCGGCCGCAGCGGATGCAGGCGGATTCCTCCGCGTTCACGCTCTCGTCGCCCAGCGCCAGGAAGCCGCCGAAGCCCTTGGTGATCGGCACATTGAGATCCGGGATCGTCTTGCCCATCATCGGACCGCCGACAATCAGCTTGCGCACGCCTTCGGTCATGCCGCCCGCCTGATCCAGAACGTCCAGCAGCGGGACGCCGATGCGCACGCGCAGGTTGCACGGCCTGGCCACGCGGCCGGCGACCGTCACCACGCGATCAATGATCGGCTTGCCCTCGCGCACCGCGGCGGACAGCGCCGCGCAGGTGGACACGTTGATCACCACGCACTGCACCGCGCTCGGGAGGGCGCGGTTGGGCACCCTGCGGCCGGTCAGCGCGTAAATCAGCATCTTCTCGTAGCCCTGCGGGTACTTCGTCGGCAGCGCCACGATTTCGATGTTCTCCGTCGCCGCAGCGCGCATCGCCTCGATGGCGTCCGGCTTGTTGTTCTCGATGCCGACCTTGGCGCACTTGACGCCGGTCGCCTTCATGGCAAAGCGGATGCCGTCGATGATCTGCTCGGCGTTTTCCACCATCATGCGATGGTCGCTGGTCAGGTACGGCTCGCACTCGCTGCCGTTGACGACGAGCGTGTCCGGCTTGGGATCCAGCTTGCTGGTATTGAGCTTCACAGCCGCCGGGAACACCGCGCCGCCCAGGCCGACGACGCCGCAGTCGCGCGCGATGCGCTGGATGTCCTCCGGCGTGAGCGCGTCGATATTCTCGCAGGGCTTCACAGACTCATCCCAGCGATCCTCATAGTCGTTGTCAATCACGACGGCAGGGACGCTCTTGCCGCCGGTGATCGTGCAGGTCGTCAGTGCGACAACCTTGCCGGAGACGGACGCATGAACCGGCGCAGAAATCGCACCCTGCGCCTCGCCGATGACCTGGCCCATGTTGACCACCTGGCCCACCTTCACGCAGCACGCCGCCGGGGCGCCCAGGTGCTGGGACATGGCAATCGTCACACGAGCCGGGGCAGCTGCGTTCACAATCGGCTGAGACTTGGTCGAGTCTTTGCCGTTGCCAATCTCATGGGGATGGACGCCGCCGCCAAATGTCTGGGTAATAGCCACAGACAAGTTCCTCCCTTCACTTTTCAATCCGTATTCCACGCGATTGAAGTAAAATGTTACGCTTCATTATATCATACAAGTGTATAAAATCAAACCAGGTTTTCCCCATTTTTCACTTGTTAGTTTTTTCTCGAGCAGAGTCCTTCCAGAATTCACCTGGAATACACAAAAGACTTTCAGTCTGTTTATAAAAACAAACCGAAAGTCTTTTATATTACAGTAGGATGCAGACCATCCCGCCCGTTCCCTCGTTGATGATTTTTTCCAGTGTCTGCTGAACCTTCAGCTGCGTATCCGCCGGCATGTGCATCAGCTTGTTGGACAGCCCTTCGCGCACCAGATCGGACAGCGGCTTGCCGAAGAGGTTGCTTCCCCACAGCTTCTGCGGATCCTGCTCGAAGCCCTCCATCAGGTATCGAATCATCTCTTCGGACTGCTGCTCCGTGCCGACAACCGGCGATACCTCTGTCTGGATATCCACACGGATCATGTGCAGGCTTGGCGCACTGGCCCGCAGCCGCACGCCGAACCGCCCGCCCTGTTTCATGATCTCCGGTTCCTGCAGCGTCATCTCCTCCAGCAGTGGCGGGACCAGTCCATAGCCCGTCTCCCGCACAGCCTGAAGCGCCTGCGCGACATGGTCGTATTCCCGCTTCGCCGCCACCAGCTCGCGAAGCAGCGAGAGCAGATGCGCGTCGCTCTTGATCTCTGTGCCGCACTGCTCGGCCAGGATCTGGTTGAACAGTCCCTCCCGCAGATTCATCTGCAGATATGCCGTTCCGCTTCCGTGCTCAACGGTCTTTTCCGTCACGCTGTCCAGATACGGATTCTCGCCCACGCTCTGCGCGAAGCGGTGCACGTCCTCGATGCGCAGGTTCTGTGGCGCAGCATCCATAAGGCTGCTCATCAGGCTGTCGATCAGCCAGTGATCGCTGTCCAGTGCGCCCAGCCATTCCGGCGTTTGAATGCTCATGGAGACCACCGGGAACTGCCCCAGCACCTTCTCCAGCACGTTGCGGATATCCTCTTCCTCAATCTGTGCGACGTTCAGCGCCACCACGGGCACGCCATAGTCGTTCTCCAGCGTCCTGCGCAGTGCCTGTGCTTTGGCGTTAGCCGGGTTTTCCGTGTTCAGGATCACGGCAAACGGCTTTTGCAGCGCCTTGAGCTCTTCAATCACGCGCGCTTCCGCCGGCACATAGCTGCTTCTCGGCAGATCCGTGACGCTGCCATCCGTCGTGATGACCAGCCCGATCGTCGAGTGCTCTCCGATCACCTTCTGCGTGCCAATCTCCGCCGCGCGCTCAAAGGGAATCTCCCCGTCAACCCACGGCGTGCGCACCATGCGCAGCGCTTCGCCCTCCTGCGTGCCCAGCGCGCCGTCCACCAGATACCCCACGCTGTCAATCAGGCGGAGCCTCACGCGATTCTCGGAGGGCAGCGTCACCTCCACCGCGTCGTTGGGCACGAACGCGGGCTGCGTCGTCATGATTGTCCGCCCCGAGCCGCTCTGCGGCAGTTCGTCCTGCGCCCTTGCGCGGATGTGCGCGTTCTCTATGCCGGGAATCACGAGCTTTTCCATGAATTTCGTGATGAAAGTCGACTTGCCCGTTCTCACCGGGCCGACGATGCCGATATACACATCGCCCTGCGTTCTCTCCGAGATATCTCTGTACAGGTCGTAAGCTTGCATAACATCCCTCCCTGCCGTCACGCAAACGTATGCGCACGGCGGACAGGATATGCTGATACCCCTGCTTTACAGCGACGTATCCGCGGGCACCTGCAGCTCGATCACAAATTCAAGCTCTTCTCCCTTGGGCACGCGGTCCTGCACCGTCAGCTCAGACAGACCCTCGATGCGGTAGACCGTCAGCGTCACGGTGTCGCCCGGCTGCTTGCTGGCGATGTGGTTGGTCAGATCGGTGTGCAGCGTGATGCGCTCGCCATCCACGCGGATGATGATGTCATCCGGCCGGATCCCTGCCTGCTCCGCAGGGCTGCCCTTGCTGACCGCACTGACATACACGCCCGCGGGCAGCGACCCTTCGGTCGGTTCCTCGCTGCCGCGCAGCGTCATCACCGAAATGCCCAGCTTGGGCCGCGTCACCTTGCCGTACTGAATCAGGCTGTTCACCACCGGCTGCACCACGTCCATGGGAATCGCCATGGCGATGCCCTCGATGCTCGCGACGCCCCGGCTGCCGGACGCGCTGAACTTGAGCGATGGAATGCCGATCAGCTCGCCGCGCGTGTTGAACATGCCGCCGCCGCTGTTACCGGAGTTGATCGCGGCGTCGGTCTGCAGCATCTTGACGATTGACGAGCCCTCCAGCTCGCGGTTGAGCGCGGACACCACGCCGACCGTCACCGTATCGGCAAACTGCTTGCCCAGCGGATTGCCGATGACGATTGCCCAGTCGCCCACGCGCACATCCTGCGCGTTGCCCATCCGGACCGCCGGCAGCGCAACGTCCTCCATCACGCGCAGCACCGCCAGGTCCGTCAGCTCATCCACGCCGACGATCTCCGCCTTCAGATACTGCCCCTGCCAGAGCACCTGCACGTCGCTCGCACCCTCGACGACATGATAGTTGGTCACGACATGTCCCTGCGTCGTCACCACGACACCGGAGCCGGTCGCCTGCTCGACCAGCTCCGTCTGCCCGCTGATGATGCTGTATGTGTTCGCGCGGTTGCTCACGCCGACCACGCACGGCATCACCACGTTGGCCACATCCGCAAAGGGACTGGCTGTGCCCGCCAGCGAAGCCACGTATTCTCCCTGCGCGTAGACGGTCCGCGCTTCGCTCTCCGCCCCGTTGCCGATAAAAAGAATCGCAGCGAGCGTTCCCATGAGCAGGGCGCCCGCTGCAATCTCGCGTTTCATTCTCATTCGCTCACCCCGGGCTTATCATAGCCAGAGGCGCGAAAAACTATCACAGGTTTATTTGAGCGACACGATGGTCACGCCGGTTTCGCCTTCGCCATAGCGGCCCAGGCGGAAGCTGCTCACGCTCGGATGGCGGCGCAGGCAGTCCTGAATGCCCGCGCGCAGAATGCCCATGCCGTTGCCGTGAATGATCGACACCTCGCCCAGGGAGGAGAGCACTGCGTCGTCCAGGAACTTCTGCACCTCCGGCAGCGCCTCGTCCAGCGCCATGCCGCGCACATCGAGCTCCTGGCGAACCTCGCGCGTCGTCACGTCCACACGCTGCTCGCGCATGGACTTCTTGCGTTCGAGCTTCTTCTGCTCCTTTTTGAGCATCTGCTGTGTCGAGGTCAGCGTGCGCAGATCGGACAGCTGTGCGCGCATCTTCATCATGCCCACCTTCAGCTGCACAACGCCCTTCGCGTCCGGCGCGGTGACGATGGTCGCATCCACGTCCATCGACGCGATATGTACCATGTCGCCGGGCTTGACGGTCTTGGGAATCTCGCCGCCGATCTCCTTCTTCTCCGCCAGCGCTTCCTGCGTCTGCTCCATCTTCTTCTTTACGCGCTGGATTTCGTGCTCCTGGGCGCCGCCGGCCTTCTTCATCGCGCGCAGCTCGGCGATCATCGCCTCGGATTCTCGCCGGGCGTTCTCCACGATGCGCTTGGCCTCGTCCTTCGCCTTCCTGATCGCGCGGTCGCGCTGATCCTCCAGCTTTTTGCGCTCGGCCTCCGCCTGATTGCGGATGGCCACCATCTCCTGGCGGGTCTCCTCCGCAATCTTCCGCTCCTTTTCCGCGATCTGCCGGTGATACTCCGCGTTGGCAATCACGTCCTCAAAGCGAACGGCCTCCTTGGAAAGCAACTCCTTCGCCTTGTCGATGACGAATTCCGGCAGACCCAGCTTGCGGGAAATCTCGAAGGCGTTCGACTTGCCCGGAATGCCGATGGACAGCCGGTACGTCGGGCGCAGCGTCGCCACGTCAAACTCCACCGAGGCGTTCTCAACGCCCGGCGTCGTCAGCGCGTATTCCTTCAGCTCGCTGTAATGCGTCGTCGCCACCGTGCGCGTATGCATGGACAGGAGCGTCGAGAGGATCGACTGCGCCAGCGCCGCGCCCTCGGTCGGGTCGGTGCCCGCGCCCAGCTCATCAAAGAGCACGAGCGAGTCCGGCGTCACGTTTTCCAGAATGGACACGATGTTTTTCATGTGGCCGGAGAACGTGGAGAGCGACTGCTCGATCGACTGCTCGTCGCCGATATCCGCAAAGACGTCGTCAAACACCGCCAGCTCCGTGCCGTATTCCGCCGGAACCTGCAAGCCCGCCTGCGCCATCAGCGTAAACAGACCGGTGGTCTTGAGGGTGACCGTCTTGCCGCCGGTGTTGGGTCCGGTGATGATCAGGGTGGTAAAGTCCTCGCCCAGCCTGATATCCAGCGGGACGACCTTCTGCGGGTCGATCAGCGGATGGCGGCCGCGAACGATTTTGATTCTGCCCTCGCTGTTGATCTTGGGCTCCACGGCGAACATCTCCCGCGCCAGCGACGCCTTGGCAAACGCAAAGTCAAGCTGTGCGAGAATCGCCAGGTTGTCGGCCATCGCGGGCGCATCCGGCGCCACCTGTGCGGACAGCATCCGCAGAATCCGTTCGATCTCCGCGCGCTCGCCGGCGATGAGCTGCTTGAGCTCGTTGCCGATCTCCACAACAGACATCGGCTCCACGAAGATCGTCGCGCCGGTGGCGGACTGATCGTGCACGATGCCCGGCACCATGGCGCGGTACTCCTGCTTGACCGGCAGGACATACCGGTCGCCGCGCATGGTGATGATCGCTTCCTGCAGATATTTGGCGTACGTCGTGCTGTGGATCATGCTGTTCAGGCGCTCGCGCACGCGCTCGTTGCAGGCGCGCATCTTGCGGCGGATGGAAAACAGCTCCGGGCTGGCGCGGTCCGCAATCTCCTCCTCGCTGATGATCGCATCGCTGATGGCCTGCTCCACATTTTTGAACGTCGACAGGCGCGAGGCGTTTGCCGTGATCATCGGCGTGCCTCCGCGGTCATTGACCAGCGCATCGCGGCAGGCGCGCAACGCGCGCAGCGAAGCGCCGATGTCCATCAGCGCGCGCGGGGACAGCGTCGAACCGATCTCCGCCAGATGCAGCTGCGCGCGAACGTCGGAAAACGCGATCATCGGCGTGCCGCCCAGATAGGTCAGCATGTCGTGCGCCTCGCGCGTCTCCTGCTGCATGCGGCGCACATCCTCGATGCGGCTGACCGGCTCCAGGCTGTCGCACAGCGCCGCGCCCATATCGGACACACAGTACTGCGAAAGCTGCGCGCGGATCTTGCTGAATTCGAGCACGCGCAGGGATCTCTCCGTCATGGTCTTCTCCTTTACTCGACACCCCGCGCCAGATGGCCGGACGTCGCAAGCTCGGCGACATCGTGCACAGCCACGCCGCTGTCCACGATGCTGCGATAGGACGATACAATTGCTTTCTGCCGCTCAAGCGGCTCGTCGGTGAAGCTCACGCGCAGGGCAATGCCCGCATCGCGAAGCTTTCTTGCAAAGCGCGCCATATCCGTCGGCACGCTGTTGTACAGGCGAACGATGCAGCCGTGCGCCATCCTCTGGCGCTTGGCCGGGAAACGATAGCCCTTCCGGTCCGTGTACACCTGCGGAGTGCCGCCGCTGGCCGCGCAGGCGTTGCAGGCGTCGTCCTGTCGTTCGTCGCCCGCTTTCGTGCGCTGGGGGCAGTGGCTTAGCAGCATCAGCTGCACGCGGCCATACGCCTCGAGCTCGTAATTTCCGCCGCAGGCCTGCAGTTCTCTGAGCTCCTTCAGGCTCAGCTCGCAGGAGGCCGTCAGCCGCTTTGCGCCCAGCGCGGTATAGAAGCCCGCGCTCTCGCCGTTCATCACGTTGAGTCCCTGTCCGCCGAAGACGTCGACCGGCCATGCGAGTTCAAACTGGCCCACATTGTTGGCCACGACGCCGGCAAACCGCGCTGCATGACGGCACACACACTCATGGAGCTGCGTCAACTCCTCCGTGCCCGCTACGGCCGGCAGCACGAGCACCGGCTTCACGTCCGGATTCTGCGTGAGCGCCTCCTCAATCGCCGCCGGCGTCATCGCCTGCGGCTCCCAGTAAAACACATCCGCGCCGCACGCAAGCAGGGTCTTCGCGTCCGCAAGCCGTTCACTCTGCGCGATGAGCAGCTTCTGCTGCGCGGGCATGTCTGCGGGCATCGCCTGTCCCTTCGCTTCCCTGCGCACGACCTGCGTGCGCGCAGCCTTCATCGCCGCCAGCGCTTCGCGGCGCAGGCTGTTGAGCATGCCCGCCGTCATAAACGCGTTCTCGCTGTGCAGCGTGAGCGATTCCATCACATACGGCGTGCCGCCCATTTTGGCAAGCTGCTTCACGGCGCCTTCCTGATCGAGCGCACGCTGCTGCGCACGGTCAACCACCTGCTCGCCCACCGCCTGCACGGCATGCCCGTCCGGATCGCACAGCTCCAGCACGGGCAGGCTGCCCGGCATCGCCGTCAGCGTCGCCCGGAGCGGAATGCGCGCGTTTTCCTGCGCCATGACCGTGCGGATCTCCGCCATCTGCACAGCGTCCGTCAGCCGGTACACCGCATCGCCGGGTCTGCATCTGCCTGACGGAATGCGCACCGTCGCCTCCGCACCGCAGCGGACATCATTGCCCGAATATGTCAGGTCAATCTCCTCTTTGCCGCGCACCTGCAGGCCGTCGCCGTCGTTCAGGCTGTCCTCCAGCAGCACCTGGGCCAGCGGGCCGCGCATGGCGGTGATCCGGCCTACGCGGATGCCCCAATGGCTTGGGCGCTCCCAGCTCATCAGCGCCGCGTTGCTGCGGCCCATGACATATCCCTCGGTGAAGCCGCCCCGGTTGAATATCTGTTTGAGCGCCCGGACGGTTTTTTCGTCCGCATGATAGGGCACATGCGCCTCTGCGGCGTCCAGCGCCTCGCGATATGCCCTGGTGATGACGCCGACATATTCCGGGCGCTTCATGCGTCCCTCCAGCTTGAGGGAATAGATGCCAGCGTCGCGGAGCTGCGGGATTCTGTCAATCAGCATCAGATCGCGCGTGGAGAGCAGATAGCCACTCGTCCCGTCGTCCAGATGATACGGCAGACGGCACGGCTGGGCGCAGCGCCCGCGGTTTCCGCTCCTTCCGCCGATCATGCTGGAAAACAGGCATTGGCCAGAAACCGCCACGCACAGCGCGCCGTGCACAAACGCCTCGATCTCCACGCCGGTGTCCGCCATGCACTTGAGCTCCGCCAGCGAGCATTCGCGCGCAGGCACCACGCGCGTAAGGCCAAGATCGCCGAGCAGCTTCGCGCCCTGCGCGTTGCTGACCGTCATCTGCGTGCTGGCATGCAGCGTCAGCTCCGGAAAACGCTCCCGGGCGATGCGCACCACGCCCAGATCCTGCACGATTGCCGCGTCCACGCCGGTGCGAACCAGCAGCTCAAGCACATCGCACAGGTCGTCCACCTCGCACTGCTTGACCAGCGTATTGACGGTCACATAGATCTTTCTGCCCCGCTCGTGCGCGTATTCGACCGCTTCTTTCAGCTGCTGATCGTCAAAATTGCACGCATAGCTGCGTGCGCCGAAGGCCGTATAGCCCAGATAGACGGCGTCTGCGCCGCAGGAAACGGCCGCCACGAGCGCCTCGCGGTTGCCCGCCGGGGAAAGCAGTTCCATAAATCCTCCAGTTTGAAAACGCGGCGACAAAGAGCTTTCTCTCCTGCCGCCGCCAGATGCTTACGCTTTGTCCTTGGGCTGCAGGGCAGCCAGCTCCTTTTTCAGGCGTACATTCTCATCCTGTGCGCGAAACAGCTCACCCGCGAGCGTCATCGCCGTGAGCGTCGGCACCATACTCTCGCCCGCGCGCGTGGTGATCGATACCTCGCGCATCCTGCGGTCGACATAGCGTGCCAGCCGCTGCACCTGTGCCGCGTCCTCGTCGGTCAGCAGCGTGTAATCGCGGCCCATCAGATGGATGACCACCTTGTTCTTTTTCACAGGCGCCTCCCGATCAGAACCTGCTGCTCTTGAGCTTCTCGGCCTTGTATTCCACGCCGAAGGTCTCCACGCGGACAGACTTCATCTTCTGGTCCTCGTACGGCTTGTCGTTGCGGCGGTCGCGCGGCGCAGCCACGATCGCGTCAGCGGTCTCCATACCCTCGGTCACCTTGCCGAACGCGGCGTACTGGCCGTCCAGATGCGGCGCATCGTCGACCATGATGAAGAACTGGCTGCCGGCGGAATTGGGCATCATGCTGCGCGCCATGGAGAGCACGCCGCGGGTGTGCTTGAGCGGATTGTCAAAGCCGTTGCGCGCAAACTCACCGCGGATCGAGTAGCCCGGGCCGCCGATGCCCTGGCCCATCGGATCGCCGCCCTGGATCATGAAGCCCGGAATCACGCGGTGGAAGATTACGCCGTCATAGAAGCCGCTGTTGGCCAGCTCCACAAAGTTCGCCACGCTGTTGGGCGCCATCTCCGGGTACAGCTCGCCCTTCATGGTCATGCCGTTTTCCATCTCAATGGTAAAAATCGGATTGCTCATTGTCTTATCCTCCTGAAAATGATGTGAATGGTTCATGTTACAGGGTTTCAGGCCTGCACAGCGCCATCAGGTTGTCGCCAAGAAGCCGTCTCACGTCGCGCTCGATCGCGGCGGTGTCCAGCGTATAGCCGCTTCGGGCCAGCGGCAGGTAGGCATTGGCCAGCGCCTGCCAGATGCTTTCCCTGGCCAGCAACCAGCGGCCCAGCATCTGCTCCGGCAGCTTCGCCTGCGCGCTGTAGGCGACAAAGCGCGTGCCCAGTGTCCCCAGCGCCGCGCTCATATGTGCGCAGTCGCTCAAGCAGACCAGCAGCCGCATGCGCTGCGCGGCCGCGTCAATCAGATGAAGCTCGCACGACGCCTGCGCGCCGGCCAGCGCCCGCACGCCGTCGAACTCATCCAGCAGCAGCGCAAAGCGGTCGATCTCCTCGCAGGAACGCAGCTGCACATGCAGCGCATAGCCGTTGTCCTGGCAGAGCGGCAGCAGGCAGTAGCGCAGCGCCTGCGCGTCAAAGTGCTCCATCAGCAGATTTCCCGCGCCGCAGGCCTGCGCGCAGTCGACAAGCTTCCTCGCCGCGCCGGCATAATCCACGCCGTAGCGGCCGGGCACGAACAGATCGCCGCTTGCCACAAGCAGCGGCTCGAGCCGGTCGTCCTCAAACCGCGTCGCTTTCTCCATGGGCACGCACACGAGCACACACCGGGCGCGCATCGTGTCGAGCACCTCGCGCAGATACGCCGGACGCTCGTACTCTGCAACCATCGCCT
Organism: Clostridiales bacterium; assembly: GCA_004557905.1. Taxonomy (GTDB): domain Bacteria; phylum Bacillota; class Clostridia; order Christensenellales; family Aristaeellaceae; genus Ventricola. The sequence continues at coordinate 188,858 of SFFH01000001.1, read as the reverse complement.
GCGCGCGGTCAAGGTCGCGCACAGGCAGATCCATCGCGTCAAGCGCTGCGAACATCGCCGCCGCGTCCGGATCAAACGGCGTGTGCTCCGCTGTCGCGCGGCGTAGGGCCTCGTCCGGCATCGCCGCCGGATGCGCCCAGGTGTCGAGCATCGCCTCCACGCCGATCTCGCCGCCGGACACGTCAAAGTCCAGTGAAGCCTCGCAAACCTCGGCGCGCCGCACCAGCTGCTTGACGCAGCGGCGCAGTTCCTGTTTATCGCTGATGATCATGCGGCTTTCACGCTCCTTTGCCCGCCTGCGCCAGACGCTTCGCCTTTTCCTCAAAGGCCTCGCGCTTGCGCGCCGCCATCTCGTCGACGCGGTCGATGTACTGCTCGATATTGGCTATATTCGGTGCGCGCAGGATCTTTTCCTCTTGCCGCATCACACATTTTGAGATTCCGCCCGCGCCCAGCGCCAGCACGCTGGTGGTTTCCTCCATGTTGTCGATGTTGTAGCGGCAGATGCTTGCAGGCCTCGCGTAGCCCACGTTTTCCAGATTCTGCGCCATGTACTTCTGCCTGTACAGGTAATACGCCCGCATACCCATCGCGTGCGCCGTCTCCCGGCCCAGCGCCACCATGCGCGCCACATCCTCCTCCTGCTGCTGATATTTCTGCTCGTGGAGACGGGAGGATCGCTTGACCGCCAGCGTATGCACCGTCAGGCTGTCCGGGTTCAGCACACGGATCACATGAAGTGTGTGCGCGAACATCCCGTAGTCCTCGCCCGGCAATGCGGCGATCACGTCCATGTTGATGTCGTCAAAGCCCAGCGACCGTGCCAGCTCATAGCAGTCAATCGTCTGCTGCGCGGTGTGCGCGCGGCCGATCACGCGGAGGGTTTCGTCGTTCATGGTCTGCGGGTTGATGCTGATGCGCGTCACCGGATGGCTGCGCAGCATGGCGAGCTTCTCCCGGTCGAGCGTGTCCGGCCTGCCGGCCTCCACCGTCAGCTCGGACAGCGTGCCGAAGCGGCGCTGCACATGCTCAAGCAGGCGGTCAAGCTGCGCGGTCGTCAGGCTGCTGGGCGTGCCGCCGCCAATGTAGCCGACGTGGATGTCCAGGCCCATGTCCCGGGCCATTTCGCTGCACAGGTCGATCTCGTGAAACAGCGCGTTCAGGTACGGCTCGACCAGCCTGCCGTTGCCGATCTCGCCGGAGGAAAACGAGCAGTACGAGCAGCGCGTCGTGCAGAACGGGATGCCGATGTACAGATCGCAGGCATTCTGCGGCCGCTCGATCAGCCCCTCCTGTGCAGTGATGATCTCGTCCAGCAGGTCGAGCTTCTCCTCCGACAGGTCAAAGAGCGCTGCCAGCGCCGTTCTCGCTTCCTCACGGCGCTTGCCGCCCTCCATCTGCTGATAGTACAGACGCGTCGGGCGAATGCCCGTGAGCGAGCCCCACGCGGGGCGGCGGCCCGTCACCTCTTTGAGCAGCCGGTAGCAGCAGCGCTTGATCAGCCGCTTGAGCTGGCGCTTTTCCTCCAGGCCGCCGCAGGTGACTGCCTCGCCGCGCAGCGTCACAAATGTACAGGTCGGCCCTCCGCTAAGCGAGAATCCCTCAATCCATACGCCGTTTTCCAGCGTATGGGTGTGCTCAAGCACCGCGTCGTGCGTCTCCTGCGGAGCGACTGCCGCGCCCTCTCCGTAGAACAGGCGCACAACGTCCGCAATATCGTTGCGAAAGCCCTCAAACGGCGTTTCAATTGCGATCCTCACGCATAGCTCCCCCGTTCCCAGGCGATCTTCGTCTTCATGCCGTGGCCGGGATAGGCCACTGTGTCTGCGGGCAGCTGCATCAGCCTCGCAAGCGAGGCAGCCATCTCCTGCGCATCGCCGCCGGGCAGATCAATCCGGCCATAGCTCCTGTAAAAGAGCGTATCGCCGCAGAAGAGCGTGCCGCCGCTCAGATAGCAGACGCCGCCGGGCGTATGGCCAGGCGTGTGCAGCACGGTGAGCGCAAGGCCCGCCTCGCAAACGACGTCGCCTTCCTGCAATTCCACATCGGCCTTGGGCAGCACGAGCGACGTGTTGATCACCTGGCTGAGGTTGAGCGCCGGGCTGCGCAGCGCCTGCGCATCCAGCGCATGCACATAGAGCCTCGCGCCCCGGTCAAGCCACGGCTGCGCATGGAGCATGTGGTCAAAGTGCGCATGGGTCAGCAGCACAGCGTCCACCCTGCGCTTGCCCACGGCCTCCGCCACGCGCGCCTCCTCTGCGCCGGGATCGATGAGCACGCAGCTGTCGCTGCCCTCACATCCCACCACATAGGTGTTCACGTCCAGCGGGCCGCCCGTCACTGCCCTGATATCGAGTTCAGCCATCAGAATGTCCTCCTGGAATCCAGCAGCAGCGTCACCGGGCCGTCATTGATCAGGGAAACCTTCATGTCCGCCTGGAAAATGCCGGTCTCCACATGGATCCCCTTTTCGCGCAGGCCCTGGCAGTACGCCTCGTACAGGGGCACGGCCACGTCAGGCCGCGCCGCCGTTGAGAAGCTTGGGCGGCGGCCGTGACGCGCGTCGCCCAGCAGCGTGAACTGGGAAATCGCCAGGATCTCGCCGCCCACGTCCAGAATGGAGCGGTTCATCTTGCCCGCGTCATCCTCGAAGATGCGCAGGCCGGCCGTCTTCTCCACGCCATAGCGCACGTCGTCCAGCGTGTCGCCTTCCTCCACGCCGCAAAGCACCATGAATCCCCTGCCGATCTGGCCGACGACCTTGCCGTCCACCCGGACGCTGGATTCAAGCACCCTCTGTATCACGAGTCTCATGCGTACCTCTCTCTTCAATGATCAGAATTTTCAGAAGCATCCGGCAGCGCGCTGCCGTTACACGCGGAAGATCTCAATCGTATCCTGCCGCTTGGCGATCTGCTTGATAACCCAGTCCAGCTCCTGCTTGCTGGCCACCTGCAGCGTCAGCTCGATGGTGCAGGTCTGGTTGTTGTTCACGCGCGCATTGAGCGCGCAGACCGTCACCTTCTGTGCGGACAGATAGCTCATCAGATCGGCGAGCAGGTTGCTCCTGTCGGTCGCCAGGATCTGAATCGAGCCGTTGTAGGAGGAGTTGGTCGTCTCGGACCACTCCGCGTCGATCCAGCGCGCCGGATCGTGGGAGGCATTGACGTTCACGCACTCGCGGGAGTGGATCGTCACGCCGCGTCCGCGCGTGATATAGCCGATGATCTCGTCGCCCGGCAGCGGCGTGCAGCACTTGGCAAAGTGCACCTGGCAGCCCGGCAGGCCCGCGACGCGGATGCCCATGTCGTCCTTGGAGGTCGACTTGCCGCCCCTGGCCGGTGCAGGCTCCGGCGCCACGCGCGGCAGAACCGGCACCAGCGGCTTCTCGTGGCTCTTCTGCTCCTCGCGCAGGCGCGTGATCACATGCGCCGCGGTGATGCCGCCGCAGCCGACCGCCGCGTACAGATCGTCAAGATCGGCAAAGGAGAACTTGCGCAGCATCGGCTCTGCGTACTCCGGCTTCATGAGCGCGGAGAGGCTCGAGGACTGGCGCTTCGCCTCGGCGTCCAGCATCTGCTTGCCCGTGGCGATGTTCTCCTCCTTGAGCTCCTTCTTGTAGAAATTGCGGATTTTGGCCTTCGCCTGCGAGGTCTTGACAATCTTGAGCCAGTCTCGGCTGGGGCCTTTGCTGTTCTGCTGTGTGATGATTTCGACAAAATCGCCCGTCTGCAGTGGCGCATCAAGCGTCACGATGCGGCCGTTCACCTTCGCGCCGACGCACTTGTTGCCGACCGCGGTATGGATGCGATAGGCAAAGTCAATCGGCGTCGCGCCGCTGGGCAGATCGACGATCTCGCCCTTGGGCGTGAAGACGAAGATTTCATCGCTGAACAGATCGACCTTGAGCGACTTGATAAACTCCTCGGAGTCGCGCGTGTCGTTCTGCCAGTCCAGAATCTGCCGCAGCCAGTACAGCTTGTTGTCCAGGCCGTCCGCTGCCTGCTTGCCCTCCTTGTAGCGCCAGTGCGCCGCAATGCCGTATTCCGCAATGCGGTGCATCTCGTAAGTGCGAATCTGCACCTCAAAGGGCATGCCGTTTTCGCCCACGACCGTCGTATGCAGCGACTGGTACATGTTGGGCTTGGGCATGGAGATATAGTCCTTGAAGCGGTTGGGCACCTGCTTCCACAGCGTATGCACGATGCCCAGCACCGCATAGCAGTCCTGCACGCTGTTGACCAGCACGCGCAGGGCAATCAGGTCGTAGATCTGCTCAAAGGGCTTGTGCTGCAGCACCATCTTGCGGTAGATGCTGTAAAAGTGCTTCGGGCGGCCGTCGATCTCGAACTGAATGCCCATCTCCCTGATCTTGTCGCCCAGCGTCTGCATGACCGCCTGGATGTTCTGCTCGCGCTCGGCGCGCTTCATGCCGACCTTGGCGATCAGATTCTGATAGCCGTCCGGGTCCAGATACCGCAGGCACAGGTCCTCCAGCTCCTGCTTGATCTTGTACACGCCCAGGCGATGCGCAAGCGGCGCGTAGATATCCAGCGTCTCCTGCGCGATGCGCCGCTGGCTCTCCGGGGACTGTGCCTTGAGCGTGCGCATGTTGTGCGTGCGGTCCGCCAGCTTGATGAGCACGACGCGGATGTCCTTGCTCATCGCCAGGATCATCTTGCGGATGGACTCCGCCTGCTGCTCCACGCGCGAGGAAAAGTCGAGGCGCTTGAGCTTGGTGACGCCGTCCACCAGCAGCGCGACCTCCGGGCCGAACTCCTTGCTGATGACGTCCAGCGTCACGTTCTCGCAGTCCTCCACCGTGTCGTGCAGAAGGCCGGCAGCAATCGTCGGCGGGTCCAGCATCAGCTTGGCCAGAATGCCCGCGACGATCATCGGATGGGTAAAGTACGGCTCGCCGGACTTGCGCATCTGTCCCTCGTGCGCCTTCTCTGCGAAGTGGTATGCCTTTTCAACCAGTGCTACGTCGGCATCCGGATGGTATTTGACCACCGTAGCGATCAGTTCGTCCAGATTTTTGCATTCATCGTGTGTCAATCAGGTATACCTCCTTCGCCGTTTAATCCCTTCATGCGGATGAGCCTGCCGCGGAGCGGACTCGCCTCCAGTGAAACCTTCCCGCTTCTGAGCATGGTATAGCGCAGCGGCTCAAGCGTGCATTCAATCAGGTTCAGCTCGCTGAAGATGCTCATCGCGCACAGCACCTGGCTCTCGGCAAGACCAGTCTCGGCAGCCAGGGAATGAAGCGTGTATTCCAGCTTTTCTCTTTGGCGCAGCACGCGGTAAACCGCGCGCAGATGGTCGTCGTCCGGCAGGAGCCTGCCGCATGCGCGCACCGTATGGGCGCCCATGTCCGTGACCTCGATGAAACGGGCGTCCGGGAACCGCGCCAGCGCCATGGCCCGCTCCTCATCGCTGATGAAACCGTCCAGCGCCACGACCGCCCTGGGATGGCAGCCAAGCCTGTCCCAGTCCGGCGCCATGACCAGCGTATTGAAGCTGCGGATGTCGTCCAGCGTGCGCACCGCATAGTCGATCTGCGCATGCAGAATCGCCAGATGGATGTTGAGCATCTTGAGTGCGGATACCGTATGCACACAAAGGAGCGTGCCCTGATAGCCGGTCAGCAATTCCCCGCTGAGCACCTTCTTCGCTTCCTCAAGCGTCATGCGCTCGATCCGCCGCACATCCGCCCTGCCCACATGCCGGCTCAGCATGCCCAGCAAGGCCGCGTCAATTTCGTTTTCTCTACGCTGGCACTCCGAAAGGAATGCCTTTGCCGGCAGGTACGCCTTGAGCTGACGCAGCTCGCACTGCACGCTTTTTCTGTCCTGCCACTCGTTGATCGACAGCCCCACGACGGCCTCCACCACCTCCGGCATCGAGCCGGCCCGGTCGCCCATGCGAAAGCCGATGGCATTTCGCATGTCGCTGCCGCTCACAAGCCGCATGCGCAGGTGCGCGCCCTCCTTGCCGATGGCCCGCACGTCGGTCGTGTGCACGCCGCGCACGCAGAACACCGGCGCGGGATTGCCAAAGCCCGTGGGCTGCATCGAGGAAAACGCCTGTACGAGCGATTCGGTCATGTCCGTCAGCTCGAGCTCGAGGTCGTATTCCTCCGTCGGAATGAACGCCTCCGGCTCGGACTGCGTAAGAATCGCCTGCGTCAGGCGGCGCTTGAATTCCGGTACGTTCTTCGCCTCAATCGTCAGGCCCGCCGCCTGCGCGTGGCCACCGAAGCGGACAAACAGGTCCCGGCAGGTGGCAAGCGCCCGGTGAATATCCACGCCCGGAATCGAGCGCGCCGAGCCGACGCACACATCGCCGTCCCTGGCCAGCAGAATCGTCGGCCATTTGTACTTTTCCACCAGCCGAGAAGCCGCCAGGCCGATCACGCCGGGGTTCCAGCCCTCGCCGCACACGACGATGGCGCGCTCCGTGAGAAAATCGATTTCCCTGCGTGCCAGCTCATCCGCCTGTGCAAAGATCTCCAGCTCCAATTCGCGGCGCTTGGTGTTGTCCTGATCCAGCTCCGCCGAGATTTCCCGTGCGGTTTCCATCCTGCGCGTGGTCAGCAGCTCCACGCCGCGGGAGGCGAGCGCTAAACGGCCGCCCGCATTGATGCGCGGCGCCATGCGGAAGGCCACGTCAGATGCGGTCACATTTTTTGCGTCCACACCCGCGGATTCCATCAGGGCGATCAGACCCGGCCGCTGCGTTTTCGCCATGGCCTTGAGACCAAAAGAGACAATCACGCGGTTTTCATCCAGCAGCGGCACGATGTCGGCAATCGTCGCCAGCGCCGCCAGCTCCCACAGGGATTCGATGGCTTCCATGCCACCCAGCGCCTGCACCAGCTTGAACGCCACGCCCGCGCCGCACAGGCGGCGGAACGGGTAATCGCCCAGCAGCGGATTGAGCACGGCGGCGCATTCGGGCAGCTGCGGGCCGAGCTGGTGGTGATCGGTGACGATCACACGCATGCCCAGCTCCTGGGCGCGGGCCACCTCGTTTGGGCAGGTGATGCCGCAGTCCACCGTGATGAGCAGCCTGGCGTGCGAGGCGATCTGCTCGACCGCCGCCATATTGAGGCCGTATCCCTCGCCATGCCGGTCCGGAATGTAATAGCCGGCTTTCGCGCCCTGCTTGCGCAGATAGGTCAGCAGGATGGCCGTCGCCGTCACGCCATCCACATCGTAATCACCGAAGACGACGATTTCCTCGTTCTTATCAAGGGCATCCCGGATGACCGCAACCGCTTTGTCCATGTCCTGCATGCGCATCGGGTCGTACAGGTCATCCATCTTCGGATGCAGATACCTGTCAATCTTCTCAGGCGTATCGATTCCGCGATCCAGCAGCAGGCAAAGCAGCTGGTGCGGCACGCCGAGCGACCGGAGCGCTTCGGGAATCTCCCGCTCCCTGTCCTGCTTGGGCACGAATCTGAGCATATGCGGCCTCCCTTCTGTAGAATTCCCCGGCTTGGCCGCAGGCATGCCGTCATGCCCCCGGCCAAACAGGGCAGCAAATCAAAGACCGTAAGGGCGGGTAATCCGCCCGCCCTTACGATCCATCCATTTCTTACGCCTTCGCCTTCTTGCCGCGCTTGTCCATCAGCAGCGCCCAGACATAGCCATTGATCAGGTTCGCGGAATAGGTTCCCGCGAGGATGCCGATGATCAGCGGCAGCGCAAACTGCTTGATGGAATCGACGCCCAGCACATACAGGGTGACGATGGTGAGCAGGGTGGTGATGGTGGTGTTCAGTGTGCGCGGCAGGGACTCCGTCACAGAGAGGTTGACGATCTGTTCGCGCGGCAGCTGACGCACGCCCGCCTTGTGCACATTCTCACGAATGCGGTCGAAGATGATGATGGTGTTGTTGATCGAGTAGCCGACAATCGTCAGCAGCGCCGCGATAAAGGTGGTCTCCACGCGGATGAAGCTGCGCAGGATCACGACGAAGGACAGCATGATCGCCACGTCGTGAATGAGGCCGATGATGGCGGCGATGCCGGAGTACAGGTCAAAGCGGAACGCGATGTACACCAGCATGAGCACGGCGGCCAGGGTCAGGCTCTTGATGGCGTTGCTGATCAGCTCGCTGCCGACCACCGCGCCGACGCGGGTGATGTCCACATACTCGATGTCCGGATAGCTGGCAGACAGCTTTTCTTCCAGCGCGGTGCGCAGATCATCGGTGTTCTCCACATCCTTGATGCGGATCTGCACCTGATCCTTGTCTTCGCCGGTCACGGCGATCTGCGCGTCGGTCACACCGCACTCAGCCAGCGCCGCAGAGATGTCGGCGGTGTCAAACGTCTTGACGTTCATGTCATAGGTCATCAGGGTACCGCCGGTAAAGTCGATGCCCAGATTCATGCCCATGCCCATCATGGACATGACCAGCGCAATCACGATGATCACAGCGGAGAGCGCCGCGCAGGGCTTGAGGCGATTCTTCATTTCGAATTTCATGACATTTCCCTCCTTGCCTTAGCGCACATAGAGCTTCTGGTTCTTGATGCCGAAATCGGCGAAGATGTCCAGCAGCTTATGGGTGATAAAGATGGCGGTGAACATGGACGTGATGACGCTGATGCCCAGCGTCAGCGCGAAGCCGCGGATGGAACCGGTGCCGAAGGCATACAGCACGACAGCGGCGATGATGGTGGTCACGTTCGCGTCAACGATCGCAGAGAGCGCGTTGGAGAAGCCCATCTTGATGGAGGAGGCCAGCGGACGGCCAACCTTCATCTCCTCGCGGATGCGCTCGAAGATGACCACGTTCGCATCGACGGCCATACCGATGCCCAGGATGATGCCCGCGACGCCCGGCAGGGTCAGCTGCGCGCCGGTGAGCGCCAGCAGCAGCACGACGATCATGACATAGATGGTGAGCGCGATATCGGCCACCAGGCCGCACAGGCGGTAGCGCAGCAGCATGAACAGCATGACGAGCGCCACGCCGATCGCGCCGGCCAGGATGGCCTTGTCAAGCGCCTCGACGCCCAGGGTCGCAGAGATCGCGCTGACCTCCAGCTGGGTCAGGTTCAGCGGCAGCGCGCCGGACAGGATGAGGGTCGCCAGGTTCTTGGCCTCGTCGGCGGTGAAGTCGCCGGTGATCTGGCCCTTGCCGCCGGCAATCACGCTGTTGACGGTCGGCGCGGAGATGGTTTCGCCGTCCAGCGTGATGGAGATGGTCTTGCCGATGTTGGCGGCCGTCGCCTCGGCAAAGCGCTTCGCGCCTTCGTCGTTCAGCTCAAAGGCGACGCACGGAAGGCCGTTCTCGTCCTGAGCAGCCTGCGCGTTCTTGATCATCGCGCCTTCCAGGATGTTTTCTCCGTTTTCATCCACGAAGTACAGCTGCGCCGGGGTGCCGATGATGCGCAGGATCTCGTTGGGATCGGAGACGTTCGGAATCTCCACGCGGATGCGGTCGGCGCCCTGACGGGTAACGGTCGCCTCGGTGAAGCCCTGACGGGTCAGACGGCTGGTGAGAATGGACACGGTCGAGCTCATCTTTGTCTCGAACTCCTCAGTGCCGTCGTTCTCGGCCGCATAGACGGTGTACACGCCGCCGCGCAGATCCAGGCCCAGGGAGATCGCTTCGCCCCAGGGCTTGAGATAGTTGACCATCGTGCCCTTGCCAATGCCAAACAGCGCCACATATCCGCAGACAGCGACGACCACCAGGATGGCCACCAGCGAAACAATCGCGCGGGTACGCGGGTTCTTCGGCTTTGCATTCTTGTTCGCCATAGTGATTTTCCTCTCTTTATCTTGTTTGATCGGTTTGCATGCGGCCGTTACGCCCGTCATACAAATCCGTCTCCCAGCGCAAATGCCTGATAGACCGCGCGCAGGTATGGCTGACCCTTGAGCACGTTGCCGTTCGCATCGCATTCGGCGATGGCCGTCAGGATCGGGCGCTCCGGTGCCGGCGTCTGTGCATGGCGCTGCACGCAGTGCTCGCGCTGATGCGTCGCTCCCGTCTCCGCGATGGGCGCGGGCGCACTGACAAACGCGGCCTGCACCAGGGAATTTCCCTGCTGCGGCATGGATTCTTCCCCACCCTGCGCGCCGATCAGACGCGAGCCGCCGCTCAGCAGCAGGCAGACAAAGGCGAAACAGATCAGCAGGAAGACCAGCGATCGTTCGCTTCTTCTTGGCATTTGTTTCGCCTCCTTCCGCGCAAGGTTAAGAAAACCCAGAATTCAATACTTCATTATATTCACAAATCTCCATATCGTCAAGATTGATGCCTTCAAAATGCATGAAATGCGGAAAAAAAGCGCCGCCTTCACGCGGAAAGCGGCGGATCATGCAATTGTCTGCGCATTACGCGCGAAGAGCGAGCACAGCGTCGAGGATCCTTCCGGCGACCTCGTCCTTGCTCATCAGCGGCAGGGATTCCATCTTCTCCCCGGTGATCAGGGTCACGATGTTGGTGTTCACATCAAAGCCCGCGCCCGGCGCAGTTACGTCGTTGGCCACGATCATATCGAGGTTCTTCTTGATCAGCTTGCCCCTGGCATGCGCAAGCACATCGTTCGTCTCCGCGGCAAAGCCCACGAATGTCTGATCATCACGCTTGGCTCTTCCAAGCGTCGCGGCGACGTCCGGATTTTCCACCAGCTCGATCGTCATGTCCTCGCCGCCCTGCTTCTTGATCTTCTGGGGCGCGATCTCCCTGACGCGGTAATCCGCCGGCGCAGCGGACTGGATGATGACGTCCTGCTCCTGCGCGCATGCCAGCGCCCGGTCAAGCAGCTCCTGCGTCGTCATGAACGGCACGACCTTCACGCCCTGCGGCGGCTCGATGGCCACCGGCCCGGTGAGCAGCGTCACCTGCGCGCCGCGCCGCTGGGCTGCGCGCGCAATGGCGTAGCCCATTTTGCCGGAGGAACGGTTGGAGATGTAGCGGACGGGATCGAGCGCCTCCCTCGTCGGGCCGGCCGTCACCATGACGCGCAGGCCCTCCATGTCGCGCTTTTCAGCAAGCACGTCCAGCGCGCGCTGCGCGATCACTACGACGTCCTCGAGCTTGCCCGCGCCGCTGTCCCCGCAGGCCAGATGGCCCGTCGCCGGGGTGACGACGTGCACGCCGCGCGAGACGAGCGTCGCAATGTTCTGCTGCGTCGCGGGATTTTCCCACATGCCGGTGTTCATCGCCGGGGCGATCATCACCGGTGCGCGGGTCGCCATGACGGTCGTGGAAAGCATGTCGTCCGCGATGCCGCACGCCATCTTGCCGATGATGTTGGCCGTCGCCGGGGCGATCAGGAAGAGATCCGCGCGCTTGGCCAGCGCGATATGCTCGACCTCCCAGGTGTCCGGGCGCACAAACGTGTCCGTTGCCACCGGATGACCGGAGAGCGTCTCAAACGTCAGCGGCGTCACAAACTGGCATGCGTTCTTCGTCATCACCACAAACACGTCAATGCCCTGCTTCTGCAGCAGACGGAGAATTTCGCATGCCTTATATGCAGCGATGCCCCCGGTTACACCGAGGACAACGCACTTTTTGGTTTTCAGGTTACCGGGCATCGTTTTCAGTGGTGCGCTCATAGGAGATCAAGCCGCGGTTGACCTCATCAATCGCGATGGAGACGGGCATATTCTCCTTGTCCTTGGCGTCGATGAGCGGCGGAATGCCGTCCACCAGCTGGCGGGCGCGCTTGGACACCTCGACGACGAGCGTATAGCGGCAATCCGCCTTCTCCAGAAGCTGCAGGATGGTGGGATTGGTCATGGACATAAACAGGTTCCTCCTCTTGATTCCTCACAAAGCCGGCAAGGTCCGCCAGGCTCCGCGAACTGCGGTGAAAGCCTGCGCCCTGCGGCAGGGCAAACGATTGGGACGGATCAGCGCTGATGCGTCTCCTTCAGGTAGATGCTGCGCAGCTGCTGATAAGCGGCGTCGACATCCTCTCCGTTGACGATCTGGTACTGATATCTGGGCGCATAGGCGATCTCGCCGCGCGCGGTTTCAAGGCGTGCGCGCACCTTCTCCTCGCTCTCGGTGCCGCGTCCGCGCAGGCGGCGCTCCAGCTCCTCAAAGCTCGGCGGCAGCACGAAGATGCTCACGCATTCAGGCATGCGCTCCATCACCTGCATTGCGCCCTGCACCTCGATCTCCAGCAGGACGTTCTTGCCCTGCTCAAGCAGGCTCAGGACGTAGGGCTTCGGCGTGCCGTAGCAATTGCCGGCAAACTGCGCATACTCGAGAAATTCATTATTCGCGATGCGGTTTTCAAATTCCTGCCTGCTGATGAAAAAGTAGTGCTTTCCGTCGATCTCGCCCTCGCGCGGCGCGCGCGTGGTGGCAGATACGGAAAACGCGATCTGATCGCCAAACTCGGCGAACAGCTTGGCGTTCAGCGTGCCCTTGCCCACGCCGGACGGGCCGGAGAAGACGAACAGCGTGCCCTTCTTTTGCTGCTGCATCAGGGTTCTTCCTCCTCCACAATCGTGGTGTTGTCCTTCACGTCGAAGCGATGGGCGATGGTCTCCGGCTGCACCGCCGAGAGAATCACATGGTCGCTGTCGGAGATGATGACGGCGCGGGTGCGGCGGCCGTACGTCGCGTCGATCAGGCGGCGCTCCTCCTTGGCCTCCTGAATGATGCGCTTGACCGGCGCGGAATCCGGACCGATGATCGCGATGATGCGACTGGATGAAATGAAGTTGCCGTAGCCGACGTTGATCAGTTTGATATCCACCTTGTTCCTCCAATGCGCTGCGCCGGTTATTCGACGTTCTGCACCTGCTCGCGCAGCTTCTCGATCTCGCCCTTGGCGGAGACGACGGCCTGCGCAATCGCGGTGTCGGACGCCTTGGAGCCGATGGTGTTCACCTCGCGGTTGAGCTCCTGTACCAGGAAGTCCAGCTTGCGGCCCACCGGCTCGGCCAGCGCCGCTGTCTCGCGGATCGCAGCCGCATGACTCTTCAAGCGCACCAGCTCCTCGTCAATCGCCGCGCGGTCGGCAAAGATCGCCACCTCGGTCATCAGCCTCGCCTCGTCAATCTCGCCCTCCGTCAGCGCGGCGATGCGCTGCTGAAGCTTGTCCCGGTATTCGCACACAACCAGCGGCGCGCGCTCGGCAATGCCGTCGCGCAGGCGCTCGATGTTGCCGATCTTCTCGAGGATATCCTCGCACATGCGCTCGCCCTCCTGCTCGCGCATGCCAATCAGGCCGTCCAACGCGCCTTCCAGCGCGCGCTCAAACAGCGCCCGCACGGCCTGCTGATCCTCTTCCTTCTCCTGCACGGTCAGCACGTCCGGCAGGCGGGTATAATCCTCCAGCGGAATCTCCGGCTCCTTGCCCACGGCGGCTGCCAGCTCGATAAGCGCCTGCCGGTATGCCATGGCCAGCGCGGTATCCACGCGCACCTCCTTGGCGTCCTGCCGGTGGTTCGCATAGCTGACAAACACGTCCACATGGCCGCGGGCGAGCCGCGCGCTCACACCCTTGCGCACCGCGTCGTCCAGGAACGACAGCGTGCGGGACAGCCTGTAGGAAATATCCAGAAAGCGATGGTTGACGCTCTTGACCTCCACGGTCATCTCGCGCCCATCCTCTTCAATGTGGCATCGGCCATAGCCGGTCATGCTCTTCACCGCAGTCACGCTCCTTTGGTAAAATCGGCCAATCGATCATTTTATTATAGCACTGAAGATGGAAATTGGAAAGTCCCAAACGTCAGGATTTGCGCATTTCCCCGTTTTCAATCGCAGCAAGGAACTCCGCCTCGTCCATGATGCGCACGCCGAGTTTTTGGGCCTTTTCCAGCTTGCTGCCCGCGCTCTCGCCGGCCAGCACGACGCTGGTCTTTTTGGAGACGCTGCCCGTCGCCTTGCCGCCGTTTTTTCGGATCATTTCCTCCGCCTGCGCGCGCGTAAGCGTCGGCAGTGTGCCGGTCAGCACGAACGTCATGCCGGCAAAGAGTTCGCCCGCCGCTTCCTCCTGATGAATCTGCGGCTTCACGCCGCACGCAAGCAGCCTGCGCACAAACGCCTGATTGTCCCCGTCCGCGAAGAACTCCGTGATCGAGGCGGCCACAATGCCGCCCACGTCGTCAAGCGCGGTCAGTTCGTCCTCGTCTGCCTGCATCAGGCTGTCCAGCGAGCCGAAGTGCTCCATCAGATCGCGCGCGGTCTTCTTGCCGATGTTGGGAATGCCGATGGCAAACAGGAACGCATCCAGCTCGCAGTCCTTGCTCTTATTAAGCTCGGCGAGCAGCTTGTCCGCCTTCTTCTCGCCAAAACCCTTGAGCACGACCATGCTCGCCTTGTCAAGCGTGTACAGATCGGCGGCAGAGCGCACGCCGAGGTTGTCGTAAAACAACTCCGCCGTCTTTTCGCTGAACGCCTCGATGTCCATGCCCTGCCGGGACGCGAAGTGCGCCATGCGGGCGATGGCCTGCGGGCGGCAGGACTGCCGGTTCAGGCAGAAGATGTGCGCGCCGCGCTGCGTCAGCGCTCCGCCGCACGCCGGACAGACCGTCGGCGGCACGATGTCGGTTTCCGGCGCTTCGCCCTCGCCCTCCCACACGACGCCCATGATCTCCGGAATCACGTCGTTGGAGCGGCGCACCCACACGTCGCTGCCCACGCGCACGCGCTTGCGGCAGATGTCGCCATAGTTGTTGAGCGTCGCGCGCTTCACCGTCACGCCGCAGATGTCCACCGGCTCAAGGTGCGCCAGCGGCGTGAGCTTGCCCGTGCGGCCCAGCTCCCAGGAAACGTTCAGGAGCTTCGTCACCGTCTCCTGCGCGGGGAATTTGAACGCGATCGACCAGCGCGGGAACTTGTCCGTCGTGCCCAGCACCTCGCGGGTGCGCATGTCGGTCAGCTTGATCGTCGCGCCGTCGATGAGGAAGTCGAGCGAATCACGCTCCGCCTCGATCCCGTGCACCAGCGCCAGGGCCTCCTCAATCGTCGAGGCATAGCCGGTATACGGGCTGACGGGCAGGCCGTTCTCCCGCAGGAAATCCAGCATCTCCGTCTGGGTATCAAAGCTCCTGCCCTCGATGAAGCCCACCTGGTAAAACAGCGCATCCAGATTCCGGCTCGCCGTCACCTTCGGATCGAGGTTGCGCAGCGCGCCGGCGGCGGCGTTGCGCGCGTTCTTGAGCGGCTCGTCCGCCGTCTCGTTGTATTTCTCCAGCGCGGACAGGCGCATGATGCACTCGCCCTGCACCTCCATGCGCCCCTTGAACGGGATCTCGTGCGGGATACAGCGGATGGTCTGTGCCTGCGGCAGGATGCCCTCGCCCACCTCGCCGTTGCCGCGCGTAGCCGCCTGCACGAGACGCCCGCCGTCGTAGGTGAGGTTGAGCGTCAGGCCGTCGAGCTTGTATTCCACGCAGTAGCGGTTTTCCGGCAGGCCGCCGGCCTCGCGGGTCAGCCTTTCGCAGCGCTGCGCCCAGGCGAGAATCTCCTCCTCGCTCTGCGCCTTGTCCATGCTCCACAGCCGCGCGATGTGGCGGTGCGGCAAAAAGCCCTCCATCACCTCGCCGCCCACGCGCCGGGTCGGGGAATCCGCCAGCCGCTCGCCGGTCTGTGCCTCCAGCCTCCTCAGCTCGGCGTACATCGCGTCCCACTCGTCGTCGGACATGATGGCGTCGTTACCGTCGTAGTAGGCTTTGGACGCCGCGTTGAGCTTCCCGATCAGCTCCTGCATGCGCTGCCTTTCGTCCATCCCTTATCCCTCCGTCTTGATGATCGGCGCGATGGAAAGTGCGAATTCCTTTATGCCCACGCGCGTATCGTCAAATCTGATCATGATCCTCGCGTCCGAGCCGCTTCCGCTGACGCGGATGACCGCGCCCTTGCCGAATTTCCTGTGCAGCACGCGGTCGCCCGCCGCAAAGATCGACGGCGCCGCTGCCTCATGCGCGCTCGAGCGCACGACCTTCTGTTCCTGCTGTGCCATGCCGCGCTGTACGCCGGGGACGCTTGCGCCGCCCACGCGCTCGGTATGGCCCATGCCTGCGCCGGAGCCGCGGCTCCAGGCGAGATAGCTCTGCTTCTGTCCCGAGGGCACCGCGGTCTGGTACGCCGTCTTCGGCTTCCAATTGCTTTGTCCGTTCTGCTTACTTTGTCCGTTCTGCGCATCGCCCGAAGCAAAGGCGCTGCCCTTGCTCCACGCCGGCTGACGCCATTGCCCGCTTTGCCAGCTGCCGCTTCCCCGACGCTCGCCCACCGGCGCGCCGAACGGTTCCCGGCGCTCGGAGACGTCCTCCAGCACGCGCGCCGGGATGTCGTCGATAAACCGCGAGCGGTCGTTGAACTGCATCTGATTGTAGAGCATGCGGCGGGACGCATGGGACAGGTACAGCCGCTCCCGCGCGCGCGTAATGCCGACGTAGCAGAGCCTGCGCTCCTCCTCCATGCGCTGCTGGTCGTCCCTGCTGCGCATGGACGGGAAGAGGTTTTCCTCCATGCCCACCATGAACACGTTCGGGAACTCGAGGCCCTTTGCGCTGTGCAGCGTCATCATCGTCACCGCGCCGCCGTCCTCGTCCATCGCATCCAAATCGGACACCAGCGCGACGTTCTCCAGATACTCCGCCAGCGTGGGATTGTCAGCCTTCTCCTCAAACTCCTGCACCGCACCGACAAACTCGCGGATGTTCTCCACGCGGCTGCGGTTCTCGTCGTTGTCCTCCTTGGTGTACTGGCTCTCCAGGCCCGCCGTGTCGATGACGTACTGCACCAGCTCGGTCAGCTTCATGGTCTCCGCCATCATCGTCAGGCCCATCATCAGCTCGCTGAACTTCTCCACGCTCTTTCGCCCGCGGGAATTGATGGTCTCCGGAATGTCCATGCAGGCGGTCAAAAGCGGCATCTCCTGCTCGGCGGCGTAGCGTGCCAGCTCCGCCACCGTCGTATCGCCGATGGAGCGCTTGGGCACGTTGATGATGCGGCGCACGGAGATGTCGTCCGACGGGTTGATCATCACGCGCAGATAGGCCAGGATGTCCTTGACCTCCTTGCGGTCGTAGAACCGCAGTCCGCCATACATGCGGTATTTGATGCCGCTCTGCACGAACGCCTCTTCAATCACGCGGGACTGCGCGTTCGTGCGGTAGAGCACGGCAGAGCGCGCATAGTCCTCGCCCTGCATTTGCAGCGTGCGAATCTGCTGGCAGACCCAGGCCGCCTCCTCGCGCTCGTCGCCCGCGCGGTAGAGCCGGATCATCTCGCCCGGGCCCTCCTGGGTCCACAGCGCCTTGTCCTTGCGGTTCTCGTTGAGCGCGATCACCTGATTGGCCGCGTCCAGGATGTTGGCCGTGGAGCGGTAGTTCTGCTCGAGCTTGATGACCTTCGCATCCGGAAAGTCCTTTTCAAAGTCCAGAATGTTGCGGATATCCGCGCCGCGCCAGCCGTAGATCGACTGATCGTCGTCGCCGACGACGCAGAGGTTGCGGCTTTGCTGTGCCAGCAAGCGCACGAGCATATACTGCGCGTAGTTGGTATCCTGATACTCGTCCACGTGGATATAGCGGAACTTGCGCTGATACGCCTCCAGCACCGGCGGATGCGCGGCAAACAGCTCCAGCGTCTTGACGATCAGGTCGTCAAAGTCGAGCGCGTTGGAGCTCTTGAGCTTCTCCTCGTAAGCCGAATACACGTCCTGCACCATCTGGCAGCGGTAGTCCCGGTCGGACTGGGCGAACCACTCCTGCGGTCCCAGCAGCTTGTTCTTCGCGTCGGAGATCTTGCTCTTGATCTCGCGCGGCGGAAGGAACTTCTCATCGATATTCAGGCGCTTGAGGATTTCCTTGAGCGCGCTCATCTGGTCGTCGTCGTCGTAGATCGTGAACGAGCGCGTATAGCCCAGCTTCTCGATGTCCCGGCGGAGGATTTTGGCGCAGCCGGCGTGGAACGTGGACACCCACACGTCCGCGGCGGACGGGCCGACCAGCTTCTCGATGCGCTCGCGCATCTCCGCGGCGGCCTTGTTGGTAAAGGTGATGGCCATGATCGACCAGGGCGGTACGCCGTGATCGATGAGGTTCGCCACGCGGTAGGTCAGCGCGCGCGTCTTGCCGGAGCCTGCGCCCGCAAGCACCAAAAGCGGCCCTTCGAGCGTTTCCGCCGCGAGCCGCTGTTCCCTGTTCAAATCGCTTAAATTCATGGCCGACTCCTCAATCCGCATCTTCGTCCTGCGGCATGCGCCCAAGCACCAGCTGATAGCCGCCCGCGCCGTAGGTGAGGCTGCGGTTGACACGGCTGATGGTCGCCGTGCTGGCACCGGTCTTCTCGGCGATCTCCTGATAGGTCACCTTCTGCCTGAGCATGCGCGCCACAGCCAGGCGCTGGGCGACGGCCTGAAGCTCCTTGATCGTAAAGATATCCTCGAAGAACAGGTACGCCTCCTCGCGATTCTGAATCGCCAGCATCGCCTCGGCAAGATCGTCAACCTGTTCATTCCTGATGCGTTCGTCCAGCATATGTACCTCCACATGTCTTCGCTCTTTTCATTATAGCACAAACCGCGCAGGAAAAAAAGGCGGGCTTTCATCTCGTCCGCCTTTTTGTGTCAGCTATCCAATTCTTTTTCGTCCGTCTGCATCTCACTGGGGCAGGACTGCGTTGCTGCGAAATTCGCCCATGCCGCGCACCGTCTGCTCCGCCGCCATGACCGGCTCCTCGCTGAGCAGCTCCAAGTGACCCACGGAAACCTCGTAGGCGGTCTTCTCCACGACCGTGCCGTCGGGCATCTGCTTCTGGTACGCGCGAGACTGCAGGCGACCGGTCAGCTGAATCTTGTCACCCACGGAGAGCTTCGCCGCAAAGCGCGCGCTGCGGCCCCAGGTGATGCACGGTATATAGTCGCTCTTGCCGTACGCGCGGTTGACGGCGAGCATCATGTCCGCGATCTCGCGGCCAAACGGCGTGGTGCGGTAGGCCGGCGCCTTGCACAGCGTGCCGGTGAGCTGAATCTGATTGGGGTTCTCGCGCTCGTCCGGCTGCACGATGCGCTGGGCGAACGCCGTGATGAGCAGCCGTCCCGCGCCCTCGATGATCTTGTTGTAGGAGCGCACCTGGCCCTCGATGGCCAGGGGGTCGCCGTCCTTCAGCATCGCGCCGTCCAGCAGGCGCTCGGACAGCGTGATCGGCAGGTGATCCATCGCGCCGGAGAGACGCGGCACGCCCAGCGTCAGGTAATAGAACTTCTCGCCAAAGGCCTCATGCCCCACGACGGGCGTGCCGATGACCTTGCCGCTCAGGTGCAGTGTGTTAATGACGTTTTCCATTGTACGTCCTCCTTATTTCATGTTCGCGTTTCGCTTTTATGCTGTCGGCGCTGCGGCCCCTTCGGGCTGCGGCGCGGGTGTCGGCGTACACAGATGCTGCTGACCCGCATGGTCAATCCACGTCTCGCCCTGAAGCAGCAGCTGCGATACTGGAATTATCTTGTATCCCGCCTGCGTGTAATATTCGAGAATCTGCGGCAGCGCCTCCAGGATATATTTGGAGTCGTTGTGGAAGAGCACGATGTCGCCGGGATTGACCGATTTCGTACACTGCTTCACCATGTTCTCCGTGCCCAGATTCTTCCAGTCGAGCGAGTCGACGTTCCACTGCACGCACTCATAGCCCTCCTCCCGGCTGACCTTCACCACGGTGTCGTTGTACTCGCCGTACGGCGGACGAAACAGCGTCGTGGGCTTGCCGGTGATGGACTTCACCAGATCCGAGCACTTTCTCAGCTCCTCGCGGATCTGTGCGGCGGAGAGCTGGGCCATGTGCGGATGCGTTGCAGAGTGATTGCCGATCTCATGCCCCCGGCTCACGAGCTCCTGCACCAGGTCCGGGTACTTTTCCGCCCAGAACCCGACGAGAAAGAACGTGGTCTTCACGTCGTAGCGATCCAGGATATTCATGAGTTCCTCTGTATTTGCGCGTCCCCATGCAGCGTCAAAGCTGATGGCGAGCACCTTTTCCTCTGTATCCACGTTATACACCGGAAGCTCGCGCGTCGCTACCGCGGCCATCAGCGCAGGCGCGCCCCGCATGGACGCATAGGCCATGCATACGGCCAGGAGCGCCGCCACGGGCAGCACCCGCCTGACAGTCCGCGAATCGAGGCGCTTTTTGATCATCCCCACATCGCCTCCACCTTTTTCCTTCGCACATTGTATATGTGCTGCAGGCGATGTTTAGAACGCTTTGATCCGGTCTCACCCATTAGACGAAGTGCGCGCCCATTTTCTTCCACGGAAAGCAAAGTTTCACATTTCCGCCTTAATTGGGCGGGTCAATGCGGCTGTGTTTCAGGGTCTGTGCTCCATCGCTTCTGGATGCGCGCTCTTCTTTTGATGGGTCAACCGCCCAAAACGAAAAGACCGGAAAGCTTGCATTCCGGCCTTTGTCAGGGTTTCTTTTCACTTTTCCAGCAACCTTGCGGTTTCCTTCGCATAGCGGCAGAGGTATTCCGGCACGCCGCCGCAATCCCCGGTCTCCCAGTATGCGCTGGCCGCGCAGGTATGGCATAGGGGGCGCAAGGCGCACGAGGCGCATTTCGGGCTGATGCGTATGGCCTCCACGCCGCGGGAAACGGTGCGCCAGGCCTCCTCAAAGCCCACGTCAAACACGGGCACGCTGGGCTGCTCCAGCATGACACACGGGCGCATCTGGCTCTGCCAATTCACCGCGAAGCTGCATCGTCCCGCCAGGCAGCTCATGTCCTCCGACTTGGGCAGCATGTCCTGCTTCACAGCCTGCACGATGGCATCCGCGCACAGACGAAACCGCGCTTCTCCCAGCTCCCGTCGCATGCTCTCCACGCGAACGCACGCGGCTTCCTCCGGGGCGAGGCGTGCCTGTTCTTCGAACGGTTTCGTGCGCTCCCGCACGGCAGGCGTCATGTAGGGATCGACATTCAGCGCCGCGCCGCATTCGCAGGCAATCTCCGCAATTCTGCCGACGTCAGCGCGGTTCTTCCTTGTCACGCTTGCGCCGACACGCACATCGATTCCCCTCTCGCGCAGCAGACGAATGCCGCGCATCGTCCGGTCAAAGCCGTCCGGCGCATGGCACAGCCGTTCATAGGCCGCTCCATCTGCGCCGTAGAGCGTGATATTCACGCAGCGCGGCTTTTGGGCGGCGAAGAAATCCGCCCAATCCTCGTCGATCAGCGTGCCGTTAGTATTCACGGAGAGGATGAAGCCCATCCGCTTGAGCCTGACGTACAGCTGCCGGAAGCCGGGATAGAGCAGCGGCTCACCGCCGGTGAGCAGCAGAAACAGCACGCCCGCGTGCTCCATCTGCTCCGCAAGCGAAAGCCACTCCTCCGCCGTGCGAAGCCGTCCCTTCGCCGCCAGCTCCGCTGGGGTCAGGCGCACATAGCACATATCGCAGTTCAGGTTGCACAGGGGCGAAAGCTCCAGCGTGCCGCTGGCCGGCCTTCTCTTTTGCGCGGCACGCGCCAACAGCTGGCGCTCCGGCGTCGTTTTCTCGAACTCCATTTTCCCTCCGTCAAAAAAGAACCGGATTGCTCCGATTCTCTTATCGCGTATTGATTAGGAGTGATTGGGACGATTCTTATCCTGATTTCCCAAGTAACCCCAGTGACGCCAGAAAGCACTTGCGTTATAGGTTACCCATGCAATCAAATCATCTGCGCTATACTTTTTGTCTTCATTTATATCTTTCCAATATGTAACCACGCCGCTCAAATCCTTCTTCTGCTCATTACTATACTCCCAGATTCCCAAAGCATTATTTGCATTCTCATCTGTATACAGATAATTGTTATCAGTGCGGCTACAGCTTTGATAATGCTCATCCAAATAGATTCCGTTATGATTCTGGTCGTTCTCTATTCTATTCCCTTTTTCCGGAGTATCTACCCATTTAGACCACATTTCTGCGCCATCGTCTTTCAAGCCTAACGGATTAAAAGTCTTTTCCTGATTCACAAGACAACGGACTTCAATACAGCACGACGCCGCATACTCCCCCGCAACAAAGGCCTGAACCGCAATCCTCGGCTTCTCCCACATTTCCTTCATATCAATCAACCTCCACGAGAACCTGGTTGTCAATGGATTCCTTCATAAACATCGCAACGTCTCTGCGGATCTCCGCTTCATCGCCGTCAAACCGTTCCAGCGCGCGCATCACGACGTCCTCCTCGGTGCTCGGCTCCGAAAAAGCCTGCCAGAGGAACGCCGCCGTCCTGTTCGGCGTCATCATCACGTTGGTAAAGACCGGATGCTCCCCGATGGGGATCAGCACCGCGTCGTCCCCAATCCGCCGAAGCACAAAGCCCGGCGCAATCTGAAAGCGCCTCTTTTTTTCGGCAGGCTGGCCGCCCACTGTCTTCACTTCCTTCGCCTTTCGTCGTGCGGGATGGACGGGGATCGATATCCGCACGCAACCGGAACGCCTTTAATTACGCTCATTATATCATTCATGAAGGGGTCTGTCAACAAGATTGTCACGAAAATTTAAGAAATTCCTGCAATTGTTTAATCTGCCGCAGCCGCATCCGTCACCACGTCGTCCAGCAGCACGCTGACCAACAGCTGTCCCTTGCCCGCGCGGCGCTCGACGCCGATTTCAAACGCGTTCATCGCCGTCACATGACCGCCCTTCTGGGTGAAGGAAATCTGCTGCGCATGCGTCACGTCGAGCAGGCCCGCCAGGCATGTGCCGGTCTCGCCGGTCCGGGGCATCGGCAGGAGGCGCTGCCCCTTGCCCGCGCGCTTCTGGCGGTCCACATCGCGCTTGCCATAGCCGCGGTCGCTGATGAGCAGCAGCATGTCGCCCGCCCCCGGCATCAGCATCCAGCCGACCTCGTCGCCGTCGCCCACGTCGATGCCGCGAACGCCGGCCGTCGCGCGGCCTGTCGTCGGAATCTCGCTGAGCTTGAAGCGCACCGCCATGCCCTGCCGCGTCGCCAGCAGCAGATCGCCCTTGTCGCCTTCCGCGGCCGTCGTCACCGCAACGACCTGATCGTCGCCCTTGAGCGCAATCGCGCTGAAACGGCTGCGGCGGATGCCGTACTCGCCGGCCGCCGTGCGCTTCACCTGGCCGTTCCTCGTCACAAAGAGCAGCTCGCCGAATTTGCCCATCTCCTCGCTCCTGGCGCAGAGCATATTCACCGCCGTCTCGCCGTCCGCAAGCCCCGCGATCAGGCCGGTCAGCAGGCTGCCGCGCTCCTTGAGGCGCATCGTCTCCGGAATCTTCGCCACGTCCAGCATGAAGCAATTGCCCAGATTCGTGAAGATGTACAGTGATTCGTCCGTCGCGGTCTGGATCGTCTGCACGAGCTCGCCGCTCATGCCCGGCTGCTGGAGGAACTTGTCCACCATGCGCGGGCTCATGCGGCGAAGCTGGCCGTCGCGCAGGCGCAGGATGGCTGTGTCCTCAGCGATCGGCTTGTTTTCGACCACCGGCAGCTTCGCGCTGTCATCCTCGATGAGCTGCGTGCGCCGGTCGTCGCCGAATCTTTCACGGATTTCGCCCATCTCCGCGCGGATGACGCCGATGAGCTTCTTTTCGCTCTTCAGGATGCCCTCCAGGCGGCTGATCGTTTTGAGGATCGCCTCGTACTCCCTGCGCAGCGCCTCGATTTCCAGGCCCGTCAGGCGCTGCAGGCGCATGTCGAGAATCGCCTGCGCCTGAATGTCGGTCAGGCCGAAGCAGTTCTGGAGCTGCTCCTTGGCCTCCTTCGGATTCTTGCTGGCGCGGATGAGCGCGATCACCTCGTCGAGGTGATTGACCGCCACCATGAGGCCGGCGAGGATGTGCTCCCGGGCGCGCGCCTGCTCCAGCTCGTACTTCGTGCGACGGGTGATGACGCGCTTCTGGTGGTCAATATAATAGGAAAGCATCGCCTTGACGCCCATCTGCACCGGGCGTCCCTCCGCGATGGCGACCATGTTCACGCCGAAGGTGATCTGCAGATCGGAGTACTTGTAGAGCACGGAGAGCACCTGCATCGGATCGACATCCTTCTTGAGCTCGATGACCGCGCGCAGGCCCGTGCGGTCGGATTCGTCGCGGATGTCGTAGATGCCGCCGAGCTGCGCCTTCCTCTCCTCGCTGAGCCGGAGGATCTTCTCGAGCATCGCCGCCTTGGGCACCTGATACGGCACCTCGGTGATGACGATGAGCTTTCTGCCCGCCGTGCCGTCCTCGATGTGCACCTTCGCGCGCAGGGTCAGCTTGCCGCGGCCCGTCTCGTAGGCGCGCTGGATCTCCTCGTTGTCAATCAGGCAGCCGCCGGTCGGGAAGTCCGGCGCGGGCAGCACCTTCATGATCTCTGCAAGGCTCGCGTCCGGGTTGTCCATCAGCAGGATCGCCGCGTCAATCGCCTCGCGCAGGTTGTGCGGCGGGATGTTCGTCGCCAGGCCGACCGCGATGCCGGACGCGCCGTTGACCAGCAGATTCGGATAGCGCGCAGGCAGCATGTCCGGCTCCTTGAGGGAATCGTCGAAGTTGAAGCTGAAGGGCACGGTGTCCTTGTCGATGTCCCGCAGCATCTCCAGCGCCAGGGGCGCCATGCGCGCCTCCGTGTATCGCATCGCCGCAGCGCTGTCGCCGTCGATGGAGCCAAAGTTGCCGTGGCCGTCCACCAGCACGCCGCGCATGCTGTAAGGCTGCGCCATGCGCACCATCGCGTCATAGACGGAGCTGTCGCCGTGCGGATGATACTTGCCCAGGCAGTCGCCGACGATGCGCGCGCACTTCTTGTGCGGCTTGTCCGGCGTGACGCCCAGCTCGTTCAGGGTGAAGAGAATGCGGCGCTGCACGGGCTTGAGGCCGTCCTCCACGCGCGGCAGGGCGCGCTCGAGGATGACGTGCTCCGCGTACGGGATCATGGAGATGTGCATGACCTCCTCCATGGGCCGCTGGATAATCGCGTGCTGCGGCTTGTTCTCCACCGTCTCCGGGGTCTTTTTGCGTGCCATTTACTTTCTATCCTTCCCTTCCTGCGCGAGGAACGTGTCCACCTTGTTGAAATCGGCGTAGGTCGTGATATAGTCGCGCCGCGGCTCAACCTTGTCGCCCATCAGCAGCGTGACCAGGCGCTCCGCCTCGGCGACGTCCTCCAGCGTCACCTGCATAAGCTGCCGGTTCTCCGGGTTCATGGTCGTCTCCCAGAGCTGGGACGGGTCCATCTCGCCCAGGCCCTTGTAGCGCTGGATCGTGTAGCCGCGCCCGATGGAGGCCGTGACCTTTGCCAGCTCTCTGTCGTCGTAGGCATAGACGATCTTATCGCCCTTGGCCACGCGGTAGAGCGGCGGCATGCCGATATACACATGGCCCTCGGTGATCAGCGGGCGCATGTAGCGATAGAAGAACGTGAGCAGGATCGCGCGGATGTGCGCGCCGTCCTGATCGGCATCCGAGAGGATGATCACCTTGTGGTACTTGAGCGTCTTGATATCGAAGTCCTCGCCGATGCCGGTGCCCAGCGCTGTGATGATGGAGCGGAACTCCTCGTTGGCCAGCACCTGATCGATGCGCTTCTTCTCCACATTGAGCGGCTTGCCGCGAATCGGCAGGATCGCCTGGAAGCGGCGGTCGCGGCCCTGCTTGGCGCTGCCGCCTGCGGAGTCGCCCTCGACGATGAACATCTCGTTGAGCTCGGGCTTTTTACCGGTGCAGCTGGAGAGCTTGCCCACCAGCGGCGCAGCCTCCAACTGGTTCTTCGCGCGGGCGACCTCCTTGGCCTTGCGCGCAGCCTCGCGCACCTTGCTGGCGCGCACGGCCTTCTCCACGATTCCCTGCGCGACGTCCTGGTTCTTGAGGTTCTCCAGGTATTCGGTCATGCGCGCGTAGACGAACGCCTCGACCGCCGGCCGCACCTCGGTATTGCCCAGCTTGCCCTTGGTCTGGCCCTCGAACTGCGGATTGCGCACGAAGGTCAGCAGCACCGCCGTGATGCCCTCGCGGTAATCCTCGCCCATGAGGTTGTTGTCCTTCTCCTTGAGCGCGCCGATGCGGCGGGCGTAGTCGTTGAGCGCACGGGTGAAGCCCGCCTTGAAGCCCATCTCGTGCGTGCCGCCCTCGGCCGTCGGGATGTTGTTGACATAGGAGAAGATGCTCTCGGCATAGTCGTCCGTGTGCTGGATGGCCAGGCAGATGCGCACGTCCTCCTGCATGCCCTCCAGCATGATGACGTTTTCATACACCGGCGTCTTGTCCCGGTTGAGGTATTTGACGTAGTCCTCAAGGCCGCCCTCGTACAGGAAGACGTTCTTCTGCTTCTCCGGGTCCTTCTCACGCTCATCAATGAACGTGATCTCCAGCCCGCGGTTCAGGTACGCCAGCTCGCGCAGGCGGCGGCGTACCGTCTCGGCATTGAATTTCGTCTCCTCAAAGACCGTGTCGTCCGGCAGGAACGTGACGCGCGTGCCGTGGCGGCGGGTAGCGCCCACGCGCTCGAGTGCCGTCACCGGGCGGCCCGAGGCGATCTTCTTCTCCTTGGGATCGTAATTGCTCTCAAAGCGCATGCGGTAATGGCCGCCGCCGGTGCAGCTGTCCACGACCAGCCACTTGGAGAGCGCGTTGACTACCGACGCGCCTACGCCGTGCAGGCCGCCGGAATAATTGTAGTTCTCGTGATCGAACTTGCCGCCGGCATGCAGCTTGGTGTAGATCATCTCCACGCCCGTGATGCCCAGCTCCGGATGGATATCCACCGGCACGCCGCGTCCGTCGTCCTCGACGGAGGCGCTGCCGTCCTTGTGCAGCTCCACACGGACGCTCCTGGCATAGCCGTTGGCCACCTCGTCAATCGCGTTGTCCACGATCTCCCAGAGCAGGTGGTGCAGGCCGCGGGAGCCCGTCGAGCCGATGTACATGCCCGGACGCATCCGGACCGCATCGAGCCCCTCGAGCACCTTGAGCATGCTGGCAGAATACGCTTTCGCCATGAATAGAACCTCCCTTGTGATGATGCAGCCTCTTATTTTAGCAGATATGCGCAGGATTTGCAAGAATTGCCATGCGCTCGTTTTTTGCGCGCGCTTTGAGGATAAAATGCGCAGCAAAACCGCACACTAGCCGCATAAGCGTATCAGAAAGCGAGGTTTTTCCATGTCCATCGGCATGATTCTTCTGCTCGTGCTCGGTTTGCTGATTCTCTTTGGCGTGCTCCAGCGCGTGCTGGACCGCATGGCGCTCACCGACCGGCAAGCGCTCTTGTGCGTGGCGGCCATCTTCATCGGCGGATGGCTCCCCAGCATCCCGCTGGGGCTCGTCGAGCTGAACATCGGCGGCGCGCTCATTCCCTTCATCGTGTGCGTCTATCTCCTGCTGCACGCCGGCACGGGCAAGGAGCGCGTGCGCGCGCTGGTCGCCTCTTTCCTCACGGCGGCGGCCATCTACGCGCTGAATCTGGTGATTCCCTCCGATCCGCTCGCCATGCCCATGCTCGACCCGATGATCCTCACCGGCATCGCGGGCGGCGTCATCGCCTGGCTGCTGGGCCGCTCGCGCCGCAGCGCGTTCATCGCGGGCGTGCTGGGCATCATCATCGCGGATATCGTGGGCGGCGTGTCGCTGTGGATGAAGGGCATCAACCAGACGGTGCACCTCGGCGGCGCAGGCGCGCTCGACGCTGTAGTGATCGCGGGCATCACCGGCGTGCTGATGTGCGAGCTGGTCGGCGAGATCATGGAGCGCATACAGACCGGCCGCGCCCGCGCGCCGCATGAGGACGGCGCGATTGAGGGAGGACACCGCGCATGAAAAAGGGGCTTTTCTGTCTGCTGCTCGCGCTCATGCTCCTTGCGCCCGCCGCGCTGGCCGAGGACGATCCGGACGACAGCGCCGTCTTTACCGTCACCGACGAAAACGGCGTCGCTCTCTTTGCCATCTCCCACGCCGTGAACGTCGGCGACGAGTACATCAGCCGGGACAACGTGCTCTACCGCATCGGGCAGGTCAGCGGCACGACCGCCACCGCCTCGCGCGTCGGCGAGGAAGCCATGCCGGACGTCTCCTGGCTGGACGCGGGCGAGGCACAGGCCGTCTTTGCTCCATCTGGCGGCGCGGTTCAGGCTGCATCGGGCAGCACGGACGGCAAGAAGCTCATCGCCATGTATGTCACCCACAGCGACGAGAGCTACGTTCCCTCCGACGGCACGCAGAGCATCGACGGGCAGGGCGGCATCTACGACGTGGCGCGCCAGTTCCGTGACGCGCTGCAGGCCAAGGGAATCGACGTGATTCTCGACGAATCCACCCACCTGCCGCACGATTCCGGCGCGTACCGGCGCAGCCGCCGCACGGCGGAGCGCCTGCTTCAAAATCGACCGGACGCGATCATCGACATCCACCGAGACGGCATCCCCAATGCGGATGAATATGTCGCCACGATCGACGGGGAGAACGCCTCACAGGTGCGCCTGCTGGTGGGCCGCAGCAACCAGAACAGCGAGGTGAACCGCGCGTTCGCCAAGGAGATCAAGGCCGTCGCGGACAAGAAATACCCCGGTCTGGTGAAGGACATCTTCATCGGCAAGGGCAATTACAACCAGGATCTTTCCCCCAACGCCATCCTGCTGGAATTCGGCACGCACACCATCAGCAAGGAGCGGGTGCTCAATTCCACCGACGTGATGGCTGACGTAGTCTCCACCACGCTCTACGGCGCGCAAACCGGCAGCGCCAGGGGCACGAAGACCGCAAAAGCCGAGTCCGCCGAAAAGGCATCGACGTCAGCCAAGAACAAGGGCTCCATGTCCGGCATCGCGCTGCTGGCCGTGCTCGTCGTCGTGGGGGTGATCCTCTTTGCGCTCGTGCAGACGGGCGGCGGAAAGGCCATGGGCAACAAGATCGGCCGCAATCTGCGCGAGATGACGGGCGGCCTCGTCGGCAAAAAGAAGGACGAGGACGCCTCATGAGAATATTACCCTTCTGAAACACAACGGCAACAGGATATTCACACGGGACCGGTACACTGTCCATGTCCGGGGCCCGTGTTTTCATGCCGCTTTTCCGAAAACACTTGACTTTGCGTATGAATTTGTAGATAATAAGTTGGGTTAATTTGAAAAAGAGGTGTCACGAAAGCATGTCCCAGCGCATTGCCGGCGTCTTCCCCGGCTCCCTTGCCGCACGCAGCGGCATCAGGTCCGGAGAAACGCTCATCTCCATCAACCGCACGCCGGTGCTGGATCTGGTGGATTACCAGTTCCTGACTGCGCGGCCTTCCCTGGAGATGCTGCTTGAAGATGAAAACGGCGCGCAGCGCACGGTGCATATCCATAAGCGAACGGAGGATGCCCTGGGGTTGACGCTGGAGTCCTCGCTGATGAGCTGTCCGAAGACCTGCGCGAACCACTGCATGTTCTGCTTCATCGAGCAGATGCCGCCGGGCATGCGCCCGAGCCTGTATGTGCGCGACGACGACTGGCGGCTGTCGCTGATGGCCGGCAACTTCGTGACGCTGACCAACCTGCCCAAGGCGGAAATGGACCGGATGATCGAGCGCAAGGCGAGCCCGATCTACGTCTCCGTCCAGACGACCAACGGCGAGCTGCGCAAGAAGATGCTCTCCCACGTCCATGCAGACCGGATCATGGAGCACCTGAAGCGTTTTGCGGACAACGGCATGAGCTTTCACTGCCAGGTGGTGCTCTGCCCGGAAATCAACGACGGGCCGGAACTTGACCGAACGCTTACCGACCTCGCCTCCCTCGCGCCGCACGCGCTGACGGTGGCGCTGGTGCCCGTGGGTCTGACCCGCTATCGCGAGCACCTCTACCCGCTGCGCCCCTACACAAAGGAGGAAGCGCTCACGGTGGTCCGGCAGGCGGAGGCGTTCCAGAAGGAGATGCTTGAGCGCCACGGCACGCGCTTCGTCTTCCCGTCCGACGAGTTCTACCAGATCGCAGGGCTTGAGATTCCCGAGGCGGACACCTACGAGGACTTTCCGCAGTTTGAAAACGGCGTGGGCCTGCTTGCACGCCTGCGGGACGAGTTCCGGGAGGCCTACCGGCTCGCCCAGCGCTTTGACCCGGACGGCGAGGAGATCGTCCCCCGCCGCGTCATCATGGCGACGGGCACGTCGGTCGCACCGTTCATGCAGGCGCTTCTTGATGAATGCCCCATTCCCGGCGTAAGAATCGCCATTCACCCCATCATCAACCGCTTCTTCGGCGAAACGGTCACCGTGTCCGGCCTGATCACCGGGCAGGACCTTGTCGCCCAGCTCAAGGGCGTGGAAGCGGATGAAATACTCATCACCGAAAGCATGCTTCGCGAGGGAGAGGACATCTTCCTTGACGACATGACGCTGCAAGAGGCGCAGGAAGCCCTCGGCATCCGCATTCACCCCGTCCCGGACGACGGCGCGGATCTGCTCGACGCCCTGCGCGGAACGGAGGAATAATCGCATGGCCAAGCCCCTTGTCGCCGTCGTCGGCCGACCGAACGTCGGCAAATCGACCTTCTTCAACAAGATCGCCAAGAAGCGCATCTCCATCGTGGAGGATACGCCGGGCGTCACCCGCGACCGCATCTACACGGACTGTGAATGGCTGAACCACAAATTCACGCTGATCGACACCGGCGGCATCGAACCGCGCACGGACGACATCATGCTCAGGCAGATGCGCCGCCAGGCAGAGATCGCCATCGAGACCTGCGACGTGATCCTCTTCTTCACCGACGGCCGCACCGGCATGACCGCGGACGACGAGGAGGTCGCCAACATGCTGCGCAAGAGCCGCAAGCCGGTCATTCTGGTGGTCAACAAGGTGGACAACGTCAGCATGAACGACGCCGTCTACGAGTTCTACAACCTCGGCCTGGGCGACCCGTTCCCGATCTCGTCCGTCAACCTGATGGGTCTGGGCGATCTGCTCGACGAGATGGTCCGCCACTTCCCCGAGGGCAGCGACGACATTCCGGAGGAGGAGCACACCATCCAGATCGCCGTCGTCGGCCGTCCGAACGTGGGCAAGAGCAGCCTGGTCAACAAAATCCTCGGCCAGGAGCGCTCCATGGTCTCCGACATCGCCGGCACCACGCGCGACGCGATCGACACCGCGTTCACCCGCGACGGCCAGCGCTACAACATCATCGACACCGCCGGCATCCGCCGCAAGCGCGCCATCGAGGAGGAGTCCATCGAGCGCTACTCCATCGTGCGCGCGCTGACCGCCGTGCGCCGCTGCGACGTCGCGCTGATCGTCATCAACGCCGAGGACGGCGTGACCGAGCAGGACACCAAGGTCGCCGGCTATGTGCACGAGGAGGGTAAGGCCGCCATCATCGTCGTCAACAAGTGGGACGCGGTGGAAAAGGACACCAACACCCTGGAGGCCTACCGCAAGAAGGTCATCGAGGACCTCAAGTTCATGGACTACGCGCCCGTGCTCTTCATCTCCGCGCTGACCGGCCAGCGCGTGCCAAAGGTGCTCGAGACGGTCAGGTCCGTCTACGAGCAGACCTCCCGCCGCATCACCACCGGCCTTTTAAACGACGTGCTCGCCGACGCGACCGCCGCGCTGCAGCCGCCCTTCACCGCAGGAAGACACCTGAAGATCTACTACGCGACGCAGCAGAGCGTCTGCCCGCCGACCTTCGTCTTCTTCGTCAACGACGAAAAGCTGATGCACTTCGCCTATCAGCGCTACCTGGAAAACCAGTTCCGCAAGGCTTTCGGCTTTGAGGGCACACCGCTCAAGTTCATCCTGCGCCAGAAGACTCAGAAGGAGGACTGATTCCTGATGATCATGACCCGCAATCTCCTCTCCATCCTCATCGTCATTGTCGCCGGCTACCTGCTGGGCAGCATCTCCACGGGCGTGGTGCTCTCCAGACTCTTTGCCAAGACCGACATCCGCTCTCAGGGCAGCGGCAACGCCGGTACGACCAACATGCTGCGCGTCCTGGGCCGCAAGATGGCGCTGCTTACGTTTATTGGTGACATGCTCAAGGGCATCATCGCCGTGTTTATCGGCAAGTGGCTCATCGGCGGCGAACTGGGTGGCCTGCTCGGCGTCGTCGGCGCGGTGCTCGGCCACTATTATCCCCTCTACTTCGGCTTCAAGGGCGGCAAGGGCATCGCCACCAGCTTCGGCAGCCTGCTGTTTGTCTTCCCTGTCCAGGCGCTGCTGGCGTTCGCGGTGTTCCTGATTCTGGTGGCGGTCACGCATTATGTCTCGGTCGGCTCGATTGCCGCCGCGATCACGCTGCCGCTTTTGATCGTCATCACGCGTTTCCAGGAGCCGACGCTGTGGATCATCACCGTCTGCATCGGCGCCTCGGTCGTCTGGCGGCACAGGGCAAACATCAAGCGCCTGATGAATCATACTGAGAACAAGCTCGACTTTTCCACCCTCAAGGGCAAGAAGAAATAACACATGCGCGCAAAAGGCCTGCTCCGTGCGGAGCAGGCTTTTTGATGTACAGTCAGGGTTACGCTCAGGGGCGCCGCCCCTGAACCCCGCAAGGGGCATCGCCCCTTGACCCTTCTTCGCTTCGCGCGTATCCGTGCCGCTGTATCACATGGTCGATTCTTCCTGCGTGCCGTTTCCCGTGCGCCTGCGCGTGGGCAGGCAGATGACCTGGCCGGTGACGAAGTCGCTGGGCAGCAGATTCGGGTTGAGCCGCAGCATCTGCTCCACCGTCGTGCCGTTGAGCTCCGCGATCTCCTCGAGCGTATCGCCCTCCTGGATGCGGTAGACCGGGCCGCCGTTTTCGCACAAGCCGCGGTCGCCTCCCGGCGGGACGCAGAGCACATCGCCCGGGCGCAGCGCCGTCAGGCGGATATCCTCGTTGTACTCCCGCAGCGCGCGCAGGGACACATTGGACGCGAGCATCACGTCCACCACGCTCTGCCCCGGCTGCACGGTGTACGCCGAGGAGCCCACCGGGCACGAGCGGCCCTCGCCCGTCGGCACGCACAGGATGTCGCCCACCAGCAGCCTGCCCGCGGCAATCGACGGGTTAGCGTTCATCAACGCGCGCACGCTCACGCCGAATTTTCTGGCAATCAGATAGAAGCTGTCGCCCCGCTGCACCCGGTAGCTCTGGCTGCCGGACGGGCAGTTGCTGTCAATGGCATCGAGCGCCGGCTGATTGATGAGGTCTTCGCCGCTGATGCCCTGCATGCCGTTTTGATTGGTGATCTCCATAAAGAACAGCCCCTTTCGACGTTTCTTGTGCATCCTATGCGTCGAAGGGGCTGCTTGTGCTATTGGATTGAAATCAGGCGAGCGCGTTGCCCTCGCTGTCAAAGAGCGGAAGCTTCTCCAGATAGATGATGTCCTCGCGCTCCTGCGCGTCGCCCTCGGCCAGAATCGCCATGCGGCCGCAGATTTCACCGCCCGCCTTGGCGACCAGCTCCTCCAGCGCTCGCAGGGACTCGCCGGTGGAAATCACGTCATCCACGATCAGGATCTTCTTGCCCTGCATGAGCCTGGCGTCCTCGCCGTCCAGGTAAAGCTTCTGCACATGGTCGGTGGTGATGGAGCGCACCTCCACGCTGAACAGATCCTTCATGTAGAGCTTGGCGCCCTTGCGCGCGAGCAGCCACTTTTTAGCGCCGATCTGGCGGGCCATCTCGTAGGCCAGCGGAATGCCCTTGCTCTCCGCGGTGATGATGTAATCAAACGCCGGCGCCTTCTTGAGCAGCTCGCCGGCGCAGGCCACGGTCAGCTCGCAGTCGCCGAAGATGACAAAGCCGGCGATGCAGAGCTTGTCGTTGAGCGGGCAGATGGGCAGGTCGCGTTCGCAGCCCGCGATGGTCATATGATAATGCGTCTTCAAGATGATTTCCTTCTTTCGTCGGCGGCGCAGGGTCAGCCCGCCTCATTTTTTCTTCATTATGGCACCGATTGCCAGCCTTGTCAATGAAAAGAAGCAAATCCAAGCAAACCGACCGAAGGTCTGACTTTGGCAGTTGGGACGGCCGAAGGGGCCATACAGGCCGCCGGACGGTCTGCCCAGGCAGGGCCGACGGATTTATGAAGCTTTCTTCATATTTGGCCGTCAGCCTTGACGCACCCGGTCTTTCGTGATAAGATATCCTCCATGACGCACTAAATATTGTGCCGATATTTTTTCGGGCACGCTAGATATAGTGGTTTATCCATGATTCTTCCACAAAAAGCAGAAGAGGGGGACGCCGATGTACATCATCAAAAAGGACGGAACCAGGGAACCGTTTAATGTCAATAAGGTTGTCGCCGCGGTCAACAAGAGCGCCGAGCGCGTGCTGTATACCTTCACGCCGGACGAGCTGGAATTCATCTGCCACTTTGTCACCGAGAAGTGCCAGGAAATCGGGGACGAGGGCGTTCGGATCGCCCAGATGCACCACATCGTTGAAGGCGCGCTGGACGCGATCAACCCGCAGGTGGCCAAGTCCTACCGCGACTACCGCAACTACAAGACGGATTTCGTGCAGATGCTCGACGCAGTCTACAAGAAATCCCAGTCGATCATGTACATCGGCGACAAGGAGAACTCCAACGCGGACAGCGCGCTGGTCTCCACGCGCCGCAGCCTGATCTTCAACCAGCTCAACAAGCAGCTCTACCAGAAGTTCTT
The DNA here is from genome assembly GCA_004557905.1 of Clostridiales bacterium. Lineage (GTDB taxonomy): Bacteria > Bacillota > Clostridia > Christensenellales > Aristaeellaceae > Ventricola. Next base: position 154,294 of record SFFH01000001.1, on the reverse strand, counting down.
CCTGAACGTTGAGGAGCTTCAGGCCCAGCGCGACGGCTATATCTACATCCACGACATGTCCGCCCGCCGCGACACGATGAACTGCTGTCTCTTCGACGTCGGCGCCGTGCTCAAGGGCGGCTTTGAGATGGGCAACCTCTGGTACAATGAGCCCAAGACGCTGAACGTCGCCTTCGACGTCATCGGCGACATCGTGCTTTCCGCGGCCAGCCAGCAGTACGGCGGCTTCACCGTCTCGTGCGTGGACCAGCTGCTCGACCCGTATGCCGAGCGCAGCTACGTCATGTTCCTGGACCGCTACCGCTCGCTGGGTCTCTCCGATGAGCGCGCGCACGAGGAAGCCATGAAGGACGTCGTCAACGACTTTGAGCAGGGCTTCCAGGGCTGGGAATACAAGTTCAACACGGTGGCCTCCAGCCGCGGCGACTATCCGTTCATCACCATGACGCTGGGCCTGGGCCAGACGCGCATGGCGAAGCTGGCCAGCAAGCTGTTTCTCAAGGTGCACGCCGGCGGCCAGGGCAAGAAGGGCAATAAAAAGCCCGTTCTCTTCCCCAAGCTCGTCTTCCTCTACGACGAAAACCTGCACGGCCCGGGCAAGCCGCTCGAGGACGTGTTTGAGGCCGGCATCGAATGCTCCTCCAAGACGATGTATCCCGACTGGCTGAGCCTCACCGGCGAGGGCTATGTCGCCTCCATCTACAAGAAGTACGGCCAGGTCATCAGCCCGATGGGCTGCCGCGCGTTCCTCTCCCCGTGGTTTGAGCGCGGCGGCATGGAGCCGGCGGACGAGGATGACAAGCCGGTGTTCGTGGGCCGGTTCAACATCGGCGCCGTCTCGCTGCACCTGCCGCTGATTCTGGCCAAGGCGCGCCGCGAGAGCCGCGATTTCTACGAGGTGCTTGACTACTACCTTGAGCTGATCCGCAAGCTGCACATCCGCACCTACGCCTACCTGGGCGAGATGCGCGCGAGCACCAACCCGCTGGCCTACTGCGAGGGCGGCTTCTACGGCGGTCATCTGGGCCTGTATGACAAGATCAAGCCGCTGCTCAAGACGGCGACCGCATCCTTTGGCTACACCGCGCTCAACGAGCTGCAGGAGCTCTACAACGGCAAGAGCATCTATGAGGACGGACAATTCGCCCTGGAGGTCATGCAGCACATCAACGACAAGATCAATCAGTTCAAGAAGGAAGACGGCAACCTCTACGCCATCTACGGCACCCCGGCGGAGAGCCTGTGCGGATTGCAGATCGAGCAGTTCCGCAAGCTCTACGGCATTGTGGAGAACGTCTCCGACCGCCCGTATGTCTCCAACTCGTTCCACTGTCATGTGACCGAGGACATCACGCCCATTGAAAAGCAGAACAGCGAAAAGCGCTTCTGGGATCTGTCCAACGGCGGCAAGATCCAGTATGTCCGCTATCCGATCGGCTACAACAAGGAGGCCATCCGCACGCTGGTTCGCCGCGCGATGAAGATGGGCTTCTACGAGGGCGTGAATCTCTCGCTGGCGTACTGCGACGACTGCGGCCATCAGGAGCTGGAGATGGACGTCTGCCCCAAGTGCGGCAGCAAAAACCTGACGAAGATTGACCGGATGAACGGCTATCTCTCCTATTCCCGCGTGCACGGCGAGAGCCGCCTGAACGACGCGAAGATGGCCGAGATCGCCGAAAGAAAGAGTATGTAACCATGAACTATCACAACATCACCGTCGACGACATGCTCAACGGCGACGGTCTGCGCACAGTGCTCTGGGTCGCGGGCTGCGACCACCGCTGCCCCGGCTGCCAGAACCCGCAGACCTGGGCGGAAAACGGCGGCATTCCCTTTGACAAGGCCGCCCACGACGAGCTGTTTGAGGCGCTCTCGCGTGACTACATGACCGGCATCACCTTTTCCGGCGGCGACCCGCTGTTTTGCGCCAATCGCGAAACCGTCGGCGCGCTGATCGCGGAAATCCGCGAGAAGCTGCCCGAGAAGACCATCTGGCTCTACACCGGCAGCCTGTTTGAGGATGTCAAGTCCCTGCCCTTTATCCCCATGATCGACGTGATCGTCGACGGTCCGTACATTCAGGCGCTGCGCGACACGCAGCTGCACTGGAAGGGCAGCAAAAACCAGCGCGTCATCGACGTCAAACGCACGCTTGCCGAGGGCAAAATCGTCCTTTGGGCGTAATCAACGGAGGAAACGCATGCTTCGCATAGCAAAATTTGAAAAGGTCTCGCCGCAGCGCTTCGTGAATGACTGGATCTCCACCTTCCCGCAGCAGACCATCGAGCAGGCCGTATTGGCCTATGAGCACATTCAGCTGCCCCGCCGCGCGACCAGCGGCTCCGCAGGCTACGACTTCTTTGCCCCGGTCGGCTTTGAGCTGCCCGCCGGCGGCAGCATCAAGATTCCCACCGGCGTGCGCGCTATCATGGAGGACGGCTGGGTGCTGACGCTCTATCCGCGCAGCGGCCTCGGCTTCAAGTTCCGCTTCCAGCTGGACAACACCGTTGGCGTGATCGACAGCGATTACGCGCATTCCGACAACGAGGGCCACATCTTCATGCGCATGACCAACGACAACCGCGAGGGCAAGGGACTGCGCGTGCCCGCCGGCACCGCGTTTGCACAGGGCGTGTTTCTGCCCTACGGCATTACCGTGGACGACGACGTGCAGACCGTGCGCAACGGCGGCCTCGGCTCCACGACCAGGGTGTGATTTCAGGCGGGCAACATGGCCCGCCTTTTTAGAAGGGATCATTTTCTCATGTCTTTTGCTTCAATCGCCTATCCCGCGGACAAAGCCGGGCGCTATGACCTGTTGCTTGCGCAGCTGCGCGCGCTGACGGACGGAGTCGCGCATCCCCTCGCCAATCTGGCCAACGCCGCCGCGCTGCTGTGGCAGGGCCTGCCGGAGATCAACTGGTGCGGCTTTTACCTGATGGATGGCGGCGCGCTGCTGCTCGGTCCATTCTGCGGGCTGCCTGCATGTATCCGGATTCCGTTGGGCCGCGGCGTATGCGGAACGACCGCGCAGAAGGATGAAATTCAGCGCGTGCACGATGTGCATGCCTTTCCCGGGCACATCGCCTGCGACGGCGCGTCGAATGCCGAAATCGTGATTCCGATCCATTTTGAGGACCGCGTGATCGGCGTGCTGGACATCGACAGTCCGACCATTGGTCGGTTCGATGAAACCGACCAGGAGAAGCTTTCTGCGCTTATCCGCCATCTGGAAGCCTGCTGTGACTTTTCCCATACAAGCTATACGCTCTGATACGCAAAAACGCCGGAATGCGCTTCCGGCGTTTTACTTTTTCAAGATATGTTATATTGCTCTCAAATAGAACCGAGCTGTGTATTCCCCGACCGTCAGGTAACACTTCGCTCCCTGACTACTTTTTCTTAATCGCTTCGCGATATGGGAACGATGGGGGATTTCATCCCCCAAACCCCTAGCCTGGGGACCCGTCCCCAGACCCCTTCTTCGCGCGGCTGAAAGCAACTCTGGATAAACCTGATCATTTCAGCCACGCAAAGACCGGATTGCGCCTGACCTCCACATCTGTTTTGGGGCAAAGCTCCTGACAGCAGTAGCAGCGGATGCACCTCCTGACATCGACCTGCGGCTTGTGCCGATCATCCATCGCAATCGCCTTAGCCGGGCAGGCTCGCACACAGGTGCCGCAGCCGTCGCACAACTTATGCGTGAACACGGGCCGCGGTCTCATCGCCTGTGGGAGCTTGTTGACCAGGCGCACCCAGCTGGCGCGCTTGTGCTTCATCGGAATGTCAAAGTCAGCGAGAATCATCGATCCGATGGCATCACCGGCAATCTCATATTCGGGCAGAAGTCTCCGTTTCATAGCCGCTTCCAGCGTCGTCACCTGCTCCAGCGCAAGACCAATCAGCGCTGCGCCAACCGCGTCCGCCGCATGTGCATTCCGGCTGCCGATCAGCGCGCCGATTGTTCTCGGTCTTCCGCCGGACGGGCCCTCGCCCTCCATGCCCTCCACCGCGTCGAGAATCGCAAAGCAGGGCCTCACACATTCACAGATGTCCAGCAGCATGTTGGAAAACAGCGTCACATCCTGATAGCGCGCATGGTATTCCACCTTCGTCGTGCCGGGGACGAGGCCGTACAGGTTCTTCACGCAGCCGGTCATCGTCGTCAGGCCGTGTGTCTTGAGCTTGCCCACGGTGATGACCGCGTCGACGTGGTCAAGCACGCCCAGCAGATCCAGATGCCGGGCTGCATAGCCTTCCTCAAAGAACCGTGTCGTCGTGGAGAAATTGTCGTTGAGCACGCAGCCGGTCTCCTCCGCGACTGCCCTGATCCCGCAGGCCTCATAGACGCCCGCAAGCATGCCGCGCGTGAACGGTCCGCCCGGGCTGTCCGCCAGAATCGCCGTTGCGCCGGCGTTCTGGATGGCCCGGACGATAGCTCGCGCCACAGCGGGATGCGTCGTCGTCGCCCGGTCCGGCGTGCGCTTCATCAGCAGGTTCAGCTTGACCAGCACGCGCTGGCCGGGCTTCACGATGTTCTCGATGCCGCCGCACAGCGCAAACAGATCGTCCACCGCCTCCTGCACTGTCGGCTCATCATAGGTCATACAGCGCCGCAGCGCGACAACCGTCTTCTCCTCACCCATTCGCATCCTCCTGACTGGCGATCACGTGCTCAATGATCTGCGCCACACCGCATTCGTCGTTGCTTGCGGTCACATAGCGGCAGCAGGCGAGCACGTCCTTCGTCGCATTGCCCATCGCCACGCTGTGAAACGCGTATTCAAGCATGCTCAGGTCATTGCCCGCGTCGCCCACCGCCATCACGTTTTCGCGCGTCAAGCCAAGCGTTTGGGCGATGTGGGCCAGCGCCGCGCCCTTGCCGGCCTGCGGCGGGGTGATCTCGATGTTGCCGGGTGCCGAGCTGGTGATCTGCAGATGCGGCAGCGCCCGCATGATCTGCTCGCGCACGGGCGCCACGCGCGGGTCATACACGTCGCCCGCAAAGCCGTCGCCCACGGCAAAGAGCTTCATGATGCCGCGGTCCGCCGCCCGGCGGATCTCCGCCTCGCCGTAGCGATCCTCGATCAGCCCGCGCTGGACGAGATGGTATTTTCTGCCCGAGCCGTTGTCAACCGTATTGACGACGCCGTCCTCAAACCCGTGGATGACCAGGCCGGACGGCATGAGGATATCGAGCGCCGCATGCGCATCCTCCGGCGTGAACTGGCAGCGGTACAGCATCTCGCCGCCCGGCATCGGCCCGCTGCAGGCGCGCGCGCCGTTTGCCGCGATGATCATGCAGGGCAAATCGTAGCGGCGCACAAAGTCGCTCGCATCCTCCACCATGCGGCCCGTGCTGATCGCCACGCGGATGCCGCGCCGGTTTGCCTCGCGAATCGCATCGATGTTGCGCTGCGGCAGCGTGTGATGGTCGCTCGCCAGCAGTGTGCCGTCCATATCCAGCGCGATCAGGCGTACTCTCTTCATCGTTTTCTTCCTCCCGGTGCTTAAAACGGACAATCGACCGAAAAGCTGCGGCCGTTGAGATAGCTGAGCGCCCCCTCCGCCTGAAAGACCAGGCGCGTCGCCCAGAGCTGCTGGCGCCTGATGCCCAGCTGCCGGTTGAGCATGCGGTCGCCGTACTTGTCGTCGCCCAGGATCGGATGGCCGATGTGCGCCAGATGCGCGCGGATCTGGTGTGTGCGCCCGGTCATCAGCTCCACCTCCAGCAGCGCATTCTCCTCTGCCTGCAGCACGCGATAGCCCGTCATGATTTCCAGCGCGCCGCGTGCGGGATAATCCGTCACCGAGACGCGGGAAATCTGCGCATCCTTTCGCAGCCATGCGTGCAGAACCGCCTCCTGCTTCGCAGGGCAGCCCTTCACGCGGCAGGTGTAGAATTTCCGGAAGGTACGCTCCGAGAACGCCCGCATCGCCGATTCAAACGCTTCGTCATCCTTGGCAAAGAGGAGCAGACCGCCGGTCTGTACATCCAGTCTGTGGCAAAGATGCACCTGGTCGGTTTGCTCGCTACGGACCTTGAGATAGGAAAGCACGCGCGTGAGCGCACTGTCACCGGATTGCGGATTGTCCTCATTCTGGCTCTGAAGGCCCTGCGGCTTGTTGATGAGCAGCACGCGTGCGTCCTCAAAGACGATCTCGGGCAGGGGCAGCGGCTTCTCCTGCTGCCTGGCGGAGACCACCGCCTTGGGCCAGAACACGCGGATCTCCTGTCCGGCATGCACGCGCACGTCGCCGCTGATGCGCGTGCCGTCGATGCGCACATCCCGCTTTCTGATCGCCTCCCGGATCGCCCAGAGCGGCACGTCGGCCGCCGCCTGCACGAGCAGCTGCGAGAGCATCAATCCGTCCTTTTCCCTGGGCACCAACATCTGCATGGCTTTTCCTCATTTCTCCTGGGTCACTGCATGGCCGCCTCGCTGCACTCAATCCACTTGGGCGTTCTAAAGTACATGCTCGACAGCGCGCCGCGCATGCTCGGGGACACATAGACGATCAGCGTGCTTTGCAGCACCTCTTCCATCGCGGCCAGCGGCGCGCCCTGCTTGCACAGAAAACGCAGGTTCCGCGCTACCTCTTCCGCCCTGTATTCGTCGCGCAGCGCACCCCGGATAGCGCGCTCCAGAGCCTGCTGCAGCGGGATTTCCTCCGGCAGAATGTCCATCTGCGTGGTCAGCTCCGTCTGCGGCGGCAGCAGAATCCCCTGTCTTCGCCGCAGGCTGGGCATCAGATGCCGAGGGTCGGCAAGCGCAGCGTGCACCAGCATCACGCCCCCGCTGTAATCCACACAGTCATAGCTCGACCAGAGGTACCGCCGCGCGAGCTGCATGTGGAGCTCACTGCCCGCCTGACAGCCGAACACCTCGCGAAGGAGAAGCTGCTGCGGCTGGCGGTCATCGATCGCGCCAACACGGTAGAGCATACCCGTCAGGTAGGCGCTGAAGGCTTCCAGCCGCTGGCGAATGCTTTCGTGCTCCTCACGGGCAAACGCTTTGGCCACCGGCTCGAGCACCGGCGTCTCCAGCTCGATATACGGCCTGCCGGAGACGATGCCCACGCTCGCCCAGAGGCGCAGAGACAGCGCGCGCGCCGCCTCCAGCTCCTGCGCGTCCTCAATCTGTGCGCAGCCGCCCAGAATCAGCGCCCGCTCCACCAGCGCATGCTCCTCATGCGAGAGGCAGTCCGCCTGCGCATCGATGCTGCCCAGCACGCTCTTCCAGACCTCGCCCAGCTGCTGGGCGCGCATGGGCTTGCGCTCGATATCCTGCCAGCACTGCTCGAGCTTGCGCTCAAACGCCGTCGGCGAGAGCTCTGCCAGCCTGCCCGCGCCCAGCGGCGGGAGCTGTGTCACCATCTGCTCGAATCTGCGGCGCTGCATGGCCTCGATCGTCTTTTCCTGCCAGCCACCGACGAACACTTCTTCCTGCCTGAACATGAATATGATCCTCCCACGTGATGAAATCGCGCTTTTCTGAAAACCTTTATCGCATAGCAATGGCACCCGTGATCATCATGGGTGCCATTTGCATGCGCTTATCTTTGGAAGATCAGTGATTCACATCGTATATCCGGCTCAGTCGATCTTGAGCACCCAGCCGAACGGATCCTCGACCGTGCCGAACTGAATACCGGTCAGCGTGTCGTAGAACTTCTGGGTGCATGCGCCGATCTTGCCGCCGGAGATGATGATCTCCTTGTCGTTCCAGGCGAGACGGCCCACCGGAGATACGACGGCCGCCGTACCGGAGCCGAACGCCTCCTCCAGCTCGCCCTTCTCCGCTGCGTCAAACACATCCTGCACTGTCAGGCGGCGCTCCTCGACCGGGATGCCCATGTGCCTAGCCAGCTTGATGATGGAATCGCGCGTGATGCCGCCGAGAATGGAGCCCAGCAGCGGCGGGGTCACCAGCGCGTCCTTGAACTTGAAGAACATGTTCATGGAGCCGACTTCCTCGATGTACTTGTTCTCCTTGCCGTCCAGCCAGAGCACCTGCTCATAGCCCTTCTTCTCGGCGATATCACCCGCGAGGATGGAGGCCGCATAGTTGCCGCCGGTCTTGGTGAAGCCGACGCCGCCCTTGACCGCACGCACGAGCTCCGGCTCGACATAGATTCCCACCGGCGCAAGGCCCTTCGGATAGTACGCGCCGGACGGCGAGCAGATGATGTAGAATCGATAGTTGTGAGACGCGTGCACGCCCAGCATGACGTCGGTTGCAATCATCGTCGGACGGATGTACAGCGAGGTGCCCGGCGCGGACGGAACCCAGTCCGCATCCGCCTTGATCAGCGCAAGCAGACCGGCAAGCGCCTGCTCCACATCAAGGGCCGGCATGCCCATGCGGGCGGCGGAGCGGTTCATGCGCTCAAAGTTGTCGCGCGGGCGGAAGAGCTGCAGGCCGCCGTCCTTGCGGCGATAGCACTTCATGCCCTCAAAAATCTCCTGCGCGTAGTGGAACACGGTCGTCGCCGGATCCATCACAAACGGGCCGTACGGGACGACACGCGCGTCATACCAGCCGCGGCCGACCTGGTAGTCCATGATAAACATATGATCGGTAAAAATCTTGCCGAAGCCGAGCTTGGACTCGTCCGCCGGCTTCTGCTTCGGATTCTTGGTCAGCGTCACAGGGATATCGTACATCTTCATGACCTCCATCAAAGTTCGAATTTTTTCGCGAACTTCGGGGCATTCGCCTCAAATCGTAGTAGTATTATTTTATCCTCAACCCTACACGCTGTCAAGGGGAAAGCGTCCTGAGTGTGTCGGAAAGTTGAAGAAAATGCAGGATCGCTTCAAATAATTTTCACCTTTTCTGCTATATCCGTGCAAAATCGCCATGTTTCGGAGAAAGCTGCTTCCAGATGCAGGAGAAACGGGCGATTCCCAGGGAGGACCGCCCGTTTCCATCATGTAATCTCCTTATCCCTTCTGATAGGAAAGACCGGTTTGCAGATGCACGATGCCCGTGGCCAGCGTGATGAGCAGTACCGTACTCAGGCACGTCGCGCCGAAGCACGCTGCCGCCGCCGCGCCAAAGCCTGCCGCCTTCATCGCCGAATAGATGTCAAACAGACGCAGCGTGCTCTGCATCGTCGTGTGCAGAATGCCCGTCTGATGCGCCAGCAGCGACACCAGCCCCACCGCCGGGCAGAAGAACACCGGCAGCGGCATGCCCATCAGGATCTGAGCCGTGCTCATGCCGCCGAGCACGCGCAGCGATTCATAGGTATAGTGCGCGGCAAGCGGGCCGTGCTTGGCCAGCGCCCATGCGCCGCCGCCCAGCAGGCCGATCGCCAGATACGTCATCACCATTGCGCTGAGCGTCCGCCTGCACAATGCAGAGCAGACCATGCCCACCGCGAGCGCCTCCAGCGCAATCGCCATCAGGTATATGAGCGTTTCCAGCACCCGCAGCACCGGAATGCCCGCAGTCACATGCGCAAGCATCATCACCGGCGCGCCGGCAAGAATCAGCAGCGCGATGAACGCGAAGCTCTCCATGAGCTTGCCCAGCACGATCTTCCGCGCGCCCACGCCCGTCACCAGCAGCAGGTCAAACGTCTGGCGTTCCCGTTCGCCCGCAATGCTCACCGCGCCGAGCGCCGGCGCGACCACCACGATCAGCGCCAGCTGCAGCGCCGTCTGCCAGATGTACGCCTCTGTACCCAGGCGCATCCGGCCGACCGTCACGCCCTGGCCGAAGAACACGCTCAGCCGGCTGAGCGAGAACACGAGCAGCGCCGCCATGTACGCTGTCAGAATCAGCGCCGTTTTTCCCGTGCGCATGCGCCTGCGCGCAGAGGATTCAAAGATCGGATTCAGCTTCATAAGCGCCAGTCACCTCCATAAATGCCTTCTCAAGCGTCGCGTGCTCGCGGCCAAAGCCGCACACCGGCATGCCCAGATCGACGAGTGTGCGCAGCGCCTGCGCGTCCGTCTGCTCGCCAGCCTGCGCCTCCACGCGCCATTCCCCCGGCGTCATCGCAGGCAGCTGGCCAAACAGCGTCTCGAGCGCCTTGGCCGCCTGCTTGAGGACGGATTCCTCCGGCGTCTCCGCCAGGCGGATCACCAGCGGCGCGCCGTGCATGCGCCGCTCCATCTCATCAACGGAGCCGCTGAACACGGCCCTGCCCTTTTGCAGCACCGTCACCGACGTGCACAGCTCGGACAGCTCCGGCAGGATGTGCGAGGATATCAGCACCGTCTTGCCCATCTGCCCGATCTCTCGAAGAATTTCGCGCATCTGTGCCCGGGCACGCGGGTCCATGCCGGAGGCCGGTTCGTCGAGAATCAGCAGCTTCGGGTCGTGCATCAGCGCCCGCGCGAGGCAGAGCCGCTGCTTCATGCCGCGGGACAGCTGGTCCACATAGGCCTCCCGCTTGGCGGTGAGCGCCGTCAGCTCCAGCAGCTCGTCAATCCGCCGTCTGCGCGTTTTGGCATCCATACCCACACAGCCTGCGTAGAAATCGAGGTACTCCCACACCTTGAGGTTGTCGTACACGCCGAAGAAATCCGGCATATAGCCCACCAAAGCGCGTACCTTCTGCGGCTCGTGCACCGCGCTCACGCCGTCCACGAGCGCGTCGCCCGCCGTCGGCTGCATCAGCGTGGCGAGGATCTTCATGGTCGTCGTCTTGCCCGCGCCGTTCGGGCCGACGAACCCGTGCACCTCGCCCGCCTCCACCCGAAGGCTCAGGCGGTCGACAGCCAGCGTCCTTCCGTAGCGCTTCACCAGCTCTCTGCATTCCATCATGCCGCTTCGCCTCCTTCCTGCTGCGTGCTCATGCAGCCCTCGACGATGATCTCCGGCAGCCGCACGCCCCATTCCGCCAGCGCATCTCCTGTAAAGCGCAGGCAAAGCGCCTCGGAACGGCTCACGACGCGCCCGGCCAGCTCGCTGCTGATGCGGATATCGCCGTCCTCCTCAAGGCGCACCCATTTTCCGTCCGTGTAGTCGTAAGCCTCGATGATGACGGCATGATGCTTATTTCCGCCGTTCACGCCGCCGTCCGCATATAGCCGGATTTCCTCAATCCCAGCCACGTCCACGCCGCTGAGCGAGAAGCCTACCAGCACCTCGTCCTGCTCATAGACATAGCTGGATTCGCGTGCCTTTCCAAGCAGCGGCACGCCGTTTTCATCGAGCGTCGCCTCCAGGCGCTTGAACGTGCCTTCCGGATAGTAGAAATATCCGCTGGGCGATACCGGCTCAAACGCTGCGGTGCAGACCAGAACGCTCGTTTCCGCGCGGCGCGTCACCGGCTTGCCGTCAAGCAGCAGCGTTTCGCAGGCGATCTGCGGCGTCTGGCCGATCACCGCGCAGGCAAAGCCCTCCTGCCATGCCGTGCCCGCGCCCAGCATCAGGATGCTCTCCTCGATCTCCCGGCTGCGCTGCTCCTTCTCCGGCAGAGACGAGCGCTTCCAGGTTGGATCCTGCTCAGCCTCCGGATCAACCGCGGCATGCGCCGCCCTGTACATCGTCGTGCCGAACGGCAGCATCTGCTGCTCACGCAGGACGAGCTGGCCATCCGCTTTCCACAGCAATGCGTCGGTGCGCAGCAGCACCGTCTGCGCGGCGTCGCCCGGAGCCAGATCGCCCAGATGGGCATAGCCGATCTTCGTGAGCACCACAGTGTCTTCAATCAGCGTATCGGTGCCGTTCTTCACCTCGACGTGCAGGCCGTCCTTCTCCATGTGCGCAAAGGCCGTCACGCCGCCCTCTGGCGCGGCCTCATTGCGGACGACCAGGCTGCGCACAAGCCAATCCGCCTTGCCCTCCAGCTCGATGGACGGCCGCTCACCCAGAGTGATGACATCGCGCAGCGCCGTCTCATCGCTCAACCCGACGTACTCGTTATAATAGCTGTATACCCTCTTCTCAAGCGGTGCGTTCCCCTGTGTGGATACCACGCGGCGCTGCTGCCCTGCATAGGTCAGCGTGGCCAGCTCGCTGACGTCGGTCTGTCCGTCCGCCTCATAGTGCACCAGATGCACGGAGCTGCTCATCGGCTGATTGAGCCCCAGCCCTGCGCCCAGCAGCGCCATCACGCCGCAGGCGGCAAGCGCCATCACCGGAATGACCGCCCACAGCATCTTGCTCCTGTCCAGCCGCTTCATCAGTCCATACGCGCCCACGCCGGCCGCCAGCACATAGACCGCCAGCACCGCCACAGCAGGCCAAAGGCTGGCCGGCCGATCCGCCGTCATCGCCGCGTTCAAGTTGTCGGAGAATGGGGAATTGCTGTTTTCTCTCTTGAATCCCTGTCCGTTCGTCTGCGCCGTCTTGATCTCGCTCATGACCTCCTGCGCCGCGAAGACGGGCTTGAGCATGGCCGAATCCATGCTGCTCCTGCGCACGAGGATGCCGCCCGCCTGCCGCCAGCTTTCCAGCAAGCCGGCGCTTTCGCTCTCCAGCGTGTGGTCTTCCTGATCCAGCACGACCATCGCGTCGAAGGCGCTCATCTCGCGCGAATCCTGCGCAAAGCGCTTCGCATCCAGCGGGATGGCCTCGATGATCTGCCGCGTGCCGTGCACGTCCCGCTGCTCAATCGCGCACAGCGCATGAGCGAGCTGCTCTGTCTCCTTCCCCAGCACGCCGACAACCAGAGCGTCCTCGGATACGGCGCGCGATGCCCGAGCCGTCGCGCTGAAGACCGCTTCACCGCAGGTCAGCCGCACCTCAAACGTGCGTTGATTCACCACCGGGCAGATGGGCATCCTGTACGTCCGGGTTTCCCCGGCCGGGACAGACACCGGCTGTCTGAACCGGTCCACCACGCCGGCATCCACGCCGACGTCCACCTCCACCATGCCCTCGACGGGCGCATCGTCCGCTGCGATCTCCACAAACAGCGGGAACCACCGTCCGGACAGGATCACCGTGTCGTATCCCACCCACGCGCGCAGCGCCGTCTCGGCCGTGGCCGCCGCGACGCCGCACAGCAGCGCTGCGCACAGCGTCAGCAGCACATATGCCTTCAATCGCTGTTTCAATATGCTTCTCCTCCTTCATCCGTTGATGCTCTAAAATGAACGCTTTTGTAACTTCACTTTTAAAGACGGGAGAAGCATGCCAAAATTTCACCAATCTTTCCAAAAAGCAAAACCACGCGATTTCTCGCGCGGTTCTGCTCCAAATGACTGTATTATGCCTTGTCTTCCTCAATCCAGCGCAGGCTGCGGCTCACGGCCTTGTGCCAGCCGGACAGCGCCGTCCTGCGTTCCTCCTCATTCATCTGCGGCGTGAGGCTCAGGTCCATCTTCCAGATGCTGCGGATCTCGTCCATATCCTTCCATACGCCCACAGCCAGGCCTGCCAGCAGTGCGGCGCCCAGTGCTGTCGTCTCGATGACCGCCGGGCGGATGACGTCGCAGCCCAGGATGTCGGACTGGAACTGCATCAGGAACTTGTTGGCGCTCGCGCCGCCATCGACGCGCAGCTGTGTCGGCTTGCGGCCGCAATCCGTGGCCATCGCCGTGACCAGGTCAGCAGACTGATATGCGATCGCTTCCAGCGCTGCGCGCACGATATGCGCACGGCCCGTGCCGCGGGTCAGGCCCACGATTGTGCCGCGGCTGTACATGTCCCAGTACGGCGCGCCCAGGCCCGTAAACGACGGCACCAGGTACACGCCGCCCGTATCTTTGACAGAATTGGCGATCATCTCCGTCTCCGACGCGCGCTCGATGAGCTTCATCTCATCGCGCAGCCACTGGATCACCGCGCCGCCGACAAACACGCTGCCCTCCAGCGCGTACGTCGTCTCGCCGCCGATGCGCCAGGCGATGGTGGACACCAGGCCGGTCTTGCTGGTCACCGGCAGCTCGCCCGTGTTCATGAGCAGGAAGCAGCCCGTGCCGTAGGTGTTCTTCATCATGCCGGGCTTGAAGCAGCCCTGGCCGAACAGCGCCGCGTGCTGGTCGCCCGCCAGCGCGGCCACCGGAATCGCGCGGCCGAGGATCTCGGTATCGAGCATGCCGATCACGCCGGAGGTATCCACCACCTTGGGCAGCACCGCGCGAGGAATGTCCAGCGCCTCCAGCAGCGTGTCGTCCCAGTCATTCTTGTGGATGTTGTAGAGCATGGTGCGGCTGGCGTTCGTCGCGTCCGTCACATGCGGGTGCCCGGAGACGAGATTCCACGCCAGGAAGCTGTCCACCGTGCCGAAGCAGATTTCTCCCTTTTCGGCGCGCTCGTGCAGATCCAGCTTGTCCAGCAGCCACTTGAGCTTCGTGCCGGAGAAATACGCATCCGGCACCAAACCCGTCGCATTGCGGATGTGCTCCTCCAAGCCCTCGTCGCACAGCTGCTTGACGATCGGCGCGGTGCGGCGGCACTGCCAGACAATGGCATTGTACAGCGGCCGGCCGGTCGCGCGGTCCCAGATCATCGTTGTTTCACGCTGATTGGTGATGCCGATGGCAGCGATCTCCTCCACCGGGATACCGCTGATGCGAACCGCCTCGCGCAGCGCGTCCGTCTGGGTGTTCAGGATGGCCGCCGGATCGTGCTCGACCCAACCGGGCTGCGGATAGATCTGCTCAAACTCGTAGCTCTTCATGGCCACGACATGCGCCTGCTCATCGAAGATGACGGCGCGCGAGCTTGTCGTGCCCTGATCCAGGGCGATGACATACTGATGCATCTTTCTCCTCCTTATCGGTAAAAATGACGTACACAAAGCAAAGACGCCGCTGCGGATATCCCGCAGCGGCATCCGCTGTTCAAAGAGATCTTACTTGAGCTCGACGAAGTAGAGCATGCCGCCCGTCGTGCCGACGACAATTTTGTTGCCGTAAGCCGCCGGAGAGGCCTGAATCGCGCTGCCCAGGTTCACGGTGCTGATCGTGGTGCCGGAGTAGCCGTCCATCAGGCGCAACGTGCCGTTGTCATCACCCATCACGATGTAGCTCTTGCCGTCCGGCTGATACATCGCGATCGGAGAGGAGATGGACTGCGTGTCGACCGGCTGGCTCCAGACCTCCTCGCCGGTGATCTTGTCCAGCGCATAGACGATCGCGTAGCTTTCCTTGCCGTCGACCACGTTGTTGACGTTGAAGATCACCAGGTCGTTGATGTCGCCCTGGCCGACGATCGGCGCGCCCATCAGACCGGCGTAAATGCCCGCCTTGGCGGATGCGCTGGCATACTTGCCCTTGATCTCGCTCTGGCACGTCCAGAGGGTTTCGCCGGTCAGCGCGTCGATCTTCACCAGGCTGATCTGGCTCGATTTGGCACGCTGGTTGACGACGTTGCCCGCGTAGAGGTACACCTCGCCGTCGTCGCCGGTTTCAAGCGCGACCGGCGCCACAACGCTGTCGCCCATGTCGACCGCCCAAACCGCCTGCATGGTGTTCATGTCCACGCACTGGATGGAGCCGGCCTTGTCGCCAAAGAAGACGTAATCGCCGTACGCAGCCACGCTGGAAGAGATATCGTACTGCTTGGCATTCTTGAGCTTGGTCTTGTAGGCATAGGCAGTCAGCTCCGGAGAGACGGTGATCTCGCTGTTCTCCAAGTCAAACTCCGTGTTCATCGACAGAACGTTGATCGTGCCGTTGTCCGAGGCATAGATCAGCGAATCGCTCTCGGTTTCCACCAGCGCAGAGGTGGAAATGGAGCCGTTTTCGGAATACGCCTGCGCGTTCTTGCCCGGTACAAACGCAGCCAGGCTCTGGTCGATCAGGCTGTACACGCGCATGCCGATGATGCCCTTGTAATTGGTCAGGCTGTCCTCCGTCTGGCCGACGTACAGCAGCGGATAGCCGTACGGGTTGACGCTGGCCGTCGTCTGCATCGGGAAGCCGACGTTCAGCGGCTCGCGGCTGTAGGTCTGGGTATCCAGATCCACGAAGTAAATGCGGCCGTCGTTGGACGGATAGATGACTTCCTTCATCGCCGTGGTTGCCTTGGCCTCGTCGTTGATGTTCATCATCTCGCGGATGTTCTTGTACCACTTGACGATCAGCGGCTGCGTGCCAAAGCCGAAGCCCATGTACTTGCCGTCCAGCGAAGTCGTGCGCAGGCCGCGAAGCACGGAGAGCTGCTCGCTTTCCACGTTCACGGTGCCATACGCGCCGTTCTGCCGGAGCGGGCCGCCGCGATAGGTCAAAAGGCCGCCCTGCGCGCTGTACGCAAGCGGATCGCCCATGCTCACCGTCTCGCTGCGCGCATAGCTTTCGGACTGCTCATCGCCGACGATGACATAGCTCTCCTTGATCACCTTCGCGGGATCAGCCGTTTCCGCAGCGCTCACGCTGCTGGGGATATACGGCGTCGGGGTGGGCGTCGGCGTCGGAGTAGGCGTAGGCGTCGGTGTCGGGGTGGGCGTCGGCGTCGGGGTGGGCGTCGGCGTCGGAGTAGGCGTCGGAGACGGCGTGGGCGTCGGCGTCGGAGTAGGCGTCGGCGTCGGCGTCGGGGTGGGCGTCGGCGTCGGGGTAGGCGTCGGCGTGGCCGTCGGGGTAGGCGTCGGCGTGGCCGTCGGGGTAGGCGTCGGCGTGGCCGTCGGGGTCGGCGTCGGCGTCGGCACAGCCGTCGGCACAAGCGTGGCCGTCGGGGCCGGCGTCGGCTGGAGCATCACGCTCAGCTTCTGGCGGAAGAGCATCATGCCGCCCACGGCAATCACCACGAGAAGCAGAAGTACGACAATAGCCGCGATCAGGCAGCCGCCCTTCTTCTTTTTCTTCTTGGTCTTGCCGGTTTTCCTGGGCTTGCGCACAGGCTCCTGCGGCTCGTCGTCATCCTCATCGCCCCAAACCGGCTCACCAGCCGGCTTGGGCGCCTCAAACTGAGGCGTGGGAGAAGGCCTTCTGCCGGGCCTTCCGGCTGCTAGCTCCTCGCTCGCGGCAGCGGCTTTCTGCTCCCTTTCGAATTCTTCAAAAGCCTGCTCCTGCGCGGCGGCACGCCTGCGTCTGCGCGGAGCGGGCGTTTCATTCATCTGCTGTTCGTCCAAATCTAGCACCTCATTTCAGACAGTCTCGTCTTTTCCCATTATACAGGATTATTTCATTTTTCTCAATCCCATTTTCGAGAAAAGCTGGTACGGAGGCGCTTTATTTTGTCGCACTTCCCGAGCGGAATCATATATTGAAAGCAAAACGGCGCGCTTGAGCGTCTGCCGAAGCGAAAGGACGAGTGATCCGCATGCTTGAAAGCGTCTCTCCCTATGCGCTGCTCTGCGCCAGCAGGCCAAAGCCGGCGCCCACCATCGTCACCGCCTATGATCTGTACAGCCAGGCCCAGCAGCGCCGGGAGCAAAGTCCACAAACGCCTGCGCCCGCCGCTGTTCAAGCTGATACGCCCGCCGAGCCGCCCCCGCCGCGTCCGCTGACCTCCGTGCCCGCCCGGCGCACGCACTACATCGCCGACATCCAGTCCCGTCACAGCGCAGCCCTCCGGCGCGCGCCGATGCAGAATCATCCGTTGACATAGAAAAGCAGGCCGCCCGGTGTCAGGCGGCTTGTTTTATGCCTGCTCCTGCCAGCAGCCCTGTGCGTATTCCGCCTGCGGCCAGCAGGGCGGCGGCGGCCACCGGCGCTCCGGCCATGCGCGCGCCGCTTCCGCGGGGACATCCGGCTCCTGCGTCTGTTCCCGCACTGGCTCTGGCACGTTTTCCGTCCGGGGCTGTGTTTTCTCCCGCGCCGCATGCTTTTGGATGATCATCCGCTCAAACGCGCCGCGCGCTTCGTCCCCGCTCGCCAGCAGCAGCCTGCCGTCCGCGCAGACAAAGCCGCCGCGCAGCATCCGCCCATCGTCCGGCCATCGGGCCTCCTGACCGCCGCACAGCGGCCTTTCCTCCGCCGTTCCGTCTTCAAAGAGCAAAACAGCCTGCTGCGCCTGCGCGTCCGCCCGGCAGCAGATTTCCCGCATGCCCTGCGTCAGATACCCGCCGGGACGGCCCGCCGCGTCCTTGAGCACAAAGCTTTTTCCCATGCGCTCCCTCCCCTGGCTTCCACTTGTCCCAATCTATGCCGGATTCGCGCTTGCCTTGCCCGCCGTTTGGCTGTATAATAAGATAATCGATTCTCTTGATGGAGGCTCTTTCGTGCGAAATCATCACTTTGTCTCTTTGCTTTGCCTGCTGGCTCTTCTGCTGACGCCCGCCCTTGGACTCGCCGCCGCGACGGACACCGGCTATGATATCTGCTTTGAGGATTTTATGGAATCCGCCGATGAAAACGGCAAGCCCCGGGTGCTTTACACCGCCAAGACAACTCTGAGCCTGAACATGCGCAGCGAGCCCGATCTGGAGAGCGCATCCCTCGGCCAGCTGACGGAGCGCAAGACCGTTCAGATCTGGGGCTACGATCAGGATTGGCTCTTCTGTTGGGACGACGAGGTGGGCATCTACTACATCCGCCGCCGCAACGTCGATACCATCGAGCCTGTCTCCGCGGACGTCACACCCTACGGCGTGATCAGGCACCGCTTCATCGCCACCGTCTCAAACGACACCAGCCTGCGCGCCGAGGCAAGCGAGGAGGCCGAGCAGATCGTTCCCCTGCCCGCCGGCACGCGCCTGAGCATGTGGATGATCCGCGACGGCTGGGCCGTCGTGCCGTACAACCGTCTGATCGGCTATGTGTATGTGGGCGATCTCGAGTCGCTCACGCCCGTCGCGCCCGACGTTGCGGAGGCCGCCGAGGGCGACATTCTGGCCGCGTTCACCACGTTCTATTCCACCAAGACG
This sequence comes from Clostridiales bacterium, assembly GCA_004557905.1. GTDB lineage: Bacteria > Bacillota > Clostridia > Christensenellales > Aristaeellaceae > Ventricola. The sequence continues at coordinate 135,571 of SFFH01000001.1, read as the reverse complement.
ACCGAGCTGAACATCGGCCGCATGGAAAACCTGCGCGTGGGCTGCCAGTACATCGCCAGAACCTATCAGCCCGGCGAGGTGTTTGACTTCAACGAGATCGCCGGACCGTACCGCAAGAGCCGCGGCTACATGCCCTCGCCCGTCCTGATCGACGGCGGCACGGTCGCAGGCTACGGCGGCGGCACCTGCCAGGTTTCCACGACGCTGTACAACGCGCTCCTGCAGCTCTCCGACGGCATCACAATCCTCTGGCGCCGTCCGCACGGCCCCGGCGGCGCGAAGTATGCGCCTCACGGCGTGGACGCGGCCGTCGGCGCGGAGAACCTCAATCTCCGGTTCCAGAACGACTACGATTTCCCGATCTACCTCGACTGCACCGTCTTGAACGGCGCAATCTGCATCTGCGTGCGCAAGGGCACGCTGTAAGCGGCGAAGAGAACGCCCGAAGCAGCTTGGCTTCGGGCGTTTTGCTATGCAGTTTGATCGCAAAACAAGGTTATTCCTCGCAAGCGGCCTTCTGGCTGTTGATCGCGCGGATGACCTCCGGCGGGAACTTCGCTCTTCGGTCATAGGTGTACAGGCCGTTCTGCTCCTGCTCCACATCGGTCAGCTGCGTATAGCAGAAACCGAAGTGATCCGGGTTATGCAGCAGCGTCTCGGTCAGCCCGCGATAGCGCGCAAGGAACTCCTCGCGGCTCTTGACGCGCTCGCCGTATCCCCAGCCGTTCTTGTCCGTGTCGCTCCACCAGATGCCGCCGTACTCGCTGACAAACACCGGCAGGCCCGGCGTGTACGTCTGCCGCTTTCCCAGGCGGTCATACAGCAGCGGCGCGCCCGCACCGTAATAGCCGCGGAAGATCTCCGGGTTCTGCTCGTACTCGTGCACATCAAAGATGTCGGTCTCCACATGGTAGTTGCCGGAGGTATCGATGCACGGGCGCGTCGGATCGAGCGCCTTGGTGATGCGATGCACCATGCGCAGCACGTCGTCGCACTGCGCGCGGCCGCTTTGATCCCAGGTCTCGTTGAACGGGCACCAGCCGATGATGCTCGGCGCGCTGTAATCGCGCTTGACCTCCGGAATCCAGTCGTTCAGGAAGTCCGCCAGCGCGGCGTCCTCGCTGTGATCAAGACCCCAGTTGGCCATCTCGCCCCAGCACAGATAGCCCAGATGATCCGCATGGTACAGGAAGCGGGGCTCAAAGACCTTCTCGTGCAGGCGCGCGCCGTTGAAGCCCATCGCCATGGAAAGCTCAATGTCATGGCGCAGCGCCTCATCCGTGGGCGCGGTGTAGATGCCGTCCGGATAGAAGCCCTGGTCGAGCACCAGGCGCTGGAAAACCGGCCTGTCATTGAGGAGAAAGCGCATGCCGTCAAAGCGGACGCTGCGCAGGCCGAAGTAGCTGTCCAGCCGGTCGCAGACCGCGCCGTCCCGAACCAGCTCCAGCGTCAGGTCGTAGAGTCTCGGCTCGCCGACGTTCCACAGGTGCTTCTCTGTAAGCGGGAGCACCAGCTCCGCCACGCCGCCCGAGGTCCTGGCCTGCATTTCGCCCATGGGCCTGCCCTCGTAGGACGCGCTGGCGCGCAGCGTGCACGCGCCGGAGACGAGGGCGCGGACCGTCACCGTGCCGGCCTCGGCATGCGGCGTGAGGTACACCTCCTGCATATGGCAGGGATCGACCCACTCCAGCCAGACCGTCTGCCAGATGCCCGTCGTGCGGGTGTAAAAGCAGCCATGGGACTCATAGCTCTGGCTCTGCTTGCCGCTGGGCTGATGGCCGCTGCGCGTGTCGTCCTGCGCGCAGACCACAATGGCGTTTTCGCCCTCGATGAGCGCGTCCGTCACGTCGAAGACAAAGGGCGTGTAGCCGCCCTTGTGCGTGCCGACGCTCGTTCCGTTCACCCACACCTCCGCGGCGTAATCCACCGCGCCAAAGTGCAGCAGCACGCGCTTGCCCTTCGCCTCCTCGGGCAGCGTCACCGTGCGTCTGTACCAGACGGCGCGCATAAAGTCCTTGTTACCCACGTCGGACAGCGCGCTCTCCGGGCAGAACGGCACGAGGATGCTGCCGTCAAGCGGCTCCTTTTTCACCAGACCGCGCTTGCGGCCCGAATCGCCGTGATCGATCTCAAACTGCCAGGTGCCGTTCAGGTTCATCCATCCCGCGCGTACAAACTGCGGGCGCGGGTATTCCGGACGCGGAATCTGCTGACTCATGGTTCTTCCTCCGTTTTTCTGCTTGTTTTGTGCTCCCATGCGGCATTTTCGGCCCGCATGCAGAGCTTTCTGCCAAGAGTATACCGCATTCACTTCTTCATCGCAAGCGTTCCCGGAAAACAATATACCGCCGCAGAAAAACGCTCTGCGGCGGCCTCTTCAGATCACTTCCATGACAAACGCAATCAGGCCCACAATGATCGACGAACAGATGCCGTACACCAGCACCGGCCCCGCCAGGGTGAACAGCTTCGCGCCCACGCCCATGACCAGGCCCTCGCGCCTAAACTCCATCGCCGGCGAGATAACAGAATTGGAAAATCCTGTTATTGGCACGATGCTTCCCGCGCCGGCGTATTTGCCGATTTTGTCATACACGCCGATGCCGGTGAGCAGCGCGGAGAGGAAAATCAGGCAGATGCTCGTCCCCGTGGCGCACGCCTGCGCGCCCCACTTGAGCCCCAGGCAGAAGATGTCGTTGATGCCCTGGCCGATCATACAGATCACGCCGCCGACCCAGAAGGCCCGGAACAGGCCCTGCGCGAAGTCGCTCTTCGGGGAGAGGCGCTCGACCAGCTGGGCGTAGCGCTGCTGCCGCTTTTTGGGCTGCGGATTACCTTCCATGCACCGCGCCCCTTTCGTTGCGGATGCGCATGCCGTCCGGCGGCCTGCGCACGCGCGTCTCCCGGTCGCCGGGGCGCGGTACCGGCTCCAGCGCATAGGGAATCAGATTGTGCCGCTCATGTTCCACGCACATCGCCTCCAAGGATTCTTGTGGCCCTATTGTGCGCGAAAGGCATGCGCGCGATACATTGGCGCGGAAAAGCTGCGTATGGCAGGATTTTCCGCTCAGCGAATGACAATGTTTTCCGCTTCGCTGCGCTTCCGGCCTCCGCCATACGGCACAAGCGTCAGGTGCTCCGTGCTCTGCGGCAGGTCGTAGCGGATGTACACCCTCCAGCGTTCCTCATCTCCTCCTATACCGTAGCCGCCGCTCACATTGGGCATCTCCTGACCGTCCGCGATCAGCTTGTAGTCCGTTACCCAATCCGCCCAGCCGTCCATCTCCTGATAGGCATCGATCCATTCCTGCGGCGCGTCGATATACACCATGCCGGAGATGTCCACGTCTGAGATCGCCAGGTGCACCTCGGCGGTGTAATCGTCAAATTGAACGGTCTTCACGAATTCCTCCGGCTTGCCGGTGATCTTCGCCGTGACCGGCACGCGCATGAAGCCTCGATTCTCCTTCTGGCGCACGCCGGTGCGGTATACGCCGGTCTCGTCCTGACAGACGACCTCCGTGCTGTACATGACCGTGAGCAGGAAGTCGATCGTCTCGCCCGGCACATAGTCCTCCGGCAGATCGACCTGCTGGAAGCCGACCTTGGTATACGGATTGATCTGCTCCATGCCGCTGTCCCAGATGTTCAGCGAAATGCCGCATTCACTTCCGTCGTTGAGATCCGCGCCGTCGCCCAGACCGAAATAGGATTCGATCGCATACGCCTGTTCATGCGTGGCAAACCACGCCTTCGCGGCGGCTTCCTCCTCCTCGGTCGCGCCCGGCGTCCAGTAGGTGTCCGTCAGCTTTTTGCCGGGCTCCTCCCAGTCCCAGGCCTCAAAGCCCGTCGGCGTGCCCTCCAGCAGCTCAAAGGTGCGGTTCTTTTCGCTGAGCTGATAGGAGTAGTACAGCTTGTTGCCGTCGCAGTAGACCTGATCGACCGTCAATTCAAACTGCCGCCCGTACTGCTGCGCCTGAATCTTGCCGTAGTCCGTTGTCAGGTCGATCCGGTCAAGCTCGCCCGAGGGCGCGTTCACCACAATCGTCTTGCCCACAGTCTCTGCAACTTCTTCCAGATGCTCCAGCCTCGTGTGGCTCATCTCGATCATCGGATCGGTGGTGAAGCGCCCGAAGGTGCCCAGCACCGCGGCGATGGCCGCGCCCGCCAGCAGAAGCAGCAGCAACGCTGCGATCAGGATCGTCCGCACGGACGCGCGGCGGTGGTGCCGCTGCCGCCTGTGCACGCGGGACGTGCCGAAGGCTGCGGCTTTGATCCGGTTCCAAAGCATCTTCTTGTCCTCCGGCCGAAGCGCCGGCTCCTGCGGATAGAGGAACAGCAGGCATTCGCCCAGCAGATTGCTGTCGATCTTCTCACTCTCAAGCGTCAGCTGCCAGTCGATCATCCGCCTCACGTCATCCCTCGTCAGACGGCCGTCTCTGATCTTTTCCTTCATTCGGTTATCCATGTTTTGCCGCCTCCCTTCTCAGCCTACGCCGATGGCGACGAGCAGCATCGCGTAGAAGATTTCCGGATGCGCGACCAGCTTGCGCTTCATGCGCGAGATGCGCATCCACACGCAGTCCTCGCTCAGCCCCCAGCGCCTGCCGATCTCCTTCGCCGTGCAGCCGTCCACCGCATAGGCGAGGAACAGCGCCGCATTCTCCTCGCCCAGCAGCTCGCGCAGCGCCGCCACGCGGTCGCCAAGCAGCGCCTCCTGCTCCGGCGTCATCGCCGTGTCCGCCACGGGCGCACTCTCCTCGTCGTCCAGCGAATACGCGTTGCGCAGGCCCCTGCGCTGAGCCTTCTGCCGGGCGGACATCGCGCGGTTCTTGAGCGACAGCGCCAGCCAGCCGCCGATGTTGGGATGCGCCATCAGCTTCTCGCGCTTGCTCCACGCATCCAGAAACGCATCCTGCATCAGATCATACAGTGCGCTGTCGTCCTGCCCGCCGAGCAGATGGCGGCCCAGGCGAAAGAGCATGTCCGCATGGTCCTGATAGATCCGTTCAAACCATTCCCGTTCGGTCTGTTCGTTCATCCCTGTCTCCCCCTCGTTTTTCGTTTCCTATCATACAGCATCGGCTCTCTCCTGGCAAGCGCCGGTCAGTCGATGACGGTGCTTGCCGCGGTGACACCGCTTTGCACGTCGCTGTTGATCTTTCGCAGCGTCGCGCGGCCCGCCACGCCATCCACCTGAAGCCCCCTCGCCTGCTGATATGCCCTGACCGCGTCCTCCGTGCCGCTGCCAAAGTACCCGTCCGCGCTGCCGGTGTAATAGCCCAGCGCAATCAGCGCCTTCTGCAGCCGGGTCACATAGCCGGAGCGGCTGGAGCGTCTGAGCGTCCACTCGGTATTGAGCTTAGGCACGTTCTCCAGCGGCGTCTTTGCGTCCGTTCCGGCAGGCGTCTGGCCAGCCGGCAGCGTGAACACCGGCGTCTCCTGCCCGCTGCCGTCCGTGAGCAGCGCGTTCAGCCTTTCAAACGTCCGCGGCCCTGCCACGCCGTCCGCGGAGAGATCGTTGTCCCGCTGGAAGCGCCGCACCGCCTCCTTTGTCAGCCGGCCATAGCTGCCCGTCACGTTGCCCTCGTAATAGTCAAGCAGCGCCAGATTCTCCTGCAGGAGGCGCACCGCGTCGCTCCGGCTGCCCTCGCGCAGCGTCGATGCGCCGTAGCCCGCCTGCGGGAGCGCCGCGTTTTCCGCGGGCGCTTTTGTATCCGAGAGCCGGTAGAGCAGCGCGATCGTCTCCTCGTCCGCCACGCCGGTCTGCGCCAGTCCATACCGCTTCTGAAATTTGCGCACGGCGGACTGCGTCCGCTTGCCGTAGTGGCCGGTGATATCCGTGTAATAGAGATCCAGTGCCTCCAGCGCCTCCTGAATCGACGCGACCTCCGCCGCCTCGTCACCCAGGCTGTAGCTGCGCGCCAGCGCGCACGGCGCAAAGCTGCACAGCAGCAGGACCAGCATGGCCAGGCGCCGCATCATCTGTTTGTTCTTTTGCATCTTCATGTCCTCCCTATTCCATCCGAATTGTTTTTTCCGGGGATTTTGCCGCATATCCATCTATCCTTCATGCGTTCGGTTTCCTAAATCCAATGATTGTAGGTGGCGACAGTGCCTATCAGATTGATCGAAAATCCCATCGCGCATAAGGGCATGCTCCACAGAGAAAACCGCTCACTCCCCGGCTTCAGCAGCAGCACCCCATAGAATACGTAGGGCAACATATCGACCAAATATCGATTTCCAAACTGATATCCCCCCAGCGTCCTGTGACAGCAGACGATGAGAAGATGCGCAAGCAGCGTAAGCGGTATTACCGCGATCTCCGCGCCATATGGCCTATGCTTAAAGCAAAGGCTGCATGCCCACGCATAGAAGAACAGGATAAAGATGGGGGCGATCAGCCAAAACGCCATGCAGTCATAGGTGTCATACACGAGGGCCCCATGCTCGCCGCCCATTTGGGGAAGGCGGAGAAGCTGGCTTAGATTCTTTCGCAAATAGCTGAGGCTGAACTGTCCCTCCTCTACCCGCATAAATTCCGGCAAATAGCTGTGCCCGAATTCAAGCGGATTCCCAAACCGCGCAGCATTGAGAATCATGTACACACTGACTATGCAAAACGCCGGAACCGCCCAATACCATTTCGAGCGAATCAGCGTGATGGCGCGCATGCCTGTCTGCTCGCGTCCATGCCGAAGCAGGATCAGCAGCAGCAGCGGGAAATACACGACAACCATCGGCCGGCACCCGACCGCACACGCCCAGCAGGCCAGCGAACCTCCGCCCCGCCCGCGTTCGGCGTAATACAGCGCCATGAGTGACATCGTAAAACACATACATTGCGCCAAAAACCATACCCAGCCCTGCATAGCGATGAACAAATACCCGTTGCCCAGAAACAGGAAAAGGACATATTGCCCGGCATGGTCAAAGCCACCCGTTTTCATCTTGTACAACCTGAGCGCATAGACGACGCCGACAACCGTAAACAGGACAGAAAGGGCGTGATCCGGCGTATCGGCGCCGCAAACCACCGCAAATGGAAGGAGCACGAACGAAGGGAACGGCGGAAAGCTGACGTAATACTTGCCCTCAAAGATAGCAAGCTCCAGCCAGGGATAATCCATGCCCAAATCCAGGCGCCCCTCCAGCCAGGCGCAGGCTTGCAGTGCATACGAGCGATAGGGGTTCTCTCCTGTGATCCACATCCCCGTAAACGTGGCGACCACCAGCAAAACCACGCATACCGTCGTCGGATAGACCACGTACTCCATATCAAGCCTGGCATGCCGTGCCCTTTTGTTCTTGCCGCTTTTCAATCTCTCACCCCTTCCATTCAGCCGTCTTGGCGGAACCCTGATTAGTTCGCCCTCTGCGTTTCCTGCACCGCCGCGCCCGTCGCCTCGTCGACGGGATTGAGCGCAAACCGCGTGTCCGCCTGAACGCGCCGCATGACGCGCGCGGCGTCCTTTCCCGTGACCAGGTGCGGCTGATAATTGCTGCGCGGCTGCGTACCGGAGATGTGCGCCGGATAGAGCGTGATCTGCTGGCTCAGGTACGTCCCGTCGTCCGCAAATTTTAGCTCCGCCACGGCGACGAGCGATTCCATCGCGCGCACGTTCCTGTTCCCGCCGAAGCAGAAATTCTCCAGCGAATAGCCCTTTGTCCGCACCGCCTCCTCGCTGCCCAGCGTCACGTCGCCGGCGCATGTCAGGTGCACGGTCGTCTCCGCGCGCGCCTCATGCGGCCCGCATCGTCCGGCAATCAGGCACAGCGCCAGCAGGATCAGTGCGGACATCAGCAGCAATCTTTTCATGGCTGTCGTTCCTTTCCGGTTTGCTTTTCACCCTGTTATGCCGGGAAAGGCGCACTTCCTGACAGCAAATGCAGAAGAAAAGCAACAAAAAAGAGGCCGTCCCTCGCAGTGCTGCGGGAAAGCCTCTGATTTGTTTGCAGTTTTTGCAGGCGCTTACGCCTCTTCGCGGATCAGCTTGAGCACGGCGGTGTTCTCATAGACCATGGGCTCGTCGCCGGCAAAAGCGATCACGCCCGGGATGGGCGCCCTCAGCTCCGCGCGGACGCAGCCCTCATAGGGGTCCAAGATGCGCGCCAGCAGCGTATCCTGCCTAACGCGCTGTCCCGGCCGGACCAGGCACTGCAAAAAGCCGGAGCAAGTCGCGCGGACGCTGACAAAGTCCGCGGAGCGGATCACCTCGGAGCGATAGCCGCCGTGGGGATGATGATTGATCAGACGCCGCCTGGCCATGAAGCTCAGCACCGCGTTCTCCGCCTGCTGCGCGCTCTCCTCGTCCACCCGCGCCGTGTTGGTCGTGTAGAGCGAGAAGGCGTGCGTGCCCCAGATCTGCCAGTTGTAGTTGAGCGTCGCGGTGTCAAAGGGCCGGGGCTTCTGCACCACGACGTAGGGCAGGCCAAACTCGCACGCCAGCTCCGTGTCCTGATAGCCCGTGTCCATCATGCGGATGTGCGGAACGAAGGTGCCCGGCATATAAAAGGATGCAAACTGTATGCCGTACTGCCAGCCCTTGATGGCCTCAAACACGCCCGCCGCGATGCGCTGCGTCGTCTCGCCCAGCGCATAGCCCGGAAACATGCGGTTGATGTCGGTGTTGTCCGTACACCAGAAGCGCTTCTTCGTGTTGATGGAATAGGGATTGGCGCAGGGAATCACCAGAATCTGCTTGCCCGGGATCAGCCTGCCCTCCTCCTCCAGCTGCCTGAGCCTGGCCACCAGCCGGGAGCAGCAGTACAGCTGCTGATTCTCGTTGCCGCGCATGCTGCCGACGATGCACAGGGCCTTTTCGCCCTCGCCGAAGGTATAGCCGGTCACGCGGAAGTCGTCGCGGTAGATCGCCTTGATCTCATAGAGCACTTCCTTTTTCATTGCGCCGCGCCTCCCTTCCGGGCCGCCTCTTCCATATGTCCCTTCAGAATGCGGGCCATCAGCGAGCCCTGATCCACCATGGGATATTCCCGCACGGTGAACAGCCAGCCCTCGCAGGGCGAGACCACCCGGTCAAGCACCTTGCCCTGCAGCGGGTCCACGATCAGCCCGATCTCATCGCCGGGCTTCAGCAGCGCGCCGTGGGAAACCGACTTGACAAACACGCCGGAAACCGGCGCGTTCAGAAACTCCACCTCGTCCGGGATGCCGGACACGATGGGCGTATGCGTCGTCTGCACCTCGCCCGTCCAGATGCCCAGCTCGCGCATCAGGTTAAAGATGCCGTCCGTCAGCTGCTCGCCGTAGCTGCGGGTGATGCGCATGCCCACGCCCATCTCGACCACAAGCGTGTCCACGCCCCAGCTGTTGAGGCTGTAGGCCAGGGTCGATTCCAGCACGGTGGACGCGCCGTGCACCCACACAAAGTCCACATTGGCCTTCTGCGCCAGGGGCACAAGCCGCTGCGCGCTGATTTCGTTGATGCGGATCTGCGGGATCTCGGTCAGATAGATGTTGGAGGCGTGAATGTCCAGCGCCAGATCGCTTCCCGAAATGTCCTCGATGATCTGCGCGGCGATGTACTCGTTCATGTCGCCGTCCACGCTGCCGGGAAAGATGCGGTTCATATCCAGATCAAAGGCCGGAATGCCCCGCGTGACCGAGTCGATGCCAAACGGATTCATGGCGGGATAGATGTCCACCGTGCCCCGCAGGCATTCCGGGTGCTCGCCGATGCGCTGCTGCACCCGCCAGCAGACATACTGCCCCTCCAGCTCGTCGCCGTGGATGCCGGTGATGACGCTGATGCGCCGTCCGTTGCCGTCGTCCGCCGGCTGCAGGCGGTTCTTTTTGATGCAGAGCCGCTCGTCCACGGGCAAGCCGACCTGCGTGACAATCTCGATCATTTCCGCTCTCTCCTCATTTCCGTGCTTCCGTCCGGCGACTGTGCTTCCCAGACGCGCACGGTGCTTTCGCTGACCTGCGATGCGCCGCCAAAGAATACGCCGCGGTTGACGGGGCAGTCGCCGGCGTCCCGGCCGACGGACACCCGGATGTATTCGTCGCCGACCGCGCGATGGTTGGTCGGGTCCAGCCCGATCCACCTGCCCTCATGCAACAGCTCGACCCACGCATGGGTCGAGCCCTCACCCAGCATGTAGCCCACGGCGTAGCGGCAGGGCACGCCGCGCAGGCGCAGCAGCGAGAGCATGATGTGGCTCTCGTCCTGACAGACCCCGCGCAGGGCCACAGCCGCCTCCTCGGCTGTGGTCAGCGCATGCGTGCTGCCCGGCAGGTAGACAAAGCGGTCGCGCAGCAGCTCCATGATGCCGGCCGCCAGCGTGTCGACCTGGGTGCCGGCGGCAAGCTCTTCGTTCAGTCGGCGGATGGACGGCCCGGGCGCCGTCAGCGGCGTGAACATGCGATACGGGCCAAGCTGCCAGTCCGGCGCAGCCGTCTCGCCTTCCTCCAGCGCGGAGAGCACACAGCCCTCCGCCAGCGCCTCAAAGCCGGTATGCGCCGGGGCAATACAGCCAAAGTCGAACCGTCCGCATGCGTCTGCGGACGTGACAGCCCGGCTTTCAGGCTCCACGCGCAGGGCAGCGGACAGCACGCGCTGATGCGGCGCATCGGCCGGCAGGCAGCGCAGCGTATAATGATGCTTCTGAACAGGCGCGGAGAAATCAAGCCGCAGCCGGAACGAAAACGCCAGTCTCCTCATTGAGCACCTCGTCTCGTCAGATTTTCACCAGACCATCCACCAGCGTGACGATCTCGTCATACGCCGTCTCCCCGGCCGTGGCCAGGGCCATCAGCCGGTCAATGTCCGCCTGCGCGTACTGAAGGTTGGTCCGGCTGATGCGCACCGCCAGCCTTCTGACCTCGCGCAGGATGTCCTTCTTTGGCAGCTTCAGCCGGGCATACAGATCCAGACGCTCCACGCGCTTGCCGACCTTGATGATGTTGCGCACGTTCTCGTCCGGGATGATGTCATCCGACAGCCCCCAGAACGCCAGAATGTCGTCAACCACCTTCTGCAGGCCGAACATTGGGTTCTCACTGCCGCGCAGGCTGTTCATCGCGTAGATAGCCAGCTGAATGTAGCTGACGCATTCGCTGCCGATCTCCTCGCGCAGCGTCATCGCGTTGTCATACGCGCGGGTCAGATTGGCGAAGACAGAGTCCGGGTTCTCCGCGTCAAACAGATACCGCTCCACGAAGTCGTCGCCCGACGTGTAGAGATTGGGGATGTTCAGCGAGGCGCAAAACGCGCCGATGCTCTGCACCTCGCCCTCGATCAGATGATCAAAGCTCTCGCCGAACAGGCGGATGGTGGTGTAGACGCGCTCGCTGTACCGGCCCAGCCAGTAGAGCTTGTCCGTGTTGGTCAATGAGACAATACCCATGTGTCCTTGAAGCCTCCTCCCTGTGAGCTGTTGACGATAAAGGAATCCGGGTTGCGCGAGAAGCGGGTCAGGCCGCTCTTCCAGACCATGGGCTCCTCGCCCATCAGCACAAAGGCGCGAAGATCCGCCTTGCGCGGCACCGCCTCGCCGCCCTCCATGATGTTAAGGTCGCGGAAGTCGATGACCTCCTGCGCGATGAAGCGGCGCGGCTCCTTCTTCAGCAGCGCGATGAAGTCCGCCTTCTGCTGCTTCGTCATCTTGCTGCCGAACACCACGCCGTAGCCGCCGGCCTCCGCCACGTCCTTGAGCACGAGCGTGTCAAAGTGCTCGAGCACATACCGCATGTCCTGCTCGTAATAGGGCAGATAGGTCGGAGCGTTGTGCAGCACAGGCTCCTCGCCCAGATAGTAGCGGATCATGCGGGGCACAAAGTAGTAGATGCCCTTGTCGTCCGCCACGCCGTTGCCGGGCGCGTTCATCAGCGCTACGTTGCCCCGGCGGAACACCTCGTACAGGTGCGGAATGCCGATCAGCGAATCGGCGCGGAAGCTCATCGGGTCCAGGTAGTCGTCGGAGATGCGGCGGTACACGGTGCCGACGCGCTCCTTGCGTCCGTCGTAGCCGTTGAACCACAGGAAGCCGTCCTCCACGGTCAGCTCGCTGCCGGTCACCAGGTGCGCGCCCGTCTTTTCCGCCAGATAGGAGTGCTCAAAATACGCGGCATTGTACCGGCCCGGCGTGAGGATCACCGTGCAGCCGCCGGTGTTCACATGGTCCATGGCGGAGCGCAGCAGGGCCGCATAGTCCCGGTTGTCCGCCACGCCGCAGGCCTGGAACGTGCGCGGGCTGGCCCGGCGGCACAGCTCCCGGGCGATCATCGGATAGGACGCGCCGGAGGGCACGCGCAGGTTGTCCTCCAGGATGAACCAGCCGCCATCCTTCGCCTGCACCAGATCGATGCCGGAGATGTGCGACCAGACACCCTTGGGCAGCTTCGTGCCCTCGCACTGGGCCAGATAGCCCGGGCTGTCAAACACAAACTCCTCCGGCACCACCTTGTCGCGGATGATCTTCTTTTCGCCATAGATATCGGCGATGAAGCAGTTGAGCGCCATCACGCGCTGCTTGAGTCCCCTCTCCAGCCCGGCAAAGTCCTCCGCGCTGATGATCCGGGGAATGGCGTCAAACGGGAACAGCTGCTCCTTGAAAACGCCTTGCTTGTACAGGCCGAACTTGACCCCATATCGGGCAAGCAGCTCGTTGATCTCCTCTGTGTGCTTGGTGAGCTCTCTGGTATCCGGCACGGTCATTCCTCCTTGGCAAGTGATGCGCCGAAGCGGCGCATCGGATCACTGCATAAAAGACATAATAGCATAGCGCCTGTTTATTTGCAAGTTTGTTTTCCTATTATGCCGGAATATTTTCTATTTTTGTACTTTTTCCTTATTTTCTGCATATTCACAGCGGAATTATGCCGAATAATTTGTCAGAATGAAACGACACCCTTGACATTTTCCAATACCGGAGTATACTGTTTCTGTTCAATGGCGAGCGGTACCCACGTACGGGTTCTGCCCGCCTTCTTTCATATGGGAGGAATCGGCATGAACGTTGCCCAGAAACTGGTTGAGTGCCTCGCCGCAGAGGGTGTGGAGGTCGTATTCGGCATTCCCGGCGAGGAGAATCTGGAGATCATCGAGGCGCTGGCCGCCTCGCCCATCCGCTTCATCACCACCCGTCACGAGCAGGGCGCCGCGTTTATGGCGGATGTATACGGCCGGCTGACGGGAAAGGCCGGCGTCTGCCTGGCCACGCTCGGCCCCGGTGCGACGAACCTGATCACCGGCGTGGCGGACGCCAATTCGGACGGCGCACCGCTGGTGGCCATCACGGGGCAGGTCTCCACGGAGAGAATGCACATCACCGGCCATCAGTATCTGGATCTGAACAAGCTCTTTGAGCCAATCACCAAGCGGACCAAGCTGGTCATGCGGCCGGACAGCATCACGGAAATCGTTCGGCTCGCCTTCAAATACGCCCAGCGGGACGGCAAGATGGGCGCGACGCTCATCGACCTGCCCGTGGACGTGGCGCGCATGGATGTGCCGGAGAACATGAAGCCCATGATTCCCCAGAACAGCCGCCCGGAATACGCCGATCTGGAGACCATCGCCCAGGCGGCCAAGCTGCTGGCGCGCGCCAAATGCCCTGTCATGCTGGTCGGCGCGGACGCCGCCAGGGGCGACATCGCCGCCGAGATCACGGAGCTGGCGCACGCCGCGCATCTGCCGGTGGTCAACACCATGATGGCCAAGGGCGTCATCCGCAGCGACGATCCCTACGCCATGGGCACCATCGGCATTCCGCAGCGGGATTATCAGGACCTGCTGCTGGAGCAGGCCGACCTCCTTCTGTGCGTCGGCTATGACATCGTGGAGCTTTCCCCCGCCCGCCTGGACCCCCGGCAGGACAAGACGATCATCCACGTCAGCAGCACAGCGGCGCACGTCAACCGGTGCTATCCGCCGGCCATCGAGGTGATCGGCGACATGGCCGAAACGCTGCGACACCTCGCCCAGCTGACCGTCCGCATCCAGGAGCCGGAGATGGCCTTCGCGCTGCGCGCGCGCATGCTCGACGAGTTTGCCGGATTTGCAGGTGACGACGGCTATCCCCTCAAGCCCCAGCGCGTGCTCAGCGACATTCGCCGGATCATGGGCCCCGGCGACATCCTGCTCAGCGACGTCGGCGCGCACAAGATGTGGATTGCCCGGCATTATCCCTGCGACGAGCCGCGGTCCTGCCTCATCTCCAACGGCTTTGCGACGATGGGTATCGCCGTGCCCGGCGCGCTGGCTGCCAAGCTGGTGCACCCCGACAAGCGCATTCTGGCCGTCACCGGCGACGGCGGCTTCATGATGAACTGCCAGGAGCTGGAAACCGCGCGCCGGGAGGGTCTTCCCTTTGTCACCCTGATCTTCAACGACAGCGCTTACGGACTGATCCAGTGGAAGCAGAACGACCGCTTCGGCCACACGAACATGACCAGCTTCACGAACCCGGATTTCGTGATGCTGGCCGAAAGCATGGGCTGTAAGGGCTATCGCGTCGAGCGCGCGGACGACCTGATGCCCATTCTGGAGGACGCGTTTTCTCAGGACGTGCCCGCCGTCATCGACTGCCCGATCGATTACCGGGAGAACGTGCTGCTCACCGCCAGGCTGAAGGCGCTGACGCAGGAGCACAACTGACCGGATATCAAGGAACCGCGAAAGAGCCAATCCTCTGCTCTCCGCGGTTCCTCTTGTATTCTGCAGGATATGGATTGCGTCATTCGCTCCGGCTGCGCCTCAGCGCTTCGTTGAGCTGCTCAGTTTCAAGCTCCTGCTTCATTGATGTCTTCATAATAAAAACGCCCTGTATCCTCAAGGCGTTTTTATGAATTAGTTTGATAATAATGATATGGTTTCAAAAGGTTTCATTTGGTTTCACTCAAAAAATGAAACTATTAAGCGGGAAATGAAACTCTCTTTTAGGACTGAAGCTATGCTAATCAGTTTGTCAAATTATGATTTGTAGAGTTACTTCTCTCTACATTTAATGCCATAGTTTCCTCGACTTCCAGATTCATATCCACGATATATTCCATGTTTAATTCCATCTATAACAACTTCATCATCTGCAGTAAATTCATATAAAAATCCGTTATCTTCACAATATTTGATAATTGCCTGCTGTGCTTTTGCAACAGTAGGATAAACAGTACTATCTTCATAAGGAATCCAAATAGATTTTTTAAACAATTTCAACATGATAATAACTCCTTTCAATGTTTGTAAATTCAAGTTTGTCGAATAGATTGTATCAAATTGCTGTGTAAATATCAACCAATATAGAAAAAGCACGATGGTTTCGTATCAAAACTATCGTGCTAATTTGGTGCGGGAAACAGGACTTGAACCTGCATGAAATTGCTTTCACTAGCGAAGATGGTGGGCAGGGATGGATTCGAACCATCGAAGTCGGTGACGGCAGATTTACAGTCTGCTCCCTTTGGCCACTCGGGAACCTACCCATATGAATTTGTCGTTCCGTGCGGAACATGGAGTATTATACACGAGGAATGCCGTTTTGTCAACCATAAAAATTCAAAATCGGTCAAATAACCCTGTGAATGAAAAACGCCGCCGGAGTGATCCTTCGATCCTTTCAGCGGCGTTTGCCTGTGCAGTCGCGTTTCCAGGCGCTTATACTAATTCGCAATTAAAATGCTTAACAGAGCGCATCAGATTTTTCGCTCTGATGAAGCCGAGTGAAGTGAGGCGTTACTTAAGGTACGTTGAACGGAACGAGGCAAAGTCAGGGCGGAAAAGACGATGCGCGGATTAAGCCATTTTAATAAGAATTAGTATTAGGTCTTCATCTTCGGCTTGAAGATCAGCGCGGCGAAATAGCCGAAGAACACCGCCGCAGCGATGCCGCCCGCGCCCGCGATCACGCCGCCGGTGAACGCGCCGAGCAGGCCGTTGCTCTTCGCGCCCTCTATCGCGCCGTTGGCCAGGACGTAGCCAAAGCCCGTCAGCGGCACGGTGGCTCCGGCCCCGGCGAAGTCGATCACCGGCTTGTACAGCCCCAACGCGCCCAGAATGACGCCCGCCGTCACATAGCCCACGAGAATCCGCGCGCTGGTCAGCTGCGTCTTCATGATCAGAATCTGGCCGAACGCACAGATGAGCCCGCCGACAAAGAACGCCTTGACGTACATCAGCAGAATTTCAGAAATTTCCACGTTGTCACGCCTCCCTGTGTTCCAGCACAATCGCGTGCGCCACGCCCGGAATACTCTCTCCCTGCATGGTCGAGGTCGGGCTGAGCAGCGCGCCCGTCGCCATGAAGTACACCCTGCGCAGCTCCCCGCTGGCCAGCCGCGGCAGGATGTGCGCGCAGAGCATGCTGGCCGCGCAGCCGCAGCCGCTTCCGCCGCAGTGCGTGTCCTGCGACGGCGAAAAGATCTGGCAGCCGCAGTCAAAGAGCTTGTCTTCCTGCACGGCGATGCCCTTCTGCTCCAGCAGCTCGATGAGCAGATCGCGGCCCAGATGCCCAAGATCGCCCGTGACGACCAGATCAAAGTCGTCAAAACCGCGCTGCGTGTCCCTGAAGTGCGCTTCAATCGTATCCGCTGCCGCCGGCGCCATCGCCGCGCCCATGTTGTTCTGGTCGGCAATGCCCAGATCGAGCACCTTGCCGCAGGTCGCGTGCGTCGCCACAATCTTCGCCTGCTGCGCCGCAGGCCCGCCGGAGAGCATCACCGCGCCAGAACCGGTCACCGTCCACTGCGCCGTCGGCGTGCGCTGATTGCCCAGCTCCAGCGGCGCGCGGTACTGGCGCTCCGCCGTGCAGAAGTGGCTGCACGTCGAGCAGATGAGCCGGTCTGCAAAGCCGCCGTCCGCGATCATGCTGCCGATGGAGAGCGACTCGGACATCGTCGAGCATGCGCCGTAGAGCCCGTAGAACGGGATTTCGAGATTTCTCGCGGCAAAGCCCGCCGAGATAATCTGGTTGAGCAGGTCGCCCGCCAGAAGCATCTGGACGTCGCCGAGCGTGCAGCCCGCATGCTGCGCGCAAAGCTTCACCGCCGTCTCCAGGATGCTCCGTTCCGCCGCCTCAAACGACTGCTTGCCATTGAGCTCATTGGGAATCACCACGTCGAACTGCCCGCCATACGGGCCGTCCTTCTCCTTCTGTCCGACGACGCTTGCCCAGGCAATCACGCCGGGTCTGTTGGTCAGGCACACGGTGCGCGTGCCCATTCGCTTGCTCACAGTCCTCCCACCCATCCGCGTTTTGATCGTAGGATGGCGGATTTCGCGGAAACTATGCGCCGCGCGCAAACAGGCAGCCGGTGGAATTCTCCGGCTGCCTGCTCTTTTTCACTTCGCGCTTACTCCACCGTGACGCTCTTGGCCAGATTGCGCGGCTTATCCACGTCCAGGCCCTTGGCGCAGCTGATGTAATACGCCAGCAGCTGCAGCGGTACGACGGCCAGAGACGTGGCAAAGAGCGGGTCCGTCCTGGGCACATAGACGGTGAAATTGACCGTGTCCTCGATGGCGTACTGCCCGTAGGTCGTCAGGCCGAAGAGATACGCGCCGCGGCTGCGCGCCTCGGTCATGTTGGAAACCACCTTTTCAAAGAGCGCCGGCTGGGTTGCCACACCGACGACCAGCACGCCGTCCTCGATCAGGCTGATGGTGCCGTGCTTGAGCTCGCCCGCCGCATACGCCTCCGAATGGATGTAGCTGATCTCCTTGAGCTTGAGGCTTCCCTCCAGGCTGATGGCGTAGTCCAGCCCTCTGCCGATGAAGAACACGTCCTTGCAGGCCGCCATCTTGTTGGCAAACCACTGCACGCGCTCCTTGTCGGAGAGCACGCGCTCGATCTTGTCCGGCAGGGCCAGCATGTCCTCGATGAGCTGCGCCTGACGCGCCTCGTCGATCTGCCCGCGCGCAGAGGCGAGCTTGACCGCGATGAGATACAGCGCGCACAGCTGCGTGGAATAGGCCTTGGTCGTCGCCACGGAAATCTCCGGCCCGGCCCAGGTGTACATGACCGCATCGGCCTCGCGTGCAATCGAGGAGCCCACGACGTTCACCACCGCCAGCGTGCGCACGCCGCACTCCCTGCACAGGCGCAGCGCCGCCAGGGTGTCCGCCGTCTCGCCGCTCTGGCTGATGAAGATGACCAGGCCGCGCTCCTCCAGAATCGGATCGCGGTAGCGGAACTCGCTCGCCAGATCGACCTCACAGGGCACATGCGCCAGCTGCTCCAGGACGACCCGGCCCACGCAGGCCGCGTGATACGCCGAGCCGCAGCCGACCATGTAGACGCGTGAAATGCCGGCCAGGTCCTCGTCGGTCAGCCCGGTTTCGCTCAGGTCGATGAAGCGCTTCTCCTCCTCTTCTTTGATGCGCGGGGAGAGCGTGTCGCGGACGGCGCGCGGCTGCTCGTGAATCTCCTTCATCATGAAGTGCTCATAGCCGTCCTTTTCGGCGGCAGCGGCGTCCCACTGGATCTCCGTGACCGGCTTTTCGATCTCCTCGCAGTCGATGTTGTAGATATGGCGCTCGTCCCGGGTGAGGCAGGCGATTTCATCGTTTCCGATGTAGACCACATTGCGCGTGAAGCCCAGCACTGCGGGTACGTCGGAGGCGATCATGTGGCCGTGCATCTCCTCCGAGCAGCAGCCCACGATCAGCGGGCTGTCCTTGCGGGCGGCATACAGCACGCCCGGCTGATCGCCGAAGAGAATGCCCAGCGCATAACTGCCGCGCACGCGGATCATCAGGCGATGGATCGCGTCCAGCGCGCGCTCCCGCGGCGACAGGTCGCCGCCCATGCTCTCCGCATAATAGCTGTCCAGCAGCAGGCAGGCGGCCTCCGTGTCGGTCTGCGACTTGAAGACGTAGCCCTTGCGCTGCAGCGCCTCACGAATCTCCTGATGGTTTTCGATGATGCCGTTGTGCACCAGCACGACACGCTTGTCCTTGGAATCGTGCGGATGCGCGTTGACCGTGCTCGGCTCGCCGTGCGTCGCCCAGCGCGTATGGCCCACGCCGCAGCAGCCCCGCACCGCGCGGCCGGAATCCGTCATCTCCATCAGATTTTTGAGTCTTCCCTTGGCCTTGACCACCTCAATGCGCGGCGCGCCCTCATCGCGCACCGCAATACCCGCGCTGTCGTAGCCGCGGTATTCCAGACGAGTAAGTCCCTCAAGCAAGATGGGTGCGGCCTGACAGCAGCCGGTATACCCGACAATTCCACACAAAATGCATCCTCCGTTCCGATTCATCCAATCGATGTGTATCCAGTATACGCGCCGCGCGCCGGATGGATACGCGGACATGCAAAAAGCGATGAAGCGATAAATTCGCAGCTCCATCGCTATCAACCTGCACATCTTAACAGATTTTGCCCATTATGTCAAGCATGCTGGCTTTTTATGAAGTTTTCATTCATTTTCCATTTCACAGTCCCGGCCGTACACCTCGATCTGGCGAAGCGCGGGGAACGCGGAGGGCATGTCGCACTTGACCAGATGGTGCAGCTTCAGGGTTTTCACGCGGTGCGTGCCGCCCAGGTCAATGACCTGCGGGCCGTCCTTCCCCTCCAGCGGGAAGGTGATGCCAAAGCCGTCGTCAAGCGCTGCCGACGCGGAAATCCACCAGGCGTCGTGCGGGAAATCCGCGCGCAGATAGAGCACGAGCCGGTCGATCTCCACCGTGCGGCCAAAGTCCAGCGTCAGCTCTGCATCCGTGCGCGCGCCGATGCCCCAGCTGCCATACGGCCATTCACCGTGGCCGGCCGCGATGTGCACGCCGTCGATCGTGTTGCGCGCCGCGAAGACGCTCTCATTGCGCGTCTCCACGTTGGCCGTGGCATGCGGATACGCCGTGACGTCGCCGCGCTGGTCGGCGGGATTTCGCGCCAGGTTTCGGTACTCGTTGCTCACGTCCGGGCGGATGGAAATCAGGTGCAGCTCGCCCGAAAACGCCCTGGGCGGATAGACCGCCAGATTGTCGCCCGAAAGCGGCAGGCGGTAGCAAAACGCGCCGGAGGGCAGATACACCCGCGCCGGGGCGACCTGCTGGTCCACCTGCACGATTGTGCGGCAATCGTCCGCAGCAAACGCGATGCTGTCGCCCTCCAGGTATTCTCCGCGGTAGAGCAGGGACGCCTCGCGCTCGCCCCGGGCGCTGGCCAGGACCTGACCATCTCTCATGATGCTGATGCTGTACATCGCTGTCTCACTCCTTCGCCCACCAGAGCTTTGCATCCGTGCCGCGCAGCTTGCACAGCGCTTCCACAAAGAAGTAATCGCCGTAGAGGATGTTCACATGCCGGCCCGCGCCGTCGTCATGATAGGACGCCGTGCACTTTTGCAGGATGCCCGGCGCGTCCTCGCTCCAGTCCGCGCACAGGTCGTTCAGCGCACGCAGGAGTTTCATCGCCGCGGCGCGGTAGGTGTCGCCCTCCTCGCCCCCGGTGAGGCCGGCCAGCTCCAGCAGGCCGCAAGCCGCGCAAGCGCCCGCGATGTTGTCGATGCGCTCCTCGCCTGCGGGCTGGCAGAAATCGCTGTCCGTCAGGCCGTCCTCGCGGATGTGGCTGATGAAGTACTTCGCGCATTTGCGCGCCACGTTCAGGTACCTCTCCTCGCCCGTGTTGATCGCGCTGAGCGTGAAGCCGTACAGCGCCCAGGCCTGGCCGCGGCTCCAGCTGGAGCCCTCGCAGTAACCCTGGCCCGCCGGGCGGCTGAGCACCTTGCCATTCTCCGGATCGAAGATGCAGATATGGCAGCTGCTGCCGTCCTCGCGCAGGAACTCGCGGATGGTCGTATCGGCGTGGATGCGCGCGATTTTGGCAAAGCGCGGATCGCCGGTCTGCTCCGTCGCCCAGTACAGCAGCGACAGATTCATCATGCAGTCGATGATCGCGTAGCCCGCACGGTCCGGATTCGGCCACGCGCGGATGAAGCCCTCCGGATTGAAGCGTCCGGCAAGAATCGTCGCCGCATGCAGCGTGTCCGTCAGCGCCTGCGCATCACCCGTCAGCCGGTGGTGCGCGCCGCAGGAGAGCAGATACATGAAGCCCACGTCGTGATTGAGCAGATCGAAGCGCCGGAACTCGTCCGTCAGCAGCTTCTCCACGCGCAGCGCCTCGGTCATGTAGACCGCCTCGCCCGTCGCCTTGTACAGCTGCCACATGATAGCCGGCCAGAAGCCGCCGGTCCACCAGCTGTTGCCGTCAAACGGGGAAGCGACGTATTTGCCGCCCTCGCTCTTGTAGGGAATGATCCCCTGGCTCGCCGCCAGCTTCGCACCGCGGGCAAACTTTGCACGCGCCCGTTCAAACGCGGATTCAACCCATGCTTCCATGATTACTTCACCTCCGTCGGGGGATGTTCAAGCAGCCCGCGCCCGCCGGTCACCGTGCCCAGCACGGCGCTCCTGAGCACATGCCTGCCCGGCTCAAGCTTTGCCGTCAGCGTCGGAATCAGCGTGCGCGGCTCCATCAGGTTGGTGTTCGGCTCCGGCATGACGACTGTACCGCCGGTGTAGCCGGAGAGGTTCCTCACGCCGCTCACGCCCCACGGCGCGACGACGGCGGTGCAGTCCGCCGCTTCCATCGTCTCCACCTCGCCGTTTCTGCCGCGCGCGATGGCAAAGCCGCCCTCCGCCGCATAGAGCGTGCGGTCGGTGACGATCTCGTGCTCGCGGATGTGCCACTCGCCCATGGGCGTGACCGTGGTCTTCACCGTCACGCCGGCAAACGGCTTCCAGACCGAAATGACGCTGCTTTCCGTGATTTCGTATTCCTCACAGCCATAGCGCGGATGATAGGTGTCGCCGTCCTCGGAGAGCGCGAGCATGTTGTCATACGCGCCGTCCTTGAGCAGCTTCTGCGCCTTGCAGACGGAGAAGCCGAACCGCGTGGAATAGACCAGCTTTTCGTATTTCGCCTCGTCGTGGCTGTGCTCGTGCGCGCGGTTGCCCGCCGGATAGGCCATGACGTGGCTGCCGTCCGCGCTGCGCGCGACCAGCATGCGCATGTGCTTCTGGCAGCTGAGCTCCGGCGTTCTGTGCGGCGTCTCCTCCGCCTGCCAGAACGGGTGATCATCAGGCAGCGCCAGCACGGCGAACGCCTTCATCGCCCAGTACGGCGAACCGGGCGCGTTGTAGCCCTCGGCCATGAGCAGGTTCGGATAGTGATAGCCGATGGTCAGCACGCCGTCGCGCGTGAAGATGGGCTTGCTGAACCACTGGCGCATGTTGCCCAGCAGCAGGTGCTTCATCACGCCGTAGGGCATGCTCTCGCACTCCGCCTCCGCCAGCGCCTGTGCCGCGTAGAACGCGCCCTGCGCGAAGCGGTAGGTGAGGCTGCGGCCGTACGGCAGCGCCTCGCAGGAGGAATCGAACCAGCAGGCGAAGTCCGGCGCGATGAGCTTGCCGCGCTTCACATACTCCGCGCTGCGCTCCGGATCGCGCGCACCCATGACCTTCGCGTACACCAGGCCGTAGTAGTGGAACGCCCACAGGGTGTAATACTCGCGCTGGTTGAAGTAGTCAAAGTACCAGCCGTCGCCCTCGTAATGCTCCTCGATCATGGCGAAGTCCTTGTCCATGCGCGCCTTGTCATACGGCAGGCCGCAGACCATGAAGCCCATGTTCACCAGCACGCGGAAGAATGTCCAGTTGTTCTTGGGTATGTCGTGACGGTTGATCTGGTCAAGCCAGGCGTGCAGGTTCCTCTGCGCCTCCTCCGGCAGCGAGAAGAAGAACTTCTCCGGCGCCAGGGCCATGCCCATGCCGAAGACCGCCATCTCCACCAGCCGCTGGTCATAGTCCTCCACCTCGCCCCAGTACTCGGGATGCTTCGGATCGACGCCGTTGATGATGCCCTGCTTCCAGACCGCCCAGATCGGCTCCACGCCCTCGCAGTTTCCCGCGAGCATCGGCACAATCGCCCACAGTGGGCGGGCAAACGCCTCCATCTCCGCGATGTCCGGCGGATAGACCGCGCCGGTGTCGCCCAGGTTCAGCCGCGCCTTGCCCTCGCTCAGCAGCGGGATGAGCGGCTCAATCAGCTGGATCGCCGCGCGCTCCACATCCGCGCGCGTGCGCAAGGGATTGTTCTTCACACAGTTGCCCATGATATCAGCTCCTCGTGATCAAAAATGTCTGCTTATGTGTGATGGCTGCAGGCGCGCGCAGCGTCAGCCGCCAAAGGCTCCCCGGGAAATTGCGGGCCATGCGCGCGTCCGTCACCGGCATCTCCTCGACCTTGGCCTCAAGCGCCGGATCGAACGCAAGCGCCAGGCGGCCAAATCGCGCCTGTCCATCGGCAATGTCCGGGCGGCTGCGCAGCATGAACACCCAGATCATCTCCTGCGCCGTTTCAAGCGCAGCCTCATCCGTGAGCCGTACGCCCTGCTCCGGCACGGCGGCAGACCGCACAAGCGACCTTACGCCGGCCTCCGGCGGATACGCGCCGGCGATCTCCATGCGCGCGCCGTTTTCATCCGCGCACACATTCCGCGTGCAGAAGGCGCGGCCGGCGCACTGTTCCGTTTCGCCGATCAACGGAAGATTATGGTTCCTTGCGCGCGTGTTGTCAAGCGTATACCGGTCCGGACCGAAGGTGACCGCCGTATATGTCCGGTTGCCCATGTCGACGATCTGCGGCTCACCGTCCGCATAGACGACGAAGCTGCCCACGTCGTTGTGATTGTGGTTTTCCCCGTTGTGGCCGCCCTTGATAGCCAGAAACAGGCCGTTTCTGCGCCAGGCAAACACCTGCAAATCCGGCAGGGCTTCAAACGCCTCGTGCTTTGGCGCCTCCGCCTCCGCCGGGATTGCGGCGAAGAGCTTGTGCAGCGTGCGGTGCATCTGTGGCGTGTCCAGCGGCCTTGCCGACGGGTTTACCGCCATCTCCCGATGGTGCAGCCACGCGCCCAGCGCGGCCAGCGCATCGTTGCCCGTGCGCAAGCCGAAGCGATGGATGCGCTCGCCATCCAGCATGGGCTTCACGTCACAGTCCGCGAAGTTGAGGAAGTACGCGCCGTTCACATGCGCCTTGAGCGGAAACGCGCCGATGGCGCGGATATGCGGCTCGTGATAGAAGCTGACCTTCCCGCAGGTCGCCAGATAAACACTCTCCAGGCAATCGAGCAGCGACGCGCCGGCCATGTTGAAATATCCAGCGCCCTCGTCGCAGCCGCCGTCCTGCGGCATCACCGCCAGATAGCGGTCCAGCATCCGCAGCGCGCGGTCGACGATCTCCCCGCGCCGGATGCGGTCGTCCTCCAGCAGCAGCGTCGTGTCAATCACGTTGGAGAGAATCCACGGCGTCCAGTTGCACACGTCGTGCCGGGTCATGCCCATCCACCAGAAGTCGTCGTGCGTGACAAACGGATGCAGAATCCGCCGCTCAATCTCCCCGCGCACGCGCCGCACAATCAGCGGACTGATGGCGTCCAGCTTGTCAGCAAGCAGATAAAGGATATCCGCCAGCGCCGCCGCCGTCTGCGCGGCGAAGAGATCGATATACGGATTGGTCACATCCGGCAGCGGCCGCTTGTTCATGGGCTTTGCACCGGGATGGTCGCTGCCGTTGTGTGCGGAGATCACCCACGTCGTCTCCTCGCAGATGCACCAGAGGCCGTCGATGACCGCATCCAGGTACGTTCCGTCGTCCGCGACGCACTCCGCCAGCGCCGCGCCGATGAGCTTGTGCCTGCGCTCAAAGTACGGCGCCTCATACGCGGCGCGGCTGCCGCAGCGGGAAAACGCGAGGAACTGCGTCGCCGTCAGCATCGGATAGCCCGCTTTGGCCTCCTCGCCCCAGGCAAGCAGCGCCTCGCGCCTCTCTTTGCTGAGTGATTCCCATTGTTCACGCGCCTGCCTGCGCGGGAAGGGCCGATACCCTTCCCGCGGAACAAGCAGCTCAGTCAGATCGTGCTGATTCAGATACTCGGCAAACATATCAGCCCTTCATGCCGGTGGTGGCAATGCCCTCGATAAAGTAACGCTGCAGGAACAGGAACACGACGGCAACCGGAATCAGCGAACACAGGGAGGCCGCCATGATCAGGTTGTAATCGGCGGAATACGCCTGGATGAAGCGGCGCAGGCCGACCTGAATCGTCTTGTTGAGGTCCGTGGTCAGGTAGATCATCGGGCCCATGTAGTCGTTCCAGGTGTTGACGAAGGTGAAGATGCACAGCGTCGCGATGGCCGGCTTGGCCAGCGGCAGGATGATGCGCGCCCAGATGCCGTACTCGGACAGGCCGTCGATGCGGGCAGCCTCGCTCAGGTCGTTCGGGATGCCCAGATAGAACTGGCGCATCAGGAACACGCCGAACGCCGTGAAGCTCTGCAGCACCACCAGCGCCCAGATCGTGTCATACAGGCCGATGGAGCGCATCATGATGAACTGCGGCACCATGTACACCTGCCACGGCACCGCGATGGTGCCGATGTAGCACATGAACAGCAGGTCACGTCCCCGGAACTGCATCTTCGCAAACGCGTACGCCGCGAAGGAGGACGTGAGGATCTGCATGAAGGTGACGATGATCGCTACCACGGCGGTGTTCTTGAAATAGACCAGCAGCGGCACGCGCTCCCAGATCTTGAGATAGTTGTCCCAGTGGAACTCCGTGGGAATCCACTTCATCGGCACGGAGAACACATCGATGCTCGTCTTGAGCGACGAGGAGATCATCCAGACAAACGGCACCAGCGCCACCACGGTCAGGGCAAGCAGCAGGCCGTACTTGAGGATGGAAAGCGCGATCCTGCCCGCGCTCAGGTTGACATAGCTCTTCTTGGCGGTCATGACATCGCACCTCCCTTACATGTAGTTGACCCACTTCTTCTCGCCGCGGAACTGCACGAACGTGACCAGCAGCACGATCGCCAGCAGCACCATGGATACCGCGCTCGCCACGCCGTACTGCGCGGAGGTCGCGATATTCTCGCCGCCGAAGCTCAGCTCGAAGATGTAGGTGACCAGCATTTTGGTGGAACGACCCGGGCCGCCCTGCGTCATGATGGCGACGACGTCGTAGATCTTGAAGCAGGAGATGACCATCATGATGGAGTTGAAGAACGTGGTCGGCGTCAGCATCGGCAGGGTGACGTTGGTGAACCTCTGCCAGGCGTTTGCGCCGTCGATGGTCGCCGCCTCATACAGCTCGCCCGGCACGCCCTGCAGGCCGGCCAGATACATGACCATGTAGTAGCCGGCGTTGCGCCAGACGGAGACGATGATGATCGCCCAGATCGCCAGATCGCGGCTGGACGTCCAGCTCTTGGTCATGTGAAAGCCCATCGCGTTGAGAATCTGGTTGACCGGGCCGTTCTTCATCAGCAGGAAGTTCCAGCAGACGCAGATGGCCACCAGGGACGCGACATACGGGAAGAAGAACACGGCGCGGAAGAACTTGGCGCCCTTCACGGCCTTGTTCAGGATCAGCGCAAAGCCCAGCGCACACAGCAGCGTCAGCGGCACAGTGACCAGCGTGTAGAACACCGTGTTTTTGAGCGCAATGCCCAGGTTGCTCTTGGTGAAGGAGAAGTCCTTGAAGATATAGCGGAAATTGTCAAGGCCCACGAACGTGATGTTCGCGCCGCCGCCCCAATCCATGAAAGCGAGCGCGAACGAGAAGATGACGGGAATCAGCGTGAAGATCACAAAGCCGATGAAGTTCGGCGCAAGGAACGAATACGCAATGAGCGTATTGCGCTTTTCAAGCGCGCTCATCTTCCGGCGGCTGTTGGCCTGGCTGGCAGTCATCAGATCCACTTCCTTTCCTGCGTTGGTAACCGGTTGTTCCTGCGGTCAAGAATCGACCCTGCACATGCGGCAAACGCATTTCTGCAGGGGCGGTGCTTCATCCGCAGCGCCTCTTGACGACATGATCCTGAACAAAAGGGGAAGGCGCCCGGCGCCCTCCCCTCTTCAGGCGATTGCTTACTTGATGTACTCGGCAGCGCGCTCTTCCATGGCCGCGATGCCTTCATTGATCTCGACCTCACGGGTCATGATGAGGGTGTGCTCCTCGTTCACGATGGTCTTGATCTCGTTGACGCCCTCGCCAATCGGCCACTCCAGGGCGATGGCAGCCGGCAGCAGCGCGCCCTTGCTGGTCTCGTCGGTCGGGAAGCCTTCCGCAGAAGCCATAACCTCGGCGACGCCCTCGCTCACATACGCCGGACGGGTGCCGGTCGTCGCGATGGCCTTCGCGCCGTCCTCAGAGCACATCCAGGAAGCGAACTTCCAGGCAGCGTCCTTATTCGCGCTGGCGGCGCTGATGGCGATGCCGGTCGGAGAACCGAAGGAGGAACCCGCGGCGACGCCCTCCAGATGCGGCACGGCGGCGATGCCCCAGTTCATGGAGGCGGTGCCGTCCTTGATGTAGCCGATCAGGGTGGAGGCATACCAGTAGCCCATCGGCATCATGGCCACATTGCCCTGCGCGAACGCGCCGGAGTAGTGCATGCCGGAGGCCTTCAGCTCGTCGTAGCTCATGCAGATGCCGTCGTCCTCGAGGCCCTGGTAGAGCTCGTAGAAGTACACGAGATCGTCATACTTGCCGTCGGCCAGCGTGTTCACGCCGTCGCAGACCGCCCAGTTGGCCACGCAGGACAGCCAGGTGTGATAGTGGGTGCCGTACGCGCCGGTCTTCTCGGCCACCTCGCGGGCGATGGCGGCGTACTCGTCCCAGGTCCAGTCGTTGGTCGGATACGCCACGCCCGCCTTGTCAAACAGATCCTTGTTGTAGAACATGACCCAGAAGTCCGCGCGGAACGGCAGCGCATACTGCTGGCCGTCGGCCATGCTGACGTAGCAGGCGTCCATGCCGGCGTACTTGCTCATGTCGTAGCCGTCGGCCGCGATCATGTCGTTCATCGGCACGACGAGGCCTTCCTTGGACCAGTTCTGCAGGTCGGAGAGCTCCTTGACGCAGTACAGGTCGGTGGTGTCGCCGCCGGAGAGCATGGTGCTCGCCTTGATGTTGTAGTCCTGGGAAGCGAGGTCAACCCACTCGATCTTGATGTCCGGGTTCGCTGCCTCAAAGCCTTCCTTGATCGCGGTGTAGTACGGCGTGGTGGTGATGTCCCAGCCGGCGACCTTGAGGGTCGTCTCGGCCATCGCGGTCGCCATCACGGCCACCATCAGCACGGCCAGCAGCACAGCAAACAGTTTCTTCATGAAGTGTTCCTCCCTTTCATTTTCAGGCTTCAAAAATGTTACCGATAACATTTTGACTGTACAATTCTCAGCCGTTATCTGGTGCATGATTTCCGCCCTTTCGTTGAACTCATTATACACCTTCACAAGTGCATGGTCAAGGTTTTGTGCATGTTTTCTTTTTGAAATTCATACCCTCTTTCAGACAGAAGTTATCTCGTCAAAAATGTTACCGGTAACATTTTTGTGCTTGCCCACTTGCGCGCCTTGCTGTATAATGATCGCATGAAGCCGCA
The DNA here is from genome assembly GCA_004557905.1 of Clostridiales bacterium. Classification (GTDB taxonomy): domain Bacteria; phylum Bacillota; class Clostridia; order Christensenellales; family Aristaeellaceae; genus Ventricola. The sequence goes on along the minus strand of SFFH01000001.1, from coordinate 107,150 downwards.
GGCGCTTTCTGCGCGCGGCAGAAAGAGGTCCGTATGCAGAAAAAAGCGACCATCTACGATATCGCCCGCGAAGCCGGCGTATCCACCGCGACCGTCACCCGCGTTGTGCGCGGCGACAGCAACGTGCGCGACGCCACGCGGGAAAAGGTACAGCGCGTCATCGACGCCCATGCCTATGCGCCAAGCGCCTCCGCACAGCACCTGGAGGACGGACAGAGCAGGACCATCGCCATCGTCATGCCGGCGGTCATCAATCCCTACTTTACCCGCATCTATAACGAAGCCTATAAGGAAGCGGAGGCGCACGGATACTACGCCTGGCTCTTCCAGATTCAGGAAAACAAGCCCATCCCCCGCACGCTGGTGGACGAGCTGATTCGCCGGCGCATCGACGGCGTCATCTTCGCCGGCGGCATCTGGTCCACAGAGCGCTCCGGCCTGGCCGACGCGCTCGTCCGTCTCAAGAATTACATGCCCGTCGCTACGATCTGCCCGCCCTCGGTGAAGATGGACTGCATCTGCATTCACAGCGACCTGGCCAGCTGTTCCCGCCTGCCCGTGCGCCATCTGCACGCGCTCGGCCACCGGCGCATCGCGTTCATCGGCGGCTCCATGCAGTTCAAGGACAACAGCAAGCGCGGCGAAAACTTCCTTGAGGAGCTGCGCGCGCTCGATCTGCCGGACGATCCCGCGTATCACGTGGATGCAGGCTTCGACGCAGAGAGCGGCGAGCGCGCCATCCTGCGCATGCTCTCCGGGCTCGAGCGCAAGCGCTGGCCGACGGCGATCATCGCCTTCAACGATCAGATGGCGCTGGGCGCGATCAAGCAGCTCAAGCAGATGGGCCTTCGCCTGCCGGAGGATATGGCGATCATCGGCTGCGACAACCAGTTCTTCTGCCCCTACACCGATCCCCCGCTGACCTCGATCGATCTGCACCCCGAGGAGATGACGCAGAGCGCCGTGCGCGAGCTGCTCGTCGCCCGCGAGGGCAACCGGACACAGTCCTTTTCCATGATGCGCGAGGCGACGCTCATCGTGCGCGAAAGCTGCGGCGCGAAGCTGGGATACCGGAAACGCAGCTGAATCTTTTGCCTTTCTCCCGCAATTTGCGGGAGTTTTTTCATGCGCTCAACCGATTCCGGGCAACAAAAAAACCCTCCCAAAGGGAGGGGATCAAGCGTGAGAATTACTCAGCCTTGGCCAGCACACGCGCCATACGCGCCTTCTGACGGTTCGCGGCATTCTTAGAGATAACGCCCTTCGCAGCAGCCTTGTCAACGGCGGCGGAGGCGGAGCTCAGCATTTCAGCAGTCGCATTGGTATTGAACTTCTTGAGCGCGGTCTTGGTCGCAGACTTGACCATCTTGTTGCGAATGGTCTTGTGCTCGGTCACGCTGACGCGCTTGATAGCAGACTTGATGTTCGGCATGGGAATTCACCTCCTCGGGTGTATTCAGATAATCAGCATGGACTATTGTATCACGTTTATCCTTGAATTGCAAGCAGAATTCTCAACTTTTTGCAACTTTTTAGGGGCGGCTGCATGCAGCGCGCGCCGCTCAGGAGAACATCCGCTCCAGCTCCTCGTATTTTTCATGCGTGATCAGCGCGTCCTGATCCGTTCCGACCAGATGAACGACATAGGTCCAGCGGCCGTACGGCGTGATGCTGTCAATCACGTTGAGGTTGATGATGTAGGACTTGTGGCACCGGAAGAAGATTCGGGGATCCAGCCTCTCCTCCACGTCGCCCAGCGCCTCGCTGGTCTCAAAGCGCCGTCCGCCGGTGGCGTAGAGCACGGTGGAGCGGTTCTCGCGCTGCACCAGCAGGATGTCCGACTGGCTGACAAAGTTCACGCCTTCCTTGTGATGGAGCATGATGCGGCCGCTGGGCGCGGTGCGCGCCTTGGCAACGGCCGTCACCGTCCCGCCCACAGGCTGCTGCGCGGCCTGCCGGCCCAGCACGACCTCGCGGATGCGCTCGAGCGTCTTCATCACGCGCTCCATCTTGAAGGGCTTCACCATGTAGTCAAACGCGTACATCTCAAACGCCTGCGCCATGTAGCCCTCGTGCGCCGTGGCGAAGACGATGATCGTGTGCGGATCCATGTCCTGGATGGCCTTCGCGCACTCGATGCCCGTCATGCCCGGCATTTCCACGTCCAGGAAGCAGACGTGCGGCTTATATTGCTCCACCAGCGCGGGCACCTTGTCGCCGCTGTCGGCTTCTGCGCAGATCGTAAAGCCCTGCGCCTTGTCGATCATCTTGCGCAGGATCAGGCGCATGCCCTCCTGATCGTCCGCAATCACCACGCGAATCTCGTTATCCATGATACCCCTGCCTGTTTCTCGCTCTCCGCTCGCACGGCCTGGTCAGAATCTCGCTCATGACGATGCCGCGCAGCACGTCCTGCGCCAGCGCATCCGGCTCCGTCTCCTGCTCAGGCTCCCGTGCCTGTCTGTCTGCCTGCACCTGTTCGCACTTTGGCGCGGGGTGGCAGGGATCCTCTCCCTCGGGAACCGGCGCGCTCTGCTTCCGTGCAAACGCCGTGGAAAACCCCTGCGCCGTCTGCTCCGTGCGCGTGCGGGGGCGCTCCTCCCGCGTTTGGGTCCGGGAGGCTGCGCGCGCAGGTCTTTGCCGCTGCCTGTTCTGCTTGGTCGTTTTCTTCTTCCTGCCGCCGGCAACGGCGATGACATACAGGATCAGCAGGATGGGCAGAATCGGAAAGTCTCTCACGCGCGTTCCTCCTTCCGCCTCTGCGTCTTACTTCTTGGGCGCGTTCTGCGCGCCGCCCATGCCCGCGATCGCGTCGCGCATGGAGGTATCGGCGATGGTGTTCTGCATCTGGTAGTAGTCCATCACGCCCAGCTTGCCCTCGCGCAGCGCGGCAGCCATCGCCTTGGGCACCTCCGCCTCGGCCTCGATGACCTTGGCGCGCTGCTCCTGCGCGGCGGCCTTCATCTCCTGCTCGCGCGCGACGGCCATGGCGCGGCGCTCCTCCGCCTTCGCCTGGGCGATGCGGCGATCCGCCTCCGCCTGGTCCATCTGCAGCTGCGCGCCGACGTTGCGGCCCACGTCCACATCCGCGATATCGATGGACAGGATCTCAAACGCCGTGCCCGCATCCAGGCCCTTGTCCAGCACCGTGCGGGAAATGAGATCCGGATTCTCCAGAACCTCCTTGTGCGTCTGCGCGGAGCCGACCGTGGTGACGATGCCCTCGCCCACGCGCGCGACGATCGTCTCCTCGCCCGCGCCGCCGACCAGCCGCTCGATGTTCGCGCGGACGGTGACGCGCGCCCTGGCGCGCAGCTCAATGCCGTCCTTGGCGATCGCGGCGATGACCGGCGTCTCGATGACGCGGGGGTTGACGCTCATCTGCACGGCCTGCAGGACGTCGCGTCCCGCCAGATCGATGGCGCATGCCTCCGGGAAATCCAGCTTAATGTTCGCGCCGCGCGCCGTGATGAGCGCGGTGATCACGCGGTCGAGGTTGCCGCCCGCCAGGTAATGCGCCTCCATCTTGCTGATCTCCATCGCCAGACCCGCCTTTTCCGCCTTGATCAGCGGGCTGACGATCTTGGACGGGGACACACGGCGGATCTTCATGCCGATCAGCGTGAAGATCGAGACGTGCACGCCGGAGGCCAGCGCGGAAATCCACAGGTTCAGCGGCACAAAGCTCAGAAACACGATGATGATGACGACGATTGCAAAGATCAGAACAATGCTTTCAGCCATGACAATTCCCCTCTCCTCTTCCTCAGTTCATATGCGTCAGGCGCTCTGCCGTTCGCGCACGACGATGCGCGCCCCATCCACATTCACGATTTCAATCGGCCTGTCCCGCTCGATGAAGCTGCCCTCGGTGACCACATTCAGCCTCACGCCGTCAAAGTCGCCGATGCCCGCCGGCCGCAGCACGCTGGTCGTGCGGCCCTGTTTCCCCAGCAGCACCTGCATATCCTCGCCGCTGCGCAGCTCCTCCTTCTCGCGCAGGAAGATTCTCGCGTGCGCGCCGCCCTCCGTCGCGCGGCGCATCATATAGGAAATCAGCACCGCCAGCACGGCGATCACCACCAGCAGCGTCGCCAGCGCGGTCAGCGCGCCGGCCTTGAGCCAGATGATAACCGTGCCCGCGCCGATGAGCACGATGCCCGACACGCCCGGCAGGCCAAAGCCCGGCAGGAACACCTCCACGATCATCAGCGCCGCGCCCAGCATCAGGCACAGCAGGATGGGCAAATTTGCCATCAGGTTTGTAAGCATTCTCATTTTCCCCCCATTCTTCTGTGCGTCCAGCATATCACGTCTCTGGGATGAAGGAAAGACATTCTGTCTCAAATGTCCGTTTTCGCGTCCGAAATCGCGGCGCCGCACGCATCCCGGGCAATCCACGCCGCCAGCGCGCGCACATCCTGCTCATACACCGGCTCAAGCGCGCGGTTGTAAATCAGGCTTGCCGGGTGGTACAGCGCAAAGAGCCGGCGTCCCGTCTCGCCCGCCTCCATCGCTCTGCCGTGTGCCTCGCCGATGGTCAGCCTTTTATCGCCCGTGACCGCAAACAGCGGCACGTTGCCCAGCGTCGCGATCACCTGAGGCGCAACGAGGTCGATCTCCCGCAGCAGCCAAGGGCGAAACAGCGCGATTTCCTCCTTCGTCGGCGGGCGGTTGGAAATGCGGCCCGTTTTTCCGGTCTTCGTCGGACGGATCTTGACGGCGTTGGAGATGTAGATCTCCTCGCGGCGCATGCCGGCCAGCTCCAGAAAGCGGTCGAGATTCTTGCCCGCCTTGCCCACGAACGGGCGGCCCATCAGCGTCTCCTGCTCGCCCGGCGCCTCACCGATGAGCATCAGCTTCGGATGCAGCGGCCCTTCGCCGAAGACCAGCGCGTTTTCCCGCCCCGGCATCACGCCGGCCAGAAAATCCCGCAGCGCCTGCTTATACTTCTCCATGATCAAGCCGCCTTTTCCTCTCCGACTTCTTCTTATACCGTGCGCTCGTATACGCCCAGCTCGATCAGTTTATCCCGAATCGCCTTGAAATCCTCCCAGGCCGGGCGCTTTTTGTCCAGATCGCGCAGCAGCGCCGCCGGGTGATACGTCGGCATGAACCACACGCCCTTCTTCAGCTGCCACACGCCCCGGTCCCGCGTGATGCGCATCTGATCGCCCAGCAGCGCGCGCGTGGGCGTGGAGCCCAGGCACACGATGATCTTCGGGCGCACCAGCGCCACCTGCTGACGAAGATAGGGCATGCAGGCGCTGCGCTCGTCCGGCTCCGGCACGCGGTTCTGCGGCGGACGGCACTTGACGATGTTGCAGATGTACACCTGCTCGCGCGTCATGCCGATGGCGGCTAGCATCCTGTCCAGCAGCTGTCCGGCCGCACCCACAAACGGACGGCCCGTCGCATCCTCCTGCGCGCCCGGGCCCTCGCCAATGAACATGAGCGCCGCATGCAGATCGCCCTCGCCCAGCACGACGTTCTGCCGCGTCTGGCAGAGCCTGCATTTTTCGCAGGAGAAGACCTCCTGCGACAGCGTCGGCCAGGATGTGTTCATGCAGCCATCCCCCTTCTCCATATGAGAACAAGAGCTTCGCCCGGATCAAGCGAAGCTGCATCATTTTTTCGTGCCGTCTGTGATGATCACAGCATCCGTGATATTGTCGGTGAGATCAGCGAAGGTCATGGCCAGATCCTGCCGCAGCCAGCCAAACAGGCTGCCCAGCATCAGCATCAGCACGACGATGGCCAGCGACGCCGCCGCCACGCCGAACACATCCATGACGCCCGCGGCCACGCGATAGCCAATCTGGCTCTTTTTCTTCTTTTTCACGCGGCCACGTCCTTTCCCGGTTTTGCTTCATTGTACCCCATGAGGCGACGCGGTGTCAACCCTTACAGATAATCCATCCACGCGCCGGGCGCTTCCTCGCGGCCGGTAAGCGCGCCGTGATCGAGCAGGTGCTCAAAGCCGTGCTGTCTGAGCGCCTCGTAGGTGACGATCGCCACGGAGTTGGACAGGTTCAGGCTGCGCGCGCTTTCCACCATCGGGATGCGGATGCAGCGGTCGTACACGCGCTCCAGCAGGTTCTCCGGCAAGCCGCGCGATTCCCTGCCAAAGACCAGGAACACATCCTTGGGATACTGCACCTGCGCATAGCTGCGCGGCGCCTTCGTGCTGGCGTAATAAAATGCCGCGTCCGGATAGCGCGCGAGCACGTCGGCAAAGTCCCTGTGCACGTGCACCTTCACCATCGGCCAGTAATCCAGTCCCGCGCGCTTCAAATACTTGTCCTCGAGCTTAAAGCCCAGCGGCTCCACCAGGTGCAGCTCGCTCCCCGTAGCCGCGCAGGTGCGGGCGATGTTGCCCGTGTTCTGCGGAATCTCCGGCTCAACCAATACGATATGAATCATAGGCGTTCTTCCTTCTTGTGATGTTCATCCCCATTGTACCGCAAAACGCATCCGCCTGCAAGGCGCTTGACATTGCCCGCCCGCTGATTTATCATAGCAGTATTCTGCAAAGGAGGAATTCTCTTGCACAAAAGCACACAAAAAGCGCGGGGCATGGCCATGCTCGTGTTCGTCAACGTGATGTGGGGCCTGTCCTTTATCTTCTCCAAGACCGCGCTCTCCGAGGGCATGCCGCCGATGACGCTCGCCTTCCTGCGCTACCTGATCACTGCCGGCCTGATGCTGCCCCTGTGCCTGAAGCTCGAGCACGGCGTGCGCCTGTATGAGTGGGTGCCGCGCGCGTTTGCCACCACGCTGCTGGGCATCACGGTGTACTTCTTCTTTGAGCATTCCGGTCTGCAGCGCACCACGGCCTCCGCCGCCTCGCTGATCGTCTCGCTCGTGCCGATGATGACGCTGCTCTTCCGCGTCTGCTTCTGCCGGGAGCGCATATCGCTCACGCGCTGGATGGCCGTCGTGCTGTCGCTCGTGGGCGCGTACCTGGTCATCGTCACCGGAAGCGAGGTGGGCGGCAGCTCACTGACCGGCAATCTGCTCATGGTCGGCGCAAGCCTGTGCTGGACGGGCTACATCCTGACGACGCCGAAGCTCCTTGAATCGTGCAGCTCCCTGCGCGTGTCCACCTGGCAGGCGCTCGCCGCCGTCGTCACGCTCGCGCCGTTCGCGCTGGCGGAGCGCGGCCAGTGGGTTTGCGTCTCGCCTGTCGCCTGGCTGTGCATTGTTCTGCTGGCGGCCGTCTGCTCCGCGCTGTGCTATGTGCTCTACAACCTCGCCATGCGCGTGGTCGATTCCCTCACCGTGTCCCTGTCCATCAACCTCAACCCCATCACCGCCTGTGTGGCGGGCGCACTGCTGCTGGGCGAGCAGCTCACGGGCATGCAGCTTGCGGGCGGCATCCTCATCGTGCTGTCGATGGTCGTGGATACCTTCGCCACCCGCGACGCGAAAAAGCCTTGACTTTCGCGCAATCCCATCATATAATATCGCCAGTAGCGTTGATGGGAACAAGTACGCTGCCCTCCCCTGATGAAAGAGAGCCGTCGGCCGGTGCGAGGCGGCATCAGCGGGCACGCGGAATACATCCCGGAGCTCGGCCCCGAACCAAGCGCTCCGCTTTCAGTAGGCAGCCGCCGGCGCGCCGGATACAGCGCAGAGCCCGTGTCAGCGGGCGGTGAGGAGGTCTGCCGCAAGGCGGCCTTAAACGGAAGTGGTACCGCGTATTTCACGCCTTCCCTACTTTATTTAGGGAAGGCTTTTTTCTGTCTTCCCGCCAACAAACCAGACAGGAGGAATCCCCATGGCACAGCACATTCTCGACGTCCTCAAGGAGCGCGGCTTCATCGCGCAGGTCACCTACGAGGAGGACCTCTACAAGCAGCTCGAGCAGCCGACTACCTTCTATGTTGGCTTCGACCCGACCGCCGATTCCCTGCACATCGGCCACTACATCCCGATCATGGCGATGGCACACATGCAGCGCGCCGGCCACAAGCCGATTGCCCTGATGGGCGGCGGCACCGCGATGATCGGCGATCCGTCCGGCAAGACCGACATGCGCAAGATGATGACCGTCGAGACCATCGACAACAACGTCGCCCACATCAAGCAGCAGATGAGCCGCTTCCTCGACTTCAGTGAGGGCAAGGCCATCATCGCCAACAACGGCGACTGGCTCCGTCACCTCAACTTCATCGACTTCATGCGCGACATCGGCTCCACCTTCTCCGTCAACAAGATGCTGACCGCCGAGTGCTACAAGGCCCGCATGGCGACGGAGAACGGTCTGTCCTTCCTGGAGTTCACCTACATGCTCATGCAGAGCTACGACTTTCTGGAGCTCTATCATCGCTACGGCTGCCGCCTGCAGATGGGTGGCAACGACCAGTGGAGCAACATGCTCGGCGGCGCGGACCTCATCCGCCGCAAGGAGCAGACCAGCGCCTACGCCTGCACCTTCCAGCTGCTGCTCACCCACGACGGCCGCAAGATGGGCAAGACCGAGAAGGGCGCGCTGTGGCTGGACGCCGAAAAGACCTCCCCGTACGACTTCTACCAGTACTGGCGCAACATCGACGACAAGGACGTCGAGAAGTGCCTGGGCCTTTTGACCTTCCTGCCGATGGACGAGGTTCGCCGTCTGGGCGCGCTCGAGGGCAGCGAGATCAACGAGGCCAAGAAGGTGCTCGCCTACGAGGTCACCAAGCTGGTGCACGGCGAGGAGGAGGCCGCCAAGGCGCAGGAAGCCGCTGCGGCGCTGTTCGGCGGCGCGGGCATGGGCGGCTCCATCCCGACGACCGAGCTCACCCGTGAGGATCTCGCCAAGGACGCGCGCGTGACCACGCTGCTGGCCATGAGCAAGATCGCTCCGTCCAATTCCGCTGCACGCCGTCTGATCCAGGGCGGCGGCGTGGCTGTGAACGACGAGAAGGTCGCCGACGTGAACGCGGTCGTGACCGAGGATATGTTCACGGGCGACGGCCTGATGCTGCGCTCCGGCAAGAAGAAGTTCCACCGCTTCACGCTCAAGTAACCGGCGTGCCGCCGGGGCCTTTCCGACGCAGGATTGTGCTTCCCTCGGCCCGGTTGACCGGGCACGATCATCTGTCAAAGGAATCAAGCAGCCATGGCCGATCAGCTCTCGTATAAAACCCTGCGGGCGGAGAATTCCGCGGAGTTTATCATCAATAAGTCCCGCTTCATCGGCTATGGCTGCCCCTGCCAGACCGAGCAGGATGCGCTCGCCTTCCTTGCGCGCATCCGTCAGAAGCACAAGGACGCGACCCACAACTGCTACGCCTACATCATTGGCCTGAATTCGGGCATCATGCGCTACAGCGACGACGGCGAGCCCGGCGGCACCGCCGGCATGCCGATCATCGAGGTGATGAAGGCGCGCGGCGTGGTCAACTGCGCCGTGGTCGTCACGCGCTACTTCGGCGGCATTCTGCTGGGCGCGGGCGGTCTGGTGCGCGCCTACGCGCAGGGCAGCAAGACGGCGCTGGACGCAGCCGGCGTGGTCGTGATGGAGAAAAGCGTGCGCTACCTGGTGGAGGTCGATTACTCCACCTGGCAGCGGCTGGAATACTTTCTGCGCTCGGCGCCCGTGATCGTCGAGCACAACGAGTTCGGCGCAAGCGTCGTATGCACGCTGATGGTGCGCGTGCGGGACGCGGAACACCTGCTCGCCGAGATCACGCGCATCACCGACGGCACCGCCGAGATTCTGCCCGACGATGAGCTGTACTACCCGTGGCCGGATGAGGAATAATTCTTCCGCATCAGATGCTTATCACCGCGCGAAGCGAAGAAGGGGTCTGGGGACTGCGTCCCCAGGCGGGGCTTGGGGCCCGCGGCCCCAACGTATCCTCATACGCGAAGCGCATTCAGCAAGAATCGCAGCGGAGCCGAAGGCGACTATTGCGATTCCGTCAACGCTATGAATTGAGTATCTGCATCAACACAAAGACCGATCATCGGAACCGAAATACTCCGACGATCGGTCTTTTTCTATCAAAAAGGGGCTGCCCGAAGGCAGCTCCCTGATTCCGGATTACACCGGCATGGTCTTGTTCTCGGCGTTGAGCATGGTATTGTCGATCTTCAGCTGCTGCGCCTGACGGTACTGGAAGAACTTCGGCGCTACCTTCGGGAAGAGCGCATAGGACAGGACGTCCTCCTCCTGGGTGTAGTACTCGCGGATCTCCTCGCGGTACTTATCCATCTCCGGCTTAAGACGGTCGGCCGGACGGCAGGTGATGACCTCGTCGTTGCCGATGGCCATCCTGCGGACCTCCTCGTTCACCTCAGCCGGCAGACGGCCGTATTCGCCGCGCAGCAGACCCTTGGACTCGTTCGGGAAGGTCTTGTAGCGGCCGAACAGCACGTTCATGACCGCCTGGGTGCCGACGATCTGGGAGGTCGGCGTGACCAGCGGCGGATAGCCGAAGTCCTTGCGGACGCGCGGAATCTCCGCCAGAACGTCGTAGTACTTATCCATGGCGTTGAACTGCTTGAGCTGGCCGATCATGTTGGAGAGCATGCCGCCCGGCACCTGATACTTCAGGGTGTTGGCGTCGACGCTCAGCACCTTCGCGGTGTCGCGCCAGCCGTCCTTGCTCAGACGGTCGGCGACCTTACGGAAGTGCACGGCACAATCGCTCATCAGGTCCATATCCAGGCCCGGATCGTACTCGGTGCCCTTCAGGGTCGCGCACAGGGACTCGGTCGCCGGCTGAGAGGTGCCCTCGGCCAGCGGGGAGAGCGCGGTATCCACGATGTCGCAGCCCGCCTCGATGGCCTTGAGGATGGTCATCGCGCCGGTGCCGGCGGTGTTGTGGGTGTGCAGGTGGATCGGGAGCTTGGTGTTGGCCTTCAGCTTCTTGACGAGGCTGTACGCGTCGTACGGAAGCAGCAGGTTCGCCATGTCCTTGATGCAGATGGAGTCCGCGCCCATCTGCTCGATCTCCTTGGCCAGCTTCACGAAATACTCCTCGGTGTGCACCGGGCTGATGGTGTAGCTGATGGCGATCTCGCAAATGCCGCCGTACTTCTTGGTGGACTTGACCGCCTGCTCGAGGTTGCGCATGTCGTTCAGTGCGTCAAAGATACGGATAATGTCAATGCCGTTCTCGATCGCCTTCTTGACGAACGCATCCACCACGTCGTCCGCGTAGTGCTTGTAGCCCAGGATGTTCTGGCCGCGGAAGAGCATCTGCAGCTTCGTGTTGGGCATCGCTTTGCGGAGCGCACGCAGACGCTCCCACGGATCTTCGTTCAGGAAGCGCAGGCAGCTGTCAAACGTCGCGCCGCCCCAGCACTCCAGAGAGTAGTAGCCGATCTTGTCGAGCTTTTCAGCGACCGGCAGCATCTCGTCCAGGCGCATGCGGGTCGCAGCCTGAGACTGATGCGCGTCGCGCAAAATGGTATCGGTGATAAGCACCTTGCCCATGTCTCATTTCCTCCTTTTTTACTCCGCCGCTCCGGCGGGATCGCTCCCCTGCCGGCCTGACCGGCAGGGAAAGCGCAAAGCATGATCTTAGCCGAACATGGAGATGAACACGCCGGCCGCAACAGCGGAACCGATGACGCCGGCGACGTTCGGGCCCATGGCGTGCATGAGCAGGAAGTTGGCCGGGTTCTCCTGCTGGCCGACCTTCTGGGAGACGCGGGCCGCCATCGGGACGGCGGAGACGCCGGCAGAGCCGATCAGCGGGTTGATCTTGCCGTGGGTCATCCTGCACAGCAGGTTGCCCAGCAGCACGCCGCCCGCAGTGCCGCCGCCAAAGGCCGCGACGCCCAGCACGATGATCTTGATGGTCTCCACCTGCAGGAAGGTATCCGCCTTCGCGGTCGCGCCGACGGTGAAGCCCAGGAAGATGGTGACGATGTTCATCAGCTCATTCTGCGCGGTCTTCGCCAGACGATCCGCTACACCGGACTCCTTGAACAGGTTGCCCAGCATCAGGGAGCCGACCAGCGGCGCGGCGCTCGGGAGCATCAGGGAGACGATCGTGGCCACGGCGATCGGGAAGATGATCTTCTCGGTCTTGGAAACCGGGCGCAGCTGACCCATCATGATCTTGCGATCCTCCGGCTTGGTCAGCGCCTTCATGATCGGCGGCTGAATGACCGGAACGAGGGCCATGTAGGAATACGCGGCGATGGCAATCGGTCCCAGCAGGCCCGGAGCGAGCTTGGTGGTGACGTAGATGGCGGTCGGGCCGTCCGCGCCGCCGATGATGCCGATGGCGCCCGCCTCAGCCGGGGAGAAGCCCAGCAGCAGGGCGACCAGGAACGCAGCGAAGATGCCCAGCTGCGCGGCAGCGCCCAGCAGCAGGGAGATCGGGTTGGCGATCAGCGGAGCGAAGTCGGTCATCGCGCCGACGCCCATGAAGATGAGCGGCGGGAAGATGCCCAGCTTGACGCCCTGGTACAGGTAGTACAGCAGGCCGCCGTTCTGCTTGACATACTGGTAGCCCACCAGCATCTCGCCGTTGTAGATCGGCACGCCGGCCTTGCCATGGTAGGTCGGGTTGGAGATGATCTCGTAGATCGGCTCATCCATGATGCCCGCCAGCGGCAGGTTGGTCATCAGCATGCCGAACGCGATGGGCATGAGCAGCAGCGGCTCAAACTGCTTGACGATGGCCAGATACAGTAGCACAAAGGAAATCAGAATCATGACGCCGTTCTTCCAGTAGCCGTTGAACAGCGCGTAGATGCCGGAATCCTTGATGATGCCGGAGACGGTGCCGCCGATGGTGAAATCATCCATCGCCTGCTTGAGGGAGCCGATGGCGCCCTCGGCCTCTTCGTCAACGTAGACCGGGATCAGTTCATTCGCGTCGGAGACCAGCGTGGCATACGCGCGGGTCTCGGCGACTTCAGCGGCCGGCACGATGGCAACCGCATTCTCCTCCGCGCAGGCCGGCAGCATGACGAGCATGCAGCACAAGGCCAGCACGAGGGCACTCAGAATCTTTTTCACAGCGTATAACCCCTTTGCTTCAGCCGGTTGATTACTCGATCACGACCAGCACGTCGCCGGTGTTGACGGTCGCGCCCTTGGCGACGACGACCTGAGCGACCTTGCCCGCGCACGGCGCCGGGATCTCGTTCTCCATCTTCATGGCCTCGAGGATGACCAGGCAATCGCCCTGCTTCACGGTCTGGCCGGCGGCAACCTTCACGTCGAGGATGTTGCCCGGCATCGGCGCATTCACCTTCTGACCGCCGGCAACGGGCGCGGCAGCCTTCGGGGCAGGAGCAGCGGCCGGAGCCGGAGCCGGGGCCGGAGCGGGAGCAGCGACAGGCGCCGGAGCGGCAACCGGAGCCGGGGCCGGGGCGGGCGCCGGAGCGGCGACGACCGGGGCAGCGCCCGGAGCAACTTCTTCAACAGCAACCTGATACTGAGCACCGTTCACGGTAATGACAAAATTACGCATAATGGATATCCTCCTCAATAATCTTCTCGTTTGGTTTGTTGGTTTGAAATGAAGCTACAGCTTGTCGGAATCCTATCGGATTCAGATCAGAGACGGGAGTAAACCTGCTCCTCGCGGCCGGCGCGGTTCCACGCCGGGGTGCCCATGCGGCGGATGGAGCGAACGACGAAGGTGCTCTTCGCCTTGGCCGGATCGGCCTTCACTTCCTCCTCGAGGACCGTGGTGATCGCCGCGGAGATCGCGGCCACAATCGCGTCGTCGCCGACGTTGGCGGTTTCAATCACGATGGTCGGCGCGTCGCTTTTCGGCGCATCGGCCTTCTTGAAGCTGAAATCGCGGGCGGCGATCTTCGGCAGCACCTTCTCCATGCCCTTGATGAAGCCGATGAGAATGATCAGGCCGCAGAAAACGGTCGCCATGCCGACGACGGCAACGGACAGACCATAAGTCAGAATCGAAAACATGTCTTTATCCTCCCCTGATTACAGCGGCATGTTGCCGTGCTTCTTGGGCGGGTTGGAATCGCGCTTGCTGCTCATCAGCTCCAGCGCGGCGATCACCATCTTGCGGGTGTCGGCCGGATCGATGACGTCGTCGACCAGGCCTTCGATCGCGGCATTCACGCCGTCGGCAACCTCGGCCTCATACCTGGCAGCCAGCTCCTTGCGCGCGGCAACCGCATCGCCCTTGCTGTTCTTGATGTCGTCCTTGCCCCAGATCGCAATCGCGGCTTCGCCGGTCAGCGGGCTGATGCAGGTGCCCGGCCAGGCGTAGGTCGCATCGGCGTTGGCGCTGCCGCCCATGGCGACGTAAGCCGCGCCAATGGCGTTGCCGATCACCACGGACACCTTCACGGTGGTGGCCTCGCTGTACGCGTAGACCAGCTTGGAGGCGGCCTTGACGACGTTCAGCTGACGGTCGACGGTCTTGAAGAGCTCAAGGCCGGTGGAGTCGATCAGGGACACGACCGGGATGTTGTAGCAATCCGCGAAGCGGACGAAGCGGGCGATCTTCTGCATGCGCTTGTCGCAGGTGTCGCCCTTGCCGGTGTAGACGAACGCCACGGTGCGGCCGGCCAGCTTGCCGAAGGCCGTCGCGGCGCCGGTGTAGCCCTTGCCGGCTTCGATCACGGAACCGGCGTCAGCCATCGCATTGATGACGTCCATGCCGTCCGCGCCCGCGGCAAGACCGGTCAGTGCGCGGTTCATGTCCTCCTCGGCGGAGAAGGGCGCATCCTCGAGGTTGTTGGCCGGCAGCACGCCCAGCAGCTTCCTGGCGGTGGCCACGGCCTCTTCCTCGGTATCGCAGGCAAAGTGCGCGGCGCCGTTCTCCACGGCGATCTTCGCGCCGCCCAGCTCGGTCGCCTTCATGACGTCCTTGCCCATGGTCGCGGAGAGGACCTGCGGGCCGGCGCACAGCAGCGCGCCCTCCTTGGCCACGATCACCAGGTCGGACAGCTCCGCCATCATCGCCGCAGCGCCGACGCACGGACCGAGAACCATCGCGATCATCGGCACCACGCCGGAGAGACGGGCCATGTGTGCGAAGATATCGGTATACGCCTCAAGCGCAGCCGCGCCCTCGCCCACGCGCGCGCCGTTGCTGTCGGCCATCAGCACGACCGGGGTGCCGGTCTTGCGGGCCAGCTTGAGAACCTTGACGATCTTCTTCGCCTGCTTCGCGCCGACGGCGCCGTCCATCACGGCGAAATCCTGCGCGACCACGTACACCGGGCGGCCATCCACCGTGCCGGAGCCCGTCACGACGCCGGCGTCGCTCTGAAGCATCGCCTGCTCCATGAAGCTGCCGTCGTCCAGCAGCAGATTCACGCGCTCGCGCGCGGTGAGCTTGCCGCTCTTCTTGATCTTCTCAACGCCCACAGCATTCTCAAGAATGTCCTGCTTGCGTGAGAGCACCTGATTGAGATCCTGAAGGGTGCTCATTCAACTATCGCCTCCGTAATCATATGGGTCCAGCTTCTCGGGCCGGAGCCGTTGAAGTCAGATACAATTTTTCCCGTTTCCTTGATTCAACAGAATTCTCCCTATTCCTGCCTCTTTTTTCAAAAAACGTAAAAAAGTGAAAATCTTAACAAAAACTTTTGTCAGGATTTGTTTTTCTGGATGAGAAACAGCTGCGGGGTCTGTGAAGACGCATTCACGAATCTGTGATGCAGGACGTTGAAGCGGCGCACATCCAGCCCGGCGGCGAACTGCCGGAGCGCCTCCAGCTCGCGCGCGCCCTCCTCATGGCCGGGGTACACGCACACCGTCACGATGCCGCCCGGCACGATGAGCGCCGTCGCCGCCTGCACCGCCGCCAATGTGGTGTCCGTCCTCGTGGTCACGATGTGTTCCGCGCCCGGCAGCCACCCGAGGTTGAACATGACCGCCTGCACCGGGCCGGCGACGTGCTCCGCCATTGTCTCATGCCCCGCCAGCAGAAGCGTCGTGCGCGAGGCATAGCCCGCCTCCGCGACCCGTTCCCGCGTGCGCGCCACAGCCTCCGCCTGCACGTCAAACGCGTACACATAGCCGCTCTCGCCGACCAACCCGCACAGAAACAGCGTGTCCTTGCCGTTGCCCATCGTCGCGTCCACGACGGTGTCGCCCGCCCGGACGGCGCGCGTCATGTAGTCCGCCGCCAGGCAGCGCGCATTGCGCAGCACAAAGCGCTCGTCAGGCTGTTCCATATCACATTCCTCCCTGTGCGTCCGCCTCATAGGACAGCGACCAGTAAGCCACCGTGCCGTCCGCAATGCCCGCCTCCAGCAGCGCGACCTCTCCGCCGTCCGTCTCGCAGGCGTAGCGCAGCAGCAGCTCCGTCCCCGAGACGACCGCCTCGCCGTAAGGCGCTTCGCCCTCGGCCTCGCCCGCCAGATACAGCGTGCCGCCGCGGGCGGTCACGTCCGCCTCGCAGGCGAACAGGCCCGCCGCCGTCTGCACCGGCATACCGACCGTCAGGCCGCGCGGGCCCGCAATCGCCGCGCTGCGCACGCTCACGCCCCGCACGATCTCCTCGCCGGTCGCCTCGTTGAACGCCAGGCGAACCGCCGCGCCGTCATAGAGCAGAAGGCGTCCCTGCGCCTGCGGCAGCGTCTGCACCTCCTGCGGCTCGCCCATGCGGGCGATCAGGCTAGCAACGGGCACGCCGAGCGCCGCCCCGCCCTGCACCTGCAGATCGCTCCGGCTGAAAACCGGTTCTCCATTGCGCAGCGCAATCCGTTCTCTGTTCTGTTTTTCCTGAATCTCCTGTGCCGTCTTCAGGCCGTCCTGCGCCTGCGCGGGCGTCGCGCCGGCCGTCTTCAAGCGGATGGCTGTGATCACGCCGTCCTCAAGCACATACGTCAGCGTGTACTCCGTCAAGCCGCGTTCTCTTTCCGCATAGGCGATGTACTCCACGCCGTACACGCCGCCTTCGCCGACGTATGCCCAGCTCCAGCCGCAGTCCGCCTCCTGCGTGGAGAGCACAACCAGCGCCGAATCCGATGCGCCGACCGCAGCATCGCCCAGCGCTGCCTCCAGCCCCATGCCCACGCGCACACCGCGGCAGTCCGTCACCTGCCCGGTCCGCACGTCGATCTCCAGAATCTCCTGCGCAACGGGCGTCTCCGGCACGCTGGCGAGCACCGTACCGAATTCGTACTCGATCAGATACTGCCCGGCCCGCGCGGGGTCGCTCGTCTGCTCCGCGTCGTTCAGCGGGACAAACGCTTCAAGCGCCTGCGCAAACTGCTCCATCCAGCGCCATGCCGCCGCGCCGTCGTAGGCCAGCGCCCGCGCGCTCATGCACACAAGCAATGCGGCCAGCGCACACATATGCCGGAACCGCCGCAAAATCATTCTTCTCTTCATTCTCCACGCACCCTTGCATTTTTTCTGAATCGTGTTATCATATTAGACGTATCTCTCGGGCAAAACCCATCTCCTGATCATTATAGCAGAGTTTGGGCCCGATCGAAAGGAGTAATTTCCGTGTCTGAGGAACTGAACCAGGGCTGCGCGCCCAGCGAGTGCGGCACCAAGCCCGCCTGCGCCGGATGCAGCCATAACAAGAACGCAGCGCCCGAAGAGGAAGCGCCCAAGCCGCAGCCGAAGGTGCGCAAGGTCATCGGCGTGGTCAGCGGCAAGGGCGGCGTGGGCAAGTCGCTGGTCGCCGGCGAGCTAGCCGTCATGCTCTCGCGCATGGGCTACCGCGTCGGCGTGCTGGACGCCGACATCACCGGCCCGTCCATCCCCAAGATGTTCGGCATCACGGAGAAGGCCATGGGCGACGGCGAGTACATCTACCCCGCCGAGACGGACACCGGCGTCAAGGTCATGAGCATCAACCTGCTGCTGGAAAACGACGATTCCCCCGTCATCTGGCGCGGCCCGGTCATCGCCGGCGCGGTCAAGCAGTTCTGGGAGGAGGTCTTCTGGGGCGAGCTGGACGTGATGGTGATCGACATGCCTCCGGGAACCGGCGACGTGCCGCTGACCGTGTTCCAGAGCATTCCGCTCAGCGGCGTGGTGGTCGTCTCCACTCCACAGGATCTGGTCGGCATGATCGTGCGCAAGGCCGTCAACATGGCCGGCATGATGAACATCCCGGTGCTGGGCCTGGTGGAAAACATGGCTTATGCCCTCTGCCCGGACTGCGGCAAGAAGATCGAGCTCTTCGGCAAGTCCCGCATCGCCGAGGAGGCCGCGCAGCTGGGCCTGCCGGTGCTCGCGCAGCTGCCGTTTGATCCCACCGCCGCCGCCCTGTGCGACGCGGGCCTGATCGAGACCGTGGACAATCCGCTGATGGCGGACGCCGCCGCGGCCGTCGCCGGTCAGGTGCAGCTCTGATCCTCCCATAATGAAGCAAAGCCCCATGCAGACCACCGGTCTGCATGGGGCTTTTGTGCTGCCGGTCGGTTTTGATCAGTCCCCGACATAATCCAGCATCATCATTGGCGAAATCTCGGGATTGGCGTAGAGCGCCGCCTTGTCCTGCGGCACCTTGTAGCCATAGAAGTGCGCATACTTTTCCACCATGCTCATCTGGTAGACAACCAGGCGACTGAGCGGCTTGTCCTCGCGGTAAGGCATGTAGTAGCGCTGATCCGCAGAGGTTTCCTGCGCCTTGGCCATCCACTGCCTGGCTTCCTCCGGCGTGTGGGCCGGCGTGACCGACGCCACAATCTCCCGCAGATCCGCTGCGGACTGCCGGATTTCCGCATAGGTCTGCGTGTAGTCCACCTTGAGCACGACAATGTCGTCATTTTCCGCAAAGCCGCCGGACGCGTAGCGCACCACCTCTTCCGCCTGTTCGCCAAAGAGGGCATTCAGGAAATGCTCGTCTCCGGGATAAATGCTCACCTGCTCAAAGGATACATTGGAATCCGGCAAATTAATTTGGAGATCAACCTCCAGAAGGGGCATTTCCTGTTTGTCCTCGAGCGTACGATTGAGGATATCCTGCCTGAGCGCCTCCATCAGCAGATCGATCACCACGCCGTCCTTCTGTCGTTCATAGCTTCTGTACAGCATGCGGATATTGAACTTCTCAAAGAAGGCATCCTGATCCAGGACAGCGTTCACGGTACTGATGAACAGCTGCGAAACATATCCGGAATCGAGCTGGTATTGATCGATCATGCTCTGCCTGTAATCGTCGCTCTCGATCACGCGCTTCAGGCTGTCCTGCGCCTCAGTCCGCATGGCATTGTTGGGATAATGGCGGTACACCCTGCGGCTGCCCATCTGGTAGGTCACGATCACATCGCTGCCGCTGTACATGCTGCTCGCGGGCGTGCCGTCGTCGTAGTCGTTTACCTCGTCCCGCATCAGCGTGCACCAGTCGTACGCAGCGTCCAGCGCCTCTTCACCGGTCAGCGTCACGCGCTCGCCTGTATCATATACCCTCGGGACGTAGGAAATGGCGGTCAGTGCCCCGCGCTCAGCGCGTCGGTGTACAGCACCGCCCAGCCGAGCACCAGCACCGCAGCCGACACCGCGGGCAAGGCCCAATGCCGGAGGATGCCGCACAGGCGCTGAGCAAACACGATCCGGCAGACCCAGAAGGTCAGCACCGCGCCCAGCACCATGCCGACGATGAGGCTGATGTCCGTGGTGAAGGAGAGCATGAGCACGATGCCCAGAATGGTGCCGCCCATCAGCGAAAGCACCACGCTCAGCACCGGCTGCAGCCCGTCAAAAGCCAGCGTCCGCTCGGCCCGCTCCGTCTTTCGGACGCGATACAGCAGGAGACTGAGCGCCAGCGCCAGCACCGCCGCGACGGTGCCGGGCCAGCAGCCATACTCCGCCGGGCGGTAGAAGCCCTTGTACAGCGTAAACGCAGGAGACAGGTTCGCCAGCGCGTCGGTCAGGGTTGTCCGAACCCAGGTGTGCAGATACTGCGCCGCGATGTGATGCCACAGCACAGCCAGGCCCTCCGCGCCCACGATCAGCACGGCGCCCATCAGCAGCGCCGCCCACCAGGTGCCCGTCAGCACGCTGGAGAGCATGCCCATCGCAAAGCCGTAGAAATTGATGAGCAGCAGCCTGCCGAACTTCGGCAGCAGCCTGTCCCACATCACAGCGTCCATCAGGCCGTTGGCCGCCACCACCAGCAGGTACAGCAGGAAGTTGATCAGAATCGGCGCAAGGCACAGCACCGCATAGCCGACACACCGGCGCAGAAAATCCGTCTCGCGCCTGTCGGGCAGCGCGGCCTGCAGCATGCTCTGCCTGCGGCTGAACAGATGCCTCATGAGCATCATGGCCGTCATGAAGCCCAGTCCGCCGTAGAGGATCACCATCATTTCCAGATTCAGCGGATCGGTCATCACCCGGGTGGACACAGTCGCCGCGATCTCCGCCGCCATCATCTCCGATGTCAGGGAATCCTTCGCCAGCGTTCCGGCATTGGGAAGATGGGAAAGCCCCCACACCGGCATCATGTAAAACGCAATCAGAAAGACGATCACGCCGATAAACAGATTGCGCCTGAGCAGAAAACGTGTGGCATTGCCTTTAGTGCTGCGCATATCCACGATCCTCCATTTCCAGGATAAAGACTTCCTCCAGCGACAGCGGCAGGAATTCCATGAACAGCGGCTGGAGCGCTGAGAGCTTCTGCTCCAGCTGCTCCCGGTCGCCCCTGAACGTCATCATGTAAAGCCTGCCCTGCCGCTGCATACGCAGGGGGCTGAGGGCCGCGAGGGCTTCGTCCGTGGTTTCATCGGTCGGAATCAGCTGCACGCGGTGAACGTCCCTCAGCAGCGCGTCCAGATCGCCGCTGCAGACCAGCCTGCCCTCGTGCAGGAAGCCCACGCTGTCGCAGATGTCCTCCATCTCCTGCTGGTTGTGTCCGGCCAGCACCGTGATCAGGCCCCGGTCCACGGTTTCCTCGCTGAGCACGCGCTTGAAGCTGTCGCGCATCACCGGGTCGAGCCCGTCAAAGGTTTCGTCGCAGAGCAGCACCCGCGGATTGAGCGAAAGGCCCAGGCAGATCTGCGCGCGCTTCTGCGTGCCCTTGGAGAAGCTGGTGATCCGTTCGTTCATCGGCAGCGCAAACCGTTCGCAGAGCGCCCTGAGCTTGCTCTCGCTGTATTCCGGATAATACGCCGCCTGCATCCGCCCCATTTCGGCCAGGCTGGCGCCGGAAAGAAAGGTCGGTTCATCGCTCAGATAACAGATTTTCCGCTTCGCCGCGGGATTTTCATAGACGGACGCCTCATCCAGGCATACGCTTCCCGTATCGGCGCGCAGAATACCGCCCATCACGCGCAGCAGCGTGCTCTTTCCCGCTCCGTTTGTGCCCAGCAGCCCAAAGATATGCCCTTCCTCCAGCGTCAAAGAAAGATCGGCAATCGCCTGCTTCATCCCGAAGCGCTTGCTGAGCTCCTTCACCATCAGCATGGGTCTCCCTCCCTGTAAATTTCGTCTGTAAGCTTTTCAATCAGTTGTTTATCCAAACCCATGTCGCGGCAAGTCCTGATTTGCATTCTGGTTTTTTCCATCTGCTCGTCGCGCTGTTTCTTCAGCATGTCAGCCAGATCATCGCTGATAAAGCTGCCCTTTCCCGGCACTGAAATGATCATCCCTTCTGCTTCCATGCGGCGATACGCCTTCTGAATGGTGTTGGGATTGATGCCCAGGTCGGTGGCCAGCTGCCGCACAGAGGGCAGCGCCTGTCCGGCCTTTACAATGCCCAGAAACAGCTGCCTGCGCAGCTGCTCCACCAGCTGTTCATAGATCGGCTGCTTGCTCTTTGGATTCACAAGGAACACCTGAATGCCTCCTTTCTGTTTTGTCTGTATTAGTACGTCTAGTACAGTTGAAGTATAGCGTGCTTTCCAGTTTCTGTCAATACGATTTGCAAAAATAAGTGATGATTGCAGTAAGCCCCATACAGACCATCGGTCTGTATGGGGCTGTTTGGGTTTGCTTATCTTATCTGGCGTAGTCTGTCAGGCCCACGTCGACATTCAGCAGCGTCTGACCGGACTTCAGCGCAATCGGCGCGCTCATGCCCGTCTCCGGGTCAAGATCGCTGTCGATTTCGCCCAGCGGCGCGCCGAAGCAGGAGGTCAGCGTGTCGCCCTCGCGCGCGTCAAGCCGCAGCACATAGGTGCCCGGGCGCAGCGCGTCAAAGGCGTAGTAACCGAATTTGTCGCTTCTCGTCGTCGCGGTTTCCGTCATCGTGCCGTCCGCATTCACATAAAGCAGCGTCAGCGGCACGTCCGCAAGCAGCGGCTCCTTGTAGTCCTGCAGGCCGTTGCCGTTCTTGTCATGCCAGACCGTGTCGCCGATCCTGCCCGGCAGGATGCCGCCCACGTTCAGGCTGTCCCTTTCCTCGCCCATGGCCAGCGCAATCGCGTTCGTCGCGCCCACGCTGCCGTCGACCACCGGCACACAGGAATCGCCCTCGCAGCCCGTGTAATCGGTAAAGAGCATCCCGGTATCCAGCGTGAAGCGCACGCTGTACGTGCCCGCGCGCAGCCGTTCAAAGGCGTAGCGGCCATCGCTGTCCACCCGGGTTTCCTTCAGCACCGTGCCGTCCGCGCTCAGCAGCTCGGCCTTCACACCGGTCATCGCCGCTTCGCCCGCGTCCATCGCGCCGTTCACGTTCGCGTCCTCGAACGCACGTCCGGCCATCCGGCCCGCCAGTACCACGGGCACCGCGCCAGCCTGCGCAAACTCGCCCATGGCCAGCGTCACCTCGCCCGTCTCGCCCTCCAGGGCGTCCGCGTCCGTCATGTTCAGTTGCGCGCCGACCGCAAAGAACGCTTCCTCGCCCAGCACATAGCGCAGGCGGTAGGTGCCCGGGCGCAGCGTGTCAAAGCTGAACGCGCCCGTCTCATCCGCATGCGCCGTCGCTACGACGGTACCGCCCTGCATGGCCGTCACCACCGCGCCCTCCAGGCCCGGCTCGTCCTCGCCGCACGCACCGTCGCCGTTCTGATCAATCACGATGCGGCCCGCGATGCACGCCGGAACGATGGCGCCGACACGGAGGTCTTCCCTGCTTTCGCCCATTGCCAGCGTGAACGCGCCGGTCTGCGCCGTATCGCCGTCCACAGGATCGATCGCGCTCTCGCCGCTGCGGGTGAAGATCCGTCCGCCCGGCAGCGTCACGCGCAGCGCGTATTCGCCCCTGCGCACAAAGTCAATCGCATAGCCGCCGTTTTCGTCCGTCTCGGCGCTGCCCGCCGTTTCGCCGGTGGCGGCATTCACCAGCTCCACCAGCGCGCCGCCCACGCCTCGCTCGTCCTGATCCATGGTTCCGTCATAGGCGCTGTCCTCCCAGACCACGCCGCTGACCGTGCCCACGCCGACCACGCCGACATCGATGTCCATGCGGCTGTCGCCCGCGGCAACCATCATGGAAGCCGTCGAGGCGGTGCGCGCGTTCTCCATCGGCACGCTGCTCACGCGCCGGGTTCCAACCGTCTCCCTCGCAAACGCATAGCCGTCCGGGAGCGCAAAAGTCAGCACCGCGTCACCCGGCGTCACGCCGTCAAAGCGGTACGCGCCCGTCGCGTCAGTGACGGTTTCCAGCACGCGGCCCGCGTCGGCGCCGCTCGTCATCGTGAGCGTCGCCTGCACATTCACCATGCCGGCCTCCTCGTTGGCGCGCTTGCCGTCGTCGTCCTGGTCGTACCAGACCACGCCGCCCAGCGACGCCGCCTTCAGCGCGCCGATGCGCACATCCGTGATCGCGCCTCCCATCGCGAGCGTGCCCAGCGCAATTTCCGCGTCAGCCGTTCCGGTGCGCGCGGCCCGGGATTCGCCGCCCTCCGCCGTATACTGATAGCCGTCGGGGAGCGTCACACGAAGGGCATAGTCGCCCGGCATCAGCCGGTCAAACGTGAATTCACCGCTGCGGATGGTCTGCCTGCTGGCGACCTCCTCGCCGTTTTCGTCCATCAGCGTCACCGTCGCGCCGCGCAGGCCGCTTTCGGAAGCGCCCATCGCGCCGTCAAAGTCGCTGTCCTCCCAGACCAGGCCGCTGATCGCGCCCTGCGTCAGCAGGCCGTAGCCGATATTCTCCACCTGCACGCCGCCCAGCAGCGTGAACGCCTGCGAATAGCCGCGGCCGTCGCGCTCGGTTTCAAGCGACAACGCGCCGCCCTCCTGTGCGCCGGAGAAGACATAGCCGTCCTGCGCATCCACGCGCAGCTTGTAGGTGCCCGGCTTGAGGTGCTCAAAGGCAAAGCAGCCGTCCCCGTCCGTCTCCGTGCTCGCCAGGATGTTCCTGCCTGCGCCGTCCATCAGGTGTACGCTCACGCTTCTCATCGGCGTCTCGTCCTCGTCCGGCAATCTGTCGCCGTTGCGGTCCTCCCAGACGAGGCCGCTCAGGCTGCTCAGACGCACCACGCCCGCGTTGGCGGTGGACGTCGCCTGGCCGCCGGTCACGGAGATCGCGCGCGTGCCAGAGACGTTCGTCTCGCTTGCCTGCACGCCGCCGCGCGTCACCGTGCGCTCCGTGCCGGAGAAGCCGCAGCCCTCCTGCGCCGTGAAGCGGACGCTGTATCGTCCGGGCGCGAGGCCCTCAAACGCATAGCTGCCGTCCCCGTCCGGGCGCGTCTGCGCCGCAGTTTCGCCGGTCTGGCTGAGCAGCTCCACGAGCACATCCGGACAGGCCGACTCGCTCTCGTCGCGGTTCGCATCCGCGTCGTCGTCGTAGAAGACCACGCCGGAGATCGAGCCCGAGAGCATCGCGCCGATATAGCGCTGCTCATCGCCGCCCATGGGCAGCGTGAACGGCAGGCTGCGTCCGCTGGAGATCGCGCTCTGGGGCACGCAGCTCACCGGATAATTCGTGCTGGCCGCGTCGACCTGCCTGGTTGCGCGCCACTGGCCCGGCAGCTGATAGGCGATCACATATTCGCCCGGGCTCACGCCCTCAAACACCGCCGTGCCCGCCGCATCCGTCGTATAGGCGATCTCCTCCGCGTCCTCGCCGTTTTCCAGGCGGATCAGGGAAACCGTCGCGCCGGAGAGCAGCGCCTCGTACGCGCCCTTCTGGCCGTCGTACTGCGTGTCGCAGAAAACCGTCACCGTCAGCCTTGCCGGGAGGGTCGCGCCCGCGTCAACCGACGCCGCCGTCTCGCCCGGCTTCAGCGCGAACGTGCGCGTCGCGCCGCTCTGCGACACCGCGCCGTACACGCTGGAATCCTCGCCATAGCGCGTAAACGCCCAGTCGCCATGTAGCTCAAAGAGCACGCTGTATTCGCCCGCGCGCAGCGCTTCAAACGCATACGCGCCGTTTTCATCCGTCACCGTCTCGGCAACCGTCCCGGTGTGGCCCTCGCTCACGCTGAGCAGCGCCACGCGCACGCCGGAGAGCGTCTTCGCATCCTCGGGAATCACGCCGTCGCCGTCCTCATCCACGCGCACCGCGCCATGGATCGCCGCGCTCTTTTCCAGCTCAAGCACACCAAAGGCATGCGTGTCGCCCGCGCCCAGCTCAATCGTCCGGACGATCCTCCCATCCTCCGCGTCCTGGCACAGGTAGCCCTGCGGGATCTCAATCGTCACCTCATAGGTGCCCGGCAGGATGCGGCCGAAGGCGAACTCGCCCATGCCGCCCGTCACCACCACAATCGGCTCGTCGTCCGCGCCGGCGTAAAGCGCGCGCATCTCGACGTTCAGGCCCGCGAAGCCGGTCATTTCGCCGCTCTCCACGCGCTCGAGCACCGCGCCGTCAATCTCCGCGGCATAGATGCAGCCGACGTTCACGACGTAATCCGTGTGGCCGCCGTCTATCTGCAGCACGCCGCTGGTGCCGTAGCGCTTGTCCTGGACGGCAGAGATTCTGTGGCTGCTCTGCAGGCTGCCGCTGGAGAAGACCACGCTCTCGCCCGCATCAAACTGCACGCGGTATTCGCCGCTGGAGATGGTATCAAACGCATAGCGGCCGTCCGCGCCCGTGCGCGCCGTGGCAACCACGTCACCGCCCAGCGTCAGCAGGGAGACCGTCATGCCCGCATAGCGGCTCGTCTCCTGCGCGTCCATCACGCCGTCCGCGTTCTCATCAAAGAACGCCACGCCGGTGATCCGGCCGTCGCGGCCCGCGCTCACCGTCTCAAACAGACCGTCGGCCTGCATGGTGAAGGCATTCTCCGCCTGCGCGCTGCGTGCGAGCACCTGCGTCTGTCCGTCCGGCTCCGTCTGGTAGACGAACAGCCCCTCAAACACGCAGCTTGCCGCCATGTCCACGCTGCCCTGTGCGCTGGCCTGCACGCTGAGCGTGACCTGGCCCGGCGTAAAGCCCGCGCCCGCTTCCTCTTTGCCGGTCGCATCGCTGATATACGTCACGCGGACCGCGCAGATGTCGTCGCGCACATCATCCAGACTGACCGCCGTCGGGCCGGAGAGCACGCCGGTCTCCCTCGCGTCGGAGGGCTGCCAGCCGCCGCCGTCCAGGCAGTATTCCACACGCGCGCGGTACGCGCCGCCCGCCGCATCGCCCGCGCCGGAGAGCACCACGCTGGCGATGTCGCTGCGCTCGCTGCCCACCGCGCCAGCCTCAAGGGTCAGGGTCGGGGCCAGCAGCGTTTCAGCGCCCTCCAGCGCGCCGGTTTCCACGCTCAGCAGCGTCAGTCCCTGCTGCTGCGCGGTGTAGATCGCCTCAATCAGGTCCAATTCGCTGTTCTGCGGCACCTTCACCGCCGCCATCTGCACGGCCGTCACCTGGCCGCCCTGCATGAGATACGGCGCCACCTGCACGTCGATCTGTGCCGGCGCGCTGAGCGCATAGCCCGGCGCGGCCTTCGTCTGGCGCAGCACATACTCGCCCACCGGCACGGCCATCGGGTTCTGATACGCTTCCTCGCCCATCTCAAAGGCAAGCACGGTTTCGCCGGTGCTCCGGGAGATCAGCGCATAAGCGCCGCCCGGCACATGCGCGCCCGTGGCCGCGTCCACCGCATCCAGCGTGAAGAAGCCCCTGTCGCTGGAGACCGCGCACTCAAGCGTCGTCATCTCGCCCGCGCGCAGCAGCACCTCATAGTAGGTGTCGTCCGCGGCAAAGCCCTCCGCGCTGCCCAGCTCGTGCAGGTAATACGTCGTGCCCTCGATCGCTGCGGGCAGCTTCGCGCTGGCATTCCTGCCCTCGGCCATCTCCTGCGCCGTCACGTTCGCCCACAGCGTCACCTGGCTGTCCGCGTCCGGATACGGCTTCATCCCGCCGTCCTCCAGCGTGTACACGCCGTATTGTCCTGTCAGCGGCACGACATAGGTGCGCATCGCGCTGTCAAACGTCAGGCCCGTCTTGGCGACGGTCACCACCGCGTATTCCTCCAGCGGCACGCTGATTTCCGTCACCTCGCCGCCCGCGACGTCTGCCGTTCGGCTCGCTGCGAGCGTATAGCCCTGCGGCATCTGCGTCTGGCGCAGCACATACGCGCCCGCCGCCAGACCGCCTGCGTAGAACGCGCCGTCCTGCATGGTCATTTCAATCACGGTGCCGTCTGCATCGGTCAGCTCAAAGCGGATCTGCGCCAGATCCTCGTCGTTCAGCCTGCCGCCCGTCAGGCGCACGCGCACGCCGCCCTTGTTATCAAGGCAGGTCAGCGCCGCCTCGGTCTGCTTCGTGTTCTCTACGCTGAAGCGCACAGCCTCCGGCGCGCGGCAGCCCAGCGCGAGCGTCTGCCCATCGATCACGGCGGCATACCCGCCCGCCGGAAGGCTCACGTCAACCCGGCCGTTTTCATCCGTCGTGAGCATAACGCCCGTATCCGTCAGCGCGCCGCTTTCCTCTGCACGCTGCACGCTGATCTGCGCGCCCGCTACCGGCGCATAGACCGCAACGCCGCTCTCGTTCAGGCTCTGCATGCGCACGGCGAGCGACACGCTGCCATTGCGCTCATGCACAACCGTCGCATGCGCCGCCTCGCCCGCCGCAGCCGTCACAGACAGCGCCGCAGCATCTGCGTAACCCTGCGGCGCATCGAGCGTCTCCACGATCACCTCGCCCGGGGTCAGCAGCGGAGAGACCGCCATGCCGTCCCCGTCGCAGGTCACTTCAAAGCGCGCACCGGCGCCGTCGGTCAGCTGATAGACCGCGCCCGCCGCGGGCGCGCCGTTTTCATCCACAGAGGAGAGAATCACCCGCGTGCGCTCGGAGGCGAACACGATCGTCTCCTGCGCGGAGGGCAGCGCAAACACGCGCGACTCCGGCTGCACGCCGAGCCTCGATGCATCGCTGTCCGTCATGCGCAGCATGTATTCGCCGCTGAGCGCATCCACCGCCGCCACGCCCTGCGTGGCCTCGACCTGCGCGACCGCCTCGCCGTCCGCGTGGCAAAGCGTCAGACAGAGCGCATCGCCAATCGCCTCCTGCACGACCTCTCCCTGCTCGTCCAGGCGCTCCATCGCCAGGCCGAACGCCTGCTTTTCGCGCGTGAGCAGCTGAAGACGCACCTGCGTCACCTCACCCGCGCGCACCTCTAGCGGCAGATCGCCCGCTGCCTGCGCGCTCACCCCGCCGCTTTCAACGCCGCCAAGCTGCACGTCCTCATCGATCGTCAGCTCGGCCATGCGATACACATCCTCCGGGAGCGCCTCGGAAACCGCCACGCCCTCCGCGTCGAGCGCGTACGGACCGTAGTGCCTGCCCGTCGATTCGCTCACGAGCGTCACGCTTCCGCCGTCCACCGGCCGCTCGCAGTCCGCCGTCCATTCCACGCGGCCGGTCGCCTCCAGCGCGCTCAGCTCGATCACTGTCGTGGCGCCGCTCTGCACGATCATCTGGCCCTCGCTCACCGGCAGAATCACGTTTTCGCCGCCCTCATAGCTCAGGCGTACGTCGTAGGTTCCCTCCAGCAGGGAGGCCCTGGCCTGGCCCTGCGCGTCCGTCACCACGCTGATCGCCGGATCGCTGAGGATCTCCATGCGCACGCCCTCCAGCGGACGCTCGCCGGTCTGCGCATTCCCGTCGATCACGGTCAGCCGCATGTCAAGCAGCACCGAGCCGGAGGCCGGGTGCTCAAAGGTGACGCGCGTGCGGTGCGCCGGGCTGACGGACGCGACCACGCCGTCCTGTGCCGCTTCGCCGCCGCTGATGCTGCGAGCGGCAAACGCGCCCTCGGGCAGCTCCACCTCGCGGACGGTGTAGCGCTGTGCCTGCTCACAGGTCAGCACCGCCTCGCCGTTTTCGTCGGTCGTCAGCGTGCGGCGCTCGCCGTCCTCGCCGGTCGCCTCCAGCACGACGCTCGCCACTGGCGTGCCCAGGGAGTCCACCGTACAGACTGCCAGCTGTCCGGCCATCGCGTTGCGCACCACAATTTCCCCTCCCGTCACCGGGATGAGCGTCTCGTCATCAAAGAGATAGCCCTGCGGCGCGCTCTCCTGACGCAGGTAGAATTCCGCGCCCTGCGGCAGCGTGAAGCGGGTCTCCCCATCGCCCGTGCGGATGCGCATGGGCTCGCTGGGATACAGCGGGTTTGCCCACGGGGTCAGCTCGCCCGAGCCGGAGAAGACGTACACGCCAAACTCCGCGCCCGCCAGCGCGTCCACAACCTGCGCCTCGTCGCTGCCAGCGTCAAGGGCGAGGCCCTCCACGCGCAGGCTGATGGCGCCCGCGGCGCTCGACGCCTGCATGGCGGGAACGTAAATATAGTCGCCAAGGCGCTTTTCCTCCGCCGCGGCCGTCTGTCCCTGGGCCAGCACAGCGCACAACAGCAGCGCCGCGCCCCTTGCAATCGATCTCCTGTTCACCATATATCTCCTTCGCTGCAAAGCAGACTGTAAAATCAGCATAAGATTCCAGTATTCAATCAATTTTAATCCATATGGCGGGACTTGTCAAGAAAAGCGAATTGTGATATGCTTTCTTCGTTTAAGCCAGTTGAATTCCGTTCATTTTCCGTGATCCCGGAGGCATTTCCATGAACAGGCAATACAGTGAAACCTTCATCGTGCGCGCGACGGACAGCGACGTGCAGCGCCGCATGCGCCCGGCCGCGCTCTTTGTCGCCATGCAGGAGGGCGGAGAGCGCCACGCGATCACCCTGGGCGCGGGCTACGACGCGATGATGGCGCGCGGTCTTTTTTTCGCGCTGACGCGCATCCACGTCCGCTTCGTGCGCGCGCCCCGCTGCGGCGAGCGCGTCGTGCACACCACCTGGCCCGGCGTGAGCAACCGCTTCTTCTGTCCGCGCTATCACACCTTCACCCTGGAGGATGGCACGCCGCTGGCCTCCGCAGGCGCGCTGTGGGTGATGCTGGATGTCAACGACCGCAAGATCGTCAGCCCGAACACGGTCGACCTGCATTTCCCGGATACGTCCGACATTCCCTCGCCCATCGACCTGCCCACGCGCCTGCCGCACCTGGGCGAGACGACCGAGCGCTTTGTCCGCACGCCTATGTACTCCGATTACGATGTCAATGGCCATGTGAACAACACGCGCTACATCGGCTATCTGTGCGACGCGCTGGGGCACGAGGCGCTTGACGGCCATTACCCCGGAGATCTGATCGCAGGCTACGAAAAGGAAATCCGCGAGCCGCGCCCGCTTGCGCTCTCCCTCTCGCGCGAAGGCGATCATTTCACCTTCCTGATCGCCTCCGAGAGCGGCGAAAAGCACTTCGTCGCCGGCGGCACGCTGCGAAAGGAGGAATAAGCCATGAACGAAACCCTGCGCAAGCTGCGCGAGCGCGCGCTGACCGACGCCGAGTTCCGCGCCGCGCTGCTCAAAACCCGCGAGGCGGACGATCCGCTGCTGGCCCTGTGCGAGTTTTCCACCGCCAACGGCTATCCGCTTACGCTGGGCGACGTGATCTCCGACGGCGAGGAGTTCTGCTGCAACCAGATGAAATCCACTAACGGCGGCAACCCGATGCCCTACGACTGCTTCGGCTTTGACGACGAGTACGAAATGTTCTTCCTGTCGATTATGTAAATCTCCACCACGAAAAAAGCGCATCCGGCATTCGGACGCGCTTTTTTGATTAGTAAACTTCGCAAAGAATCGTGCATCGAGTACCGAGCAGCTTGATTTTGGAACGCTGTTCGGAAATGGGAGCGGGCACAGCCCGCTTATCTCGACGGTGCGCCGCACTTGGGACACGGCTGGAGCTTCGTGTACGGGCTCTTGTTCAGGTTGCCGTAGGTGAAGCTGGCCAGCGGCAGGAACTCCTTGGCGACGGAGTAGCACTCCGGATCGGCGTGGTAGTATTTACCGCCGTCCTTATTGTAGTACAGTTTGGTCTTCGGGCCGGGCGTCGGGGTCGGCGTGGGCTCCGGCGTGGGCACCGGCGTCGCGTTCGGATCGGGCGTCGGCGTGGAGGGAACCTGCAGAATGCCGCTGGAGAGCGAATCCGGGTCGATGTACCAGCTGCCGTTCTCGCACAGCGCAATCGCGTCGTAGGCGTAGGTACGCACCTCGCCGCTGTAGCTGATGTCCGCCTCCACGGAAATCGTGCGGGCCGTGCTGTCGTCCGTGCCGGTCGGTGCAGACATCTGCCGCCAGTCCTGCAGCGGCTTCTGCGCGAACTTCCAGAACAGCTGCTGCTGCGCGGAATCTGCCTGCGCCTCGCGCCAGCTTGGCGGCGTGTGCGCCACCATGTCCGCGATGATGCCCTTGCGCCACTTCTCCATGAAGTTTTCCAGCGCAATCTCCGCGTCGGATTTCACGGTGGACACATAGCCGGTCGCACCGGCGTCGGACAGACCCAGGTCCTGCCCGGACTCATCCTCGCTTCCGCCGGCCATACCGACTTCCTGAATGTCGTTCAGGCTGTTGCTGTATCCGATGTCCGTCACAAGGCCGGCGCCGGGATCGACCACCTGCGAATAGATGGGCACCTGCGTCGGCGCGATGGTCGTGGTCACCTGCGCAAACGGGCTCGCGGTCTTGGGCAGCCTGCTGCTGCTCTGCGCATTGAGCGCGGTCACCAGCGTGAAGACCATCAGCAGGCCGTACACCGCCGAAAGGATCATGCGGCCCGGGAACAGGAACGCGTGCACAAACCACATCAGCGCCAGACAGGCCACGGTCAGGATCATAAAGACCCAGCGAATCGGCTGGAAGAAGATCGCAAGCAGGCCAAACACCGGCAGCACCACGAAGAACAGCATCAGCAGCAGCTGATTCCATTCCTTCTTCGGGCGTTTGGGTCTGGGCTTTTGATCCAGCGCTCTTGAGGAACCGGCGGGCGCACTGGCGTAGCTCGGCCTGTTCGATCTCATGATATCGCCTCCTCAGTTTCAATCATCGCTTCATAGAAAACAGACGAAACAGACCGGCCATTTCTTGCAAAATGCGCGCCGTTTCGTCATTCGTTCTTCTCTGCATAAAATCGCAGAAGACATTATATCACAAAATCCGTCAGAGAAAAAGGGGCAAACGCCAAAAAGCGGGCGCTGCGTGCGCATGGGAAGCGGAGGCGGTCACCGCCGTGCCGGCCTTCTCCAGCGCAGGAAGAAATAGGTCACCTCGATGATGCAGCAGGTCGTCCAGCCCACAGGATAGCCAAAGCCCACCAGCAGCGGGGTGTTGGCAACAAACCGGGTCACCGCGAACAGGTAAATCTGTCGGATGCCCACGAAGGAGAGCAGCATGATGATCATCGGCCCCCGCGAATCTCCCCTGCCGCGGAGCGCGCCAGCGAGCACATGGTTCACGCAGTTGAACAGCAGGAAGAAGCAGTTGGCGCGGATAAAGAGCACGCCGTATGCGATGACGGATTCGTCCGGAGAGAACAGCCCCACCGCTAGCGCGGCAAACAGGCACAGCAGCGCCACGATGACAGCTGTCACGCCCACGGCCATGCTCACCGTGATCACCGTGCCCCGATTCGCCCGCTCCTCCCTGCCTGCGCCGATGTTCTGGCTGACAAAGGTTGTGGCGGCCATCGACATGCTCTGCATGGGCAGCATCACAAACTGGTCGAGCTTGTTGTAGCAGCTCCAGCCGGCCATGCAGCTAGAACCGAAGAAATTGATGTAGGACTGAACGAACACATTGGAAAACGCCGTGATGACGGACTGAATGCCCGCTGGCAGGCCGATAGCAAAGATGCTGCCCAGGATGGCGCGGTCGATTCTCAGGTCGTGCCACGAAAGACGATAGATGTCGTCGGAGCGGGTCAGCAGCGCCAGAATGAGCAGCGCGGAGATGAACTGGGACAGGACGGTGGCCCAGGCAACCCCCTCGATGCCGCAGTGAAAGCCCAGCACGAACAGCAAGTCCAGCAGGATGTTCAGCACGCTGGTCATCACCAGGAAATATAGCGGCCGCATGGTATCGCCCACCGCCCGCAGGATGCCGCTGCCCATGTTGTAGATCAGCAGGCCGGAAATCCCGCCGATGTAGATTTGCAGATAGGTCGTCGCCTCCCCGAATACATCCTCGGGCGTCGCCATAAAGCGCAGCATGGGCCTGACCGCCGCCACGCCCGCCAGCGTAAACAGGACGCTCAGCACAAAGGTCGCCGCCATGGTGGTTTCGATGGCCTTGTGCAGCGCCTTCAGATTCCGCGCGCCGAAA
This sequence comes from Clostridiales bacterium, assembly GCA_004557905.1. GTDB lineage: Bacteria > Bacillota > Clostridia > Christensenellales > Aristaeellaceae > Ventricola. The sequence continues at coordinate 73,751 of SFFH01000001.1, read as the reverse complement.
TAATTGGCGATGACCACGCCTGCGCCGGTGGAGAAGCCGTTGAAAAAGAACACCATCATGTTGACGATCATGGTCGTGGAGCCGACCGCCGCCAACGCCTGGGTGCCCACGAAGTTGCCCACAACGATGGAATCCACGGTGTTGTAGAGCATCTGGAAAACATTGCCCAGCATCAGCGGAAGGGCAAAGAGGATGACCTGCCCCGCAATGGAGCCCTCCGTCATATTCCGGGTGGTTGTCTTCACCGGAGCTGCTGATGATCCTGCCATGGTGTGCCTCGTCTCTTTCTTTGGATTGTCACGTTCTGCGTGTCGGGATCATTATAAAAAAACTTCCGGAAATTGTCAAATGCAGGACATGAGGCATTCGTCGCCCAAGCAAAAGCATCCCCGATCCTTGCGGACCGGGGATGCCTGGGTTTGTGAATTCGGACAGATTACTTCTTGTCCTTGATCGCGGCCTGCGCAGCGCTCAGGCGGGCGATCGGCACGCGGAACGGAGAGCAGGACACATAGTTCAGGCCGATCTTGTGGCAGAACTCGATGGAGGACGGATCGCCGCCATGCTCGCCGCAGATGCCGCAGTGCAGGTTCGGACGGGTCGCCTTGCCCAGCTTCACGGCGATCTCCATCAGCTTGCCCACGCCGGCGGTATCCAGGCGGGCGAACGGATCGGACTCATAGATCTTGCCGGAATAGTACGCCGGGAGGAACTTGCCTGCGTCGTCACGGCTGAAGCCGAAGGTCATCTGGGTCAGGTCGTTGGTGCCGAAGCAGAAGAACTCCGCCTCAGTCGCGATCTCGTCCGCGGTCAGCGCGGCGCGCGGGATCTCGATCATGGTGCCGACCTCATACTTCAGGCTGCTGCCGGCGGCGGCGATCAGCGCGTCCGCGGTCTTCACGACGATGTCCTTGACGAACTTGAGCTCCTTGGTCTCGCCAACCAGCGGGATCATGATCTCCGGCACGACGTTCCAGTCCGCATGGCGGGCCTGAACGGCCAGCGCCGCCTTGATGACCGCAGCGGTCTGCATCTTGGCGATCTCCGGATAGGTGACGGTCAGACGGCAGCCGCGGTGGCCCATCATCGGGTTGAACTCGTGGAGGTCGCTGATGACCTGCTTGATGTACGCGACGGACTTGCCCTGCGCCTCGGCCAGCGCCTTGATGTCGGCCTCTTCGGTCGGCACGAACTCATGCAGCGGCGGATCCAGGAAGCGGATGCAGACCGGATAGCCCTCCAGCGCCTCGAACAGGCCCTCGAAGTCGCTCTGCTGCATCGGCTCGATCTTCGCCAGGGCGGCCTCGCGCTCCTCGACGGTCTCGGCGCAGATCATCTCGCGGAACGCGCCGATGCGCTCCGGATCAAAGAACATGTGCTCGGTGCGGCACAGGCCGATGCCCTGCGCGCCAAAGGCGGCCGCCTGCTTCGCGTCAGCCGGCGTATCGGCGTTGGTGCGCACGTCCAGCTTCTTGTACTTGTCGGCCAGCGCCATGATGCGGCCGAAGTAGCCGCTGTTCGGGTCGGCCGGAACAGTCGGGATCAGGCAGTCGTAGATGTTGCCGGTGGAGCCGTCCAGGGACAGCACGTCGCCCTCGGTAAACACCTTGCCCTTGAGCGTGAAGCGCTTGTTCTCCTCGTCCATCTTGATGTCGCCGCAGCCGGAGACGCAGCAGGTGCCCATGCCGCGGGCAACGACCGCCGCGTGGGAGGTCTGGCCGCCGCGCACGGTCAGAATGCCCTGCGCGTACTTCATGCCCTCGATGTCCTCCGGAGAGGTCTCCAGGCGGACCAGAATGACCTTCTCGCCCTTCTTACCATGCTCGACGGCGTCCTCAGCGGTGAAGACGATGGTGCCGGCGGCAGCGCCCGGGGAGGCCGCGATGCCCTTGGAGATGGCCTCCGCCTTCTTGAGGGCGGCGGTGTCAAAGGTCGGGTGCAGCAGCATGTCCAAGCTCTTGGCGTCGATCTGCATCAGCGCCTCTTCCTCGGTGATCATGCCCTCGTCGATCAAATCGCAGGCGATCTTGATGGCGGCGGCGGCGGTGCGCTTGCCGTTGCGGGTCTGCAGCATGTAGAGCTTCCTGTCCTCGATGGTGAACTCCATATCCTGCATGTCGCGGTAGTGGTTCTCCAGCGTGTTGCAGATGCTCAGGAACTGCTCGTAAACCTCCGGCAGAACCTCCTTCATCTTCTCGATGGGCATCGGGGTGCGCACGCCGGCGACGACGTCCTCGCCCTGCGCGTTCATCAGGAACTCGCCCATCAGGCCCTTCTCGCCGGTGGCCGGGTTGCGGGTGAAGGCGACGCCGGTGCCGGAGGTATCGCCCATGTTGCCAAACGCCATCATCTGGACGTTGACCGCGGTGCCCCAGGAGTACGGGATGTCATGATCCATGCGGTAGATGTTGGCGCGCGGGTTGTCCCAGGAACGGAACACGGCCTTGATGGCGCCGAAGAGCTGCTCCTTGGGATCGTCCGGGAAGTCGGTGCCCAGCTTGCTCTTGTACTCCGCCTTGAACTGCGCGCACAGCTCCTTGAGGTCCTCGGCGCTCAGCTCGACGTCCTGCGTGACGCCCTTAGCTTCCTTCATCTCGTCGATGAGCTTCTCGAAGTACTTCTTGCCGACCTCCATGACGACGTCGGAGTACATCTGGATGAAGCGGCGATAGCAGTCCCACGCCCAGCGCGGATTGCCGGACTTGGTGGCCATGACGTTCACGACTTCCTCGTTGAGGCCCAGGTTCAGGATGGTATCCATCATGCCCGGCATGGACGCGCGCGCGCCGGAACGGACGGAAACCAGAAGCGGGTTCTCCAGATCGCCGAACTTCTTGCCCGTGATTTCCTCCATCTTGGCAATGTTTTCCATGATTTCAGCCTGAATCTCATCGTTGATGCGGCGGCCGTCCTCATAGTATTTGGTGCATGCCTCGGTGGAAATGGTAAAACCCTGCGGAACCGGGAGACCAATCCTGGTCATTTCCGCAAGGTTTGCGCCCTTGCCGCCGAGCGTGTTGCGCATGCTGGCGTCGCCTTCCTTAAAGAGGTAAACGTACTTCATGCTGCCTAGTCCTCCTTCAAAGTGAATAATTCCTGCAATTCCGCAGTGGGAAATGCAGGCTGATGTCTATTGGAGCGTCCCCGTTTTGTTAGGGTCGCACATCAATGATTATACGGCTTTTCAAGCCATTTGGCAAGTTTTTTCTGGAATTTTTGTGCATAGATTTCAACTTATTCCACACATTTGCAATTTCAATTCTCCATGCGCGCTGCATTTGTCGGATCATTGTCAATATACTCAGTTTCTGGCAAAATATGCGCCAGATTTGTGAAATCTTTTTCCCGCCGCCTCCATGATCGCTCTTCGCTCCGCATAATATGCAGGATTTTTGGATAATTCCAGGAAGGCATCGCGCGTGCGCGCCAGCAGACGTGCGTCGCTTTCGAGCATCAGTGCCGGCATCTGCGGCTCGCCGTGCTGCCGGGTGCCGAAGAATTCGCCCGCGCCGCGGATTTCCAGGTCCTTCTGCGCGACGACAAAGCCGTCGCTCGTAGAGACCAACGTCTTCAGGCGGTCGTTCGGCTCGGCCATCAGGAAGCACCAGCTCTCCTGCGCGCCGCGGCCCACGCGCCCGCGCAGTTGATGCAGCTGCGCCAGGCCGAAGCGCTCCGCCCCCTCGATCACCATCACCGTGGCGCGCGGCACGTTCACGCCCACCTCGATGACCGTCGTCGCCACGAGCACGCTTATCTCGCCCGCGTAAAAGCGCCCGAGCGTCTCCTCCTTGGCCTGCTTGTTCATCCGGCCGTGCACCAGGCCCACGGACAGCGGCGAAAGCGCCTGTGCAAGCTCCTTCTGCACCTGCGCCGCGCTGCGCACGTCGGGATCGTCCAGGTCGTCTTCGCCCACCAGCGGGCAGACGACGTACGTCTGGAAGCCCTTCGCCGCCTCGGCCTGGATGAAGCTGTACAGCCCTTCGCGCTTCTCCTCCGGCACGATGCGCGTGCGCACGGGCGTTCTGCCCGGCGGCAGCTCGTCGACGATGGACAGATCGAGATCGCCATAGAGCACCAGCGACAGCGAGCGCGGAATCGGCGTGGCGCTCATCACCATGACGTGCGGCGAGACGCCCTTGCCCTCGAGCATCGTGCGCTGGCGCACGCCGAAGCGGTGCTGCTCGTCGGTGATCACCAGGCGCAGGCGGTCAAACGCCACGTCCTCCGAGATCAGTGCGTGCGTGCCGATGACCACCTGCCATTCGCCGGAGGCGATCGCCTCCCGCGCGCGGCGCTTCTCCGCCGCCGTCATCCTGCCGGTGACCAGGCCGCAGGAGATGCCCAGCGGCGCGAGCGTCTCCACCGCGCTGGCAAAATGCTGGCTGGCGAGAATCTCTGTCGGCGCCATCAGCGCGCCCTGGCCGCCCGCCCTGACGCACAGATACAGTGCGCAGAAAGCAATCAGCGTCTTGCCGCAGCCCACGTCGCCCTGCACCATGCGCGCCATCGCCTGCGGCCTGCGCAGGTCGTCCGCGATCTCGCCCACCACGCGGCGCTGCGCGTTCGTCGGCGGGAACGGCAGCGTCTCAAAGAACTCGCCGATCCATGCATCCTCCACGGAAAGCGGCTGGGCTTCCCTGCGCGTGCCGGCCTCACCGGCGACGCCCGCCTGAAACAGCAGCAGCTCCTCGAACGCCAGGCGCTCCTTGGCCCTGGCCAGCGCTTCAAAGCTGCTGGGGAAATGCGCCTCAAACAGTGCAGCGCGCCGGTCCATCAGGCCGTGCCGCTTAACAAACGACGCAGGCAGCTCGTCCTGAAGGTCGTATTCCTCCAGCAGCAGCTTCACCGCGTCGCGCAGCGGCTTCTGGCCGACGCCGGGCACCGGCGCATACGTCGGAATGATGCTGCCCGGCTCCTCCAGCGTGGGATTGATGACAAACAGGCCGCTCTTCTTGCGCACGCAGCGGCCGTAGAGCACCACATGCTGCGTGTCAAACAGACGGTCTTTCATCCAGGACTGGTTGAACCACATGCAGCGGATTCTGCCGTATTCGTCCGCCACCGTCGCGGAGACCCACTGCATGCCGCGCGCGCGGTGCAGCGCAGGCTTGCCGTCGATGAAGCCCTCGAAGCAGGCCTCCTTCCCCTCCGTCATCTGCGCTGGAGAGAGAGGATGCGTCGTATCGCGGTAGCCCGTGGGCAGGCGCTCGATCAGGTCCTGCGCGGTCGCAATGCCGCGCTTTTCAAGCGCCTCCAGGCGCTTCGGGCCGAAGCCCCGGATCTGTGACAGCTCGCGCATCCGCATGCTCCTTTCCGCAGGAAATTGATAGAAAAACCGCGCCTGCAAAGGCGCGGATGGTTGCTGCTTATTCCGCAGAGATGAGGTAATAATACAGCGGCTGACCGCCGTACTGCACCTCGACGTCCAGATCGCCAAAGAGCTCCGCGACCTCGGCGCCCAGCGCCTGCGCGTCCTCCTCGGACGTATCCTGGCCGTAATAGATGGTGATCAGGGAGTCGCCCTCTTCCACGACATGGCCCACGAGATCGACCGCGATGTCGTGCACATTCTGGCCGACGGTCTCGATGCGTCCGTTGTGGATGCCGATGATGTCGCCCTCCTTGATCTCCTTGTCCTCAAACACGGTATCGCGCACGGCGAAGGTGATCTGGCCGGTCTTCACCTGCTCGGCAGCCGCGGTCATCTCCTCGCGGTTCTCCTCCAGGCTGGCCTCCGGGTTGAAGGCGATCACCGCGCCGATGCCCATGGCGACGTTCTTGGTCGGCAGGACGAGCACGTTCACGTCGTCCGCCAGCTCCGCCGCCTGGGAAGCCGCAAGGATAACGTTGGAGTTGTTGGGCAGCACGATGACGTTCTTCGCGCCCACGCCGTGGATCGCGTCCAGAATATCCTCGATGCTCGGGTTCATCGTCTGGCCGCCCTCGACGATGTGGTCCACGCCCAGGTCGGTGAAGATGCTGGAGAAGCCCTTGCCGAGGGACACGGCGACCATGCCGTATTCCTTCTTCGGCTCCTCGGCCTTGGCCGCTTCCTCCTCCTGGCGCTTCTGCTCGGCCTCCTTCTGGGCCGCCTCCGCCTTGGCCAGGCGCTCCTTGCGCTCCTCAGCCATGTTGTCAATCTTCAGGTTCACCAGATCGCCCATGGCGCAGGCCCACTGAATGGCCTTGCCCGGATCGTTGGTGTGCACGTGCACCTTGACAAACTCAAAGTCGCCCACGCAGACCACGCAGTCGCCGATGCGGCCCAGGCGCGTGCGGAACTTGTTGATGTCGTCCTCGGTCACGCCTTCGTTCATGTCCTGAATGACGAATTCCGTACAGTACTTGAACGTCAGCTCCTCAAGCGCGTCGTGATCGTCCTCAAACTCGAATGTCGCCGCGTTGCCCACGCCCGCGGCCGTCTCCTCGATCTTCTCGCCGTTGTACGCCGCACGCCAGCCCTTGAAGACCGTCAGCAGGCCCTGTCCGCCGGAGTCAACCACGCCCGCCTGCTTGAGCGCCGGGAGCATGTCCGGCGTCTTTTCCAGGATGGCCTCGCCGCTGCGGATCATCTTGTCGAGCACCTCGGCCACGGTACGCGGCTTTTTGGCCACATAGCGCTGCGCGTCCTCAGCAATCACGCGGATGACGGTGAGGATGGTGCCCTCCTTGGGCTTCATGACCGCCTTGTACGCGGTGTCCGCGCCGGAGCGCAGGCCCCTGGCAAACGCCTCCGCGTCGATGGTGTCGCAGCCCTCGATGCCGCGGGAGAAGCCGCGAAGGATCTGGGAGAGGATGACGCCGGAGTTGCCGCGCGCGCCCTTGAGCGCGCCGCGCGCAGCCAGGCCGGCCAGCTTGGACGCGCTGGCGACGTCCTGCGCCGCAATCTCCTTCACCGTGGATTTCATCGTCAGGGACATGTTGGTGCCCGTGTCGCCGTCCGGCACGGGGAACACGTTCAGCGCGTCGATCGCCTCGCGGTTCTGTTCAAGCAGGTTCGCTCCTGCGATAATCATTTCCTTCAGAAGCAGCCCGTCAATAGCTTGCTGTGACAATAATTTCGCCTCCAGTTTACGTCAGGGATCAGACGCGGATACCCTCTACCGAAATATTGACCTTGCGCACTTTCGCGCCCGTCATGTTCTCGATCTTGTAGCAGACCTGCGACTTGATGATCTTGCAGACCTCCACGATCGAGATGCCGTATTCAACGATGATGTACAGGTCGATGTCGATGCCGCCTTCCGTCACATTGACGCGCACGCCTTTGGTCAGGTTCTCCCTGCCCAGCCACTCGACAAAGCCATCCTTTGCGCGCTTGGAAGACATCGCCACAATGCCGTAGCACTCCAGCGCAGCGTAACCCGCCACCTTCAGCAGGACATCCTCACTAATCGTAATCTGACCGAGATCGTTGTTGATTTTACATTCCATGAAAAACCCTCCTTGCGCAGGGTCATACTGACCCGGAATCTCAATGGATCATTTTACAGTATACAAGAAAGCGCACGATTTTACAAGGATTCCCCGAAAAAATCTCCGGAGCAAACGCCGTTTCTCCCGTTTGCCCGAGGCAGAATCCCGTTTTTTTCATTTTGCTCCAAACAAAATTGAAAAAAGACTTGTCAAATCCGGGTTCTGGTGCTAAAATAACTGTGTTATGACTGTTTACGCACCAGAAGGAGGTGTGATCCATGGGTAAGATTTGTGAAGTTTGCCAGAAGGGCGCTTTGAGCGGCCACAACGTCAGCCACTCCAACCGCAAGAGCAACCGCGTTTGGCTGCCGAACACGCAGCGTGTCCGCGTGACCGTCGACGGTACCGTTCGTCACATGAACGTCTGCACCCGTTGCCTGCGCAGCGGCAAGGTCGAGCGCGCTCTGTAATCCGCCATATTGACATGAGGACACCCGGTTTCCTGCTGAGGAACCGGGTGTTTTTCCTATGCTCTACGCTCTTCTGCCCGAAAACAGGCGCACCAGCCAGCGCACGAACCTCGGCGCCCGGATGCAGATCATTCTCACGCTCACCGTCTTCCCTCCCGCTCATCAGTCGCCAAGCAGCCACAGCCCCGTGATGGTCAGCGCCAGGCCCAGCGCAATCAGGAGGAATTCCATCGGCAGGCACAGGAACACGAGCAGCATGCCAACAAGCGCCAGCAATACGCCGAGCTGCTTTTTTGCACACACTCTGCACCTGCGCAAGGCCATCCCTCCCCGTCCCTCCATCCTATGCGCCGCACCGTTTTTCATATGAAAAAGCGCTCCAGACATTTTCGTCTGAAGCGCTTTCGTGATCATCGCTCTGCGCGGGTTACTTCATGACCTTCGGGAAGGTCTCGACCTTGGCCTCGGAAACCCACTGGGTCACAGCTGCCTCGTACGCGGCATCCTGGGCCTCCTTGAGCATCTCGTCGTAGATCGCGGTCTTGATCTCCTCGGTGTACTCCACCTCGCCGCCGGCCAGCTCGCTGGCGTACTGCAGGATGTGGAAGCCGTAGCTGGTCTTCACCAGCTCCGCGGAGACGTCGCCCACGTTCTCAAGCGCCATCGCGGCGTCCTGGAAGCTCTGCTCATAGATGGACAGGCCGTCGCAGACCAGATAGCCGCGGCTCTTGTTCGGCTCGGCGGTCATGCCGGCGTCCTCGCCGTAGGTCTCAATCAGCGCGTCGAAGTCCTCGCCGGCCTGCGCCTTGGCGAGCACCTCCTGCGCGAGCGGCAGGATCTCGGCAAAGGCAGCCTCGGTCGTCTCGTCGATCTTCGCCTGGGTTTCGTCGATCGTCGTCTGGGCGGAAGCCACCTGCTCCTCCAGCGCAGCGATCTGCTCGTTGTAGGCGGCAAGGGCCTCCTCGTCAAGCTCGGCCGTATCCTGCGCCTTCAGCTCCTCCAGATCGTCGTTGCCGCTGGACAGCAGATTCTTGGCCGCGGTCAGGTCGCTGTTGAGCTGCTTGATCTCGTCCTGCTTCTCGTCGCTCAGCTGAATCAGCAGGTTCTTCACGCCGCGATAGCCCGCCGGCATGTAGTACAGATCGCTGCCGTTCTTCTCCGCGGAGGCATAGGCTGCCGGGTTCGCGTCGTAGCTCTCCTTCTGAGAGGCCACCCTGCTGTCAAACTCGTCCTTCACCTGCGCGTCCGTGACGGTCACGCCCTCGTAGGTGTACGCCTTGAGCTTCTCACTCTGCTTGCTCATCGTCTGGGTGCGCACGAAGTAGTCATGCGTATAGCCGATGGTGTTCAGGTCGTTGGTGAGCATCTCGTCGAGCATCGCGTCGGTGATGGTCGCCACAGTCTCCTGCGGCTCGCTCGGGGTCGCCTCGGCAGCCTCGGCGGCCAGGCGCTCCTGCTCCTCCTCGACGGTCTCCAGATCCGGATAGTTCTGGTAACGGATGAGCATCTTGTACAGGTCGGTCATGCTGGTGGCGTATTCCTCCACCTCGGCATTCTCCTCCTCGGTCAGCTCCAGGTAACCCAGCTCCTCCATCTTGTCCTCGATGACGACGGACTCGATGAGCTGCTCGAGCGCGAGCTCGCCATAGGAGGCCATGGACGCCTCGTCCACCGGCAGGGTAAAGCCGTAGTACTGCTGCATGTACTGCTGCTCATACTCGACCAGATAGTCACGGTAATCGGCCCACTCGGCCTTCGTGATCTCGGTATCGCCCACCTTGGCCACAGCCTGCGCGCCGTCCAGCTCTGCGTCGTAACCGATCAGGTTGCAGCCGGAGAGCATCAGCGCCGCCGCAAGCAGCATGGCGATCAATGCGATTCCCTTTTTCATGTTTCGTTCTCTTCCTTTCAGCCTCTACTCGGCAATATACATTACATTATAGGTTGATGACACACAAATGTCAAGCCGCGCATGCCTCATAAGCGCGCGCGGCCTGTCGGTTTTCGCAAATAAACGCAGTTCTTCATGCTCGTGTCACAATTGCCCTGTCCCTACCTGCCGTGCACGCGCACGCCGTAGTACCTGCCCAGCGTGCTGTTTGGCCAGGCGTCAGGACTGTCCTCCAGCGTGATGGCCATCGTAAAGCGCGAGTTCTGCGGCACGGAGGAGATCGTCACGTCCGTCTCCCCTGCGGCAGCCGCCGCCTCGATGGTGTCCGTCTGCGCGCGCCAGGCCGCCTCGTGCATCTTCACGTCCTGCAGCGCGCCCAGGCTGACGCCCACGATGCACACCGCCAGCACCGCAATCGCCGGCAGACTGCGCCTGTCCGGGCGGGGCTTGAGGTCGGAGAGCACCGCCAGCAGCGCCGTGACCGCAAGCACCAGCACTGCCGTGAACGAGCGGTCGGAGATCTGCGGCGAGCCGACCAGCGCATAGGCGCTCAGCAGCACCGCGCCCAGGAGCACGCACAGCCATTCGTTGCGCACAGAGATTTCTTTCCTCCGGGCAGCCAGCAGCGCCGCCGCCGTCAGCAGCGCGGGAATGCCCGCATAGCGCAGCAGGCAGTAGGTCGTCACGGCGAAGCGGTAGACAAGCTCCATCAGCAGGCCGCGCGGGGAGGCTTCACCCACCCGCGCAAAGTTGCCCGGCGCCAGCAGCAGCACTGCCGCGCCCAGCGCCTGCGCGGCCAGCGCCGCCCAGCGCCACGCGCGCACCTTACGGCCCCTGAGCCTGTCCCACAGGGTCAGCAGCAGGACGGCCGCCAGCACGCCGCAGGCCGTATTCTCGTTCGTCCACCCGGCGAGGAAGCATACCGGCACCGCAAGCCACCCGTGCGATATGCCCGCGTCGAAGAAGCCGCCCTCCCGCTCGCTTTTGACGATGACGAGCGGCAGCAGCGCCAGCGCCGTGCCCCACAGGTAGTTGCATGCGCCGTCCAGCCAAAGGAACACCGTGCCGAAAAAGGGAACCGTCAGCATCAGCAGCGCATGGGCGATCAGCGGCATGCGTCCGTCAAGCACCCTGCCCGGCTTTCCCGCCAGCATGGTCATCTCCAGCAGCAGCAGCAGAAACATGGCCGTATTGGCGAGGTTGAACACGGGCTTGCCCAGGTACAGAAACAGCTGCGCCAGAAAGTGCACCACGCTGCGCCCGCCCCAGAGCCGGTAATGCGCCGCCTGTGAGGCCGCGATGTCCGCGATTCCCGCCAGCCGTTCGCCCGTGGCCCAGGAGAAGCTGTAATCGTAGTCGTCCATCATCAGCGGCGTGTGGAGATTCAGCAGCAGCATGAGCATGCCAATCAGCGTGAGCACCAGCGCGAGGACCACCCGGTTTGCCCGTCTGCTCATGCCTTTTTCTCCACGGGCGCGACGTCCAGCAGAAAGCTGCCGTGGCTCGTCACGACCACGTCCTGCCCGATCCAGTCCTGCGGGATCTCCTTGTTCACGTCCAGCAGAAAGCGGCGCTCGCCCTCCTCGGCCATGTCCTCATAGATGTTGAGGATGACCTCATGAAAGTTCACACCGTCCTGATAGACCGGGTCGCTGCCGATGCGCACCAGTGCGCCGACCGTCTGGCGCGTCAGGCCGCTGTGCGCCTCCGCCAGGTAGCGGCCATAGCGCAGCGCAGGCTTGATGCGCAGATCGTACAGAAAAATCAGAATCGAGCCCGCAATCACAAAGCCCGCGATGCACAGCAGCTCGATGCGCAGGACAAACGCCGCAATCGCCATCGCAAAGAACGGCAGCGCCAGGATCAGTGCGCGCCTGATCTGCCTGCGCTTTTCCCGCCTGTTTGCGTCAAAATCCGCCTGAGCGTACAGTTTCATGAATCTCCCGCCTTGTCTGGTTCGTTCGTCTCAGTGCAGCGCCGGCGTGAAGCCGATCCGCCCGTTGTCGTAATGGATCACGCCGGTCGAGCCGCGCACGTCCTTCTTTTCCACGCAGAGTCTGAGCAGCTTGGCGCTCAGCTCCGGGCCGCCCACGCGCACAAGCGCATCCTTCCAGATCGTGAACCTGCAGCCCTCGCGATAGCGCGTGCAGTAGAAGCCCTTTGTGTTTTCCGCGATTCTTCCCTGCCCGCAGACCGGACACGCGATGCCCAGGTCCTTGATCTTTCGGCCGCCCCTGCCGCGCCGCTCCTCCTTGTCAAAGGGCACGTCCGGCGCGGTGCCGGCGTGCTGCGTCAGGAACGCTGCCAGCCGCGCGATGCCCTCGCGGAAGCGCGCCTCGCCGTCCTGGCCGCGCGCGATCTGGGACAGCGCGCGTTCCCATCGGCCCGTCGTCTCCGGGGAGGCGATCTCCGGCGGCACCGCCTCGATCAGATGCACGCCCTTGGGCGTGGCCACCAGGTTCTTGCCGCTGCGCTTCACATAGCCGACCTCGATCAGCCGCTCGATGATCGCCGCACGCGTGGCCGGTGTGCCCAGCGCGCAGTCCTTCATCTGCTCGCGCAGCGCCTCGTCCTCAATCTGCCGCCCCGCGTGCTCCATCTCGCGCAGCAGGGAGGCGTCGTTGTGCTCCTTGGGCGGCTTGGTCTGCTCCTCTCGGGCCCTCGCCGCTTTGCACGTCTGCGCGTCGCCCACGGCAAGCGGCGGCAGCTCCTGCTCGTCCTCGGATGCCTTGCGCTTTTTCTCGGCCTGCTGGCGGTAGACCGCCTTCCAGCCCTCCTGCGTCACGCTCTTGCCGGTGGAGACGAAATCGTCCCCGCCCACCCGTGTCACGACGCGCAGCGCGTCGTATTCGTGATTGGGATAGAACACCGCCGCCAGCCTGCGCGCCACCATCTCGTAGAGCTTTCGCTCGTCTGCCGTCAGGTTCATGTTCTCCGCGCGTTTGCCCGTCGGGATGATCGCGTGGTGATCGGTCAGCTTCGCGTCGTCGAACACGCGTGGGGTTAGCCTGACGCCATAGCCCAGCGCCCCCTGCCCGACCTCCTCCAGCGCCCCGCCGTAGGAGGCCAGAGCCCGTTCCACCTTGCCCGCCATGTCGTGGGAGAGGTAGCGGCTGTCTGTTCGGGGGTAGGTGATCAGCTTGTGCTGCTCGTAGAGCTTCTGCGCCGTGGCCAGCGTCTTCTTCGCCGTAAAGCCAAGCTGCGCGTTGGCCTCCCGCTGCAGCGTCGTCAGGTCGTAGAGCAGCGGCGGGCGCTCCGTCTTCTTTTCCCGCACGGCCTGCGTCACGCTGCCCGTCTGGCCGCTCACGCGCTGCGCGATGGCCTCCGCCTGCTCGCGGCTGTCAATCCGCTTTTCGCCTGTCGGCGATATGTAGGTGCCTTGATACGCGCCGAAATCCGCCCGCACGGTGTAATACGTCTGCGGAACGAACGCGTCGATCTCCTTCCTGCGCTTGACGAGCATGGAGAGCGTCGGCGTCTGCACGCGGCCCACGGACAAAAGCACGCCGTAGCGCAGCGTGTACGCGCGCGTCGCGTTCATGCCGATGATCCAGTCCGCGTCCGCCCGGCAGCGCGCGCTGGCATAGAGCGCGTCGTAATCGCCGGACGGGCGGAGGCTGTCAAAGCCCTGACGGATCGCCTCGTCGGTCATCGAGGAAATCCACAAACGCATAACGGGCTTTTGACAGCCCGCCTGCTCGTAAATATAGCGGAAGATCAGCTCGCCCTCGCGCCCGGAGTCCGTCGCGCAGACAATGCCTTCCGTCTCCTTGGCGTTCATGAGCGCCTTGATCACCTTGAACTGCGCGCTCGTCTTGCGGATGACCTTCGTCTCCATCTTCTGCGGGAGAATCGGCAGATCCTGTGCGCGCCACTTTGCATACCGTTCGTCAAGCTCCTGCGGCTCCTTGAGCGTGACCAGATGGCCGATCGCCCAGGTGACCACATATCCGCCGCCGATCAGGCAGCCTTCTCCTCTGTCCTTCGCCCCCAGCACGCGCGCAATATCGCGCGCAACGGACGGCTTTTCCGCCACAACCAGCGTGTGCATGGTTCACCTCAGCTGCTGAGCCCGCCCTGCTGCAGGCTGGCAAAGCGCGTGTACTGTCCCAGCCAGGCCAGCTTCACCGTGCCCAGAGGGCCGTTGCGCTGCTTGGCGACGATGACCTCCGCGATGTTCTTGTCCTCGGTGTTGGGATCGTAATACTCTTCTCTGTGCAAAAACATGATGACGTCCGCGTCCTGCTCGATAGCGCCGGAATCGCGCAGATCCGAGAGGATGGGCCGCTTGTCGCTGCGCTGTGCGCCGGCACGGGAGAGCTGCGCCAGCGCGACGATGGGCACGCCCAGCTCCTTAGCGATCGACTTGAGGTTGCGCGAGATCTCGCTGACCTCGTTCTGCCGGTTCTCCACGCGGCCGTCCGCGCTCATCAGCTGCAGGTAGTCCACGACCACCATGTCCAGGCCTCGTTCCATCTTGAGCCTGCGGCAGCGCGAGCGCAGCTGGGACGGCGTGATGCCGGAGGTGTCGTCCATGTAGATGTTGGACGCGGCCAGCGGACCCAGCGCCGCCGAGAGCTTCACCCAGTCCTCGTCGTGGAGCGAGCCGTGGCGCACGGCCTGCATGTCCACGCGCGCGTCCGAGCACAGCAGGCGCATCGCCAGCTGGTCGTTGGGCATTTCCAGCGAGAAATACGCCACGGAGCGGCCTGCCTGCGTGCCCGCGTAGCCCGTGATGTTCAGGCCAAAGGCCGACTTGCCCATGGACGGGCGCGCGCCGACAATGACCAGCTCGCCGCCGTGCAGGCCGGTGAGCAGGTTGTCCAGGTCCACAAAGCCCATCGGTACGCCGTCGATGCTGCCCTTGAGCTCGGTCAGCTGCTCGATGCGCAGGTAGGTATCCGGCAGCACGTCCGAGATGTGCTTGAGTGATGAGCCCTCGTTCTTGCGCATGACGATGTCGAAGATCGACTTCTCTGCCGTGCCGAGGATGTCGCCCACCGCGTCGGTCTGCGCATAACAGGACGTCGCGATCTCGCCCGTCGCCTTGATCATCCGGCGCAGGATGGATTTTTCGTCGACGATCTGCATATACGCGCGTGCGTTGACCGTGGAGGGCATGCACTGGGAGAGCTCGACGAGATAATTGGTGCCGCCCACGCCCTCCAGCGTGCCGCGCCGCGTCAGCTCGTCGTCCACCGTCACCAGATCGATGGGCATGCCCTGCTGGCTGAGCTGGCGCATCGCATCGAAGATCTCGCGGTTTGCCGGCTGATAGAAGTCCTCCGCCGTCAGCAGCTCAAAGGCCAGGCTGAGCGCTTCGCGGTCCTGCATCATGCAGCCCAGCACGCTCTTCTCCGCGTCCGCGTTGTTGGGCGGTACGCGCATGACCTGCTCGTCCATCTGCACACCTTCCTTTGTGATGAAAAATGCTTAGGGCTGCCGCCCCAAAACCCGCCTGAGGGACATCGTCCCTCAGACTCCCTACTTCGCTTCGCGCTGTTCAAAGCATACGAAGCGAAAGGAGATTACTGCGCCGCAACCTCCACCTTCGCGGTCATCTCCGCCGTGATGCCGGCATAGAGCCAGACGCCCACGGTGTACTCGCCCGCGTTGCGGATGTTCTTCACGTCGATGCGGCGCTTTTCCACCTTCACGCCGTACTGCTTTTCCAGCGCGTCCGCGATCTCCTGGGAGGTCACAGAGCCGTACAGACGGCCGCCCTCCGCGCCGCGCGCGCTGATGCTGATCACCTTGCCGGCGATCTTTTTGGCCGTTTCCTGCGCCTGCGCGCGCGCGACGTCCTCGCGGTGCTTCTCCGCGGACTTCGCGTTGGCAATCGCGTTAAGGTTCGTGGCGCTCGCCTCGCGGGCCAGACCCTTGGGGAACAGGAAGTTGCGGGCGTAGCCGTCGGACGCCTCGATGATCTGGTCCTTCTTGCCGGTGCCCTTGATATCCTTGAGCAGAATCACTTTCATGGTCGTTTCCTCCTATGATTTCTGTTGTCCTCTGTTTTTCGTCCGTCACGCGCCGCGGCGCGGATCGAACGGGTTCTGATCCTTATCCAGTTCTTCTCTCCTGTGCGAGAAATCCATCGCCTGATCGAAAATACCGACCATCACGGCAAAGGAGCCCAGGAAGAAGTAACCGGCGATGAACACCACACCCTGCCACACCGCGGACTTGCCGTGCTTGTCGAGCATGTAGCAGACCGCCGCGATGCCCTGGATGGCAAACACCTTGTTGAATACGCCGCTGAAGACGTAGAACATCGTGTTCATGCTCTGCGGGACGAGCATCGCCAGCAGATACAGAACCGCCAGCGTGCCGCCGAGAATCCTGCCCCAGCCCTTGGGCACGCGCCAGGTCTTCAGATGCGGATACTCCGTCTTCTGTCCGCCGGCGATCACGCCCTTGCGCAGCACCGCCTGCCCCAGCAGGCCCGCCGTCACGGAGCCGGTGGCCATCTGCATGGGCAGCTCCAGCCGCAGCATCGAGTCCATCAGCATCACGAGCGAGCTGATGAGCTGCTCTCGCACCTGCGGGTCGAGCGCCGTCATGCCGCCCAGCTCCGCGCCCTCCGGCGCGGCAAGGATGCCCAGCTGCATCATCACCGTCAGCACCATGTCGCCAAAGCCGCTGTACGCGCCCAGCATCTCCCGCATGATCTGCGTCAGGGCGGTAACCACGTCGTTGCCCGCCATCAGGCTCAGCAGCGCCACGACCACGCCCATCGAGGCAAACATCGTCACGCCGCTGGCCGCGACGGACTCCCAGAACGGATGATCATGCTCGAGCATCACGCCCGAGACGATCACCGTCGGCACGATCAGCAGCACGGCGGACAGGCCGCCCCACACGCCAAACAGCGCCGAGCACAGCGCCGCCAGGATGCCGCTGCACACCGCCATGCTGACCGGGCCCGCATAGCCCAGCATCGCCAGCAGCAGCACCGGCACCGTGGTGAGCACCTGCGGCAGAAACACGCCTGCGCCCAGCATGGGCGACACGGCCAGGCAGCCCGCGATGGCCGCCGCAGTCAGGCCAGCCTTGTTCTTCTGCCTGAAAACCGTTACCTTTTGATTATCCACATTGTCTCCTTCTTCCAAATGACAAAGCGCAGGGTGCGCCCCGCGTTCATATGCAAATCTCCATTGGATATTATAGCGCATTTGTCCCGATTTGTATAGTTTGAAAAATTGCCGGTCACTTCCGGCGTTTCCGTCCGCCCGCCAACGCGTCCATGATCAGGCACAGCGAAAGCATCATCACAAAGAGAAATGCCAGATAGGCGGGATATCCTGCGTCAAAGACGGCTTCCAGCGGCGTGCCCGCGGGCGGCGCGGCAAGGAACAGAAAATCCGTGCCGAGCCGGCGGTTCACGGCGCCCGCGACCGCCGCGATGACCAGCAGCGCGCCCATCATTGCCAGACTCCTGCCCCTCTGCGGGCGCATGCCGCGGGCCATGCCAAGCGACGGAATCACGAGAATCAGCGCGTGCGTGACGACATAGGACGCATTCAGCAGCGCCTGATGCCCGCTCACCGCCGGCGCGGGAAACGCAAGCGCCAGCGCCGCGCCGGGCATGCCCAGATACCAGAGGAAATCCAGCAGCGCCTGACGGGATGAGAACGCCAGCCAGATTGCCGCCAGCGCCGACAGGCTGCACAGGTGCAGCGGGATCGCCTCCTGCCATCGTCCTTCCCATACAAGCAGTGCGAGCGTCACGCCGAGCGACGCGGACAGCAGCACGCCCAGCGCTGCAGACAGCCTTTTCCATTTCTGCAACTTCATCCCTCCCGCTGCCGTCAGGATGTACAGAAGAGCGTGCCGGTATGCCTCAGCCGATCGCCGCGTCCAGGGCACCCGCATGCAGCGTGCGCCACCGTCTGCCCGGACATTTGCTAGCAAACAGCCGCTCGCCCAGCAGCTCGCAGACAAACAGCCATCCAGTCTCCCCGAGCAGCCGATTCGCGCGCCCCGGCGCCGCGCTCTGCCAGAGGATGCGGCCGCCGTCCGAAGACACGGCGTACAGCCGCCGCTGCGTCGCCGCCAGCAGCATCTCCCCCTGCAGCAGCAGGCAGCCCGGCATGCCCGGCAGCGCCAGCGTCTGCCTTCCGCCGCCCGGCAGCGCCGTCACCAGCAGCGAATCGAGCGTTGGCGTCAGGCAGAGCGCATGCACCCTGCCCCGTCCGATCGCCGTGCTGTACACCGGACCCGGCATGGACAGGCAGTGCGCCGCCTGAAGCGTCTGCGCATTGAGCAGATGGACAAAGCCGCTCTCCCCGCCCGCGATGGCCAGCGTATCGCCGTCAAGCGCCATCTGTCGGGGATTGCAGCCCACGCGGCTGACGACCAGCGGCCGGCCGCTGCGCGCGTCGAGCATCATCACGCTGTCCGCGTCGCCACACAGCACAAGCAGATGCGTCCCGTCCCGCGACAGGCGCAGCTCGCACACGCCCGGCCCGCCGGGATATACCGCCTGCGGCATCAGCTCCCACCGGTCAAGCCGAAAGATCTCACGCCCGCATCCGCACGCGCACAGCAGATGCTCCTTCGCCGCGCACAGCGCGCCTGCGCCCTCGAGCGCCGCCTGCCGCCTGACCTCTCCCGATAACGCACACACGCGGATTCCGCCGCCGGTGGATACAAACAGCTCCCGCTCCATCGCCGCCCACGCCCTTTCTCCCGCCTTCTGCATGGTATGCGTCCGCTCCGGCGCGCGTCACGGCGAAGAAATGGACCGTCCGGCAGGAAAAGGGCGAATCGCGTCGAATAATCTCATGCATCAAAATCAGCTCAGGAGGCATCATTGCATGAAGACATTCACGACCCGCGGCACCTGCAGCCGCGCCATCGAATATGAAGTGACCGACGGCGTTATCACCGATTGCCGCTTTGTCGGCGGCTGCATGGGCAATACCCAGGGCGTCGCCGCGCTGGTGAAGGGCATGAAGGTAGAGGAGGCCATTAGCCGCCTCAAGGGCATTCAGTGCGGCATGCGCGGCACGTCCTGCCCGGATCAGCTCGCCCGCGCGCTGGAGCAGTACCAGGCCGGGAACGCGTAAGCTTTCGCAGCAGGCAAATAAAAAGCACGGAGTGCAACGACATTCCGTGCTTTTTCGACCTATAGGAAATTGCGTAAAGAATCGTACAACGAGCACTGAACGGCGTTATTGGGTAAAGCCGTTCGGAAATGGAAGCGGGCACGGCCCGCTTTTTAATCCTACTGAAAGCCATGTTTCGGAATCGCAATGGTCGCCTTCGGCTCCGCTGCGATTCTTGCGGATTGGACGCTTCGCGTATGGGGGAACGTTAGGGCTGCCGCCCTAAAACCCGCTCAGGGGCGCCGCCCCTGAACCCCGCAAGGGGTATCGCCCCTTGACCCCTCTTCGCTTCGCGCGTATGGCTCGATGCTTTGAGATCAGTCGTGCTTTTTGAACACGCCGCGCTCGCCCTTGACGATGCAGCGCGCGGGCACCACGCCGCGCACGCAGGAGAGCGGATAGACCTGGCTGTCCCGGCCAATCACCGTGCCCGGATTGAGCACGCTGTTGCAGCCGATCTCCGCGCGGTCGCCCAGCATCGCGCCGAACTTCTTGACGCCGGTTTCGTAATTCTCCTCGCCGTGGACGACGACGAGCTTCTTGTCGCCCTTCACGTTGCTGGTGATCGCACCCGCGCCCATGTGCGCCAGATGTCCCAGGATCGAGTCGCCGACATAGTTGTAATGCGGCACCTGCACGCCGTCAAAGAGGATGCAGTTCTTCAGCTCCGTGGAGTTGCCCACCACGCAGCCGTCGCCCACCAGAATGCTGCCGCGCAGGAACGCGCCCGGGCGCACCTCGGTCCTCTCGCCGATGATGCAGGGGCCGGTGATGGAGGCCGTCGGCGCGATGCTCGCGCTTTTGGCAATCCACACGCCCTCCTGGGGATGGTCGTACGTCTCCGGGTCGAGCGTTTGTCCGATGGCCAGCACGGTCGCCTTGATTTTGCCCAGCGCCTCCCACGGATACTCGCAGGCGCCAAGCATTTCCGCTGCGCGGGTGTGCGTCAGGTCATAGAGATCGCGTACCTTGATTGCATCCATCGCTGCTCCTCCTCAGGCCAGGCCCTCGGCCTTGATCACGTCGATGATTTCATTGACGTACATCTCCGCGTCGCGCTGCTCCTTCGCCTCGGTCATCACGCGGATGACCGGCTCCGTGCCGCTCTCGCGCACCAGCACGCGGCCGTCGATCTTTTCGCTGACCGCGCGGATGGCCTCCTGCACGCGCGCGTTCTCGCGCACGGCCTGCTTGTCAGCCACGCGGACGTTTTTGAGCACCTGCGGATAGCTGACCACCGGCGCGCACAGGCGCGACAGGGTCTGCTTGTTGTCCAGCATGGCTTCCATCAGCTCGATGGAGGTCAGGATGCCGTCGCCGGTGGTGGCATACTTGCTCAGGATGATGTGGCCGGACTGCTCGCCGCCCACGCAGTAGCCGTTTTGCACCATGTTCTCGTAGACAAAGCGGTCGCCCACCTTGGTCTTCTCGTACTCGATGCCCTCCTCGTCGAGCGCCTTGTACAGGCCGATGTTGGACATGATCGTGGTGACGACCTTGTTGCCCGTCAGGCGGCCCTCCTTCTTGAGCTGCCTGGCGAAGATGTAGATGATCTTGTCGCCGTCCACCACGTTGCCCTGCTCGTCAACCGCCAGGCAGCGGTCCGCGTCGCCGTCGTAGGCAAAGCCCACGTCCAGGTGATTTTCCAGCACAAAGCGGCGCAGGCCGTCGATGTGCGTGGAGCCCGCGTTGCGGTTGATGTTCAGGCCGTCCGGCTCCGCGTTGATGACGTAGGTCTTCGCGCCCAGCGCTTCAAACACGGTGCGCGCGAGGTTCCAGGCGCTGCCGTTGGCGCAGTCCAGGCCCACGCGCATGTTCTTGTAGGAATGGGAGGCCAGCGAGATCAGGTAGCCGACGTAGCGGTTGCGGCCGGAGACGAAATCGACGATCTCGCCCAGCGCGTCGCCCGTGGCGGGCGGCACGTCGCCCTCAAGGCCCAGGGCCGCATAGTCGCCGTCCAGATACGCCTCGACCGCCGCCGTGGTCTCATCATCCATCTTCTCGCCGCGGCTGTTGATGAGCTTGATGCCGTTGTCGCAGAAGGGGTTGTGGGACGCGGAAATCATCACGCCGCAGTCAAAGCTGTCCACGCGCGTGACATAGGCGACGCTCGGGGTCGTGGTGACGTGGAGCATATACGCATCCGCGCCGGTGGAGGTCAGGCCCGCGACGATCGCGTATTCAAACATGTAGCTGGAGCGGCGGGTGTCCTTGCCGATCACCACGCGCGCCTTTCTGCCCTTGCGGGCGCCGTAATACCAGCCGATAAACTTGCCGATTTTATATGCATGCTCGCTGGTCAGGTTCACATTGGCCTCACCGCGAAAACCATCCGTACCGAAGTATTTTCCCATGCTGTCATCATCCTTTCAGGCAGGGCGTCCGGAATAAAAAACACTACGAATGCCATTATGCGCCTTTTCTTTCCATCTGTCAAGCGCCACAATGCACGGATGCTCCCCGGTCAGGATATCATTTTTTTGCAAAATTGATGCGTCATCTCACATGGCGAGCACGCGCTGCCAGACCTCCTCGATCACCGGAATGCCCTGCGCCCGGTTTTCCCGGATGCGCGCAAGCTCCATCTCGCCCGGATAGAAAACCTCGCCGCCCTCCTGCGCCGGGACGGAGGCCTTCACGTCCGAAACAAATGACGCTTCATCTCTTCATAGGCGATGCGTTTCATATGGACATTCTCCTCTCTTTTCTGGCAGTTTTTCAGGCAGTCACAGGGTGGAAAACCTTGTCATATAGGCGCTCGCAGCATCATTGTATTCTTCTTTTTGAAAGTCAAGGCACAGCAGCAGAAAGTGTATACATTCTGAAGCTGTGCCCAAATTCTTATTCAGTTCTTCGTTCAGGTTGTCCATCCCTGTTCCAGCTCCGGCCTGAACACCTCCACGATGCCGCCCGGCTCGCCGTCCATCATGCGCTCCAGCAGCTGCACGCACATGAGCGCCACCTGCTCCGGCTTGTTGTCGATGCTCGTCAGCCTCGGCTCGCACATGCTGGCGAAGATCGAGTTGTTGTAGCCGGTGACGGCCACGTCCTGCGGGATGCGTATGCCCGCGCTCAGCAGGCCCTTCACCACGCCGACCGCCGTCTCATCCTCGCCGCAGATGATCGCGTCGACGCTGCGGCAGCTGCGCAGCAGCTCCTTGGCCACGTACCTGCCGCCCTCGATGGAGAACTCCGTCTCAATCACGCGGCCGCGAATCCTGTCGCCATAACGCTCGCACGCCTTGAGGAAGCCGTCGCGCTTGGCCGTCGCGCTGGCTGTATTCAGGTCCTTCACATACCAAAGATTGCGCTTGCCCAGCGCCGCCACATGATCGACGGCCAGCGCCACGCCGCTCTCGTCGTCCAGCAGCACGCTGCTCGCGTTGGGGATGTCCAGCCGGCCGTTGGCCAGCACGACCGGCGCCTGGCGCAGCAGCGCCTCGACCTCCGGCTCCCGACCGATGGCGTTGAAGACCGAACCGACGAGGATGATGCCGTCCACCTGCTTCTCCGTCACCGCCCGCAGATAGCGCACCGTCGCCTCTTTGCCGCCGCCCGTATTGCAGAGGATGACCTCATAGCCGCGATGGCTGAACGCCTGCTCGATGGTATATGCCTGCTGCGCATAGTGCGGCACGCGGATATCTACCGTCAGGACGGCCACCGTGCGCATGGACTTGCTGACCATGCCGCGGGCAATCGCGCTGGGCGTGTAGCCGCTGCGCGAGAGCACCGCCTCCACCTTGGCGCGGGTCGCATCGCTGACCGTCCCCTTGTTGTTGATCACGCGGGAAACCGTCGCAATCGACACGCCCGCCTCTTTGGCAATATCGTAGATGTTCATCGTTCTTCCTCACAAATGCTGAATCGACCTGGAGCATGTTGTTTTCTGCCAAAAGGATACCGTCTGCCTGACCGATTGTCAAGCCCATTCTTTGCCTGTCCTCCGGGCAGAGAAAAGCCCGAAGACGCAAGACATGCATCTCCGGGACCCGTTTGTCCTGAATGGTCTAATCCAGCAGCGGCTGCACCAGCGCCGGGAACGTCGTGTAGTCGTCCACGCACAGAAACGGAACGTCGGAGAGATAGACAGATTCGTCGTTGCCGCCGGTGCCGTAATCGTCGCCGATGAAGAGCACGTTTTCGTGCGCGATCCCCTGCTCCCTGCAGTACAGATCAAGCGCATAGAGCTTGTTGTAGGGCCTTGGCGCCATGTCAAACGAGGACGAGCCGCCCACGAACACGCAGTACTCCGGGAAGGCCGCGCAAACCTGCGCGTAGATGCGGCGGCGCTTGGCGCGGTCGGGGTCAAACGCGAGCTTGTCCGCCTGCGCGGCCTTCGTGCCCAGGAGTGGGAACGTCAGGCAGCCGGAGGGATGGTACTCCACATTGTCGCCCGCAAATTCGGTGTAGCCGTACTTCTCGCGCAGCGCCGTCACCCTCGCCTCGATGGTCCCGCGGTCGCCGGCGGGAATCACCTCGTCGCGCTGCATGTCCAGGCCGCCCGTCTGCGCGTTGTAGGTCGCGTACTGCATGCCGTAATTGCCGATGATGTCGATGGGAAAATACTCCATTTGGTGAAAGATGCGCTGCACCTGTCCCGCCCCCACCATGAGCAGCTTATATCGCTTTCCGAGCGCCTCAAGCGTTGCGCGCGTCAGCGGGGAGAGCGGCTGCTTGTGCTGGGTCAGCGTGCCGTCCAGGTCCATGGCGATCACTTGGATTCTGCTTTTGTCCATGCGCATCCCTCACACGTCCGCCTCGGAGACCAGCAAATCGTAGTACAGCCACAGGACGGTATAGCGGTCCTTGAGATCCTTGGCGAACTTGAGCGCGTTGTCGATCTTCTTTTTGCCGTACAGCTCGTCAAATTTCGCGATATCCAGGCCGATGCTGTTCAGATAGCCCAGCATCGTCTCCGTGGACGGCGCTTCGCTGAGCACCGCGCGGATCTCGTCCCACTTCTTAAGATACACCGGATAGCGGTCCTCGTTGTACCAGCCCATTCTGTCCTGCTGCGCAATCACGCCGTCAGCCACCTTGGTGTAGATCTCGCGGATGTTCCGCTCCCACGCCTCACGACTGGGAATCGTGTTGCGGACCGGTTTGTCAATCGCCAGCAGCCGTTCGCGGATGCGCTGGGCATAGATGCTCGAGTAGACGACGTCCGTGCCGTGCATGAAGTACGGCTCGTTGTTGATGATGCTGACGATTTCAAAGTAATGGGACAGGTGATGCTCGCTGCCGGAAGCCGGACGGGAGTTGCCCACAAACGCCATCGCCACGCCGACGCCCACAATCGCCTCCATCAGGGCCTCGATCGCCTGCGGGTCGCGCGCCTGGAGCCTTTCGCCCAGATCCTTGGTCTTCTGAAGCATCTCCCAGACCAGATCGTACACATACGGGCAGAAGTACTCGCCGCGCACCACGACGCTCAGCTTCCAGTCGTTCAAGCAGGAGAACTTGCCCAGGATATCGCCGTAGCCCGAGCGGATCATGTCCATCGGCGCGTTTTTGAGCACGTCGATGTCGCCGATGATCGCATCCGGCACATGCGCGGTGTAGGTCACCTTCATGCCGCCCATGATCATCGCGGCGCTCTTGGAGGCATAGCCGTCCATCGACGGCGCGGTCGCAACGATGTAATACGGCAGCTTCGCCTGCCAGGTGACATACTTGCAGATGTCCTGGATGACGCCGGAGCCCACGCCCACGATCAGGTCGGTCTCCTCCGTCAGGCAGGCGTGCAGCTCCTCGCAGGCCTCCTCGTTGGGGATGAGCAGGCCGCTGCGTTCAAAGATCTTGGCGCCCTCCAGCTTGTCGCCGATCTGCGCCCTGATCGTCTCGCCGCAGGCCGCGTAGGTGTTGGTATCCGCCACCAGCAGCACCTTTTTGTAGCCCTCAAGCAGCGGGGCCAGCTTTTTGTTTGCGTCCTTGCCGATGATGATGTGCTTGATCGCGCAGGTATGCGTCATGCCGCATTCGCAGACCCTGCCCTTGAGCAATTCTTCAAAATCCATGGCGTTCGCTCCTTTTTTCATTACGGGGAACCGTTAGGGCTGCCGCCCTAAAACCTGCCAAGGGACTTCGCCCCTTGACCCCATGTTCGCTTCGCGCATGATGAAAACAGCCCGGTCATGCAAAAGGGGCAGTCGGCTGACCGGCTGCCCCTAGCGTCACACAGCGAATCCGCAAGGGACTGCTTTCATCACGAAATTGTTACTGCACAACCTTCGCCCACAGCGCGTTCCAGTGATCCAGGATGTCCTTCTTGTGCTCGGTGAGGTACGGGACGTCACGGAACACCCAGGTGATCTCGTCAGAGGCCGGCAGCCAAGCGTCCTCCGGCACGGTGTAGCCGGCATTGGTGTAGCGCAGCGTGCCCTGCTGATAGGCCGCCAGCGCATTCTGGCCCTCGACGGAGCAGATGAAGTCGATCATCAGCTTGGCGTTCTCCGGGTTCGGGCCGCCCTTGACGAGCGCGCAGCCGAAGGCCGTCGCGGAGGTGCCGTTGGTCGGATACTGGAGACGGATGTTGGTCGCGCCGTCGCGGATGAGGCCCACCGCGCCGTCTTCATAGGTCATGCCCACGACATACTCGCCCGCCTGGGTGTTCTTGAACACGCCGGAGGAGGAGCCGAGGATAACGAGGTTCGGCATCAGCTGCTCGATGTACGCCCAGGCCTCATCGGTATCATTGCCGTACACGGCCATGATGTTGGAGAGGTTGTTCCAGGCGGAAGAAGAGCTGTTGGGATCGGCGGTGGCGATCATGCCCTTGAGCTTGGGGTCCAGCAGGTCCTCATAGGACTGGATGTTCAGGCCCAGCTCGGCCTCCAGCTCCTCGTTCACCACGAACACGACGGTGGACAGGTGATCCATGGAGTACAAGCCGTTCGGGGAGGAATAGCCCTCGATGTTCTGCTTGTCGCCCTCAGACACCCAGGCCTCGAAGATGTCCGCATACGCCATGCCGTCGGAGTCGGCCATGCCGCCCCAGACGAGGTCGCCCTGCGGGTTGCCGGCCTCGCCGGCGATACGGGTGGTCAGCTCGCCCGCGGAGCCATTGGTCACAACGACCTCGATGTCGGGATACTTCTCGTTGAAGCAGGTGATCAGCGCGTCCAGATCGGCTTCGGTCATGCTGGAGTAGAGCTGCACCTCGCCGCCGGCGTAAGCGCACACCGCCGTGAGCACCATGGTCAGCGCGAGAACCAGAGTCAGGATCTTTTTCATTGTCTCGTCTCCTTTTTTGGATGGTTTATTTGCCATTGCGGATTCCGCCGCAATAAAGCCAAAGCAGGTTACAGCCGGACGTCCTCGGACTTGCTCACCTTGAGGTACAGCAGCAGCGAGACGGCGGTCACCACCGTCAGAATCGCCGCGAAGGCCGCCGCGATGCCGTCGTTGCCGCGCAGAATCGCCAGATAGGTGGACATCGTCAGCGTGATGCTCTTGTTGCTGTACAGGATGATCGAGGAGGACAGCTCCGTCACAATCGCGACCCAGCTGAGGATCGCACCGGAGAGGATGCCGTTGGCCATCATGGGCACGGTGATCCGCACAAACGTCTTTGCCTTGGACGCACCCAGGCTGATGGCCGCTTCTTCTATGCTCGGCGAAATCTGCATCAGCGTGGCCGTGGCCGATCGTATCGTGTACGGCAATCGGCGGATGACGAACGAGATCACCATGATCGCGAACGTGCCGGTCAGCGCCAGCGGCTTCTTGCCGAAGGCCAGCAGCAGCGCCAGGCCCACGACCGCGCCGGGCATGATGTAAGGCAGCATGGAGATCGTGTCAATCGCGTTGTTGAGCGCGCTGGCGCGGCGCACCACCAGGTACGCAATCAGCACGGCCAGAATCACGATGACGATCAGCGCGATGATGCCCATCACGGCGGTGTTCTTGATCGAACGGCTCAGCAGCTTCTTGCTCGCCTGCACATAGTTGCCCAGGCCGTAGCCGCCCTGCCGGATGGAGCCCTTGTAATTGCAGAAGGACAGGTAGATGATGTACAGCTGCGGCATGAACGCGATGCCGACCAGCAGATAGCAGTAGGCGTGCATCAGGAAGCCGAAGACGCCCTTCGCCTCCTTCTTCTCCACCGGATGCAGCGCATTCATGGAGAACTTGAAGCGGTTGGTGCCCCACTTCTGGATGGCGAACACGATGGCCGTGATGACCACCGCGACGACCGCCAGCGCGGCGGCGAAGTTGCGGTCCGCGCCGCCCTCGCCCAGGTACGCGTTGTAGATCATGACCGGGAAGGTCTGGTAGCCCTCGCCGATGAGCATCGGCGTGCCGAAGTCCGCAAACGCCTGCATGAACACCATCAGCGCCGCGGCGAGAATCGTGGGCATGGACAGGGACAGCACGATCTTCACCAGACGCCTCACGCCCGTGCAGCCCATATTGGCGGCGGCCTCCATCAGCGTGTTGTCGATGTTCTTGAACGCGCCGTTCATGTAGATGAACACCAGCGGGAAGAACTTGAGCGACTGCACCAGCAGGATGCCCTTGAAGCCATAGATGGCCGGCATCTTCACGCCCAGCAGCGCGGACAGGAACTTCGTGATCGCGCCGCTGCGGCCCAGCAGCAGAATCCAGGAATACGCCCCGATGAACGGCGCGGACATGCTGCACAGGATGGCGACGACGAACAGAAATTTCGCGCCCCGGATTTTATAGAACGAGTAGAAGTACGCAATCGGCACGCCCAGCAGCAGCGACACCAGCGTGGTGACGATGGTCACCTTGACGCTGTTGGCCAGGGGCTTGAGGTAATAGCCGTTGGTATAGGTGAAGAATCGCCTGAAGTTGTCCAGCGAGAACTGCCCGTCCGAGTTGAACACGGACTGCTTGAGCAGGCCCACCATCGGGAAGAGCAGGAACACCACGAACAGCGCGAGCAGCAACAGCGATACGACGATCCACTCGTCAGCCTTCTTTGTCTTCATAGACGCCCTCCCCCGCTCACGCGCCGGCGCAGTCGTTCTGCACGCCGGTGAGGATGTTCGCCGAGCCGTCGGCGGTGAAGAGATTGACCTTGTCGGTGTTGATGGTCAGGCGGATCTTCGTGCCCGGCTCGATGATGCTGTCGATGGAGGACTCCTGGATAATCTCGGCCTCCTCGCCGGACTCCAGGTGCACGAAGTAGTGGGTCATCAGGCCCAGGAACACGCAGTCGTCGACCGTGGCCGAGATGCCCGGCGCATCGGCGTCGCGGCTGAGCAGCAGCTCCTCTGGGCGCACGGACATGACCACGTCCTGTGCCGTGCGGTACTTCTCCTGCACGTTGCTCATTTCCGCGCGGTAGCCGCTGGCGGTCACCAGCTCGCAGCGGCCGTTTTGCACCTCCAGCCGCGCCTTCATCACGTTGGAGCGTCCGATGAACGTGGACACGAACAGGTTGGCCGGACGCTGATAGATGTTCTTGGGCGTGCCCACGTGCTGAATGACGCCGGCGTTCATGACCGCGATGCGGTCGGAGACCGCCATGGCCTCCTCCTGGTCATGCGTGACATACACGGTGGTGATGCCCACGCTGTGCTGGATGTTCTTGATGACGGTGCGCATCTCCACGCGCAGCTTGGCGTCCAGGTTGGAGAGCGGCTCGTCAAAGAGCAGCACGTCCGGCTCGATGCACAGCGCGCGGGCCAGCGCGACGCGCTGCTGCTGGCCGCCGGAGAGGCGCTCGGGCAGGCGGTCAGCGTACTCGTCCACGTGCATCAGCTTCATGAACTTTTCGGTCTGCTCCTTCACCTTCTCCCTGGGGAGCTTTCTGTTCTGCAGGCCGAACTCGACGTTCTTGCGCACGGTCATGTGCGGGAAGATCGCATAATTCTGGAACACCATGCCGATGTTGCGCTTGGCCGGGTCCAGATCGTTGATGCGCGTGTCGTTGAAGTAGAACTCGCCGCCCTCGATGGAGTTGAAGCCCGCGATCATGCGCAGCAGGGTGGTCTTGCCGCAGCCGGAGGGGCCCAGCAGCGTAAAGAATTCGCCCTCCCTGATTTCCAGGCTGAGATCGGGAATGATGACGTTATTGCCATACTTTTTGAGGGCATGACGGATGGAAATGCGGTCGCTCACGGCTTTCTTCCTCCATATTGATGG
The DNA here is from genome assembly GCA_004557905.1 of Clostridiales bacterium. Taxonomy (GTDB): domain Bacteria; phylum Bacillota; class Clostridia; order Christensenellales; family Aristaeellaceae; genus Ventricola. Next base: position 44,748 of record SFFH01000001.1, on the reverse strand, counting down.
TATCCTTCGGCTGCACACAGGAAGGATTGTCGCTCATCCTCCCGGTTTGGCCGAAATCGGTCATTTTTGTCTATATTATATATGTGCAATATACAAAAGTCAATCATGTTTCCCTGACTCTTTCGATATTATTTAACAGTTTCTGTTCCTGTACTTTACATCCCCTTTACGTCCATCCCGCGTTCTGCGCATAGAAAAGACCGGTTTGCCTCATCCTGAAAAGAGCTTTTGATGGAGGCGAAAAGATGGAGTTTGCAAAGATTGTGCTGTCTTCCCTTTTGTCCTATGCCGCGCTTTTTCTGTGCGCGAAGGTGATCGGACGCAAGCAGATCGCGCAGCTGAATTTTCTTGACTACATCACCGGCATTACCATCGGCTCCATCGCGGCGGAGCTGGCGACCGACCTGGAAAACATGTGGAAGCCGCTCGCCGCGATGGGCGTCTATGCGCTGCTGACCTGGCTGCTCTCGCTCATCGGCAAGCGTGCCGCCCGCAGCCGCAAGTTCCTCGACGGCACGCCGACCATCATCATGCAGAATGGGAAGCTCTACCGCAGCAACATGAAAAAGGCCAAGCTGGACCTGAGCGAATTCATGGTCATGTGCCGCGAGCAGGGCTATTTCAACCTGGCCGACATCCACACAGCCGTCTTTGAGTACAACGGCAAGCTGACCATCCTCCCCGTTAGCAAAAAGCGCCCGGTCACGCCCGAAGACATGAAGCTCTCCCCCGAGCAGGAGACGCTTTCCACCGAGGTGATCATGGACGGCCGCATTCTGGAGGAAAACCTGAAAAGGATGGGGCTGAACGCCGCGTGGCTTGACAAGCAGCTGCGCACGCAGGGCGTCCACGACGCCAAAGCCGTGTTCCTGGGGCTTTGCGACGCGCAGAACAAGCTGACGCTCTACAAGATGGACCCATAACGCTTCATGCGGTGAAGGTGAGCAGATGAAACGACAAAACCACGGCGAAAAGCAGCGCGGCCCGTACTTTGAGGGCTGGTACCTGAAATGCCAGACGAAGGCGGGCGAAGCCCTCGCGCTCATCCCCGCCCTGCACATCGACGCCGCCAGCAGGCGAAGCGCATCGCTTCAGGTCGTAACCGGATGCAGGGCATGGCAGGTGGATTTTCCCTGCGAGGCGTTTGACGCTTCCAGGGAGGCGTTCTCCGTTCGTCTCGGCGAGAGCGTCTTTTCTTCAGAGGGCATGGCGCTTGACGTCGATGCTCCCGGCCTCGTCCTGCGCGGCAGGCTGGATTTCGGACCGCTTACGCCGCTTGCCTCCGACATCATGGGCCCCTTCCGGCTGTTTGCCCGCATGGAGTGCGCGCACGGCGTCGTCAGCATGGCGCATTCGCTCAGCGGGCAGGTGATGCTGAACGGGGAACTCCTCGACTTTGACGACGGCATGGGCTATATCGAGACCGACCGCGGGCGCTCCTTTCCAAGCGCCTATCTGTGGACGCAGTGTCTGTGGGCGCAGCCTCAGCCGGTCAGCCTGATGTGCGCCGTCGCCGCGATTCCCCTGCCCGTCGGCCGCTTCACCGGCTGCATCTGCGCGATTTGCTGCGGCGGGCGCGAGTTCCGTCTGGCGACGTACCGCGGCGCACGGGCAGAGCGCTGGTCAGAGGATGGCGCCGTGATCCGGCAGGTCAGGTATCGTTTGGAGATCGATGTACTCCGCGCGCAGGAGCTTTCCCTCCGCGCGCCCGTGCAGGGCGAAATGACGCGCACCATCCGTGAAAGCCTCTGCGCAAAGGTGCGCTACCGGTTCTATATTCAGAATCGTCTGTTCTTTGATCACACCGATGAGCGCGCGAGCTTCGAGTTTTCGCGCTCCTGAATGCCTGCTTGGTCAATCAAACCCGTTTCAATCGTAGGCTGCTTTGCAGCCTGCTCTGAAACTGCTTTTTCCTCCTGTTTATGGGGTACGTTAGGGCTGCCGCCCTAAAACCTGCTTGGGGATTTCATCCCCAAACCCCTTCTTCGCTTCGCGCGCATGACAGCATCCGGGCAAAAAAAGAAGAGGATTTTCCTCCTCTTCTCCATGCTGTTTTACAGGTGATAGGCCTCGCGCAGCGTCTTCTTGCGCGCGTCCGCCTCGTCGAGCATCGTCATCGCGTGGCGGATGCTGCTCTCGCTCTCGCAGCCCGCGCCGCCGACCATGCGCGCGATCTCCTGCGCGCGGCCAAGCCGGTCCAGGTGAACGACCGTCGTGCGCGTCACACCGTTCTCGTCGCTCTTGCTCACCAGGAACTGCTCGTCCGCCATCGCGGCGATCTGCGGCAGATGCGTCACGCAGATGACCTGATGATGGTCGCCGATCTGCGACATCTTCTCCGACACGACCTGCGCCATGCGGCCGCTGATGCCGGTGTCGATCTCATCGAAGACCATGCTGCGCGGAATGCCCGGCTTCTGCGCCGAAAGGTTCTTGAGCGCCAGCATGATGCGCGAGAGCTCGCCGCCGGAGGCCACGCGCGCCAGCGGCTTCATCGGCTGGCCGAGGTTCGCGCAGAACATCATCTCGATGCGGTCCACGCCCTGCGCGCTGAAACGGTCGCTCAGGCGTTCGCCCTCGCCAAGCGGCGCGAAGGCCATCGACAGCCGCGCGTTCTTCATGCCCAGATCGTGCAGCTGTGCCTCGATGCTCGTTTCAAAGCGCCGGGCCGCCTCCTGTCTGGCGCGCGTCAGCTGTGCGCTGACGTCCTGCAGCGCGCGGGCGCTGCTCCGGTATTCCTTCTCCAGCCGCTCCATGGCCTCGTCGGAGTCCTCCAGCTCGCCCAGCTCCGCCTCGATCCTGTCGCGGTATTTGATCATCTCGCGCGTCGTCGCGCCGTACTTGCGGTTGAGCCGGTGCAGAAGATCCAGCCGGCTCTCCACGCGCTCGGCCTCCCGATCGTCGTAGTCCATCTCCTCGCGCAGCGAGCACAGCTCGCCCACCGCGTCCTCGACCTCGTAGCACAGGCCGTCCAGCCGCGCATACACCGTCTCATAGCGGCTGTCCAGCGCCGCTACCGGCGTGAGCGCACGCACGCCCTCGCGCAGCAGCTCCACGGCGGAGGATTCGCGGCCGCTGCCGGAATCCAGCAGGCCGCAGGCCTCGTCAAACGCCGCCATGATCTTGCCGGCGTTGCGGTAGAAGACCTTCTGCCGCTCCAGCTCCTCCTCCTCGTCCGCGACCAGGCGAGCGCCCTTGAGCTCCTCGAGCTGGAAGCGCAGCATGTCGATGCGCTGCTCGCGCTCGGCCACGCTCTTGCGAAGCCGCGAGAGCTTCTGCGCGCAGGCGCGCCACGCCGCGTATGCCTCGCCGCAGCGCTCAAGCAGCGGATGGATTTCGTCCGCCGCGTACTCGTCGAGATACCCGACGTGGTTCCGGCTGTCCAGCAGCAGCTGGTGCTCGTGCTGGCCGTGGATGTCCAGCAGCTGCGCGGAAACCTGCCTGAGCGTCTGCAGCGGCACGACCGTGCCGTTGATTCGGCAGATGTTCTTGCCCGCGCTGGTCAGCTCGCGGGAGATCGACGCGGTGTCCTCGTCGCCCTCCAGATCCATTTCGGCGAGCAGGGTCTTCACCTTCTCGTTGTCGGCGATGTCAAACACCGCCTCCACGCGCGCCTTCTGCTTTCCGTTTGTAATCAGCTCGCGGTCCGCGCGCTCGCCGAGCACCAGGTTGACCGCGTCGACGACAATGGACTTGCCCGCGCCGGTCTCGCCCGTCATCACGTTCATGCCGGGCGCAAAGTCGATGCTCATGGCGTCAATCAGCGCCAGATTGGAAATGCTCAGCTGCAGCAGCATAGCCGTCCTCCTGCCTGTATCCCGAAAACAAACTGCCGGTTGCCTGACCGGCGAAGCGCTGTGAATGCCAAACTCACTTGATGATGCTGTGGAAGCGCTTCATCACCGTGTCCACCTCTTCATTGGTGCGCACGATCACCAGAATCGTGTTGTCGCCTGCAATCGTGCCGATCGTCTCCGGCCACTTGAGGTTGTCGATCGCCTCAGCCGCCACATGCGCGCTGCCCGGCAGCGTGTGGATGACGATCAGGTTGTTCGCGCTGTTCATCTCCACGACGGAATCTGTAAGCATGCGGATCAGCCTGTCGTTCATGCCGGAATCGCTCTTCTCCATCGTCGCATAGCGGTAGCTGCCATCCTCGGCGAGCACCTTGAGCAGATGCATCTCGCGGATATCGCGCGAAACGGTGGCCTGCGTGACCACCATGCCGTGTGCGCGCAGCGCCTCGGCCAGCTCCTCCTGGGTCTGAATGCTCTGGGCCTCCACGATCTCGCGGATCAGCGCCTGGCGTTTTGCTTTCATAGCAGCCTCCTTCGGTTCGCGTCTCACAAGCTCCACTGCGAGAGCTTGTCCTTGAGCAGCGAGAAATAATTGCGTTGTTCATCAAAGCGGATCAGCAGCGCGTCATGCGGCGAGCGGCTGATGCTGATTTCCTCGTGGTTGCGCATCTCGCAGACCGCCTGGCCGTCCACCGAGAGCTGGATGCCCTCGCGCATCTCCTTCATGTGGATTTTCAGGCGCACGCGCTCGCTTGCCGAGAGCACAATCGGGCGCGATGTGAGCGAGTGCGGACAGATCGGGCTGAGCACAAAGCAGTGCACGTCCGGCGAGACGATTGGGCCGCCGGCGGAGAGCGAATAGGCCGTGGAGCCTGTGGGGCTGGAGAGCACCAGACCGTCGGCGATGTAGTGATCCACCAGCATGTCGCCCACGAACGCGTCCAGCGCGATCATCCGCTGGGACAGGCCGCGCGAGACGGAGACCTCGTTGGTCGCGTACGCCAGAATGCGCTTGCCGCCGCACTCGCCCTCCACGCACAGCATCATGCGCCGTTCGATGCGGTATTTGCCCGCCCTGAGCTGCTCGAGCGCCGCGCCCATCTCCTGCGGCTGCGTCTCCAGCAGAAAGCCCATCCGTCCCAGGTTCACGCCCAGCATCGGGATGTTGCAGCACACATAGGAATCCAGCGCGCGCAGCACCGTGCCGTCCCCACCGAAGACCAGAATCAGGTCCGTCTCGCCCGGAACCGGGCGCTCAAGCAGCACGCTGTCCTGCGCGACGCCCGGCGCATGCGCATCGAGCCATGCCGCGTCCTCGATGAAAAAGCACGTCTCAAAGCCATGGGCGCGGCACAGCTGCGCGCAGATATGCACGGCCTCCGCCGCGGCATCCTTGCCCTTGTTGAAGTAAAAGAGAATCCGTCTGATCAAATCAGTCTTCTCCTTGAATGGTCGTTATTGCGCGTCGTGCAGGCTTTCGTGCGCCGCCGCGACGACCGCGTCGATCTCCTCCGGCGTCACGCTGTGCGTCGCGCGGGCTTTGGGCAGGATGTGCACGAGGAACTCGATGTTGCCCTCCGGCCCCTTGATGGGCGAAAAGGACAGCGCCTGTGCCGCCCAGCCCAGCTCGTTTTCGATGAAGGCGAGTACCTCGGCGATCACGTCGCGGTGCACCTGCCTGTCGCGCACGACGCCCTTCTTGCCCACGCGGTCGCGTCCCGCCTCAAACTGCGGCTTGATGAGCGAGATGAACGCGCCGTCCTCGCCCATGATTTCCGCCGCCGCCGGCAGAATCTTGGTGATGGAGATGAAGGACACATCCATCACGCCCAGCGTCGGCCGCAGCGGCAGGTCCTCGCGCTTCAGGTAGCGCGCGTTGGTGCGCTCCATGACCGTCACGCGCGGATCGTTGCGCAGACCCCAATCCAGCTGCCCGTAGCCCACGTCGATGGCGTACACATGCGCCGCGCCGTTTTTGAGCAGCACGTCGGTAAAGCCGCCCGTGGACGCGCCCAGATCCATCGCCACCACGCCGGCCGGGTCCACGCCAAATACCTTGAGCCCCTTCTCCAGCTTCAGCGCGCCGCGGCTCACATAGCCCGTGCCCGTCTGGCGGACGATCAGCTCGTCCGCGTCCGTTACGGCTACAGACGCCTTGGTCACCTTGTTTTCCCCGATATACACCACGCCGGACATCACCAGCGCCTGCGCCTTCTCGCGGCTCGCGGCCAGGCCGCGCTCCACCAGCGCCACATCCACTCTCTTCTTGTCAGCCATCGTTCTTCTCCGCAAGCGCAAGCCTGATCCTCTGCGCAATCTGCTCCGGCTTCAGGCCGCATTCCTCCAGCAGCTGATCGACCGTGCCGTGCGCGATAAACCGGTTGGGCAGGCCGAGGATCGCCAGCGGCTCCCGCGCGCCATGCTCTGCGCACTGCCGCGCGATCTCCGCGCCGAAGCCTCCGATCAACTCACCCTCCTCGATCGTGATGATCCTTGTCTTCCTTTCAAACAGGGCCAGCAGGCAATCCATGTCCATGGGCCGCAGGCACCACGCGTCGATCACGCCGATCTGCACGCCCTCCTTTTCCAGCAGCTGCGCCGCCTGCAGGGCGTGCTTCGTCATGCGGCCGAAGGCCAGAACCGTCGCGTCCGCGCCCTCGCGCAGCGTCTGCCAGCGCCCCACCTCGGGCGCCCTGCCGTCAAGCGGCTTGGCATACGGCTCAATGCCGTCCTTGGGGTACTCAATCACGCACGGGCCGTTCACGCCGAGCGAGGCTTCCACCGCCGCGCGGATGTCATCCGTGTCCCTGGGCGCGAGCAGCGTCAGGTTCGGGATGCCCAGCACCATCGGCACGCTCAGCACGCCGTGGTGCGTCTTGCCGTCGTCGCCCACCAGCGCGGCGTGATCCGCCAGGATCGTCACCGGCAGGTTCTGCAGGCAGACGTCGTGCACAATCTGATCGTATGCGCGCTGCAAAAACGTCGCATATACCGCAAAATACGGCCGCATGCCCGCGCGCGCAAGGCCCGCCGCCATGCTGACGGCGTGCTGCTCCGCAATGCCCACGTCAAAGAAGCGTTCCGGATACGCCTTGGCAAAGCCGGTCAGGCCCGTGCCGCCCGCCATCGCCGCGGTGATGGCCACCACGCGCTCATCCTGCGCAGCCAGCGCCGTCAGGGCGCTGCCGGCCACCTGCGCCGCGCTCGGCCCGGCGGACTGGTTGCGCCTCAGGCCATTTTCCACGCGAAACGGCGCCACGCCGTGGAATTTCTCCGGCTGGCGCTCGGCCAGGTCGTAGCCGTGTCCTTTCTGGGTGATCACATGGATGAGCAGCGGCGTGTCGGTGACCTGCTTGGCCTCCTCAAACACGCGCGTCATCTCGTCGATATTGTGTCCGTCGAACGGGCCCAGATACCGGAAGCCCAGCGCCTCGAACAGTTCGCCCTCCGTCACGACGGATTTGATCATGTTCTTGGCCTTTTCCATCAAATTGGCAATCGGATTGCCGATCAGCGGAATGCGCTGCAGGTGATGCTTGATGCGCTTCTTGCCGCCGTACCAGGACGCGCTGGCGCGAAGATGCTTGAAGTATTCCGACAGCGCGCCGACATTCCGGGAGATGGACATCTCGTTGTCGTTAAGGATGACGATCAGGCGGTTCTTGCCGTTGCCCGCGTCGTTCATCGCCTCGTAGCACATGCCGCCGGTCAGCGCGCCGTCGCCGACGACCGCCACGACGTGATAATCCTCATGCCTGAGATCCCGCGCGCGGGCCAGGCCCAGCGCCATGGAGATCGCCGTCGAGGAGTGGCCGGTGTCAAACAGGTCGTGCTCGCTCTCCGCGCGGCAGGGGAAGCCGCTCATGCCCTTGTAGGAGCGCAGCGTGGAAAACATCTCCTGCCTGCCGGTGAGCAGCTTGTGCGTGTAGATCTGGTGGCCCACGTCAAAGATGATCTTGTCCGTGGGGCTGGAAAATGCGCGGTGCAGCGCAATGGTCAGCTCCACGTCGCCCAGGTTCGAGGCCAGATGGCCGCCCTGGCGGGAAACCGTATCGATAATCGTCTGCCGGATCTCCGTGGCGAGCGCCTCGCACTCGGTCACCGACAGCCTCTTGACATCCTCAGGCCCATGAATTCCGGGCAGAATTGCCATATTCACAGCGCCTCCTTACGCATTTTCTTCTTTTGCTTCGGCTTGCCCTTCTTTTCAAAGACAGCCATGACCCGTCCGACCGTCAGCACAATCCTGTCGCTGTTGGCGATAGCCAGTCCCTTGCCGTACGCCTTGCCGCCGATCATGAACGCGGACGTGAACGCTGTGATCAGCATGGATGCAATCGCGCTTTTCAGCCCCAGCGACACCAGGTACACCGCAATAACCGAGCCGGCGGAGCCGGAAATGATGCCCACGATATCGCCCACCACGTCGTTGAGGATGCTCGAGACGCGCTCCGCCTTGCGGATGAGCTGAAGCGCCTGCTTCGCGCCGAGAATCCGCTTGGAGGCCATGGCGATAAACGGCTGCTCATCCGCGGAGGTCACCGCCGTGCCAATCACGTCCGTGATGATGCCGATCATCACCAGCGCAATCAGCGAAAGCAGCGCGACCAGCAGCCCCGCGGACTCCACAAACAGGCTGGTCACAAAGGACATCACCACGGAAAGGCCAAAGGACAGGCAGACGACCGTCAATATCCACTTCTGCTTGCTCTGTCTGGCCTTTTCTTTTTTGCTCACAAAAACTTCACTCCGAAATACGCTTTCATATCTGCATTTCAAAAAAGCCCACGAACATGCGTGGGCGTTTCAAACGACATAGCGCGCCGTGCGCGCCCCCGCTTCCGAACAGCTTGGCAAGAAGCGGAACTCTGTGCTCGCTGCAAGATTCCAATGCAGCTGCAGTTCATCAGAAAATAGGTGGTGATACGACAAATAAACCTTGCGGCATAGGTTCGGTAGGATTTCCCCGTCCGTTACTCCCTGTCGCCATAGGAGCGGTTTCCCTTGAAAACGAACGTTGCGCCGTTTCCGCGCGCACGACCGAATTACCACTGAGTCCACACTGTAATCTCTGTCATATCCTCATCGACAGTCTAGGAGCTTTCCTCGGCAGCGTCGGCTGCCTCCTAGCCTCTTTTGCAGCCGTGGTTTCACACAGCGATCGCGGCGGTTTCCGTGAGCCTTTGGTCACCGCGCGTTGTTCCATGATCCGCCACAACCACTCAAGGCAGGCTACACTGCAGGCAGCTTGTGTACCACCATGCAGGTTTTCATGATGCCTGTGCACCATGCCTCCACGAAAAATGGGTCGAACTCCATCATGCCATTGACGGCCGCCCATAATTCTTACTTCCAGCACCGACCCCCGACTGGGCGTCAGCAGCCGGTACCAGAAACTTCATCGATATGCCCTTTAACGGATTTTTAGCCCCGTCTTCAGAAGCGGCTCTGCTGACTAGAATACTGCACCACCTGTGTTGTATTATACCACAGCTGTCAAGCCCGCGCAAGCGCTTGTCCCGCCGGTCAATCGCAGACCGCTTACGCCATCAGCGTGCCGATCAGCGTGCCCAGCAGCGCGCCGGCCAGCACCTGGATCGGCGTATGGCCCACCAGCTCCTTGAGGCGTTTCTCGTCAAACGTGTATCCGTTGCCCGAGAGCATATCCATCAGCTGATTGATCACCGCGGCGTTTTTGCCCGTGGAGCGGCGCACGCCCGCCGCGTCGTACATCACAACGCCGGAAAAGCAGAACGCCAGCGCAAAGATGGAGGACGAAAAGCCCTCTCTGAATCCAATCGTCATCAGCATGGCGCATGCCATCGCCGAATGCGAGCTGGGCATGCCGCCGGAGCCGAGCACGCGCGATTTGTCAAACCGCCTGCTGATCGCCAGCGTCAGCATCACTTTCAGCGCCTGCGCAACGGCCCAGGCCAGCGCCGCCGCCTGGATCACCCGGTTGCCCAGGATTTCAAGGATTACGCCCACAGCATGTTCCTCCCGTTATTTCCTGATATCCGCACGTTTCCCCGTGTTCCCCTGACCGTCAGCTCTTGCGCGTGCGCATCTGGGCGGCAAAGCCGTGCATGAATGCTGCGCGCTCGCCGAAGATGCCGAGCGCTTCCTCCGCCTCGTCCCACAGGCGCGCGGAGCGTTCCTTCGCGGCCGCCACGCCCACCAGCGCCGGCCAGGTCATCTTGCCCCGCTGCGCGTCCATGCCGGTCTGCTTGCCCAGCAGCGCGGCGTCGCCCTCCACATCCAGCAGATCGTCGTCGATCTGGAACGCAATGCCCACGCAGAAGCCAAAGCGGCGCAGCGCGTCGATCTGCTCCTCGCTCGCGCCCGCGATGTAGGCGGCCGCCAGCAGCGGCGCGGTCAGCAGGTCCGCCGTCTTGTGCGTGTGGATGTAGAGCAGACGCTCCGCGTCCGGCTCCATGTGCTCACTCAGAAGATCCAGGCTCTGGCCCGCGATCATGCCGCGCACGCCCGCGCGGTTTGCAATCGCCTTCGCCGCGAGCATGTGCCCCCGCAGGTTCTCCGGGTATGCCGCCGCGTTCTCAAGCAGGCACTCGTATGCGTAGTTGAGCAGGCCGTCGCCCGCCAGGATCGCGTGGCCCACGCCGTACACCTTGTGGTTGGTCAGGCGGCCGCGGCGGTAATCGTCGTTGTCCATGCCCGGCAGGTCGTCGTGGATCAGCGAGTAGGTGTGAATCATCTCCAGCGCCGCCGCCGGCGTCTTCGCCTGCTCGAGATCGCCGCCCAGCATCTCGCAGGCGGCCAGCAGCAGCACCGGGCGGATGCGCTTGCCGCCCGCCATCAGGCTGTATCGCATGGACGCACACAGGTGCTCAGGTATCACGCCCTCGGTCTTCGGGCAGATCTCGTCTGTCCCGGGCAGGAGCTTTTCAAGCGTCTCCTCCACCATGCCGGCATAGCGGCTGTACTGCTCATGATACACCATTTTCATTCCCCTCAAACGCTTTGATTTCCGCTGTATCCGGGTCGATCATTTCAATTCGTTTCTTCTGCTGCGCAAGCAGCGCCTCAAGCTGCGCATGCAGCGCCACGCCCTGCTCGTACAGCGCGATGGATTCCTCCAGCGGCAGCTCGCTGCCGCTGAGCTTCTCCACCAGCACGGTCAGCTCCTGCATGCCCTCCTCAAAGGAGAGCGCTTTTTTCTTCTTGACGGCCATGTTCAGCCCTCCTCGCTCTGACTGCTGAGAATCCGCGCGTCCGCCGTGCCGCTGGCAAAGCGGATGGCCACCACGTCGCCGCCGGCAACCTGCGCCGACGAGCGGACCGCCCCGCCTTCTTTGGTCACGATGGCGTAGCCGCGCGCAAGCACGCGGTACGGGCTGAGCATGTCAAGCTCGCGCCGTCGCTGGGCCAGCGCCACCTCCCCCAGGGAAAGCCGCGCGCCGATCGCCTGGCGCAGCTGCGCCCGCTTCTGCGCAAGCCGCTCCGCCTCCGCGCTGAGCCGCTTCTGCGGCCTGCAGGCGGACAGCCTCGCCTCCAGCAGGCGAAGCGACGCCTCCTTCTGCTCCGTTTGCCTCCCGAGCGCGCCGGTCAGCGCCTCCCGCAGCCCCGCGATCTGCGCAAGCGTCTCGCTGCGCATCGGCGTCACGCACTCAGCCGCCGCAGACGGCGTCGGCGCGCGCAGGTCCGCCGCCAGGTCGCACAGCGTCACATCGGTCTCATGGCCGACCGCCGAGACGACCGGCTTTTTGCACGCCGCCACCGCGCGCACGACGCTTTCCTCGTTGAAGGTCCACAGATCCTCCATCGAGCCGCCGCCGCGCGCCACGATGATCACGCTCACGCTGTCGATTTTTTCAAGCAGGCGTATCGCCTGCACCACCTCGTCCGCCGCGCCGATGCCCTGCACCCTCACCGGGCACAGCAAAATCCGCGCCTGCGGGTCACGCCGCAGCGACACGTTCATGATGTCGTGAATCACCGCGCCGGTCGGCGAGGAAACCACGCCGACCGTGTCGGGATACGGCGGCAGCGGCCGCTTGCGCTGTGCCTCAAACAGGCCCTCCCGCGAGAGCTTTTCCTTCAGCGCCAGCAGCCGCTCATAGAGCACGCCCACGCCTTCCGCGCGCAGGCTGCTCGTGTAAAACTGCATCTGTCCGCCTCTGACGTACAGGCCCACGCTGCCGGAGACCACCGCGCGCATGCCTTCAAACGGCGCCGCCTGAAGCCTTGCGGCGTCGGACGCGTACATCACGCAGTTGATCGCCGCGTTCTCGTCCTTGAGCGTGAAGAAGATCGTGCCCGTCTGATGGAATTTCAGGTTGCTGATCTCACCCTTCAGCTCCACGCCATGCAGCATCGGGTCGAGCTGCAGCATGCGCCGGATGTACTCGCACAGCTGAGAGACGGTCAGCGTGAGCTTACCGGCCACGCTTTGCCGCCGCGTCCAGCGTGTTCGCCAGCAGCATCGCAATCGTCATCTGGCCCACGCCGCCGGGCACGGGCGTGATGTAGCCCGCCACCCCGGAGACCGCATCAAAATCCACGTCGCCCACGATTTTGCCGTCCACGCGGTTGATGCCCACGTCGATGACCGCCGCGCCGGGCTTCACCATGTCCGCGGTCACGAAGTTCGCGCGGCCCACAGCGGCCACCAGAATGTCCGCCTGCCGGGTGATCTCCGCCAGGTTCTGCGTGCGGGAGTGGCAGATGGTCACCGTCGCGTTCGCGCGCAGCAGCAGCATGGCCATCGGCTTGCCGACGATGTTGCTGCGGCCGATCACCACAGCATGCTTACCCGCCGGGTCGATGCCGTAGGCCTCCAGCAGCTTCATCACGCCCAGCGGCGTGCACGGCACGAAGCCCGGCTGACCGTTCATCAGCCGGCCGGAGTTCATCGCATGGAAGCCGTCGACGTCCTTGTCCGGATCGATCAGCCGCAGTACGCTCGCCTCGTTAAGGTGCTTCGGCAGCGGCAGCTGCACCAGAATGCCGTCGACAGACGCGTCCGCATTGAGCCGCTTCACCGTCTCCTCGAGTTCCTGCTGCGTGCAGTCTTCCTCCAGCCGGATCACGGTGGAGCGGATGCCGGCCTTGATGCAGCCGTTCTCCTTGTTGCGCACGTACACCTGGCTCGCCGGGTCCTCGCCCACCAGCACGACCGCCAGATGCGGCGTCACGCCCTGCGCGATCATCGCCTGCGTGCGCTGCGCAATCTCCTCTTTGAATGCCTTTGCGACCGCACGGCCGTCGATCAGCGTCGCCGCCATGGTCATTCCTCCTCACTATGTTTGAACATTTCAGCGCCCAGCAGCGCCACGCCGACCGCGTTGTCGCCGGAAAGCTCCGGCCTGGCAAAGCAGAGGCGGCAGTCCAGCCTGCGCTTTTTCGCGCGCGCTGTCAGTATTTCGCGCAGCAACAGGGACGAGGCCACGCCGCCCGCCAGCAGCGCCTGACGGCAGCCGGTTCGCTCGCATGCAGCCTCGATCTGCCGCTCGATCGTTCTGGCCAGGAAATCGAACACCTCGGCGGCGATCTGCTCGCGGGTCATGCTGCCCTCGTCCATCCAGCGCGCAATCTTGTTTTCCGCACCGGCCATGCAGCAGTCCACGCCCTTAATCGATACGCCGATCAGGCCCTGCGTCTTTCCCTGCCGCACGCCCTCCATCGCCAGCTTCTCCAGCGACGGCCCCGCCGGAAACGGCAGGTTCATCCGCACGCCCGTGCGGTCCACCAGCTGGCCCGCGTGCAGATCGAGGCTGCCGCCCAGCAGTGTGAGATTGCCCGCCTCGCGCAGCAGGATCTCCGTCGTGCCGCCGGACAGGTGCAGCGCCAGAAACGGCTGCGACGCCTCGATTCCGGAATCCACCATCGCCGCGCGCACATGTCCCTCCTGATGGCTGACAGGATAAAAAGGCACGCGCAGCAATGCTGCCGCTGCGCGCGCCTGACTCTCTCCCGCCCGGAACACGGGCATATACGACTCCTGCGCCGGTCTGGGCCGCGTGCTCGCGCTCACGGCAACGATGTCCGCCTGCGGCGCCCTGCGCATCACGTCCGAAATCATGTCCGGCAGGTTCTTCACATGCTGAAACAGCCCCTCGGACTGCATCAGTCCGCGCTCGCCCGCCTCAACCGTCAGCAGCCGTCGGGAGGACGCGATGATCCTGCCCGATGCGGCCACCAGCGCAGCGGAGGTCGTGTAGCAGCTGGTGTCGATGCCCAGCACGGCCTTCATGCGTTTGCCGCCAGCTTTCTGCTGATCGTGCCCAGCACGCCGTTCACAAAGGGGCAGGAGGACTCGCTGGAATACTTGCGGGTCAGCTCCACCGCCTCGTTGATGGAAACGGCCGCCGGCAGGGACGCATACTTCATCTCGTATGTGGACAGGCGGAGGATCGCCAGATCCACGCGGGACAGGCGCGCGAGCGTCCATCCGCGCAGGCAGGCGGAAATCTCCGCATCCAGATCGGCCGCGTGCTCCTTCACGCCCGCGACCACCATGTCGATGTACGCGCGGTCGTTCTCGCTGGGCTCGTAGTCGATCAGATCGACGAGGGCCTGCGTTTCGCCCTCGCCGCCAAAGAGTTGTTCAAAGATCAGCTGCATCGCAGCCTCTCGTGCAATGGGACGCGCCATGTTTCTTTTGCTCCGATCCAAGTTTTATAGTTGCTTTTCCGCAGCGAGCGGCTCAGTTTTCCTCGCGATGGAAAAACAGGATGATTTTTCGCACAAAGCCGGCCTTGTCCTTCACGCCGCCGATGAACGCGCCCACCAGGCAAAACAGCCCAATGATCAGCGTCTTGCCCACGCCGATGGTCAGCAGCAGCAGCGCAAAGATCAGCCCCACTGCGACGCCGAAGATCGTGCAGGGCACGGTGCCGGGCGTCAGCAGCTGGGAAAAGAAGGTTTTCCTGTCCATCATGCGTCCTCACCCGCTTCTTCCTGCGCTTCCGTGGCCTCGGCAGGCTCCTCGGTCCCGGCAGCAGGCTCCTGCGTCTCGGGGGCCGGCGCTTCAGCAGCCTCCGCAGCCTCCTCGACGGGCGCGGCATGCGGCGGCACCTCGTCCACGGCCACCAGCAGCGGCTCATCCTCCTTCGTGCCTGCCAGCTGCTCCTGGCCCAGCAGGGATGCCGGGATCGCGAACGGGGACTCCGCGGTATTCGCGTTCGCCGGGAGCGCACCGTCCACAAACACGCGCACCTCCTCGACCTTCACGCCGGAGCAGGCCTCCAGGTAGCGCTTGATCTGCTTTTGCAGGGAGGAAATCGCCAGCGGCATGCTGATGTCGGACTGCAGGGCGACGTGCACGTCCACGCGCACGCTCTCCTCGTCGCTGGTCAGCGAGGAGGAGACGACCTTGATCTCCGGATGCTGGCTCAGGCAGCGCTGCACCAGCGCCTCCAGCGCCTTGACGGAGATGCGGACCATGCCGTTCTCGTTGCGCTGCACGGCGAAATTGCTCGAGCGCTTCTTCCTGGCCGGCAGGGTCACATGAATCAGGCGGAGCGCAAGGATCGCCAGCACCACGGCGGCGGCGATCAGCGCGATCTTCACCTTGAAGGACATATTGGAAATACGGCCCAGCAGCAAAACGACCGGGTCAACGGTGATCACGCCCAGCACCAGCGCCACGGCAGCTGCCGCGCCGCACAGCGCAACCAGCGCGCAGAACAGTACCCAGAAACGGTCTCTCACGGGATGCTTCATCGCGTATTCCTCCTTGTGTTTTCTCCTCGGCTGTCAGGCGCGCAGCTTACTCCTGCCCGTCCTGCCCGTCCTCGTCCGGCTCCTCCGGCGTCTCCACCAGCTCCACCGTGACCTCCTGCGCGTCCTCGGCCTCGGTCTCGGCGGCGGCATGCTCCTCCTCCTCCTCGGCGGAGGTCAGCGCGGCCTGCTGGCTGAGCTGCATCTCCTGGTTTTCCTTTTCAAAGCTCACGCCCACGACATGCAGGTCAACCTTTTCCACATGCAGCCCGGTCATGGACTCGATGGACTTGCGCACGTTCTCCTGCGCGTTGCGGCCCACCTTCTGGATCGGCATGCCGTAATCGACGGTCACGCTGACGTCGACGTTGACATCCTGGCCGTCCATGTCCACGCGCACGCCGCGCGGCGTCTTGCTCTTGCCGATGATGCCGGAAATCGGGCCCGCGCCCACGATGCCGGAAATGCCGTCCACTTCCGTGGTCGCGACGCTCACGATGGTCGAAATGACTTCGTTGGCGTATGTGATCTGACCGTTGTCCTGATCCTTTTCCATATCAATGGTCATGTTTTCACTCATAAAAGCACCTCCCTATGGTTATTCATTAGTATAGCAGATTTTTGTCCGGTGCACAATCTTCTCATTCATTTTTTTGAAAGAATGATTTTCACGCATTCCGGCGCAAGTCCCGTCTGCGTCGCCGCCGCGTCGATGATCCGCACGCGGCTCTGCTCGTTCTCCGCCGCCTGCCAGGGGACGATCACCGTCACGCTCTCCCCGCCGAGCACCACGGCCGTCTCACCAAAGCCCATGTGCGAAAGCAGCGCCGCCGTCTCTGCCTCCGCCACCATGCGTTTGGCCAGCGCGGTCTTTTCCCTGAGCGCCTCGTCCCTCGTGCCCGCCTGCGCGTTCGGGTCGTCGATCACGCTCTGCAAAAGCGCAAGCGCGCTTTCCCGCTCCTGCCGAAGCTTCTGCTGCGTCTCCTCAAGCGATGCGGCGCCCAGCGCGCGCTCGCTGATCACCTCCACCGCCACCGGCACGCTCACCGCCGCTCTCTGCGGCTGTCTTGCGCCCAGGTAGCTGCACGCCGCCAGCAGTGCGACCAGCACCGCGCAGCCCGCTGTGCGCACGCGGCGGGCAGATCGTTCCCGTTCATCACTCATCCGCTCATTCTCCTCCCGTCACCACGCTCACCGACGAGGCCGGCAGTCCCAGCAGCGCGCAGACCGCCTGCCTCAGCTCCATCTCCACCAGCGGGTCCTGCGCGCCCTGCGCCACGACCACCGCCCCGCAGGGCACGCTCTCACTGACGGACGTTCCGAACACCCCGCCGGACGAGGCAACCTCCCGCGTGCGGATGGTCACCTCCACCCGGCCCGCGCCCTCCATGCACGAGAGCGTCCGGGCCAGGCGCGTTTCCAGCGGCAAGGCGCCCGTCCGCTGAGAGGCCGCCGCCAGCCAGCAAAGCAGCAGCGCCGCCGCAAGCAGCGCAACCGCCTGCGGCGTGAGCGCCGCGCGCAGCCTCGAAAGGACGTCCTTCAAGCGCCTCACCATCCATCCTCTATTTCACCAGAATCCCGAAGATGTGCATCAGGTCCTTCTGTGCGGCCAGCTGCGCCGCCAGCTCCTGCGCGCCGGAGAGCACCAGGTGCAGCATCAGCAGGCCGCCGAGCATCCTGAGGCCGCCCTGTCCGTCCGTCTCTCCCATCGCCATCTGCATGAGCGCGCAGACCGCGCACAGCGCGCACAGCCGCGCAATCAGCGTCATCAATCCGCTTCCCTCCCGCATCACCTGAGCATCACGGTCAGATTGCCCACCAGCAGCAGCTGCACGATCAGCAGGAAATACATCGTGCCCACGCACAGCATCGTGATCAAAAACAGCACGATGGTCCGCGAGAAATCCCCGATTGCGCGCACAATCTCCCCGTCAGCCACCGGCTCCAGCAGCGCCGCGCTCAGCTTCATCACGAACACCACCGCCAGCGTGCGGGCGAGCGGCCCCAGGATCGCGCCCAGCAGCGCCAGCACCGCCGCCACACCCAGCGCGTTTTTGACGATCAGCGTGCAGCCCACCAGCGTGTCCATCGTGTCGGAGAACATGCCGCCCACCACCGGCACGAAGTTGTCCACCGCGTATTTGGCCGCGCGGATGACCACGCCGTCGATTGACGCGCTGCACACACCCTGAAGCGACATTGCGCCCAGAAACACCGTGAAGCTCACGCCCAGCAGCCAGCACACGCCGCTGCGCAGCAGCTGCGCCATGCGCGTCAGGTGCGCCCGGTCGGACAGATGGTTGATCGCCGTCACCGCGCAGGTGCACATCACCAGCCGCAAGATCACCTCCCTCGCCAGGAACACCATGCTGCCCGACGCCGCCACGACCATCGGATGCAGAAACGCCGAGGAAGCGTTGCCGCCCAGCGCCGTGAGCAGCGTGAGCAGCAGCGGCAGCAGCTTGTCCATCCGCTCCGTCATCGCAGTGATCGTCTCGCGCGTGTGCGCAAGCTCGGAGAACACGAGCAGCATCACCGGTATCAGGATCAGCATGAAGCAAACGCTGCGCGAAAGCGAGGAGAGCGCGTCCTTTTCCGCGCCGAGGGTGTGCAGCAGAATGCTGGTCAGCAGCACCGGCAGCATGATCGACAGCATCGTCGCGCCAAGGCCGTGCAGCGCCTCGCCGAACGCGCCGAGCACGTCAGCAACCGCGTCTTCTGCGGAGATCGTCCCGCCCGAGGCGAGCGTAAGCACCGCATCCTTCACGCTCATCCGCCGGGAAAAGCCGGGGATCTCCATGCCCTCCAGCGGCGAAAAATCCAGCCCGGTGACCACCTCGCCGACCGCCTCCTGCACGCGCTGTGCCGATGCGTCCGTCTCCTCCCCAAGCGCCATGCACGGCAGCAGGCACAGCAGCGCCGCCGCGCAGACCCATCTCCATCGTTTCACCTGAGCACATCCACCGCCATCTGCGTCAGCTCCATGAACACCGGCACCGCCACACCCAGCAGCGCGATGCGCCCGCAGAGCACCGCCCGCCGCGCAATCGACGGCGCGTCCATGTCCTGACAGACCTGCACGGCCAGCTGCGTCACCAGCACAATGCCCATCGCCTTGAGCATGATCCGGTAATACTGCGCGTCAAGCCCCAGCGACAGGAGAAACGCGCGGATCGTCTCGACAACCCCGCTGATCTCCGGCAGCACGAGCCCCATCACCAGCACGCCGAAGGCGACCGACAGCAGCCCCGCCGTCTGCGGGTTCATCTGCCGCAGCACCATCACCATCGAGGCAGCCAGCAGGCAAAAGCCGATCAGCCGAAGCCACTGCATGCGCATCCCCTGCCTTCCGCTCAGTACAATCCGAAGATGCTCTTGACGTTGTTGAGCAGCTGCGCGATGAGGTCGACCACCAGGAACAGGACCACCACCAGCCCTGCCACGGAGGAGAGCACCGCGATGTCGTCCCGGCCCGCCTTTTGCAGCACCTGGTTGACGGCGAAGATGAGGATGCCCACGCCCGCGATCTGAAACAGCAGATCGATATTCATCCGTTTCCCTCCTGCTAAATCAGAATCAGGAACGCCGCCGCGCCCAGCGAGACGCCCAGCGTGCGGATGATCCGGGCGCGCCGCCCGCTCTCCCGCTCAAGCTCCTCCTCGCGCGCGCGCAGCCGCTCGTCCGCGCTGTCAAGCAGGCGAATCTGCTCCGGCAGGCGCGTGCGCCCCAGCTCGGCAAGCACGCCCTCGAACGCCGAGCGGTCCTCCTCGCTGAGCACGCCGTATCCCGGCAGGCGCGCCGTCTCCCCGGCAAAGAGCAGCATGAGCTGCGGGCTGCTGCTCGTGCGCAGGCGGGCCGCGCAGCCATGCAAAAGGCGCGTCAGCTCGCGCTCCTGCGGCGTGGCGCGCAGGTCGATGCGCTCCAGCAGCGCGGGCAGCTCCGGCTGCTCGTAGCGGATGATCCCGTTCATCCGAAGCAGGCAGCGCCGCATCGCACGGATCCAACGCACGCGCCGCTTCTCACCGTCCGAGAGCAAAAAGCCGATCGCGCTGATTCCGATCATCGCCATCACGGCCACATCCCAGCTGACCACGTTCGTCTCCCTCCATCTCTTTGCCCGTCTCGTCGCATACGCCGCGCACGCTGCCGTATCGCCCCAGCAGGATATACCGGTCAAACGCCCGCTCCCGCATCAGCCGCCGCAGCACAGGCCGTTTCTCCGCGTCCTCCATGCCGCCCGCGTGCGCGGAGGCCAGCACCCCCACGCCGCAGCGCGCCGCATTAAGCAGCGCGTCCGCGTCCTCCGGCCTTCCGATCTCGTCCGTCACGATCACCTGCGGCGCCATGCTGCGCAGCAGCATGCCAAACGCGCGCGCCTTGTCCGCACCGCCCATCACATGCAGCCGCAGCCCCTGCCGCGTGCCAAACAGCTCCTCCCGCTCGTCCGCCACGGCGACGCGCAGCCCCTTTTCCTCCGCCAGCCACAGCGACGCGTCGCGCAGCACCGTCGTCTTGCCGCAGCCGGGCGGGCCCAGCAGCAGCACGCGCCGCGCCAAATCGCCCGGCCCCAGCAGATACGGCCTGACCGCCCCGCTCGCGCCCGGCACGTCATGGCTGATGCGGATGCACACGGAGCTTACCCCACTCATCCGCCACGTGCCGCCCTCCTGCGTCATCCGCCCGCACACGCCCGCCCGGTGGCCGCCCGCGATCGGGATGTATCCCTGTGCCATCTGGCCTTCGCAGCTGTAGAGCGCATAGCCGCACAGCGCAGCGAGCAGGCTGTCCATCTGCGATGCGTCCACACAGGTATCCGTTGTCCGGCAGTCGCCTGAAAACACCAGCTCCGCCGCTCTTCCCACGTAAATCCTTATCTCCTCCAGCCGCGCCGCATCCCGGGCGCTAAGCGCGTCAAGCGCGGCGGCCAGCGTCGGCGGCAGCCGCGGGCAGAGCTGCTCCCTGAAGGGCATTGCATCCTCCTCCAAACCGGGCGTGTCCTGTCCGCCCAAACAGAAAACGCAGAGCGTCATGCTCTGCGTCTATCCTATGACGGGTTTCCCCTTTTCACAATCGAAACCGCGCAAAAACTTGCAGCGTGCTCAGCCGACCTCCACGATCTCCGTGCCCTCGATGGCCGCGTCGATGAGCGCCTGGCTATCGAGCTTCTCCTCGGCCCTGCGCACCAGCTCCTTGCGCGGGTGCGTCGCCGGGTGCTTGGGCGTAAAGACGGTGCAGCAGTCCTCGTACGGCAGGGACGAGGTCTCCATCGTGCCGATCTTCTCGGCGCGCTCGATAATCTCGCTCTTGTCCATGCCCACGCACGGCCGGAATACCGGCATGCTCACCACCTCGTCCGTGCAGCCCAACGCCTCCATCGTCTGGCTGGCCACCTGGCCGATGGACTCGCCGGTGATCAGCGCCTGCGCGCCGTCCTTTCTCGCCAGGATCTCGGCGATGCGCATCATGTAGCGGCGCATGATCAGCGTCGTGAAGTTCTCCGGGCACTTTTCGTGAATCTGCATCTGAATCTCGGTGAACGGCACGATATACACGCGCATTTTGCCGCAGTACTCGCTCAGGATTCTCGCCAGCTCGAGCACCTTTTCCTTCGCGCGCTCGCTGGTGTACGGGAAGGAGTGGTAGTGCACGCAGCACAGCTCCACGCCGCGCTTGGCGATCATGAAGCCCGCCACCGGGCTGTCGATGCCGCCGGACAAAAGCAGGCAGGCCTTGCCGTTGGTGCCCATCGGCATGCCGCTGACCGCCATCGTGCGGTCCACGGACAGGTACGCCAGCTTGCGGATCTCGATGGTGATCTCGTGATCCGGGTTGTTCACGTCCACGGACAGCTGCGGCACATGGTCAAGGATGTAGCCGCCGGCCTCGCGCATGATCGTCGGGGAATCCATCGGGTACTGCTTGTCCGAGCGCTTGGCCAGCACCTTGAACGTGCCGGTCTTCTTCTCCATCATCCTCGCCGCCTGCGCGCAGATGGCCTCGAAGCTGTCCTTCTCCATCTCAATCGCCGGGCTCACGGAATGCACGCCGAACACGCGGCTCACGCGGCGGATGGCCTCGTCCTGATCGGTGTAGTCGGACACGTAGATGCGGCCCTCGCTCAGCCACACATGGCCGTGCACCTCCTGCACCGCCGCCTTCACATGGTCGACCAGCTTGCGCAGAAAGAACGGGCGGTTCTGCCCCTTGAGGAACACCTCGCCGTAGCGAACCAGCAAAACCTCTCTCACGGTTTATCTCCTCCTGTATCGGGCGAGCAGCGCCGCCGTCTCTTTCATCCGGGCCGCTGCCTCGTCCATCTCGTCCATTGTGTTCAGCAGGCCCAGGCTGATGCGGATGGTGCCGTCCGCCTGCTCGCCCGTCAGGCCCATCGCCCGGAGCGTGGCGCTCACCTTCTGCTTGTGTGAGGCGCACGCGGAGCCGGTGGATACCAGCACGCCCGCGCCCTCCAGCGCGTTTCGCATCACCTCGCCGCGCACGCCGTCAAAGGAGACGCTGAGGATGTGCGGCGCGGCGTCTGCCTCGTCCGGCATCGGGCCGTTCACCCGCACGCCTTCAATGGCCGAAAGCTGCTGCCACAGCCGCAGCTTCATGGCACGCAGCCGCTCCATCCTGTCCCCGTTTTCCTCCATTTGCGCGACCGCCCGGCCAAGGCCCAGGATCGCCGGCGCGTTATAGGTGCCCGAGCGCAGGTTCTTCTCCTGCCCGCCGCCCGTCATCTGCGGCACGAGGCGCACGCCCTTGCGCACCGCCAGAGCGCCCACGCCCTTCGGCCCGTGAATCTTGTGGCCGCTGAGCGCGTACATGTCCACGCCCATCCTGCCCATGTGCATCGGCACGCGCATGAAGCCCTGCACGCCGTCCACATGCACGCGCACCTTCGGGTTTTTCCCATGCGCCAGCGCGGACAGCGCCCCAATGGGCTGGATGGCGCCGGTCTCGTTGCTCACCTGCATGCAGGAGACGAGCGCCGTGTTTTCGTCAATCACGCCTTCCGCCGCCGCCAGATCGACCACGCCCCGATGGTCAATCGGCAGCACGCGCACCTCAATGCCCAGCTTCTCCACGCGGCGGATCGTCTCGCTCACCGCCGGATGCTCGATGGCGCTGCACACGAAGTTTGCCCCGCCGCCGTGCAGCGTCTCGGCAAACCCCAGGATCGCCAGGTTGTCGCTCTCCGTGCCGCCGGAGGTGAAGAGGATCTCGTCCTCCTGCGCGCCCAGCTGCGCGGCGATGCGCTTCCTGCAGGCGCGCATCTCCCGGTCCACATCCACCGCGGGCTTGTACGCGGCGGACGGGTTGAAGTACGTTTCCCGCATGCATGCGCTCATCACGTCGATGACGCTGTCAAACGGGCGCGTCGTCGCGCTGTTGTCCAGATAAATCAAAGCATTCCCCTCGCAGACATACAAAATCTCCAGTACGGCCAGGCCATGCTGGAGACTCGGGTTTCATCCGTTCAGCCCTGATAGACGCCGGCCGGAACGTAGCGGCGGATCATCTCCACCATCTCCTCGCTCGGCTCGATGACGATCATGTTCTTCTGGTTCTCCTTCACATAGTAGAAGTAGAACAGATTGCCGTCGCGGTTGAGGAACCAGTTGCGGCGCTTCACGTCCTTCATCGCCAGGAACTTGCGGAAGCTGTCGTGCGCCACATGGCCGCAGGCGGAGACGTTCGCCACGTTCATGCTGCCCAGCTCCTTGCGCTTGGCGCCGTGCATGACCTTGGCAAAGTCCAGCGAGCCGTTGGTGAAGGCGTACTCAAACTCGACCTTGAAGTTGTCCTTGACGAAGAACAGCAGCACCGCCGCGCCGACGCTCAGCAGCGTCATGAGCACCGTTCCCACATTGAAGGAGACGATCAGCACCTGCAGCATCAGCAGGCCGTACAGGCCAAAGACCACCAGAAACATCCAGCAAAGCACGTACAGAATATTGCCCAGCAGATTATTGCGGCTGACGACGACGTCCTCCTTAAAGCAATCCATCACGAAAAACTCCTCCATCATCAGGGTTTCTTCATTATACCACCAAAGCCATCAAAAGGACAAGCCCTTATGCGCGACTTCGTCCTTCTTTTGCGCCGGTCAAAAGCAGGACTTTGGGCGAAACAGCGCGAATAGAGTGATGTTACACTATGCTTCGGAGGTTGGTTCAGGAAATGAAATGTCCCAAGTGCGGCGCATGGAACACGGCGTACCTGCCCAGGTGCACCCGCTGCGGCGCGCCGCTTGAAGAGAATATACAAAAGCAGCAGCTCCCCTGGGAGGAGGCCATGCACAAAAAGAAGCCGTCCCTCCAGGTCGTGCAGTTTGATCCCGAGGACGAAACGCCCGTCGTGCCCGCCCCCGACGGGGACGAGGCGTTTGATCCGGACGAGCTTGACCGCGCCGATCTCACCGACGAGATGGAAGCGCTCAAGGCCCGCCGCGAGGAGGGCAGCCGCCGCATCGCCCAGATGAAGGATCAGGCCAGCCGCGTGCGCCGCTCCATTCAGGAGGCGCAGGTCGTGCGCCCCGTGCCGGAGGCCAGCGACCGCCCATCCTACGACGGCGACGGCGTGGTCATCCGCCGCCGCCAGCAGGCACGCCAGGCGCAGTACGCGGAAAACCTTGCCGATGAGGAACCAGAGGAGCAGAGCGGCGCACCGGAAGTCTACGACAGCTACGGCTATTTCGGCGATCCCGCCGAGACGCCGCTGACCTATGTGGACGACAATGAGACGGACGCGCCGATCTATTACGACGGCTACACGCCGGACTCCGGCGACCAGGGCGCGCTGACGGACGAGGAATACATGCCCCGCCGCATTCAGACCCGCGCCGCACGCGAGGACGCCTACGAGACGCTGGGCGCCGGCCGGCGCAAAAAGAACCGCGCCGCAAGGATCGTGCTGACGCTGTGCGTCGTGCTCCTGTGCTGCGCGCTGGTCGGCGCAGGCGGCATTCTGGCGGCGCGCCACTTCGTGCTCTCCCAGGGCATGCAGGTGCGCCAGGACAACGAGACGAACATCGTCGTCAGCGAGACGACGGTGGACGGCATGCCCGCCCACACGCTGACCATCTACGGCAAGGAAAACGCGACTGTCTACCTGCGCGAAATGCAGTCCACCTACGTCATCGCGGACGGCAAGGTGGAGGTGACCGTGCCGGACTACATGTGGTACGACACGGAGTCCTCCACCTACGCCACGCCGGTGGAGACCGACACGATGGACGTGACCATCACCCCGTTCATCCGCTATTCCCAGGAGGGCGACCAGTACCAGCTTGATCCCATCGAGTACACCGTGGACGTGCCGCTATCCCCGATCTATCTGCTCAAGCCGACGACCATGCACGCGGAGGTTGGCGTGTCCATCTTCGAGGTGAGCATCAACGTGCAGAAGGGCTCCACCGTCATCATCGACGGCACGAACGTCTCCACGCTCATCCGCGAGACCGGCAACGTCTCCAAGAACGTGCAGGTGCTGCCCGTGGGCGACAACACCATCTCCATCTCCGTCAAGAGCAAATACTGCCGCGAGAACAAGATGGAGGTGACGCTCTACCGCGCCCCGCAGGAGATCCCGCTGGAGCTGGACGCGACGGTTCTGGTCGAATGGAACTACGAGCCCATCACCAACGAAAAGTATGCCGCGGCGACCGAGGAGGAGCGCGCCAAGATGCAGCGCCCGTCCATCAGCGGCACCACGCTGCCGGGCGCGACCATCACCGTCGAATTCCCGCACGAGAACCTCAAGGTCGATCCCGTGACCGGCAGCTTCAGCTTCACTCCGCTGTTCTCCAAGCTGGGCAACAACGACGTGGTCATCCGCGCCTCCTATGAGGGCAAGGCGGATTCCGTCATCACCCACACGGTCTACTACATGCCCAACGCGGACATCTACACCCGCCGCGCGTGGGATCTGGATGCCCAGTACACCGACCTGATCAACTACATCAACATCCGCAAGGGCACGATCTACACCGGCACCGGCACGGTTGAGCGCATCATCAGCACCACGCCGCAGATGGCCATCATGAACATCGGCAACGACACGTTCGAAAAGCTGGTCATGATCGAGAACAGCTCCAAGACAACCTGGGAGGTCGGCACGAAGTACAAGATCTACGGCGACGCCTACGGCCTGTACGACAACATGCCGCGCCTCACCGTCCGCTACACCTATCTCGCCGAATGATCCATTAAGACAGCTTCCGGCCATCCGGGAGCTGTTTTCCCATCAAGAACCTGTACGGAGAAACATGTATGCAGCATCTTCTTGACAACATGCGCTTCCTGTGCGACGAGACGCGCATGCTTTCCGGTCTGACCGTCGTTTACGGCACGGGACGGGAAAGCGAGTCGGCGCTCTACGGCCGCGCGCAGGAGGTGACGCTAGACAACGGTCGGTTTCTCCCCTGCGAGCGCCCGCTTCAGGAAAACAGCATCTTCGACCTCGCGTCGCTGACCAAGCTCTTCACGTCGGTGACGACGATGGCGCTCGTGGAGCGCGGCATGCTCCGCCTGGATGAGCGGATCGGGGAAATCGATGCGCGCTTTGCGCACCTTCGTGATGTCACCGTCTTTGATACGCTGTGCTACCGTGTCTGCCTGCAGACGCCCGGCCGCATCGACGATGCGCCCAGCCGTGAGGAGGGCCTGCGCCGCCTCCTTGACGTGCGCGTCGCGCCCTCGCCCGCAGTGCGCATTTATTCCGACATCAACGCCATGGTGATCAAATATGTGATCGAGGCCAAAACCGGCCTGCCGTTTTACGGTGCGCTCTGCCGGTACATCCTTGCGCCCGCCGGCATGCGCGAGACGTTTGCCGCCGTGCCGGAGGATGAAAAGCAGCGCTGCGTCTGCTACAACTATGAGCACCGCATCGCGGGCGAGCGGTATGTGCTGCGCACGGACACGCCGCCGGGCACGCCGCACGATCCCAAGGCGCTGCTGCTGTCGGAGGGCGGGCACGATCTCTGCGGCCACGCGGGGCTGTTTTCCACCCGGCAGGACATGGCGCGCTTTGCGCAGGCGCTGCTGCAAAGCGAGCTGATTTCGCGCGCGTCGCTCGAGGAAATCGCCACGGACCGCACGCTGCGCCGCAACGCGGATGGCACCTACCGCCAGCCGCTGGGCTTTCTGTGCTTCACCAGGCATCCTGAGCAGCGCCTGAGCGAGGTACCCGCGTACATGGGCGCGCACGCGCTGGGCATCAGCGGCTTTACCGGCAATCATCTGGCGCTCGACCCGGAGCTGGGCTGCTTCGAGGTGTTTCTGGGCAACCGCTGTCACGCCCGCGTCTCGCACATCACGCCGCCGGAGGGCGTATCGCTCTCGCACTACGGGCTTGACGAAAAAGGCGCGGGCCTTGTCCCCTGGCCGGACGGCCGGAGGGTGCCCACGTCTGCAAAATATGTGTATTTGAAGGATGCCTGCCTGCACGAGCCCATCGCGCAGCGCATGCGTGATCTGGGATGGCTCGCGTGAAACGCGGGCCTTTTTTGACTTCCTGTCCGGGAGGCGGGCAGGCATCTCAAGCCTCCCTCTTGAGGGACTTTTCAGCAGCCGCGTCCAGTGGACGATACAGGCTGATGAAAAGCCGAAGGTTGGCTGCCACAGCAGCCGGAGGGAGTCTTTCCTGGGCCTCAGAACTTGAAGTCTGTAAAGTCGAACGTCGCGAAGTAGTCCTTGGGCGTCTCCGCGCGGCGGATCAGCTTCGCGCTGCCGTCCTCCTGAAGGAGAATCTCCGCGCTGCGCAGCTTGCCGTTGTAGTTGTAGCCCATGGAGAAGCCGTGCGCGCCGGTGTCATGGATGTAGAGCAGGTCGCCGCGGTCGATCTTCGGCAGACGGCGGTCGATGGCGAACTTGTCGTTGTTCTCGCACAGGCTGCCCACCACGTCGTAGACGTGATCGCAGGGAGCGTTTTCCTTGCCCAGCACCGTGATGTGATGGTACGCGCCGTACATCGCCGGGCGCATCAGGTTGCAGGCGCAGGCGTCCACGCCGATGTACTCCTTGTAGGTGTGCTTCTCGTGGCGGGCGGTCGTCACCAGCGCGCCGTTTGGGCCGAGCATGAAGCGGCCCAGCTCCGTGCAGATGCGCACGTCGCCCATGCCGGCGGGCACGAGCACCTCTTCATAGGCCTTGCGCACGCCCTCGCCGATCGCCGCGATGTCGTTTTCCGTATCCTCCGGGCGGTACGCGATGCCCACGCCGCCGGAGAGGTTGATCAGCGCGATGTGCGCGCCGGTCTCGCGGTGCAGCTCCACCGCCGTCTCAAACAGGATGCGCGCCAGCATCGGGTAGTACGCGTTGGTCAGCGTGTTGGACGCAAGGAACGCGTGCAGGCCGAAGTGCCTGGCGCCCTTCTGCATCAGCGTGCGGTACGCCTGCGTGAGCTGCGCGCGGGTCATGCCGTATTTGGCGTCCTTGGGCTGGTCCATGATCCTGTTGCCGATGGCAAACTCTCCGCCCGGATTGAAGCGGCAGGACACCAGCTCCGGCACGCCGCCGCAGCCCTCCTCCATCGCCTCAATCAGCGTATAATCGTCCAGGTTGATGATGCCGCCCAGGCTGTGCGCCAGCGCGAACTCGCCTGCCTCCGTCTCGTTGGAGGAGAACATGATCTCCTCGCCGTGAAAGCCGCAGGCGCGGCTGAGCATCAGCTCGGTATCCGAGGAGCAGTCCACGCCGCAGCCCTCCTCGCGCAGGATGCTGAGGATGAACGGATTGGGCGTCGCCTTCACGGCAAAGTACTCCCTGAAGCCCTTGTTCCACGCGAACGCGCGGTTCAGCGCGCGGGCCGTGCGGCGGATGCCCGCCTCGTCATAGATATGAAACGGCGTCGGATACGCGGCGGCAATCTCCTTCGCCTGCTCAAGCGTGATAAACGGTTTCTTCTCGCTCATCTGTATGCCTCTTTCCCCCGCCGGGCGGGCAGGGACATGAAAAATTACATTCCCCACTATACAGATGCATCGTTCCCTTGTCAAGACAAAAGAAAAGGAAAATGAAGCGGGGAGAGGCGCGCTATCCGCGTCTCTCCCCGAAAAAGCCGTCAAGAACCGCCTGGCACTCGTCTTCCAGCAGGCCGCCCATGCAGGCAACCCGTTTGCCGAACGCCGGATCCTCCGCAATGGCGTACACGCTGCCCGCGCAGCCGGCCGTTCTGTCCGCCGCACCGTAGTAAACGCTTTGAAGCTCCGCCATGACGATCGCGCCCGCGCACATGGGGCACGGCTCCAGCGTCACATACAGCGTGCAGCCTGTCAGCCGCCTGCGGCCGAGCTTTTGGGCCGCGCGCCGGATGGCCAGCACCTCGGCATGCGCCGTGGGATCGCCCGTCGTCTCGCGCTCGTTGTGGGCCAGGGCGATCACTTCATCGCCGCAGACCACCGCCGCGCCGACCGGCACCTCCCCCAGCTCGAGCGCCCTCTTCGCCTCGTCAAGCGCCCGCTGCATGTGCTGCGCGTGCATCTCAGCCCCGGTCCTTTCCCCGGAAGAACAGCGCCACCGTGCCCGGGCCCGAGTGGCTGCCGATGACCGGACCGACCAGGCTGATCACGATCTTCTCCGGATCGCAGCCGATCATCTCCACCAGCTTCTGCTTGACAAACAGCGCGTCCTCCTCGCAGTCGCCATGGCTGATGAAGATCTGCTGGTCCTTCGCGCCCTCCAGCTCGGCCATCTTCTGCACCAGCGCCTTGAGCGCCTGATGACGGCCGCGCACCTTGCTGCGCGCGATCAGCTTGCCCTCCGCGTTCACATGCAGCACCGGCTTGATGCTGAGCATGGAGCCAAAGAACGCTGCGGACGGCGAGCACCGGCCGCCGCGCTTCAGAAAGTGCAGATCGTCCACCGTGAACCAGGACGCATAGTTCTGGATGCGCGCGCTGATCCACGCCGCATTCTCGTGCAGGTCCATGCCCGCGTCGCGGTTATCAAGCGCGTCGCAGACCATCATGCCCTGGCCCGCGCTGGCGTTGAGCGTGTCGATCACCTCGATCACCGCATCCGGCGCATCCTCAAGCACCAGGTCGCGCGCCACGCAGGCGGAGCCGTAGGTGCCGGAAAGGCCGGACGAAAAGGCCAGGCAGAGCACCTGCTCGCCGTTTTTCACATGTCTTGAAAAGACCTCCTGCCACTGCGCAGGGGATACCTGCGACGTGGTGCTCATCTCGCCCGCGCGCAGGCGGTTGTAATACGCATGCACCGCTGCCTCGTCGTCGATGGGCTGCGGCTTCGTCACGCCGCCCATGGTATAGCTCAGCGGCACAATTTCAAACTGCTCGTACTTTCTGATGATCTCCGGATTGAGGTCGCAGCAGGAATCCGTGATGATGGTATACATAAATGCTTTCCTCCCTGTCATACGCTGCACATTGTCATCGTTTTTTTCCGACAGACCGCTTTAGTGATTTCTCTCTTTATTTTCAAAATCCTGCTGTCCGGCCCGTTTTTCTCCATGCGCGAACAAAATCTGCACACACATGCCGCCCTCCTGGGAGTGGACCGACACGCTCGTCTCCACACCCTGCGCGCGCAGTCTGCGTGAGAGCGCGCCCACCTCTGCCAGCGCGGCGCGCACGGTTCTGCGCCTGCCGCTCTGCATCTTGCCCTTGTCCGGGCCGAAGACGAGCCGTCTCGCCTGCGCGGGCGTCAGCGAACGCTCCGCGATGATGAGCGCCGCCTCCTCCTGCCGCTCCTCCCCGCAGGCGGAAAGCAGCGGCTGCGCCTGCTCCAGGGACAGCCTCCGCTGGCGCGCGATCTCCTGCACGCGCAAGGGCAGCCCCAGCAGGCCGAGCCTTTGCTCAATCGCCTGACGCCCGAGCACCGTACAGGCAAGCAGCGCCTCCCGGTCAAGCGGCGCGAGCGCCTGCGCCTCCTCGATGGCGCAGGGTGCGCGGCGCAGACAGTGCTCCTCCATAAAGCAGGCTGCCGCCGTCGTGTCGTCCATGTCCAGGCACAGCGCGTCAATCTCCTTCATGCCCAGCAGGCGGCAGGCCGCCAGCCGCCGCGCGCCGCAGACCAGCGCGTAGCGCCCCACCTGGCTGTTCCTGCGCACGACGATCGGCTGCAAAAGCCCGTGACGCGCAATCGACGCGGCCAGCGAAGCCAGCGCCTCATCCGGCTGCTCCCGCCCCGCGACCGCGCCCCCGTACACATCCTGCAGCGGCACGCGCATCAGCGTTCGTCCCCTGTCCGCCGTCTGCGCCGCGCGTCCTGACGCCCGTCTCTTCACGACGCCTCACCTCCCAGCACGGCCAACTCGTGACAATATATGCGGCCGGCTATCCGCATATGCTGCAGCTACCGCGCGTCCGCTCCCCGCAGGTACGTTTCGACGTGGTATCCGCCGTTCCTGAGCCACAGCGTGATGCTGCCCGCCTCATCCGTACGCAGCACCTGTGCGCCCACGCGCGCCAGCGAATCCAGCACGCGCCCATCCGGATGCCCGTAGCGGTTGTTCGCGCCGACGCTGATGAGCGCCAGCTCCGGCGAAGCCTGGTCAAGGAACGCGTCGCTTGTCGAATTCCCGCTGCCGTGGTGCGCCACCTTGAGCACATCGGCCCCGGGCACCTCGCGCGGCTCGCTCTCCCGCGTCAGGTCGCCCGTCAGCAGGAACGTCACATCCTCCAGCCTGGCATGCAGCAGCAGCGAGCACGCGTTGCTGCCCGAAAGCGTCCCGTCCGGCGAGAGCACGTCCAGCGTCGCGCCGCCCGCCGTGATCCGGTCGCCGCGCCCCACCGTGAGCAGCGGGACGCCTATCTGTTCCATGCGCTCAAGCGCCGTCTGCACCGCCACCGAGGGCTCCTCCTGCGCCGCCTGCGTCGAGACGATCACCGCCGGGATCTCCACCTCGGAGGAAAGCAGCGTATCCAGCGCGCCCGCGTGGTCCTCATCCAGGTGCGACAGAATCACCGCCTCGACGCGCAGTCCCTCATGGCGCAGAAACCGCAGCATCTCGTAGCTGTCCGCCGGGCCGACGTCCACCAGCACGGCCCTGTGCCCGCTTGCCAGTAGCGCCGCATCGCCCTGCCCCACATCCAGCTGCACATACCGCGCCTGCGGATACACCTGCGGCATATAAACCAGCACGATCAGCCCGGCTGTCATGCAGGCTGCCTGCTTCCTCCACCGCCCCAGGCGAAACCGTCTGCTCAGCAGCATCAGCAGCGCGGCACAGAGCAGCACGCACACGCCGGGCAGCGCAGGCAGGCGCACAATCGCGTGGTCAAGCGACGCGGCCCACAGGCTGAGCCGCTCAAAGCCGGAGGCCGCCCGGGCCAGCAGCCCCGCCGCAAGCGCGCCCGGCGCGGGAAAGAGCAGGCCCAGCAGCACCGCGCACCAGCCGCCCAGCAGCATCACCGGCATCAGCGCACTGCACAGCAGGTTCATCGGCAGGGACAGCAGCGGGATGTAGCCATAGAGCATCAGCTGCATCGGCAGCGAGGCAATCTGCGCGCTCACGCACAGCGCCGTCATCCCCAGCAGCTGCCCCGCCACCGCGCCCGCATGCACATGGTGCCGGATGAGGTCCGACAGGCCGCGCGAGAGGAGCTGGATGCCCAGCACGACAAAGAACGAAAACTGGAACGACGCACTCAGCGCCCACAGCGGCACGGCCAGCGTCATCAGCAGCGCCGCGCAGGCAAGCGCCGTCAGCGGCTCATAGCGCCTGCCGCGCACGACGGCGTATTCCCGCAGCATCGCCATGATGCACGCGCGGATGGTGCCGGGCGCTGCGCCGGTCAGCGCGGTGAAAAACGCAAGGAAGACACTCAACACAGCAAAGCGCGTCTTCCGCCCGACCGGCGCGCGCCCAAGCAGCGCGCTGACCACGCCCGCGATCATGCTCAGATGCAGACCGGAGACCGTCAGGATGTGCGCCGTGCCCGTCAGCCGCATGGCTGCCGCCGTCTCGCTGTCCAGTCCGGACCGGTCGCCCAGCATGATGCCCTGAAACAACGCCGCCTGCCCGCCGAAGAGCGTCTCAATCTGCTCCGCAAGCCGCGCGCGGAGCCTGCGCAGCCACTCGCCCGGGGAAAACCTGCCCTCGCCCCGGGCCGTCCAGCCCGGCAGCAGATAGCCGGAGAGCTCGTATCCGTCGCAGATCGCCCGGATCCGCCAGTTCATCCCGCCTGCGTTGCGCGGCTCCTCCGGCGCAAAGAGCCTTCCCGTGCCCTGCACGCGCTGGCTGACCAGCGGCTCGTCCGGCGGCATGGCGCCCTCCCCGTCCTCGCGCATCAGTGTGACGACCACGGGCCGGGACGCCGCCGCTTCGCCGTCCACCGTCACGTCCTCCAGCATCACGCGGTACGGCTTCAGGATGCGCTTCACCGTGCCCTCGATGGACACGCCGGGCGCCGTCGGCGGATCGCTTTGGCGCAGCGCATGGTCCGCGCGCAGATTGCCCAGCAGCAACATGCAGAAAAGCAGACAAAAAAGCGCGCACTTTCGCCGCAGCAGGCGCACAGCGCCCCATGCAAGCGAAAACGCGCAAAGGATGATGAGTGTCGTTTCGGGAAGAGCAGCGATTTCCGTCAGAAAAATGCCCAGCAGGTACGCGACCGTAATCGCCATCAGCCTGCGCCGCACGGGCAGCACCACGGGCGGCTTCTGCGCGGCATGATTCTTCACGGCTTTTGCACACTCCCCTGTCTGGCGATGCAGCGGTCAAGCCACCTGCCGCGCAGATAATAGACGATGAACATGCAGGATGTGATGACCCAGGTGATCGGATAGCTGAGCATCAGCACCGGCAGCTGATGCATCCTGGGTACGACAACCGTCACCCAGAACACGCGCATCAGGCACACGCCCGTGAGCGTCATCAGCGTGGGCATCAGCGAATCGCCCGCGCCGCGCATCGCGCCGGAGAGGATTTCGATGCACAGATAGGTGATCCACGTCGGCACAATCAGGCGAATGATGGACATGCCCATCTCCACGACGTGCGCGTCGTCCGTGAACATGCCCAGCATCGGGCGGCCAACCGCCAGAATCAGCGCAGTCATAAACACCGTGACGCCGGCAGCCATGCCCAGGCACACGCGCACGCTGCGGCGCATTCTGTCGTAGCGCTGCGCGCCGAAGTTCTGGCCCGCGAACGTGGTGATCGATACGCCGAACGCGCTGATCATCATCCAGTACAGGCCGTCGATC
Source organism: Clostridiales bacterium (assembly GCA_004557905.1). GTDB lineage: Bacteria > Bacillota > Clostridia > Christensenellales > Aristaeellaceae > Ventricola. The sequence continues at coordinate 11,096 of SFFH01000001.1, read as the reverse complement.
TTGCCGTATGCCGTCCAGGCGGCCATCACATCCGTGCCAAAGCCGTTGACGCTGGCCTGTATGATCATGTTGGACAGCGAGTACATGACCGACTGCAGGCCCGCCGGCAGGCCGATGCGCACAATGCGGGCCAGCATGTCGCCATGGAAGCGGATCCTGCGAAAATGCAGGCGGTACACCGGCTGCGCATGGCACAGGCTGACCAGGATCAGCACCGCGCTGACGACCTGGGAAAGTACAGTGGCGATCGCCGCGCCGCGCACGCCCAGGTTAAGGCCCAGCACCAGGAGAATATCCAGCACGATGTTGGTCAGCGCCGCGCAGATGAGGAACAGCATCGGCCGCCGGGAATCGCCCACCGCGCGCAGCACGCCGGAGCCGATGTTGTACACCAGCTGCGGAATCATGCCCAGGAAATAGATGTTCAGATACGGCAGCGCGTAGGCCATGACCTCCTGCGGCGTGCCCATCAGCTCAAGAATGCCGCCGGCACACAGCAGGCCCACCGCCGTGAGCAGCGCGCCGCTTGAAAGCGCCAGCGCGATCGTGGTGTGCACGGCGCGGGAGACGTCCTGCGCCCGGCGCGCGCCAAAGAGCTGCGCGATGATGACCGACGCACCGGAGGCCAGGCCCACGAAAAAGCCGACCAGCAGATTGATCAGCGTGCCCGTCGAGCCGCCGACGGCCGCCAGTGCCTCCTTGCCGACAGCCTTGCCGACGATGATCGCGTCCGCCGTGTTGTACAGCTGCTGAAAGAACGTGCCCAGCACGATCGGGAAAAAGAACAGAAGCAGCTGCTTCCAGATCACGCCCTCGGTGATGCCGTTGACGTCCGGCCTCTGCCTGATCAGTCTTCTCATAAATTCTTTCCTTGTCCATGCGCTGCCGTTTATCGCAGCGCAAGCTTCACCTTTTGCCCAGCAGGACGCGGATGCGCCGCATCAGGCCGCAGGGCAGATGCGCCAGGCGCGCTGCGGCGCGCTCAAGCCTCCCCGGGCCGGCGAGCAGCTTCATCACATACGCGCCCTCAAAGCCCTTCTTTTTATAGCGTCTGAAAAACGCCTCGCGCTTTTTGTGTGGCTTCACCGCGTGCGCAATGCTCGGGTTATAGCATACCAACAGCTGTACATCCTCCACCGGGAAAACCGCCAGCTGCGAACAGCACCGCTCAAACGCCTGCCTGCCCCGCTTCGTATTCAGGAACACGAGCGACGTTCCCGTGTCGTCATCCGCGCCGGGCGCCACCTCCTGCATGCCCCACAGGTCCGCGATGGTGATGTCGGCAGGATGGTGTCCCTCGCGCATCGTCTCGCACTGCACACACGACGGGCGCAGGTACAGGTTCTGCAAAAAGCCGTAGAGGAACGGCTCCGTCGTCTGCCGGCCGGCATGCTCCGTGCCGTCCTCAAACGTTGCGACAGCGGAAAAGTCCTTCCATCCCCTGCGCTTGTCGCGGAAAGCATAGTGCACGACCCGCTGGCCATGCTTTGCCTCCAGCTCGCGCAGGTAGGAGGCAAACACGCCGGGCGACGGCACGCCGTGACAGACGAAATCGACCGTCAGCAGCAGGTCGCTCTCCTTCTTCCCCAACCGCGCTCTGAGGCCGCTGATCTGGCACGGCGTGCCGGAAAAGAGCACCGGGATGCCGCGCTCCAGCAGCGCCGCCGCGTGGGCGATTGCGTCCGACGCGTCGCTCTGCACATACTTGCTGCCGCGCATGGCGGCCAGCTCCGTCTCATCAAACGCGCCGACGTGCTCCACACGCAGCGCCTCGTCAAACGCGGCGCCGAAGACAACGCCGCCCTGCCTGAGCCAGTCCCTGGCCAGCGCGGTGAATACACCGCCGGAGGAGGAGGCCCGGCGAATCGCCTCATCCCGGTTCTGCGCGCCGAAGAGCTGCGGTCTGTTTTCCGCCTGCGTTTTTCCCGCCGGGCAGCGCTTCTCGCACAGGTCGCATTCCACGCACTTGCCGCCGTCGACGGCCGGATACAGGAAGCCCTCCTCGTCCGGCTGCATCGTGATCGCGCCCTTGGGACAGATGCTCGCGCACGCGCCGCAGCCCGTGCACTCCGCCTTGCTTTTCCTGACCGTCTGTCTCATCGTCTCTCTCCCGTCACTTCGCCAGCTTCATCACCCTGGCGACGATGTCCTCGCGCCCCGCCGTATACGCCGGCATGCGCGCCGTGAGGAACGCCCGCTCTTCCTGAGCGCGTGCCGTCATCGCCTCGTACGCCGCAATCAGCTCCGTCTCGCCGTCCAGCTCCTGCACCGGGATCAGGTGCCCGGCCTCGTCGCCGAACAGATCGCGCGCGATGCCCCGGGCCTTGACCGAATAGCCGATCACCAGCGTCGGCACGCCGGTCGAATAGCCCGCCACCGAGGCGTGCGTGCGCGCCGTCACCAGCGCGGAAAGGCGCGCAATGTATCCCTTGATCTGCGGCGCGGTCAGCGTCCCGGCCTGCGGCAGCAGGAACACGCGCGGCTCGTTTTCAAACCGCGCCTTGATCCTGCCCAGCGCGTCCAGATCGTTGTCGTGCGCCCAGAACACATGCGGAATCAGCGCCACGGCGCAGTCGCTCGACTCCAAAATGTGGCGCACCAGCCCCGCAAACGCATCAAGCGTCCTTTCGCCGTCCTTCGCCCGGCTGAGAATCAGCGGGCTCACGTTGAGGCCCACCGTCTTTCCCTCGCGCCAGCCGTCCGGCAGCGGGAGCTCCTCGCACGCCATCGTGAACGCCGGATCGCACCAGCGAACCACCGGCAGACCCGCTGCGCGCATGGCCTCCTCCGTGATCGACTCGCGCGCGACGATCAGGTCGTAGGCGCGAAGATCCTCAAGCGTCTCGCCCTTGATGATGTCCGGCTCCACCGAGCAGCCCCACAGCACGAGCGGCCTGCCCACGCGGCGCAGCCTGCCGTTGATCACCTGCAAATGCTCCTGATGGCCGTAGCAGTAGGTGTCCCCGCCGATGGACAGGCACACATCGCTCCGCTTGCCCAGGTCGGTGACTGTGGCGTGCTTGCGGGCGACCTCCTGCTCGCGCGGGATGCCCAGACGAAAGCCGATGGAATTGACAAACCGGCGCACGCTGCAGGGCGCAATCTGGCTGCACACAATCCGCTCAACGCGCTCAAGCCGCTGCGTGCGGTCCTCCTGCGGCGCGTCGGAAGCCAGGGAGACCGTCGCCTGGCCGTCAAAAAGCGCCGCCGTCGAGCGCACAATAGCCTCGCAGCCGCGGTTGCTGCAGCCGCCGTGGTTGTAGAGCATGATCCGCTTCATCGCCTGATTCCCCATTTCCTTCCCGTCAGCTTCTCCTTCACGCGCATGAGCGTGTAAAACGCCGGAAATCCGCCCTGCCTGACCAGCCGGTACAGCCGCTTGTCCTGCGGCAGAAGCCTGTCTTCCCGCACGCCCTCCAGCACGAGCGGACGCACCCGCTCGCCAAACGTCTTCATGCACGCACGGATGCCGCGCTCCTTCTCGTCGATCCAAACGCAGCTCTGCAAAAAGTCCCGGAAATACCGCTCCTTCACGCCCTGCTTAAGCAGAATCGCGCTCATGCTGCGCAGCATGGGCTGATGCGCCTCGCTGTGGCTGCGGACACCCGCCATCGCCGACTGGCTGTGCACGCGGTAGACATAGGTGTAATCCGGCAGATGCGCCACTTTGTCCGCGCGCAGGAAGAGCTGCAGGTTGAGCAGCGCGTCCTCGCCGATGCGCACATCCTCGTCAAGCCGCAGACCGTCAAACAGCTCGCGCGCGTAGAGCTTGTTCCAGATGTTGTTGTAAATGCGGTGCATGTGGATGATCTCCCGAACGATCTGCGCGCTGTCCTGCGCCACCGGCGGGAGATGAACCGGCACGCGCTGCTCCTTTTCCATGTCAAAGAGCGTATGGTTGGCCGAGATGATCTGCGCCCCGGTCGATACTGCGTGCCGGTAGAGCGTTCGCAGGCTGTTTTCCTCCAGCGCATCGTCCGCGTCCACGAACGCGATATACCGTCCCGTCGCCAGCGCGAGGCCCCGATTGCGCGCAGCGGACACGCCGCCGTTTTCCGTATGGATCACCCGCGCCCGGGGCTCGACGCGCGCGAAATCATCCAGCATCGCGCCCGTCGCATCGGTCGAGCCGTCGTCGATGAGGAGCATCTGAACTTCCGGCTCCCGCTGCGCCTTGAGACTCTCCAGACACACGCTCAGATAGCGTTCGGCGTTGTAGCAGGGCACGATGACGCTGATATCGGCCTGTGATTCACTCATGCGTATTCCTTCCTCCCGGGCTTACGGCAGCAAAAAGCTCAATGCCGGCAGCGCGCGAAGCGCCAGGTAGTACAGCTTCTGCTTGGCAGGCAGGCTGCCAAACGCCACGTCCTTGGTGATGCGCGCCGCCATGGCGCGGGAAAGCGAGAGCGCAGCCCTCAGCCGTCCCCGGTCCGCCCGCAGCGTGCGGATGTAGAGATCGATGTGCGCCCGGAACAGCGGCGTCGCCAGGCTATGCGCGTCGATGAAGCGGCCGATGCCCTCGATCATCGGCACGCTGCGCGCATAGATGTCCTTGCGGGCCCGCGTCATCGCGGAGTCCCCGCCGAATTCGTAGATGTAGACGGTCTCCCCGCTCATGCGCCAGGCGCGCGCGGCGATAAACGCATCGAGGTTGAACAGCACGTCCTCGCCCACCTTCACGCCCTCGGGCGCGCGCACGCCGTGCTCACGGATCAGCTGCGTGCGGTACAGCCGGGCGCACATGCTGTTGAGCGCGCTGTCCCCGCGCAGGAGGCTTTCCAGCACGGTCTGCAGATCGCCGTCCGCGCAGGCGTGATGCTCCTCCCGTCCGCCCTCGTCGCGAAAGCGCATCACATACGCGCCGCAGGCGATGTCGGTTTGATCATCTGTCAGCGACAGCAGGTGATGGAGCGCGTGCGGCAGCAGGTGATCGTCCGCATCCACGAACGACAGCCACGTCCCCCGCGCCGCCTCCATGCCCGCGTTGCGCGCGGCGGACACGCCCCCGTTCTCCTGATGGATGACCCGCATACGTGGCTCGTCCTGCGCCAGCTGCGTGATGACAGCCAGCGTGTCGTCGCTTGAGCCGTCGTCCACGGCGATCAATTCCCAGCTTTGCTCCGTCTGCGCCTGAATGCTGCGCACGGTGCGCGCAAGCGTCCGCCCGTTCTGGTAGCACGGCATGACGATGGACACAAGCGGACCGTTCATTTCGGCATCTCCTTCTCTTTGCGTAGGGCAAACGCGGCCTCGCTGAGCTTGCGGTGCAGCACCTGCACGGGGTAGATCAGCGGATAGACGCGCGGATACGCGCCGCTGCGGCACAGCCGCAGAAGCGTGCGCGCGCTGCGCGGCAGCCTGCTTTCATCCAGGCGGTCAAGCGGCAGAAGCGGCAGCACGTCCGCGTTGAACCGGCGAACCACGCCAGGCACGCCGCCGTCCTTGTACAGCCGCAGCGCCGCGCTGTCCACATACGCGGCAAAGTAGCTTTCCATCTGCCCGCGGCGCAGCAGCATGTCCCGCATCGCGAGCAGCCACAGCCTGTGACGCGCCAGCTCGCCTGCCGTCTGCGCGTGCATCGCGGAGGCGCCGTGCATGCGGTAGCGGTAAGCCACACGGTTCACATACGCGATTCCGTGCCCGCAGAGCACGGTCTCCAGATTGAACAGCGCGTCCTCCGCGATCTTCACGCCCGCCTGAAGCCGCAGGCCCTCACGCTCGATCAGCGTCCTCCTGTGCAGCTTGCAGCACATGATGTTGAGCACGCTGTCACCCTCGATCAGCCGCAGCGCCGCTGCACGCCGCTGGGCCTCGCCCCGCTTGTCCATCCAGCGCGTCTGCGGAATGACGGTTTCCAGCGTTCCGCTTTCGTCAAACGTCTCGTGCGGACAGACGACCATGTCCACGTCCTCGCCCGCGCCGGAGAGCATCGTATGGAGCGCATCCGTGGGCAGCAGGTCGTCGCTGTCCACGAACGTGATCCACTCGCCCCGCGCGTGTTCAAGCCCCAGGTTGCGCGCGGCGGCCACGCCGCGATTTTCCTGCGCCAGCACGCGCACGCGCGCGTCCCTTTTGGCATAATCCTGCGCCACGGCGAGCGTATCGTCCCTCGAGCCGTCGTCGATCAGAATCGCTTCAAAATCCTCCATCGTCTGCGCGAGCACGGAATCCATGCACGCGCCCAGATAGGCCCCGCTGTTGTAGCACGGGATGATGATGCTGACCTTCACAGCGTGTCCTCCCGTCCCTGCACAAGACTGGCTGCGCCCTCCACGTCGCCGCGCATCCAGCGCAGCGCAAACGCGCGCGCGCGAATCTGCGTGCGGATGCCCTTGTGCGTTTTGATCGTGTACATCAGCAGCGGCATGGGCGAAATCAGCGCGCGCAAAAGGCTTTGCATTGTCTCATTGTCCCGGTATTCCGCCATCGCGCGGTGCACGTCGGCAAGCTCCGGGTCCAGCCGGATGCCCTTGGTGATCAGCTTGTCGTAGCACAGCACCGGCAGCACGTTTTTGATCTCGTCAAACCGGCCGCACGCGATTGCGTATTCCCACAGCCGCACGGACAGCGTCATCAGCCGCCGGGCCAGCCGGGGCTTTTTCATGCCCATCAGCGAATCGCCGCGCTGGACATAGTACACATACGGCGTATCCAGCGCCGCGATTTTGTGCGTGTGCATCAGGTACTGCGCGGAAAAGAGCGTATCCTCCGCGAAAATCTCGTCGTTGGGCGCAAAGCGCAGGCCGTTTTCCTCGATCACGCTGCGCCGGTAGAGCTTGCTCCACGCCTCCTGCCCATGCCTGTACGGCATCCAGTACCGGTAAAAGTAATTGGCGAGGCCGAGCCGATCCACGTCGATCGTCTCACTGTCAAAGCGCAGGTACGATCCCTGCGCCTGCCCGTCCACGACCAGCGCGTAGTTGTAGAGCACCTGCTGCGCGCCGGTCTCGTCCGCTGCGCGCACGGTTTCCTCCAGCCACTGCGGCGCGACGTAATCGTCCGAATCGACGAACGCGATATACTCGCCCCGCGCGATCTCCAGCCCCGCGTTGCGCGCGGAGGACAGGCCGCCGTTTTCCTTGTGAATCTGTCGGATGCGGCTGTCTCGCTGCGCATACGCCTGCATGATCGCCGGGCAGCCGTCCTTCGTGCCGTCATCGACCAGGATCAGCTCGAAATCATCAAACGTCTGCGCGAGGATGCTGTCAAGGCACCTGGGCAGATATGCCTCCACCTGATAGACCGGCACAATCACGCTCACACGGCACATCCAGGCTCCCTCCTCACGCACAGATACACAATCATACAGATTGATTATACCATACTGTGCAAGACCGTGACAAGGGCTTCCCCGACCGGGAAACGCGCAGCATGCAAAACGGACGCATGCGCTGAGGAATCCCCAAAGCGATGCGTCCGGCTGCTTTTCAAAAATGTCTGTGAGCGTTGCCTGTAAGCCGAGTTCTGTCATCGGCGGTCATCTATCTAGACCCGCTGTTGCCAGCGGGTTCAAGCGAAATCCTGAGAGCTCGACGGGCCGTCTCAAACGCTCTTTCGTTTCTTGCTGCGAGCGGGGTTTACATCGCGGACAAGTCGCCAGGCCGCGGGTGAGCTCTTACCTCACCTTTCCACCCTTACACGCCTTGCGGCATGCGGTATCTCTCTGTTGCACTTTCCCTGGGGTCGCCCCCGCCGGGTGTTACCCGGCACTCTGCCCTATGCAGCTCGGACTTTCCTCACACCTTCCGGCGCGCGGCCGCCCGGCAGCCTCACAAACGGTCGGATTATATCACATTTCGCGGCGCTTGTCAACGCCGGGACAGCGCGATGAGCGAAAGCAGCTCCTCGTCGACCGCATCCGCGTCCGGGAGAGGGATGTGCGCGGTATACCGGCTTCTGGAAACGGGCACCACCAGGGCAAACCGAGGATGCTCCGCCAGCTCCGGCAGGCTGATGCTCAGCCACAGGCCCGCCATGTGCTTTCTGGGCGGGAAGGAGACGTACAGGTACGGCTTGGGATCATCAAAGGCGATGCACGTCTTCATCACGCGCAGGCCCGTGTCCGGCCAGCACGCGAGCACGCGCGAACGCAGCGCCTCAAACAGCGCCCACGCCTCCGGCTTTCCCGCAAAGAACGCGTCGGTCTGCGCGATGATATCCATGTCGTTTCTCCCCTCAATCTTCTAAAACAAAAGAGGGATTACTCCCTCTTGATGATTATTTGACCAGGATGATGCGGCCGCAGTTCTCGCACTCCACGTACGGCTGGCCGCTGCGCACCTTGTCCTTGTCCGCGGCGGAGAGCTGCATGTTGCAGCCGCCGCAGCGGTCGTCATGCAGGCGCGTGATGGGCATCGCCGCGTGGCGCTTGATCGACTTGTACTTCTCAATCAGCGCCGGATCGATGCCCTCCGCCTCCTTCGCCACCTTCTTTTTGAGCTCGTCGAGCTTGACGGAGGCCGCCTTGAACTCCTCGTCGTAGATGACCTTGATGCGGTCAAACTCCGCGCGGGCCTTGGCGGCGCGCACGCGCACCTCGCGCTGCTGGCGGTCGCGCGCCTCGCTGTCCTTGCGCATCTTGGCCAGCTCCGCCTCATAGCGGGAGATGGTGGTCAGCAGCTTCTGGATGGACGCGATCTGCTTCTTCGCCTCCTCGAGATCCTGCGGACGGTTCGCCTCAAAGTTCGCCGTCGCCTCGGCCACAGAGCCGTTCAGGCGCGTGATCTCATCCGCCAGCGCTTCCATACGGTCGCTCATGATCTCCACGTCCGACTCAATCTTCTTGAGGACGCTCTGCTGCTCCAGCAGGAATTCGCGGTGCTTGAGCAGCTCCTTGCGGTTGCTGCTTGCGCGCATCTCCTTCTCATACTGATCCAGCTCCATGTCAACCTGCTGGTACTGCCACAAAAGTTCGTACTGATGCAAAATCAGGCCCTCCTTATCCTCAACGCCCGAAGGGATTCCCCTTGGAGCAAAAAACCGTTACATTATATTTTAGCGCATCACAGGCATTTTGTAAAGCATTGGCCATCACTTCACAGGCGGGATTTTCCGTTTCAAAGTGTCCCGCCTCGATGACACACACGCCGGCATCCATCGCCTCCAGCGCGACGTGATGCTTGATCTCGCCGGTGATGAAGCAGTCCGCGCCCAGCGCAGCGGCCTCCGGGAAGAGGCTGCCGCCCGCGCCGGAGCAGCAGCCCAGCCTCACGACCGGCGTATCCGCCGCGCCGTAGGCCCGCACCGCCGCGTGCAGCCTCCGCTGCGCCCGCGCGCACAGCGCGCCGAAGGTCGTGCCCGCCTCCACGTCGCCCACGCGGACGCAGCCCTCGCCCCGCACATTCTTTGCCCCCATCTGTGCCAGCAGCGTGTCGTTCACGCCGCCCGGCGCGCTGTCAAAGTTCGTGTGCGCGGCGATATGCGCGATGCCGTTTTCCGCCAGCGCCAGCAGCAGCCTGCCCTCGCGGTCGGCGTCCGTCATGCGCCTGCGCGCATCCATCATGATCGGGTGATGCGTGACGATCGCCTGCGCGCCCAGCGCCTTGGCCTCCTTGATCAAGTCGTCCGTCAGGTCAAGCGCCGTCAGCACGCGCGTGACGGTTTTATCCGCACGGCCCACAAGCAGGCCGACGTTGTCCCAATCCTCCGCCAGCTCGTAGGGCGCGATTTCGCCGACGATCCGCTCCAGTTCCTTCACCGTGCATGCGTTCACATTCATCGCCTCCGCCATCCATTCAAGCTCCCGGCTGCTGACTGCCCTGCGGGCGCGCGCCTTGTCAGAACAAAGTGCCGCCGTCTGCTCCATCTCGCGCACGCGTATGCTGCGCTGCCAGGCAAAGTATGCCCGCTGCTCCTCGTCCTCCATGCCGCCTATCGCCGTGCCCAGCAGCGCTTCACGCTCAGAAAGAGTCCGAGCCCCGCCAGCCTGGGCAAGCATCGTCACATAGCGCCGTCCTGCCGCATGGGAGAAGACCTCCCGCTCCACGGCAAAGCCCATCTCGGCCAGCCCGCAGCGCAGCAGCGGCAGGTCGACGTTCGCCTGCAGGATCAGCGCGGCGCCGCCGGTCTTTTCTCTGCCCTCGCGGAGAATCCGCAGGATCGTCTCCGCGCCCATGCCCGCGATCACGATGGCCTGTACCGGCCTGTCGATGCCCGCCAACCCGTCCGCACAGACAACCTGCGCACGGCCCGCCAGTCCCCTGTCCGCCAGCAGCCGCCTCGCCTTGTCAAGCGACGGTGCGCTTACGTCGCTGGCAATCATGAGAAGCCGGCCGCTGCGCTCAAGCAGATGCGCCGTCAGCTGCCCGTGATCGCAGCCGATGTCCGCCGCGCAGGGGCTTTCGCAGCCCGCCACGGCCTCCAGCACCAGCTCCGCCATCGCGCCGAGCCGTTCGTCCAGCTGAACCATGTGCCCCCTCCTATACACCTGTTCTCAAAGAAATCAGGAAACGATGGGCTGCCGCCCAAACCCGTTTGGGGTTTTCATCCCCAAACCCCTTCATCGCTTCGCGCCCATATTCAAGCTTTCAGAAGCAAAACGGAATGATAACAGGTCAAAAAACGAGGGACTTTCGCCCCTCGATCATCGATTATTCGAGATAATCCTTGAGCTTCTTGCTGCGGCTCGGGTGGCGCAGCTTGCGCAGCGCCTTCGCCTCGATCTGGCGGATGCGCTCACGCGTGACGTTGAACTGCTGGCCGACCTCCTCGAGCGTCCGCTGGCGGCCATCCTCCAGGCCAAAGCGCAGGGACAGCACCTTCTTTTCGCGCGGGGTCAGGGTGTCCAGCACGCTCATGAGCTGCTCCTTCATCAGGGTGAAGGACGCGGCCTCTGCGGGCGGCGGCGCGTCGTCGTCCTGGATGAAGTCGCCCAGGTGGGAGTCCTCCTCCTCGCCGATCGGCGTCTCCAGGGAGACCGGCTCCTGCGCGATCTTGATGATCTCGCGCACCTTCTCCACCGAGATGCCCATCGCCTCGGCGATCTCCTCCGGCTGCGGCTCGCGGCCCTTCTCCTGCAGGAGCTGGCGGCTGACGCGGATGAGCTTGTTGATCGTCTCGACCATGTGCACCGGAATGCGGATGGTGCGCGCCTG